>NZ_AP021902.1:0-775000 GCF_018325965.1 Pseudomonas sp. Cab53 | reverse complement strand
CCCATGTCCAGTCCGCAAGAAGTCCCCGCACCGATTTTCAACGCCTTGATCTGCGGCACCAGCTTGGACACCAGTGCGTCGGCCACCTGGTCGCCGACACAGACCGCCACCGAAATCGCCATGCAACGCTCGCCGCACGAACCGTATGCCGCGCCCATCAGTGCGCTGACCGCATTGTCCAGATCGGCATCCGGCATCAGGACCGCATGGTTCTTCGCCCCGCCCAGCGCCTGGACGCGTTTGCCGCGTCGGGTGCCTTCGGCATAGATGTATTCGGCAATCGGCGTCGAGCCGACAAAACTCAAGGCCTTCACTTCCGGCGCTTCGATCAACGCATCCACCGCCGCCTTGTCGCCATGCACCACGCTCAATACGCCCTTGGGCAACCCCGCCTCCAACAATAACTGGGCAATCAGCAAGGTCGAGCTCGGGTCGCGCTCGGACGGCTTGAGAATGAAACAGTTACCGCAAACGATCGCCAACGGGTACATCCACAGCGGCACCATCGCCGGGAAGTTGAACGGCGTGATGCCCGCAACGACACCCAAGGGTTGAAAGTCTGACCAGGCGTCGATATTCGGTCCTACGTTACGGCTGTATTCGCCCTTCAGGATTTCCGGCGCGGCGCAGGCGAACTCGACGTTTTCGATGCCACGCTTGAGCTCACCAGCCGCGTCTTCCAGGGTCTTGCCGTGTTCTTCGCTGATCAACTGGGCAATGCGCGATTCGTTCTGCTCCAGCAATTGCTTGAAACGAAACATCACCTGCGCGCGCTTGGCCGGCGGCGTGCTGCGCCAGGCCGGGAAAGCCGCCTTGGCCGCGTCGATGGCCTGTTGAATGGTCGCGCGATCAGCCAAGGGCACCTTATGGATCGCCTGGCCGGTGGACGGGTTGAACACGTCGGCCGTGCGAGCGCTGTCACTCAGCAGTTCGCCATTGATCAAATGCGGGATGAGGCTCATGGGGACTCCAGAATTTATCCACAGGCGCCCGTCACCGGACGCCCGTTGTTGAAAGCGATTAGAAAAGGGGGGTCAGTCGAGCTTGTTCAGCACTTCACCGACCGCATCGAACAAACGGTCCAGGTCCTGCGGCTTGCTGTTGAACGTCGGCCCGAACTGCAAGGTGTCGCCACCAAACCGCACATAGAAACCGGCCTTCCACAACGCCATGCCGGCCTCGAACGGACGCACGATCGCATCGCCGTCCCGCGCGGCGATCTGGATCGCCCCGGCCAGGCCATAGTTGCGAATGTCGATGACGTTCTTCGCCCCTTTCACCCCATGCAGTGCGTTCTCGAAATGCGGTGCGACCTCGGCCACGCTCTGCACCAGGTTTTCCTTCTGCAGCAGGTCCAGCGCCGCCAGGCCGGCCGCGCAGGCCACCGGATGCGCCGAGTAGGTGTAGCCGTGGGGGAATTCCACGGCGTACTCGGGCGTCGGCTGATTCATGAAGGTCTGGTAGATCTCGGAACTGGCAATCACCGCGCCCATGGGGATGGCGCCGTTGGTGACTTGCTTGGCGATGCACATAAGGTCCGGTGTCACGCCAAAGCTGTCGGCACCGAACATCGAACCGGTGCGGCCGAATCCGGTGATCACTTCGTCGAACACCAGCAGGATGCTGTGCTGGTCGCATATTTCCCGCAGGCGCTTGAGGTAACCCTCAGGCGGCACCAACACGCCAGCCGAACCCGCCATCGGCTCGACGAACACTGCCGCGATGTTGGAAGCGTCATGCAATTCGATCAGCTTCAGCAGCTCATCGGCCAGGGCGACACCACCCTCCTTGGGCATGCCACGGGAATAGGCGTTGCTGGCCAGCAGGGTGTGCGGCAGGTGGTCGACGTCGATCATTGCCTGGCCGAACAGCTTGCGGTTGCCGCTGACACCGCCAAGGCTGGTGCCGGCGATGTTCACGCCGTGATAGCCACGGGCACGGCCGATCATCTTGGTCTTGGTGGCTTGCCCCTTGAGGCGCCAGTAGGCGCGGACCATTTTCACCGCGGTGTCGGCGCACTCCGAACCGGAGTCGGTAAAGAACACATGGTTGAGGTTGCCGGGAGTCAGGCTGGTGATTTTTTCCGCCAACTGAAACGACAGCGGGTGACCGTACTGGAACCCCGGCGAGTAATCGAGGGTGCCCAACTGCTTGGCGACCGCGTCCTGGATTTCCTTGCGAGTGTGCCCGGCACCGCAGGTCCACAGGCCCGACAGCGAGTCGTAGACCTTGCGGCCCTTGTCGTCGACCAGCCAACTGCCCTCAGCCGCCACGATCAGGCGAGGGTCGCGCTGGAAGTTACGGTTGGCGGTGTAGGGCATCCAGTGAGCATCGAGCTTGAGCTGACTGGCCAGGGAACCGGCTGCGTGTTCGGGCATGTTCATCGACAAAACCTCTCAGGACAAAGGCGACAGGGATCAAAAGGCGTTCTTGCGGCTAAGTTGCCACGGCGATAAAGTCGGTGAAATGCAACTTTTCTAACCTTCAGTCAGCAGACTACTAAACTATGAGCGTCCGCCGCCCCGACCCACTGGCCCAGGTCAGCGACTTCGACATCCGCCTGTTGCGCATTTTTCGCAGCGTGGTGGAGTGCGGCGGTTTCTCCGCCGCCGAAACGGTGCTTGGCATTGGCCGCTCGGCCATCAGCCAACAGATGAGCGACCTGGAGCAGCGCCTGGGCCTGCGTCTGTGCCAGCGCGGGCGCGCGGGTTTTTCGCTGACGGAAGAAGGCCGCGAGGTGTATCAGTCGGCGTTGCAGCTATTAAGTGCGCTGGAAAGCTTCCGCACCGAGGTCAACGGCCTGCACCAGCACCTGCGTGGCGAACTGACCATCGGACTGACCGACAACCTCGTCACCCTGCCCCACATGCGTATCACCCATGCATTGGCCCAATTGAAAGAACGCGGGCCCGACGTGCAGATCCAGATTCGCATGATCGCCCCGAATGAAGTCGAGCAAGGCGTACTCGACGGTCGCCTGCACGTCGGCGTGGTTCCCCAGGCCAGCGCCCTGTCCGGGTTGGAATATCAGCCGCTCTACAGCGAACGGTCGCTGCTGTATTGCGCCGTGGGGCATCCGTTGTTCTATGTGGATGACAAGCAGCTCGACGACACTCGCCTCAACAGCCAGGACGCCATCGCGCCCACCTTCCGCCTGCCGGCCGACATCCAGGCTCACTACCAGGCGCTCAACTGCACGGCCAGTGCGTCGGATCGCGAAGGCATGGCGTTCCTGATCCTGACCGGACGCTACATCGGCTACCTGCCGGATCACTACGCCAACCTCTGGGTCCAGCAAGGTCGGTTGCGAGCCCTGAAAGCTAAAACCCGCTTCTATGACCTGAGCCTGGCGTCGGTCACGCGCAAGGGGCGGCGGCCTCATCTGGTGCTGGAGAGTTTTCTCGAAAGCCTGGCAGCGACGCGCTGAGCCTGGATCGCCAAACGGCTTTAAATGAGGGTGGCACTTGTCGGATCGCCGCCGGTGCGTTATCAACGCATTTGCTTGCCCCACAGACCCAGCCCGGAAACGTCCATGACCTTTGAAGTCCCCGCTCACGGTGGCAAGCCCACCAGTCGCATTCGTCAGAAGAACGAAGAGACCATTCTCAAGGCCGCCGAAGATGAATTCGCCCGCCACGGGTTCAAGGGCACCAGCATGAATGCCATTGCCTTGAAGGCCGGGCTGCCCAAGGCAAACCTGCATTATTACTTCACCAATAAACTTGGCCTGTACGTGGCGGTGCTGAGCAACATCATCGAATTGTGGGACAGCACCTTCAATCACCTCACCGCCGAAGATGATCCGGCCGAGGCCTTGACCCGCTACATTCGCGCCAAGATGGAGTTCTCCCGTCGCCAGCCCCAAGCCTCGCGCCTGTTTGCCATGGAGGTGATCAGCGGTGGCGAGTGTCTGACCGAGTACTTCAACCAGGATTATCGCGCCTGGTTCGGCGGCCGCGCTGCCGTGTTCCAGGCCTGGATCGACGCCGGCAAGATGGACCCCGTCGACCCGGTGCACCTCATTTTCCTGCTGTGGGGCAGTACCCAGCATTACGCCGACTTCGCCACCCAGATCTGCCGCGTGACCGGGCGCAGCAAATTGACCAAGCAGGACATGATCGAAGCTGGCGACAACCTGATCCGTATCATTCTCAAGGGCTGCGGCCTGACACCAGCCATTTAAGATTGCCCATGCCTTTTACCCTTGCCGGTTTTTGCGAATACCGCGAAGAAATTCGCAAGAGCCGCTTCATCACCTTCGCCGCCCCCATCACCTGCCCCGCCGATGCCCAGGCCTTTATCGAGCAGCACAGCGACTTGGACGCCACGCACAACTGCTGGGCCTGGAAGCTCGGCGATCAATACCGCAGCAACGACGACGGCGAACCGGGCGGTACGGCCGGGCGGCCGATATTGGCCGCCATCGAAGCGCAAGCTTGCGATCAGGTGGTGGTGCTGGTCATCCGCTGGTACGGCGGGATCCAACTGGGCACCGGCGGACTGGCGCGGGCGTACGGTGGTGGCGCCAACAAGTGTTTGCAAAACGCTGACAAGATCGAACTGATCAGCCGCGTGGCGCTGCGCTGCGCCTGCGGCTTTGCAGAATTGCCCTTGGTGAAGCTGCGGGTCGCCGAGTGCGGCGGGCTGGTGACCGAGGAGCAATTCACCGCCAACGGCGTGGCCCTGCAACTGGCCGTCGGCGAAGCGCAGATCCCGCTATTGCAAAAGCAATTGGCGGACCTGAGCCGTGGACGGATTCTGCTGGAGCGTTGAGCACGAAGGCGAATCCCCCGCCGCAAAAACTTGCCCACATCCACTGTGCATCCGACTGTGGATAACCTGAGCACATCCCTCTGTAACCCTTCTGTCACGCGGGTTTTAGAGGGTTGCTCAGTTTTTGTCCAACCCTTCATCCAGTTGATAAATCCGCCAGCAAAACAGTTGCTTGCGGTGGTTTATCACCTTTGGGAGAAAGCCGCGCGGCGCTTATGCCCGCGCGTCTCGCTTGCGCACAATTACTGTGGAGCAAGCTGTGGATAACCCGTTCATGGGTCTTCAGGTGCCAATAACGGCATGGCTCGCAGGGGCTTGATCATTTTTTAACCACTGGCCACGAATAGGCAAGACCTGCATCAGGCCCCATGCCAGTTCAAAGAACAGAAATACCCAGACGATGGCACTGGCCCCATGGAGCAGTGCATAAAGCATCCACGTTGCAAACAGCAACCGCCCCGCCGCGTCATACCGCCCATACGTCGGCTGCGGGTCGCGGATCCGCAACACCGACCACACACAGACAATCGAACCCAGCAGGTTCGCCATCAACAGGTGCGCGGGCGCAAACGCCGGCAACTCACCTGGCAGATCGAGTGCCTGGGCGAGGCTCGTCAGCGCGCCATGCAGGATGGCAAACGTCCAGGGCGTGGCGAAGGCGGCGGTCACGATCAGGTCGTACCAGGCGCCGCCGCGCACCACGCGGCGGTACTGCGTTGGGGTCCACATAACAATGCTCCAGATAATCAAGGAGCGAACAGGCTAAAGCTTGGGGTATGCTCCAGGGTCAAGCCCTTCTGGAGACCCTCATGCGCATCGGTGAACTCGCCCAGGCCTGCGCCGTCAGCCGCGATACGCTGCGCTTCTATGAGCAGCGCGGCCTGATCGCGGCGGGCCGCAGCGCCAATGGTTATCGCGATTATCCCGACGACATGGTGCAACTGGTGCTCTACATCAAGACGGCCCAGCGCCTGGGCTTTACTCTGGGCGAGATCGGCCATAGCGTCGCCGCCCTGTGGCGCGTACCGGATCCGGGCAACGCCATCACGCAATTGCTACAGGACAAACTGACCCTGATCGAAACCCGCATGACCGAACTCGACGCGTTGCGTCACGAGCTGAAACAACGGCTCGGGCAACGTTGTCCATTAAATCCGTGACCTTTTTTCTTCAAGGATGCCCTCATGAATTCGGCAAAAAACGCATTGATCATCGGTGCCTCCCGGGGCTTGGGCCTCGGCCTGGTGAAGGTGTTGCTGGACGATGGCTGGAACGTGACCGCCACCGTGCGCAACCCGCAGAACGCCGGGGCGTTGAAGGCGTTGGGTCCGGTTCGGATCGAAAAACTCGACATGGACGACCAGCAAGCGGTCATCGCCCTGAGCCAGCAGCTCAAGGGTGAAACCTTCGACCTGCTGTTCGTCAATGCCGGCGTCAAGGGCCCGGACAACCAGAGCCCCGGCGGCGCGACGCTGGCTGAAGTCGGCCAGTTGTTCTTCACCAACGCGGTGGCACCGATCAACCTGGCGCAGCGCTTCGTCGGCCAGATCCGCGATGGCAGCGGCGTGCTGGCGTTCATGAGTTCGGTGCTGGGCAGCGTGACCATGCCCGACGCCCCGGAACTGGCGCTTTACAAGGCCAGCAAGGCGGCTCTCAACTCCATGACCAACAGCTTTGTCAGCCAACTGGGCGACCAGACGTTGACCGTACTGTCGCTGCACCCTGGCTGGGTGAAGACCGACATGGGCGGTGAAGGGGCAGACATCGATGTCCAGACCAGCACCCGCGGCTTGATCGACCAGGTCAACGCCTTCGCCGGCAAGGGCGGGCATCACTTCGTCAACTACAAGGGCGAGACGATTCCCTGGTAAACCTTGTGGGAGCGAGCTTGCTCGCTCCCACAAGGGGCCGGGGTAAGGCACTGGTCACGGACGACTGAACCTGAGTAAACTCCCCACTTCGCCCCCGACGGCGACCCTGGATCAGCAGACAGGGCATCACTGAGCTGGCTAACCTGAACCCACTTTCAGAGGAGCCGGCCACCATGCCTGCGACCCGTACCTGGTTAAAAAAACCCCTCGCCATTTTCACGGCCAACGACCTCGATGCCCGTGGCGGCCTCGTCCTGCAGGACGGTGTGATCGTCGAACGGCTGGGCCTCGGCCAGCAGCCCGCCCAACCCTGTGACACGGTCTTCGACGCTCGCGAGCACGTGATCCTGCCCGGCCTGATCAACACCCATCACCACTTCTATCAGACGCTGACACGGGCCTGGGCGCCGGTGGTGAACCAGCCGTTGTTTCCATGGTTGAAGACCCTCTACCCGGTGTGGGCGAGGCTGACCCCGGAAAAACTCGCCCTGGCAAGCAAAGTGGCGCTGGCCGAGCTGCTGCTGTCAGGCTGCACCACCGCCGCCGACCATCACTACCTGTTTCCCGACGGCCTGGAAAACGCCATCGACGTGCAAGTGCAGAGCGTGCGCGAACTGGGCATGCGCGCCATGCTCACGCGCGGTTCCATGAGCCTGGGCGAAGCCGACGGTGGCCTGCCGCCGCAACAGACCGTGCAGCAGGGCGAGGTCATTCTCCAAGACAGCCAGCGCCTGATCGATCGCTACCACGAACGCAACGACGGCGCGCAGATCCAGATTGCCCTGGCGCCCTGCTCGCCGTTCTCGGTCACACCCGACATCATGCGCGCCAGCGCCGAGATGGCGGAAAAGCTCGACGTGCGCCTGCACACGCACCTGGCCGAAACCCTCGACGAAGAAGCGTTCTGCCTGCAACGTTTCGGCCTGCGCACGGTGGATTACCTGGACAGTGTCGGCTGGCTCGGCCCGCGCACCTGGCTGGCCCACGGCATTCATTTCAACCCGGATGAGGTCGCCCGTCTCGGCGCCGCCGGCACCGGCATCTGCCATTGCCCAAGCTCCAACATGCGCCTGGCGTCGGGCATCTGTCCCACCCTGGAACTGACCGCCGCCGGCGCTCCGCTGGGCCTGGGGGTCGACGGTTCGGCCTCCAACGATGCCTCGAACATGCTGCTCGAAGCCCGCCAGGCGCTGTACATCCAGCGCCTGCGCTACGGCGCGCCGGCGATCACACCTGAGCGCGTCCTCGGCTGGGCCACCCGTGGCTCGGCGCAATTGCTCGGACGCAGCGACATCGGTGAGCTGGCCGTCGGCAAGCAGGCCGACCTGGCGCTGTTCAAGCTCGATGAGTTGCGTTTCTCCGGCAGCCACGACCCGATCTCGGCCCTGCTGCTGTGCGGTGCCGACCGGGCCGATCGAGTGATGATCGCCGGCCGTTGGCGGGTCATCGATGGCCAAGTCGAGGGGCTGGACCTGAAGGGGTTGATCGCCGATCACAGCCAGGCGGCGCGGGAGCTGATTGCGGGAAGCTGACCCGACGCCCCTCCCATGTGGGAGCGGGCTTGCTCGCGATAGCGGTCGGTCAGTCGACATCGATGCTGGCGGCACCGACGCTTTCGCGAGCAAGCCCGCCCATCTCTGGCGCCGCGCACGATTTACAGACCGAGCAACGACAACATCACAAACGTCGCGAACAGCACGAAGTGGGTCATGCCTTCGATGGCATTGGTTTCGCCATCGTTGAGGTTGATCGCGCTGACGATCAGGGTGATGAAGATCATCACCGTCTGCACCGGAGTCATTGCCATCTGGAAGGGCTGGCCGGTGTAGAGGGCCATGGCCTCCATCACCGGCACCGTGAGAATCACCGTGGACAGCGAAGCCCCCAGGGCGATGTTCACCACCGACTGCATGCGATTGGCGAGCGCCGCGCGCAGGGCAGTGAGAATTTCCGGTGCGGCGGAGATGGCGGCCACCAGGATGGCCGTGACCACCGGCGGCGCTCCGGTCCCTTCCAACCCCAGGTCGATGGCCTTGGACATGACTTCCGCCAGCGCGCCGATCACCACCACACCAAACACCAGCGCCGCGATGGAGAACGCCAGGCTGACGGGTTTCGGTTCATCTTCCACCGGCTCTTTCCGGCGGCGTTTTTCCGGGTAGCTGTAGCTGAAGAAGTAACTGTGGGGGCCGACCTGCATGCGCAGGAACAAGGTGTACAACACCAGCATCGCGCCAATGGTAAAGGCCGAATAAGTCTTCCAGCTTTCCCGGGGATGAACTCCGGCACCACCATCGACACGCCCATGGCGGTGAGGATCATCACGCTGTAGGTGCGCGCCGAGTCGTCGTTGTAGACCTGCTCGCCATGCTTGATCCCGCCCATCAGTGCCGCGAGCCCGAGGATACCGTTGATGTCGAGCATCACCGCCGAGTAGATCGTGTCCCGCACCAGCGTCGGCGAAGCCTGGTTGCTCATCATGATCGCCAGGATCACCACTTCCACCAGCACCGCCGATAACGTCAGGATCATCGTGCCGTAGGGGTCACCGACCTTTTCCGCCAACAGCTCGGCGTGATGGGCCACGCGCATGGACGCGGCGACGATGAAGCCAATCAGCGCCAACGCGCCGATCAATGCCACCATCTGTCCGCTGCCCAACAGCCAGTGCTCCAGCGGATAAGCCACGAACGCGGCAAGCAACGCCAGCAGCAGGAGTTTTTCTTGCTTGATCAACGTGAGCATCGCTGGCCTTTCATCGTGCACGGGGTCATGAGCTACTAGACTGTCGGGGGCGATGAACGTTTCCTTGGGGTGTGACGGCGGCGAATATTGCCGCACAGTGGATCACCCGGTCAGGTTTTAGCCGACATTGCGCCCGGCCCCTGTAGAATGCCGCCATTGATTCGCTGATGAGAAAAAACCATGTACGACTGGCTCAATGCCTTGCCCAAGGCTGAACTGCACCTGCACCTGGAAGGCTCGCTGGAGCCCGAGCTGCTGTTCGCCCTGGCCGAACGCAACAAGATCGCCCTGCCCTGGAGCGACGTGGACGCCCTGCGCAAGGCCTATGCCTTCAACAATCTGCAGGAGTTTCTCGACCTGTATTACCAGGGCGCCGATGTGCTGCGCACGTCCCAGGACTTCTACGACCTGACGTGGGCCTACCTGCTGCGTTGCAAGGCGCAGAACGTGATCCACACCGAACCGTTCTTCGATCCGCAGACCCACACCGACCGCGGCGTCCCGTTCGAAGTGGTACTCAACGGCATCGCCGCCGCCCTCAAGGACGGTGAGCAGCAACTGGGGATAACCAGCGGCCTGATCCTGAGCTTCCTGCGCCACCTCAGTGAAGAACAAGCGCAAAAAACCCTCGACCAGGCGCTGCCGTTTCGCGACGCCTTCGTCGCCGTGGGCCTGGACAGTTCGGAAATGGGCCATCCGCCGAGCAAGTTCCAGCAGGTCTTCGACCGGGCTCGCCACGAAGGCTTCCTGACCGTCGCCCATGCCGGTGAAGAAGGCCCACCCGAGTACATCTGGGAAGCCCTGGACCTGTTGAAGATCCAGCGCATCGACCATGGTGTGCGGGCCATCGAGGATGAGCGGCTGATGCAACGGATCATCGACGAGCAGATCCCGCTGACGGTATGCCCATTGTCCAACACCAAGTTGTGCGTGTTCGACGACATGTCGCAGCACAACATCCTCGACATGCTCGAGCGTGGTGTGAAGGTGACGGTGAACTCCGACGACCCGGCGTACTTCGGTGGCTACGTCACCGAGAACTTCCACGCGCTGCACACCCACCTGGGCATGACCCAGGACCAGGCCACTCGCCTGGCGCAGAACAGCCTGGACGCGCGGTTGATCAAACCTTAAGCCTGACGCCTCGCCTCCTGTGGGAGCGGGCTTGCTCGCGAATGCGCGGTGTCAGCAAACACATATGTCGCTGACATACCGCATTCGCGGGCAAGCCCGCTCCCACAGGAGGACGGTATTTAGCCTGCTGAACCCTCGCTCAACTCCTCCAATGTCTTGCCTCGGGTTTCCATTCCGAACAGCCAGACCACTGCGGCCGCCACGGCGAAACACAAGGCGCCCAGGGCGAAGACGCCGCCCTGGCCGGTGATGGGGAATACCAGGCCGGTCACCAACGGCCCCAGCAACGAACCGATACGACCGATCGCCGAGGCAAAGCCCGAGCCCGTGGCCCGTGCCGAGGTGGGGTATAGCTCCGGGGTGTAGGTGTAGAGCACCGCCCACATGCCGAACAGGAAAAACTGCATCAGCAGCCCCGTCCCGATCAGCAGCCCGACGTTGCCGCCAAACACCGCGCTCTGGCCATAGAGAAACGCCATCGCCCCGCCGCCCAGCAATGTGATAACGCACACGGGCTTGCGTCCCCAACGCTCCACCAGCCATGCCGCGACGAGAAAACCGGGAATCCCGCCCAGGGAAATCAGCACGGTGTAATACACCGACTGGGTCACTGCGAATCCCGACTGCTGCAACAGCGCGCTGAGCCAGGACGTCAGGCCATAGAAACCAAGCAGGGCAAAGAACCAGACGCTCCAGATCATCATCGTGCGTTGGCGATACTGCGGCGACCAGATCTGTGCCAGGGCCGAGAAAAAACCGCCCGGCACGCTCACCTGCCTGGGCAGTCGGATGGGCGCCGGCAGGTCCGCGCGCCCCAGCGAGGCCCGGACCTTGTCTTCGATCCGCCGCAGGACTGCGTCCGCTTCAGCACCCCGACCGGCCTGCTCCAGCCAGCGCGGAGATTCGGGTATGAAGAAGCGGATCGCCAGGACAAACACCGCCGGTATCGCCAGCACCAGGAAGATGTCGCGCCAGCCGATCACCGGCAACAGGAAGTACGACAGCACACCCGCCGCCACGAAGCCCAGCGGCCAGAAACCATCCATCAAGGCGATGTAGCGCCCCCGGCGCTGGGCCGGGATCAGCTCGGAAAGCATCGACTGGGCAATCGGAAACTCCATGCCCATGCCAATGCCCAACAGCACGCGAAACAGCGTCAGCGTCTCGATGTCCTGGGCCGTGGAGCACAGGTAACTGGCGACACCCCACAACACGATGCTCCACTGGAACACCGGCTTGCGCCCGAACCGGTCGGCCAGCATCCCCGACAACGACGCCCCCAGCACCATGCCGAAGAAACTCGAACTGGCGAGCAGGCCGGCCTGGGCCGTGCTCAGGCCGAACTCGGTTTTGATCGAGCCGAGCAGGAACGTCATCATCGCCAGGTCCATGGAGTCGAAGAAAAACGCCAGGGCAATGATGATGAAGATCACCCGGTGATAACCACTGATGGGTAACCGCTCCAGGCGTTCCGCCGCGCTGTAACCTTGAATGTCCATGCTGCCTCCCCAATCCGATGATTCCCCGGACCGAGTGTGCGCGAACCCTGCGCGAAGCGACGGCTGGATGCGACCTGCCAGCAGCCCTGAGCGACTTGCCGGCGGCGCTCCTAGAGCGCCATTTCCAGGCTTTCCTGCCTGGCGAACCGGTGGATCTCCTGCTGGCCGAGCGCAGTCACGTGCAACGCGCGCGAATCGTTGGGCAGGCTCAGCCAGCCCGATTGCATGAACAGTTGCAGCAAGGCCGCCCCCAATGCGCCCCCCAGGTGCGGGCGACGCTCGCTCCAATCGGGGCAGGCGCAGGCGATGTGGGCGTTACGATGGGCCAGCGCCTGGATGAACAGGCCGCGGCCGGCCAGTTGATTGGCGCCCTTGAGGGTGACCGTCACCCGCTGGTCGCACTGCTCGACCCAACCATCGTCCAGCAGGCGCTGATAGAGGTCGGCCGCCAGGGTGCCGCCCAGGTGATCGTCACACAGCCGGGCGCGCATCAGCGAGACGGGCGCCGACGGCGCCTGGGTCAGCTTGACGCCACGCTTGAAGACCTCCGGGATCTGCCGTGGCGTACTGACCAGGGTCGCGCTGGCCAGGGCTTCGACGGCCGCACCGATCTCGGGCGCAGCCAGGCGAAAGAATCGTTTGCGACCGCGAACCTCGACGTTCAGCAGGCCACCGGCGCACAGGCGCCCCAGATGAGCACTGGCCGAGGACGGCGACAGTCCGGCGAGCAAGGCCAATTCTTCGGCCTGCCGGGCCGTGCCGTCCATCAAGGCCCACATCATTGCGCTGCGCTTGGGGTCGGCCAGCAGCGTGGCGATGTGGCTGATGCAAGGTGCATGTTCCATGTATTCACTCCCTGTTGAATCATTCGTCTACTGCTCTGGCGCCTATCGACCAGCAATGGGACCGCTGCAAGCGGCGCGATACGGCGCCGGCTCGGGCGGCCGCTAGTATAAGCGTGGCGATCGAGGTTTCCTGCCCTCCGGAAACCTTTGGAGGCGATTGAGCATGCGGGAAATGTCTCTATTTGCCCGCGACTATTGGTTCGCCCCTGACGCGTGTGGGAATTGTGCCGTCACCCGGCCGCAGCGGGCCTGGAGCATCTCTCGCAAAAGGTTGATGGGTTTGCTCAACTGCGCCCGGTGGGCACACAGCAGATTGAGCGGGGCCCGTTCGCATTGCAGGTGCGGCAGAAGGATTTTCAGGCGCCCGGACAGCACGTCGGTGGAAACATCCAGCCACGACTTATAGGCGATCCCGGCACCCGCCACGGCCCAGCGCCGCACCACATCGGCGTCATCGCTGAAGCGGTCGCCGCTGACCGTGAGGCTCACGTCCCGCTTGCCGTCATGAAAGCACCAGTGGTCATGGACGCGGGTGCCAAGCATGTACAGCAGGCAGTTGTGCTGGGCCAGTTGCTCCAGGTGCTGGGGTTCCCCCGCGCGCGCCAGGTAGTCTGGGGAAGCGCAGAGCACCCGACGGTTTTCCGGTGCGACGGGCAGCGCCACCAGGCTCGAATCCTCCGGCTCGCCATAGCGCAGCGCGATGTCCACCGGTTGCTTGAACAGGTCGGCAATGCGATCGCCCAACAACAGCCGCACTGTCAGCCCCGGGTGCTCACGCTGGAAGGCATCCAGCCACGGCAGCAGCAGGTTGCGGCCCAGGTCCGAGGGCGCGGACAACTGCAACACTCCGCTGACCTGATCCTGGCCGCTGGTCAACAGCCGTCGTCCTTCGTCGAGGCTGCTCAAGGCCGCGCGGGCGTATTCGAGAAAACCTTCCCCTTCGGCAGTCAGGCGCAGGCTGCGGGTGGAACGGGCCAGCAACCGCGCGCCCAGGTGCTGCTCGATTCGCTTCAACGCGGCGCTGGCCACGGCCGCCGACAGGTCCATGACCCGGGCCGCCGCAGAAAGGCTGCCCAAGTCCGCTGCACGGACAAACAGCTGCAAGTCATCGAATCGAAGCATGACGGCTCCATTATCAAAAAATCATTGAAAGAGCCTGTTCTTTTAGCCGGTTTTATCTCGCCGATAAATAGCTAACCATGGCTGCATTGTCACTGACCTCACGGAGCCGCTCATGAAAGCCATTGCCTACTACCATTCGTTGCCCATCACCGACCCTCAATCGCTGCAGGACATCGAGCTGCCGGCCCCCGTCGCCGGGCCCCGGGACCTGTTGGTGGAAGTGAAGGCCATCTCGGTCAACCCGGTGGACACCAAGGTTCGCCAGAACGTCCAGCCCGAAGGCGGCGAGGCCAAGGTGCTGGGCTGGGATGTGGCCGGCGTGGTCACGGCCGTGGGCAGCGAGGTCACGTTGTTCAAGGTGGGCGACAAGGTCTTCTACGCCGGCTCGATCGCCCGGGCCGGCGGCAACAGCGAGTTGCACGCAGTGGATGAGCGCATCGTCGGCCACATGCCCAAGACCCTCGGTTTCGCCGAAGCGGCCGCCTTGCCCCTGACCGCCATTACCGCCTGGGAGTTGCTGTTCGAACGACTGCACATCCCCCAAGGCCAGGACGATCAGGGCCAGAGCCTGCTGATCGTTGGCGCGGCGGGTGGCGTGGGTTCGATCCTGACCCAACTGGCCCATCAACTCACCGGGCTGAAGGTCATCGGCACCGCGTCCCGCCCACAGACTCAAGCGTGGGTACGGGACCTGGGCGCCGACCTGGTGATCGACCACAGCCAGCCGCTGAGCGAGGAATTGAAGAAGGCCGGCCACGGACCAGTGACCCACGTCGCCAGCCTGACCCAGACCGACCAGCACCTGGACCAGTTGGTCGACGCACTGGCGCCCCAGGGCAAACTGGCGCTGATCGATGATCCCAAGGCACTGGACGTGACCAAGCTCAAGCGCAAGAGCCTGTCACTGCATTGGGAGTTCATGTACACCCGCTCGCTGTTCGAGACGCCCGACATGATCGAACAACACTCGCTGCTCAACCGGGTCGCCGAGCTGATCGATGCCGGCACGCTGAAGACCACCGTCGGCGAGCATTTCGGCACCATCAACGCCGAGAACCTGCGGCGCGCCCATGGGTTGCTGGAGAGCGGCAAGTCCAAGGGCAAGATCGTACTCGAAGGGTTCTGACCGCGCGGGCCTAGGGTGGCGAGGGAGCGAATGCCCTCGCCACCCTCCCTTCATCGTGCCGTCAGTCCGAGACTTGACCGTTGTCACATTTGCGATCGCATTCCGGTCTACACTCGAGGCCTTTGCAACGCAATCTTTTACGTGAGGAGGTCAGCAATGAAGATCCTGATAAAAGAAGTGGCAAAATCCCAATGGCAGGTGCGCCTCGACCAGCACGTCGTGACGTTCCGCACCGAGGCCGAAGCCCAGGCCTTCGCCAATACCCTGCAAGCGCGAATCCACGCGCCGCATCATTTCCCCGAACAGCAGCAACGCGCGGCCGGCTGAATCAGACCTTGCCGGCGGCCTGGGCCAGTGCCCGGGCATTTTGCAGGCGCCGGGTCAGCATGGCTGCGCTGACCACCAACAGCCCGCAAAGGCTGATCACCAATGCCATGGGCACGGCGGTGCCGTCATGCAGCGCCGCCACCAGCGCGGCAGACCCGGCTGCCACGGAAAACTGCAGGCAGCCTAACAGAGCCGAAGCGCTGCCGGCCCGGGCGCCCTGCCCGGTCATGGCGCAAGCCGAGGCATTGGGTAGGATGCACCCCAGGCTGGCGATGCAGATGAACAGCGGGATCAGCAGGGGCCACAACTGCTCGGGCTGCGACGCGCTCACCGCCAGCAGGCTCAACCCCGCCAACAGGTAAACCCATACGGCGCGGGCCAGCAGGAACGCCGGGCCGCGCTTGGCCAACAACCGGGCGTTGACCTGGGCGACCAGGATGAAGCCGGCCGCATTGGTGCCGAACAGCCAGCCGAAGTGTTCGGCAGGCACCCCATACAACTTGATGAAAACGAACGGCGAGCCGGCGATGTAGGCAAACATCCCGGCGATGGCGATCCCACCCGTCAAGGCATGACCCAAGTAGATCGGGTCGGTCAGCAGCCGCATGTATTGGCGCAGCGCCCCTGACAGCGGTTGTCGAGGCACATGGTCCGGCAGGCTTTCCGGCAACCACAAGGCCACGGCCGTCGCCGCCAGCGCGCTGAACAGAGTCAGGGCGATGAAGATCGATTGCCAGCCATGCAGGTTCACCAGCAAGCCGCCGAGCATCGGCGCCAGGATCGGCGCCAGGCCCATCACCAGCATCAGTTGCGAGAACACCTTGGCCGAGCCCACCGCGTCGCATTTGTCGCTCACCACCGCCCGGGAAATCACCATGCCGGCGCAACCGCCCAGGGCCTGGACGAAACGGGCAGCGATCAGCCATTCGAGGTTCGGCGCATAGGCACACGCCAGGGACGCCAGGGTGAACAAGCCGACGCCGGCCAGCAGGGGAATGCGTCGCCCGAAGCGATCCGCCACCGGGCCATAGCCCAGTTGCCCGATGGACAACCCAAGGAAATAGGCGGCCAAGGTCAGTTGAATGTGTTTTTCGTCCGTACCGAAGGCGGTCGCCATGGCCGGGAAGGCGGGCAGGTAAAAGTCGATCGCCAAGGGACCGAAAGCGCTCAAGGCGCCAAGAATCAGAATGATGCGAAGGTTCATCGGGCGTCCAGGTCAGGCGTCAGTCGGCAGCCCGACAGTTTAGCCCTGCCGGGCGCGCTTGAACATTCCGATAGGTCGCTAACGATTAAAAAACTTCAGGCGGCACTGACCTCGTACCCCTCCTCCTTGATGGCCTCGACCACTGCGGCGGCTGGCAGCGAACTCTGGACCTGGACCGTCTTCGCGCTCAGGTCGACCTGCACGTCGGCGGCCGGATCGCGGGCCTGCACAGCCTGGGTGATGGCTTTGACACAGTGGCCGCAGGACATGCCCTGGACATTGAATACTTGCATGGGATGACTCCTTGGATTGAGGTTGCCAGCAGTTTCAAGCTTGCCCTCATGGCAAGGTCAAGTTCCAGGGAAAACTGCCGGGCTGGCAATCGGCAACGGCCTCAGCCAAGCTGCACACATCAAGGATTCCACACCGGAGGTTCAGCCATGCGCTGGTCAGCGTTCAGCCTGTTTTGCATACTCGGTTTTTCAGCGGTGGTGCCCCTGGCATCGGCCGACGACTACGGCGTGCTGATCATTTCCCGCGAGCGCCTGGAAGTGGCGACGTCCTGCGAAATCGGCATCTATATCCAGGATCAGCTCTCGGCTCGACTGTTCCAGGAACAAAGCACCTCGTTCAACCTGCCGGCCGGCCGATTCTCCCTGCGCCTGAAACTGCTGCCAGGCCAGGCACCGGGGTGCAACCCGGGCATGCTCGCGCCGGGCTCCCAGGAAATCGTGCTCAAGGCCGGCGACATCCTCAAGTACCGCATCGCCATGAACGAGCAAGGCATGTACCTCAAGCAGGCCGCGTTGGGTTACTGAGCCGTCATCGCGCCCACCTGAGCAGGGCTGCATTTCGGTGGCGCTTGACCTTGCCAGCATGGCAAGGTTGATCCTGTAGTCATTCACTACAGGGAGCCAGACCGATGTCCGAATCCAGCACCTTCGACCTGCCGATCAGCGGCATGACCTGCGCCAGTTGCGCCGGGCGGGTCGAGCGGGCCTTGAGCAAGGTGGCGGGCGTGAACAGCGTCAGCGTCAACCTCGCCAACGAACGCGCCCATCTCGAATTGAACGGTCAGGTTGACCCGCAGATCCTCGTCGATGCGGTCAGGCGTGCCGGCTATGAGGCCGAGGTCAGGCCCGTCGAGCCATCCGCCCAAGTGCAACGCCAACGCCTGGACCATGAACGCCTGGCATTGGTGCTGGCGATCCTGCTGGCCTTGCCGCTGGTGTTGCCGATGTTGCTGCAGCCGCTTGGCGTGCATTGGATGTTGCCGGCCTGGGTGCAGTTCGCCTTGGCGACCCCGGTCCAGTTCATCTTCGGGGCGCGTTTTTATGTCGCCGCCTTCAAGGCCGTGCGCGCCGGCGCCGGCAACATGGACCTGCTGGTCGCCCTGGGCACCAGCGCCGGCTACGGCTTGAGCCTTTACGAGTGGGCCAGCGCCCGCCCCGGCAGCCTGCCCCACCTGTACTTCGAAGCCTCGGCGGTGGTGATAGCCCTGGTACTGCTGGGCAAGTACCTGGAAAGCCGCGCCAAGCGACAGACCGCCAGCGCCATCCGCGCACTCGAAGCCTTGCGACCGGAGCGGGCGATCCAGGTGGTCGACGGCCAGGAGCGCGACGTCGCCATCAGCGCCTTGCGCTTGAATGACCTGGTGCTGGTCAAGCCCGGCGAGCGCTTCCCGGTGGACGGTGAAGTGCTGCAAGGCCAGAGTCACGCCGACGAAGCCCTGATCAGCGGTGAGAGCCTGCCGGTGCCCAAACAGCCCGGCGACAAGGTCACCGGTGGCGCCATCAATGGCGAGGGCCGACTGTTGGTGCGCACCCAGGCACTGGGTGCCGAAACCGTCCTGGCGCGCATCATTCGCCTGGTGGAGGACGCCCAGGCCGCCAAGGCACCGATCCAGAAACTGGTGGACAAGGTCAGCCAGGTCTTCGTGCCGGTGGTGCTGGTGCTGGCCTTGGCCACGCTGGTCGGCTGGTGGTGGTACGGTGCGCCGCTGGAAGTCGCCGTGATCAATGCCGTGGCAGTGCTGGTGATCGCCTGTCCCTGTGCCCTGGGCCTGGCGACGCCGACCGCGATCATGGCCGGCACCGGCGTGGCTGCGCGCCACGGGATCCTGATCAAGGATGCCGAAGCGTTGGAGCGTGCCCACGAAGTCGACACCGTGGTGTTCGACAAGACCGGCACCCTGACCTCGGGCACCCCACGCATCGTGCACTTCAGTGCCCTGGAGGGTAACGAAGACACACTGCTGCAGTGGGCCGGCGCGTTGCAACGCGGCAGCGAGCATCCCCTGGCCAAGGCGGTGCTGGACGCCTGCGGCGAACGCGACTTGAGCGTGCCGGACATCAACGACAGCCAGTCCCTGACCGGCCGCGGCATTGCCGGCAGCCTCGACGGACGTCGCCTGGCATTGGGCAACCGGCGCCTGCTGGAAGAACTGGGCCTGGACCCCGGCACGCTGGCCGAGTCGGCGCAAGCGTGGGAAAGCGAAGGCCGCACGTTGTCCTGGCTGATCGAGCAAGCCCCGACGCCACGGGTATTGGGCCTGTTCGCTTTCGGCGACTCGCTCAAGCCCGGCGCCCTGGCTGCCGTCCAGGCCCTGGTTAAGCGCCACATCGCCAGTCACCTGCTCACCGGTGACAACCAGGGCAGCGCCCGGGTGGTGGCTCAAGCGCTGGGCATCGCCAACGTGCATGCCGAGGTGCTGCCGGCGGACAAATCCGCCATCGTCCAACAATTGAAAGACCGTTCGGTGGTGGCAATGGTCGGCGACGGCATCAACGACGCCCCTGCGCTGGCCGCCGCGGACATAGGCATTGCCATGGGTGGCGGCACCGATGTGGCCATGCACGCGGCTGGCATCACCCTGATGCGCGGCGACCCGCGACTGGTGCCGGCAGCGCTGGACATCAGCCGCAAGACCTACGCCAAGATCCGCCAGAACCTGTTCTGGGCGTTCGTCTACAACCTGATCGGCATTCCCCTGGCGGCATTCGGCCTGCTCAACCCGGTGCTGGCCGGCGCGGCGATGGCACTGTCGAGCGTCAGCGTGGTGAGCAATGCGTTACTGTTGAAATTCTGGAGACCCGAGCCGTTGGAGGACAAGCGATGAACATCGGCCAAGCAGCCCGGCAGAGCGGCCTGAGCGCGAAGATGATCCGGTACTACGAATCCATCGGCCTGCTCAAGGCGGCCCATCGTACCGACAGTGGCTACCGGATCTACGGCGCCGAAGACCTGCATACGCTGGCGTTCATCAAGCGCTCGCGGGACCTGGGGTTTTCACTGGAAGAGGTCGGCAAACTGCTGACCCTCTGGCAGGACCGCCAACGGGCCAGCGCTGATGTGAAGGCCCTGGCCCGGCAGCACATCGACGAACTGAACCAGAAAATTCGCGAACTGGCCGAACTGCGCGACACCCTCCAGGACCTGGTGGACCACTGCCACGGCGACCACCGCCCGGACTGCCCGATCCTCAAGGAACTGGCGTCGGGGTGCTGCGCCCGACCCGCCTGAGTGCCCGCCCCCGGGGAATGGAAAAATTGCCCTCGGCACACCGTTCCTTGTGGGAGCGGGCTCGCCCGCGAAGGCGTCATTCCAGCCAGCTCACCTGTCGCCTGGCACAGCGCTTTCGCGGGCAAGCCCGCTCCCACAGTGGGTCTTCGGGGGACGGAAGAATTGCGCTCGGCACACCGTTCCTTGTGGGAGCGGGCTTGCCCGCGAAGGCGCCATTCCAGCCAGCTCACCTATCGCCTGGCACAGCGCTTTCGCAGGGCAAGCCCGCTCCCACAGGGTTCACTCACCGGGCCGGGCTTATTGCATCCAGGGCGGAGGCGGTTCTTCGGTTTTGCCGGGGGGGCATCGTCGGCGGTGCGGGCGGCCTGGCGGCGTTGCTCATCCAGGCGGGCGGCCTCGATCTCGCGCATGACCCCGCCCACATCCGCCAGTTCTTCAGGCTCGTCGAACTCGCCGGTCAACACGCTGGCCGGGTGCAAGGTGCCGGACTCATACAACGCCCACATCTCCTTCGCGTATCGGGTGCGCTTGAGTTCCGGGGCGAACCGGCCGAAGTAGGACGCCATGTTGCCCACGTCTCGCTCCAGCATGCTGAAAGCATGGTTGTTGCCCGCGGCATCCACGGCCTGCGGCAGGTCGATGATCACAGGCCCGGTCGGCGTGAGCAGCACGTTGAACTCGGACAGGTCACCGTGCACCAGCCCGGTACACAACATCAGCACGATCTGGGAAATCAGGAACGCGTGATACTCACGGGCCTGATCCGGCTCCAGCACCACATCGTTCAAACGTGGCGCCGCATCGCCGTACTCATCGGCCACCAGCTCCATCAGCAGCACGCCTTCGAGAAAGTCATACGGCTTGGGGACTCGCACACCGGCATTCGCCAGCCGGAACAGCGCCGCCACCTCGGCGTTCTGCCAGGCGTCCTCGGTCTCCTTGCGCCCGAACTTCGAGCCCTTGGCCATGGCCCTGGCCTGCCGGCTGTTACGCACCTTGCGGCCTTCCTGGTATTCGGCCGCCTGACGAAAACTTCGCTTGTTCGCCTCCTTGTAGACTTTGGCGCAACGTAACTCGTTGCCGCAGCGCACCACATAAACAGCTGCTTCTTTACCACTCATGAGTGGGCGCAGCACTTCGTCGACCAGACCGTCCTCGATCAGGGGTTCAATGCGTTTTGGAGTCTTCATCAGCTTTTATTGTGGGTCCTTTATTACCGAACACGCGAATGACAGTCGTTATACGGCAATCCTCGCTCCACGGGGAGGGGTTGCCGACTATGAACCTGCGATGCACACACTGTGCCGGATCGCATCGAACGTGCCGAATCATAGCCGACGCCGAGCGCGGCGCCGGTAACGGGAGGCGAAGGTATTTGCTACAAGCGCTGACAACCGCATCCATGGCCAGCGCCGGCGTCAATGCTTGAACAACTCCCCGGGGTGAAACCAAACATTCCCTTGAAGGCGGCAATGAAGGCGGAGGTCGAATCATAGCCACAGGACAATGCCGCGCTGGTGACACTGTCGCCTTTCTCCAGCGCCCCCAGGGACGACAGCAAGCGCATGCGCTGGCGCCAGGCACGGAAACTCAGGCCGGTTTCCCGCTGGAACAAACGCATCAGGGTTTTTTCCGACGTCCCCAGGCGTTCCGCCCAGGCTTGCAGCGTGACGCCTTGCTCGGGCTGCTCGATCAGTTCGTTGCACAGCGCCAACAGGCGGGCATGACGGGGCAACGGCAGGGAAAACCCCACTTCCGGCAGCGTCGCCAACTGGTCGAGCAACACCTGCACCAGGCGTTCTTCCTGGCTATCGCCCTGGGGGTAATCGGCCGGGAACTGGCAGAACACCTTGATCAACTCCCGCGCCAGCGGCGTGACCTCCAAGACCCGACACCGCCCGTCCGCCCAGGGGCAGGCCTGGCGGTGGACATACAGGCTGCGCATTTCCGCCCGGGTGGACGTCACCACCTGATGCTCCAGATCAGCCGGGATCCAGATGCCCCGCTGGGGTGGCGCGAAGAAACTGCCCGCGGCCGTGTGCACGCCAAGAACACCACTGATGGCGTAGGAAAACTGCACCCAGTCATGCCGATGGGCCTGGGTCCAGGACCCCGCGCTCAAGCTTTCGACACGGGCATAGAGTGGCCGCGGCAGTTGAGTCAGGTCGGGGATGCGGCGCTCGAGTTGCTGGTGTCCGTTAGTCGGCATTGATTGGCCTTATGTCGCAAGACGACTGTTTGCGACGACGTTAGGCTAAGTCGTCTTTTCTTACAACTTGCGGTGCCCTATGCATATTTTCCGACACCTCAAACGGATAGTGACCGACTGGTTCCTCTGCGGCATGGTCCTCGCCACGCTGCTGGCCTATTTCTTTCCTACGTTCGGTGCCACCGGCGGCGCCATGCATGCCGAATGGGTCGTCAACATCGGCATCTTCGTGGTGTTTTTCCTGCATGGGGTCAACCTGTCCGGCGAGCAGATCCGCCACGGCCTGAAAAACACCCGGCTGCATCTGATGGTGCAAGGTTTTACCTTTGGCGTGTTCCCGCTGATCTGGCTGATCAGTCACTGGCTGGTGGGCAGTCACGTCCCGGCGCTGCTGATGCTGGGCTTCCTGTACCTGTGCGCCCTGCCCTCGACCATTTCCTCGTCGGTGGCCCTGACCGGTAGCGCCGGCGGCAACGTGCCCGCGGCGATTCTCAACGCGAGCCTGTCCAGCGTACTGGGGGTGGTGCTGACGCCCTTGCTGGTCAGCCTGGTGGTTGGGCGCGGCGCCGGGGGCATCGACCTCGGCTCGACCCTGCTCGACCTGTGCCTGATGTTGCTGCTGCCGCTGGTGCTCGGGCAGGTCCTGCGGCGTTGGCTGGCGGGGTTCTTTGGCCGCTACAAACGCTACACCAACGTCATCGACAAACTGGTGATCCTGCTGCTGGTGTACGCGGCGTTCTGCAACTCGATGGTCTCCGGAATCTGGCAGCAGCAAGGCAACGGCCTGCTGCTCAGCGCGGCATTGGGCAGTGCCATCCTGCTGGCGATCATCCTGTGGATGACCACCCGCACCGCCCGCGCCTTGCGGTTCAGCAATGCCGATGAAATTGCCGCAGTGTTCTGCGCCAGCAAGAAATCCCTCGCCGCCGGGGTGCCGATGGCCGCGTTGATCTTTGGCAACAACCCCGGCCTGGGCCTGATCCTGCTGCCGATCATGATCTACCACCCGCTGCAGTTGATCGTCTGCTCGATCCTCGCCGAGCGCTATGCCAGCCGCCGACGGGCGCAGGCCGTCCAGGCGAACGAGGCGGCCCTCAGCGCTCGATGATCGCCGTCACCCCCTGGCCGGCCGCCGCGCAGATGGAGATCAGCCCGCGGCCGCGCCCGGCGGCATCCAGCAACTTGGCGAGGTTGGCGACGATGCGTCCACCCGTGGCGGCGAACGGATGCCCGGCGGCCAATGAGCTGCCCTTCACGTTCAAGCGGCTGCGGTCGATGGCGCCCAGCGGGGCGTCGAGGCCCAGGCGGCTCTTGCAGTAGTCCGGGTCTTCCCAGGCCTTCAAGGTGCACAACACCTGGGCGGCGAATGCTTCATGGATCTCGTAGTAATCGAAATCCTGCAGGGTCAGGCCGTTGCGCGCCAGCAACCGCGGCACCGCGTAGACCGGCGCCATCAACAACCCTTCGGCACCATGGACGAAATCCACCGCAGCCGTTTCGCCATCGCGCAGGTACGCCAGGATCGGCAGGCCCTGCGCCTTGGCCCATTCTTCGCTTCCCAACAGCACCAGCGAGGCGCCATCGGTCAACGGCGTGGAATTGCCTGCTGTCAGGGTGCCCTTGGCGCTCTTCTCGAAAGCCGGTTTGAGCGAGGCGAGTTTTTCCGGGGTCAGGTCGGGGCGCAGGTTGTTGTCCCGGGTCAGGCCGAGAAACGGCGTCATCAAGTCGTTTTGCCAACCTTCGGCGTAGGACGCGGCCATTTTCTGATGGCTTTCCAGGGCCAACTGATCCTGCGCCTCCCGAGGGATCTGCCAGGTCTGGGCCATCAACTCGCAGTGCTCGCCCATGCTCAGGCCGGTGCGCGGTTCGTTGATGCGCGGCAGGTCGGGCAGCAGGTGCTGGGGCCGCACTTGCAGGAAGGCCTTGATCTTATCGGCGGTGGTCTTGGCACGATTGGCTTGCAGCAGGATCCTGCGCAGCCCCTCATTGACCGCAATCGGAGCGTCGGAGGTGGTGTCCACGCCGCCGGCAATGGCGCTGTCGATCTGTCCGAGGGCAATCTTGTTGGCCACCAGCAACACCGTTTCCAGGCCGGTGCCGCAGGCCTGCTGTACATCGTAGGCCGGCGTGGTGGGCGACAGCCGCGAGCCCAGCACGCATTCGCGGGTCAGGTTCATGTCCCGGGAATGCTTGAGCACCGCGCCGGCGGCGACTTCGCCAATGTGCAGGCCATGCAGGTTGTAGCGCTCGATCAGTCCCTCGAGCGCGGCGGTCAGCATCGCCTGGTTGCTGGCGGTGGCATAGGGCCCATTGGAGCGGGCGAACGGAATGCGGTTACCACCGATAATCGCGACGCGGCGTAGCTGTGTCATGAAGAACTCCCCGTGTAGGTTCGAATGCGCAAATGGCCTGAAAAAACGCCGCTCCCTGCGCAAGCTTAGGCTTTATCTCGGCGATCGAACGACTGATTGCCAATCATGGTCCACACTTGGAACCTCATCAGCCGGAGTGTGTTCCATGTCTGACCGCTATATCGACTTCGCCAATTCACCTGTTGGCCTGCGTCTGGTCGGGGCCCTCGGCCTGCCCTCGCCGGTGCGCCTGGAGCGCTGGCAGGCTGGGCGGCTGCGACCGATCGAGGGCGCGTTGCTGCTGGGCGGCGGGCCGTTGACCGAGCAGGTCGGCACGTTCGCCAAACGCCTGACCGACGCCATTTTCGTCTACGGTGGCGAACCGAGCCTGGCCACCGAGTGGATCCCCGGCCACGGCCCGAAAATCAAGGCGGTGGTGTATGACGCCAGCCACCTGGTGCAGGCCGACCAGCTCAAGCAACTGCGCGAATTTTTCCAGCCCTTGATGAAAAATCTCGACCGCAGCGCCCACGTAGTCATCCTCGGTCGCGCCCCGGAACGGCTCAGCGACCCGTTCGCCGCCAGTGCCCAGCGTGCGCTGGAGGGTTTCAGCCGGTCCCTGGCCAAGGAGTTGCGCCACGGCGGGACACTGCAACTGCTGTACGTTGGCGACGGGGCCGAGGCACAGCTAGAAGGTGCGTTGCGCTTCTTCCTGTCGCCCAAGAGTGCCTTCGTGTCCGGGCAGGTCGTTCGCCTCAATGCTTGCGACACCCAGGTCCAGGATTGGACAAGGCCGCTCACCGGGCTCAAGGCACTGGTCACCGGGGCTGCCCGCGGGATCGGCGCCGCCATCGCCGAAACCCTGGCCCGCGATGGCGCCGACGTGATCCTGCTGGACGTGCCGCAGGCCAAGGCCGATCTCGACGCCCTGGCCGCACGTCTGAGCGGGCGCAGCCTGACCCTGGATATCTGCGCCGAAGACGCGCCTTCGCAATTGATCGAACACTTGCCCGACGGCGTCGACATCGTGGTGCACAACGCCGGCATTACCCGCGACAAGACCCTCGCCAACATGACCCCGGAATTCTGGGACGCGGTCCTGGCCGTCAACCTCAACGCTCCGCAGGTGCTGACCAAGGCCCTGCTCGACAGCGGCACCCTGCGGGACAATGGCCGGGTCATCCTGCTGGCGTCCATCAGCGGCATCGCCGGCAATCGCGGGCAGACCAACTATGCCGCGAGCAAGGCCGGCCTGATCGGCCTGGCGCAGGCCTGGGCGCCTACGCTGCAGGCGCGGGGCATCAGTATCAACGCCGTGGCACCGGGCTTCATTGAAACGCGCATGACCGCCGAGATCCCTTTCACCCTGCGCGAAGCCGGGCGGCGCATGAGCTCCCTGGGCCAGGGCGGCCTGCCCCAGGATGTCGCCGAAACCGTGGCGTGGCTGGCGCAACCCGGCACGGGCGCTGTCACCGGGCAGGCCGTGCGGGTGTGCGGGCAAAGCCTGCTGGGAGCATGACATGACGATCCAATGGCACGAGGTCAGCGGCGCACCGTCGATGACCGCGCTCTACGTGAAAGCGGCGACGCGGCGCAAGATCAGCGGCAAGACCTTGCCGGAACAAGGGCTGCGCCAGGTGCTCCAGGTCGACCCGCAGCGACTGGCAGCCTATCGCAAGGTCTGCGGCTTCGCCGAGAACGGGTTGCTGCCGCCGACCTATCCCCACGTCCTGGCGTTCGCCTTGCAAATGCAGTTGCTTACCGACCGGGACTTTCCGTTTCCGTTGTTGGGCTTGATCCATTTGAACAACCGCATCCGTGTGCTGCGGCCCATGGGCGGCGTCAACCAGGTGCGGGCCAGCGTCAATGTCGAGAACCTGCAACCTCACCCCAAAGGCGCGGTGTTCGACCTGGTCACCCGCCTGGAGGATCAACTGGGGCTATTGTGGCAAGCCCACAGCCAGATGCTGTGCAGGGGTGTCGAACTGGATGGGACACCGCTGGCCGACACGCCCGCCAACAGCCTGGCATTGATGGAGGTGGCGCACTGGCGCGCGCCGGCCGACATTGGCCGGCAGTACGCCAAGGTGTCGGGCGACTACAACCCGATTCACCTGAGCGCCGCCAGCGCCAAACTGTTCGGCTTCCCGACTGCCATCGCCCATGGCCTGTGGAACAAAGCCAGGACCCTGGCCGCCCTGGATCAACACCTGCCCGAGGCCAACCTCGAGATCGAGGTGGCCTTCAAAAAACCCGTACGCCTGCCCAGTGAAGTGACACTGCTGGCGAGTGCGGCAGGGTCCAGCGGGGACTTGCGGTTGATGGGGACAGGGGATCTGGAACACATGGTGGGAGGCTGGCGGCCGGCGGGCTGAAAGGTGACCGCGAGGCCGCCTTCGCGAGCAAGCTCGCTCCCACATGGGACGGAGGCTGTCCGGGATTCTGCGGCTGGCACCCATCCCCCTGTGGGAGCGAGCTTGCTCGCGAAGACGTCGGCCCATCCAACGTCAACGCCTCAGGCAGGCCCGCTCCCAGAAATGGACTGCGCCAAACTGGCTATCGCGGCGGATAGGTCGACAGGATCCGCCCCACCGTCTCCCGTACCGCGGTGTTACGGTCCGTCGGGTTCGGCGAGTCGCTCAGGATCTGCTCGTCACTGCCCCGCCACACCAGCTTGCCGTCCTTGCCATCGAGCAGGTCGATCTGCACGGTGCCGACCTTGTAGCTGATGTTGCGGGTTTCGTTGTACATCGGCCCGCCCCAATAGCCGTTCCAGGGGCCGCCCCAACCACCGCCATAGTTCGTGGTCACCTGCTGCTGGCGATCCTCGACGATCAGGTAAGCCTGGACCAACACATCCGCCCGACCACCTGCCGCCACCGGGCGCAGGCCGCGCTGGTCGAGTTGATCGGCAACGGCCTGACGGATGCGTTGTTCGGTCAGGTCGCTCTTGATGCGCGGGTCATCGGGGCGGTATTGCAGCGCCGGCTCTTTCCAACTCCAACTGCGGTACGCCGCGAAATCGCGGCTGGTGTCGAAGTCGTGATTGACCTGGTTGGAGGCACAGGCGCCCAGCAGCAGGGCAAAAGACAGTAAGGCAAGACGGCGCAACATGGTTTTTCTCCGTTGCAGGATCAACTGGGCGGATACGCCGACATGGCTTTTTCCACCGCTTCGCGGATAGCGTCCGTGCGTGCACCCTGGCTGCCGCGCTGGCTGGTTTCGGCGCTGGCGCTCCAGACCGGCTGGCCATTGCGCGCGTCGAACAGCTCGACACGCACGACCACCACCTGCTCCTGGTACGTGCGCACCACCGGCACCGTGTGATACATGCCGTACCCAGGGCCATAGCCGGGGCCGTAGCGGTTGTAGCCGCCGTAGTAGCCGGTGTCGTAGTCATCGCGTACCTGGCGCAGGCGGGTTTCCAGGCGCAGGTCGGCGCTGACGAAGAGGTCGGCCGGCCGATTGTCATGCAGCGGGCGCAGGCCGCGCTGGTCCAGCGCGTTACTCACTGCCTCGGCCACCTGGGCCGAGTCCGCCCACGCAGTGCCCGGCGGCAGTTGCCCGTTGCGCCAGGCCCAGCTGCGGTAGCGCCCGTAGTCCCGAGGCGGCGCGGGGTACGCACTGCGGTCGAACACCTGGGCGGCTTCCGGTGGTGCCGGCGGCAGCGGGTTGGAAGTGGCGACATACGGGTTGCTGCCCTGGCAGGCCGCCAGCCCCAGGCACAGCACCAATACCCCTGAACGACCTTTCATGTTGCTCTCCAGTGCCGCTGGATCAGCGCGGACGGCAGATCCAGTGCAGATAACGTCCCAATCCGGCAAACGCGGGATGGCGACGGTGGGCCAGCTCCATTTCCAACAACTGCGCCAGCTCCACGCGCCCTTGGAATTCCACGGGCATGTAGTCATGGAAAACCCGCACGCCACTCTGGTTTTCGACCTGCCACAGGCCTTCAAGTTGCGCCGCCAACGCGCGCGGATCAAGGGGTTGTTGCGGTGTCAGGCTCTGTTTTTCGCCGGCCATGTCATTTTTGCGCAACTTGCGGAAATGCCCCTTGAGCAGGTTGCGATAGACCAGCGCATCGCGGTTGTAGAACGCCAGGGACAACCAGCCGTCCGGCGCCGTGAGCTGATGCAGCACCGGCAGGATGGCATGGGGCTCGGCCAGCCATTCGAGCACCGCATGGCACAGCACCAGGTCGTAGGGCTCGGTGAGCTGGCCAAGCAGATCCTGCCACGGCGCCTGGATGAACGTTGCCTGCTGCCCCGCCACGGCGAAGCGTTGGCGGGCACCTTCGAGCATGGGCTCGGCCGGCTCGGCGAGGGTCACCTGGTGACCGCGCTCGGCCAGCCACAGCGACATATGGCCCAGACCCGCGCCGATATCCAGCACCCGCAGCGGGCGATCCGACAAGGTTTCCAACAGATCGGCCTGAAGCACCGCCAGGCGGATCGCGCCCTTGGCCCCGCCGTAGATTTTCTCGGCAAACCGCGTGGCCAACTGGTCGAAATGACGGTCGCTCATTGGCCGAACCGCCGCTCGCTGTCGGCCAGCTTGCTGCGCACCACGGCGTCCATGTCCAGGCCCAATTCGCTGCACAACAGCAACAGGTACAACACGATGTCACCGACTTCCTGCCCGGCATGGGCCAGGGTGTCTGCCGGCAACTGGCGGGACTGATCCTCGGTCAGCCACTGGAAAATCTCCACCAGCTCGGCCATTTCCACGCTGGCGGCCATGGCGAGGTTCTTCGGGCTGTGGAAGCGCCGCCAATCGTTACGGTCACGAATGGCGTGCAGGCGTTCGGTCAGTTCAACAAGGTTCATCGGGCTCTCCTGAATGCGCATAGCTTCGGGGGGATGACCGGGGAAGGCAAGCCTCTCGGTGCGCGTGGCAATTTGCCCCATAATCGAACCATCGCGACGCCAACAGCTCCTACAATCAGACACAGTTCAACCCGGATCCCCCTCATCAGGATGCACACATGCAGGTAGAAAGCTTTTTCGAATGGCTCGGCCAAGCGCTCGGTTCGGTGATCCGCTTCATCGTCGACCTGCTCAGCGGCCTGTTCAACACCCTGGCCCACGCAGGCGGCAACTTCGTCGACGGCCTGGCGCGCACCTTGGGCATGGACACCTCGATCATCAGCATCATCGCGCTGATCATCGGGTTGATGATGCTGTATTCGGCGATCCGCGCCTTTATGCGGGCCTCGATCATCATGGGGATTATCTGGTTGGTATTGGGGTTGTGGTTGTTGAGTTGGATCATTCACTGAGGTCGCACGAGCCTATGCAGGAGCACAGTTGTGGCGAGGGGATTTATCCCCGCTGGGCTGCGCAGCAGCCCCAAACCCAGGCCATGCGGTACATCAGGTGAACCGCGTTAGTCGGATTTACGACTGCTTCGCAGCCGAACGGGGATAAATCCCCTCGCCACAAAAAACGGGCCTGCGAAGTGCGGCGTGCTTCGCAGGGACTGGAAACGATCATCCAGAGAACTCGCTACAATTGCGCTCCATCAAGGAGCCCGCATGTCCCACCTGATCACCGACTGGCGCGACCGCCTTACCCATCGCCGGGTCTGGGCGCTGGCGGCGCCGATGATTCTCTCGAACATTTCCGTGCCGCTGGTGGCGCTGGTGGACAGTACGGTCATCGGCCATTTGCCCCATGCCCATCAGCTGGGCGCGGTGGCGGTCGGGGCGAGTCTGTATACCGTGCTGGCGTGGGCCATGGGTTTCCTGCGCATGGGCTCCACCGGGTTCGCCGCCCAGGCCGCCGGACGTGGCGATGGCGCGGCGCTGCGGCAGGTGCTGGTGCAAGGCCTGTTGCTGGCGATGGGGCTGGCGGTGGTGCTCGGCGCCGTCGGCGTACCGCTGAGTGGCGTGGCGTTGCACTTCATGCAGCCATCGGCCGAACTCGACCAATTGACCCGCGACTTTTTCCACACCCGGCTCTTCGGCCTACCGGCGGCGCTGGCCAGCTATGCATTGGTGGGCTGGTTCCTCGGTGCCCAGAATGCCCGAGCGCCGCTGGCGATCCTGCTGGTGACCAACCTGGTGAACATCGCCCTGAACCTGTGGTTCGTGATCGGCCTGGACTGGGGCGTGGCCGGTTCGGCCCGGGCCTCGGTGATTGCCGAGTGGACCGGTGCGCTGGTCGGCCTGGCCCTGGCACGCAAGACTCTGCGGGCCTGGCCCGGACAGGTGGCCTGGGCAGCCTTGGGGCGGTGGCAGAGCTGGCGCCCACTGCTGGCGGTGAACCGGGACATTTTCATTCGCAGCCTGGCGCTGCAAGCGGTGTTCTTCCTGATCACCGTGCAAGGCGCGCGGCTAGGGGACGCGACCGTGGCAGCCAATGCCCTGCTGCTCAACGGCCTGCTGCTGACCGCCCACGCCCTGGACGGCCTCGCCCACGCGGTGGAAGCTTTGTGCGGGCATGCCATCGGCGCCCGCGATCGCCTCGCCCTGCGCCGTTCGCTGGTGGTGGCCTGCGGCTGGTCGCTGATTGCAAGCCTTGGGTTCGCGCTGCTGTTCCTGCTCGCCGGCCACCTGTTCATCGCGATGCAAACCGACATTCCCGACGTGCGCGCCACCGCCGACCAGTATCTGCCTTACCTGGCGGCCCTGCCGCTGATTGCGGTCTGGAGCTACCTGCTCGACGGGCTGTTCATCGGCGCCACCCGCGCCCGGGAAATGCGCAACGGCATGCTGCTGACGCTGTTGCTGGTACTGCCTGTCGCCTGGGCGCTGCAAGGCTTGGGCAACCACGGGTTGTGGATCACCTTCCTGCTGTTCATGGCCTTGCGCAGCCTGACCCTCGGGGCCATCGCCTGGCATCTGCAACGGCGCGATCAATGGCTGGGCAGCCCCAGCCCATGACATCTCACCCCGGACCGCCCTGCCATGCCCGGCGTAGCTGATCGAGGTATTCCCGTGGCGACCGGCCTTCCAACTTCGGCACCGGCCGGGCATCGGGGTGTTGCAGGCGAAGCCACAACCAGTCATCGAGCAACGCCTGTTCGGTGAACCCCAGCCCCAGCCCCTCCTGAAAGCGCTTCCAGAGCAAGTGATAATCACGCCCGATGGCGCGCGACCAGCGCCAGGCGTGGCGCTCCAGCAGGCATTGCTGGAGTTGGCGTTGCTGCCGATCACTGAGGCTGTGTTCGTTCTCCAGCGCCGTCACCGGCAACCCGGGATTGGTCAGTTGCTGCCAGCCCAGGCTGCCGATGGCGCGGTCGGCCCAGGTGCCACCGAACCAACGCACCTGGCTGATGGGCCCCAGCCAGCAACTGAGTTCCTGCGGGTCGCAACCGTCGAAAAAATAGCTGGCGGTGTGCGGGTTGTAATAGTTCAGCAACGCTTTGTGGTGCAGGCCCAAGGTCACCGTCAGCATCCGCCGCAGATGCGCCAGCAGTTGTTCCGCCGACGCACTGCTGATCAACACCAGCCCCGGCCAGGCCTGCGGATCCAGATGACAGAGACTGACCAACCCACCCGCTCGCCGAAGATCCAGCAACAGTGGGCTGTGCTCCCCGAGGCCGTGCAACTCGGTGTCGTCGAACAGCACCTCAGCCTGAACCCCCGCGAACTGTTCTTGCAGGCGCCACGTCGCGTCGGGCGCACTCGGTACGTCGAGCAGCAACCAATGGGACCCGGCCAGGGCGCCGGCGCTCACGGCGCGATACCCGCGCCGGGCTGGGTGAGCAACCGGCAGGTGCACAACGCCTCTGCGCAATGGCTGAAACTGCCGCCGCCGGGTAGCAGGCACAACAAGACCAGCGGCTCGGCACTGCGGATCGCCGACAGGAGCATCGGGTCGGCAACCGCCGGCCCCGGTGCGCGGTCGGCGATCGGGGCGGCCGCAGGCTCAACCGGCGCAGCCAACGCGGGGCCGTCGAGAAAGGCACTGATCAACGGACGATCCGGATCGCCTTCGATAAAACTCACCAACACCTCGGTGCCCTCGCGCAACTCGTCCGCCCCCGCCAGCAATTCGGGCGCCAACGGCAGCCAACAATGGCTGGGACGGGCGCCCTCGCCCTGGTAGACCCAGTCGAACTGCACCGCCACGCGTCCGGCTTCTTGCATCACCGGCTCATCCACCGCGACCACCCAACCCCGTTGCCGGCTCGCCATGCGCGGCTTCGTCGCCCGCGGGGCTGTCTGCCACGGCGCGCCCTGGGGGATGGCCTTGAACTGGTTGCCATACACCCCCGCCTGGCCGCGGTGCTCGACGCCGGTCAGCAGCCAGCAGCGGTTCCAGCCCTCCAGGGGATGCGCTGCCAGCGTCACCGCTCGGCCAACGTGCAGGTTCTTCAGGTCGCTGCGCCCCCGGGCAACCTGTGCGCCCGGCAGCGTGCTCTGCACACTGAAGGCCCGGACGCCCGGCGCTGGCCGGTGGTCGCCATAAACCGCCTCGCCCACCAACGGGAAACGGTCTGGACTGTCGGTGAAAACCAGGCAATGTCCGTCCGGGGTCTGTTCGAAATGAAAATGGATGCCGGCTTGCGCGCACAGCCGTTGGAGAAATTGCAGGTCCGACTCCCGGTATTGGGTGCAGAAGTCTTGCGCAGGGTAGTCGCCGCTCAGGTCCAGGCACAGGTGCCGGCCGCCGATGCCATGTTCCCGGAGCACCTGGCGCAGGATCTGCGGCACCGAGCGAGCAACGAACACCCGTTGGCTGAAGCGCTGCGCCAGGCAAGCCAGCTTCGGCCCGATACGCACCCGGCAGCCGGCGCCCGGAGGCTGTTCGAGCAGTTCGTGCAATTGCCCATGAATGCCTCGACCCGGCGCGCCGAAGCTCAGCCACACGTTGCGGTACAGCAGCCCGGCCAAGTCCATGGGGGCGTCGGGGAGCAACAATTGCGCCTCATAGGCGAAGGGTTCGCTGATGGCTTCGCTGCCCGTGAAGGCCACGACGACCAAGGGTTCGGGCAGACCGGCTATCTCCAGACGAAAGGCTGACTCGCGGGCTGGATCGGACATCGGCGTTTCTCTACAGGAGGGGCGGCCGAGGATTCTCGCCGAGAGCCATGGCCGAGTAGAGGGCTGAAGTACAAGTTAGGAAAGGGACTACACGAAATTAGGACTACGCCGGTTATGTGCGCCGATGCGCGAAAATAACACCGGCACAAACAAAAATGCCCTTCAGGACTGTCCGAAAACTCCCGCAGTATGCGATGCAGTTTCTGACAGAGCGAAGGGCATTTGCCGTCCAGTTGAAAATGGCGCCGGAGCCCCTGTGGCGAGGGGATTTATCCCCGTTGGGCTGCGAAGCGGCCCCAGAACCCAGTCTGTGGAGCAACAGGCAAATCTCGTTAGCCGGTTTTACGGCTGCTTCGCAGCCGAACGGGGATAAATCCCCTCGCCACAGGTTCGGTGGACGCTCAGGCCCCCATCAAGAAGACAGATACGACGAACGCGTCAGGCCCAGGCGCAAGGCGTCCAGGAACTGGGTGCGCTCGGCAGCGCTGATCCGGGCGCTGGCGCACTTGTCGCGGTAGTGAGTCATCAACTCTTCCGGCGACAGGTGCACGTAGCGCAGCATGTCCTCGATGGTGTCGTGGGTCTCGATACCGGCGTGGTACACACTGCCGTCGGCGTTCTGGTAAATGTTCACCGAGTCGGTGTCACCGAACAGGTTGTGCATGTCGCCCAGGATTTCCTGGTAGGCGCCCACCAGGAAGATGCCCAGCAGGTAGTCTTCGCCCGTGTTGAGGGCATGCACCGGCAGGCTGGTCTCGATGCTCTGCTCGTCGACGTACTGCTTGATCTTGCCATCGGAGTCGCAGGTTAGATCTTGCAGCACGGCACGGCGCATCGGCTCTTCGTCGAGGCGATGCAACGGCAGGATCGGCAATACCTGGCCGATGGCCCAGGTGTCCGGCAGGCTCTGGAACACCGAGAAGTTGCAGATGTACTTGTCGGCCAGCTTGTCGTTGAGTTCGTCCAGCACCTGGCGGTGGGACCGCTGGCGAGCCTTCAGCGAATTGTGCAGGCGCCGGCAAACGGCGAAGTAGCACTGCTCGGCCAGGGCTTTCTCGGCCAGGGTCAACTTGCCGTCGGCGTACTGCGCGGCCACGTCACTCATGTAGTGGGTGGCACGCCAGTAGGTCTCGGTGACCATCTCGATGTCAGTCGGCCCCAACAGGTCCACCAGCCATTGCACGGTTTCCGGCAGCTCCAGCTTGTTGTCGATCACCGGCACGTCGTCGTTGTGCTTCTCGACGTCGGTCACCTGCACCACCAGCATGGCGTGGTGGGCGGTCAGCGACCGGCCGCTTTCGGAGAAAATGTGCGGATGCGGCAGGCCCTGGGCGTCGCAGAACTCCTTGAGCATGCCGACCACGACACCGGCGTAGTCGTCCATGTCGTAGTTGATCGAACTGGCATTGCGCGAGTGGGTGCCGTCGTAGTCCACGCCCAGACCACCGCCCACGTCGATGTGGTCCACCGGCAGGCCAAGGTTGCGCAGCTCGCCGTAGTAGCGGATCGCTTCCTTGAAGCCGTGCTGGTAGTCCGCCAGGTTGGCGATTTGCGAACCCATGTGGAAGTGCAACAGACGGATGCCCTGGTCCAGGCCCGCGGCGCGGAAGCGCTCGACCACCGACAACAGTTGCGCGGCCGACAGGCCGAACTTGGATTTCTCGCCGCCGGTATCGGCCCACTTGCTCGATGCCAGGGACGACAGGCGCACCCGCAGGCCGACCTGTGGCTTGACCTTGAGCGAGGTCGCCTCTTCGATCACCAGGCCGACTTCGGACTCTTTCTCGATGACGATGAAAACGTTGTGGCCCAGTTTCTGGCCCATCAGCGCCAGGCGGATGAACTCACGGTCCTTGTAGCCGTTGCAGACGATAGTCCCGCCCTTCGGCGCCAGCGCCAGCACCGCCAGCAGCTCCGGCTTGGAACCGGCTTCCAGGCCGATGGAAACGTTCTGGGTGGCGATGATGTTCTCGATCACCGCTTCCTGCTGGTTGACCTTGATCGGGTAGAGCGCGGTGTATTGGCTCTGGTATTCCAGACGCGCGATGTTGCTGTCGAACGCACCGGTGAGCTGGCGCACGCGGTCTTGCAGAATGTCGGGGAAGCGCACCAGCAAGGGCAGCGACAGGCCGCTCTGGCGCAGTTGCTCGACTTGCTCGAACAGGTCGATGGGCGAGCTGCCGGGACCGTTCGGACGGACTTCGACGCGACCGGCGTCATTGATCGCGAAATACCCGGCCCCCAATGGCGAATCCCGTAAACACTGCGGCTGTCCGCAACTGTCCATTGGCTGCCATCGTCTTTGCGTGTGCGTCGTACGGACATCGAAGTCCCCTATAAAGAAGTCAAAATGCACCATCCGGTCGGAGGCTGGGGCAGTCTAGAGAGTGAAAATGACGAATTGTCTGTCAGCAGGGTAGACCCTGCTGGCAGCGCTGAGTTTAGGCTCTGTCTGAAAAGCCTTGATACTCGTTCATGCTGCGTTGAAAACCGGCTCGGAATGCTCATTTACTCCAGTAAACTCCGCTTCCTCGCCGGTTTTCGCCTTGCCTGACCTTCGTCTCAAGACTTTTCAAACAGAGCCTGGAAACCCGTTCAGAACAGGCTCTGTGAAAACCATGCGGGCGACCGCGAACCGTACGTTCGGATCAAGCCGAGGGTGGTTTTCACAGAGGCTGCTAGCCGCCGGATTTCTTGGCCTTGAAACCGTGCTTGACCAATTCGGCCAGCAACAGCTCGACGTGATCGCCCTGGATCTCGATGACGCCGTCCTTCAACGCGCCACCGGTGCCACAGCGTTTCTTCAACGTCGTCGCCAATTCCTTGAGCGCGTCTTCGGCCAACGGCACACCGGTGATCGTGGTCACCGTCTTGCCGCCGCGACCCTTGCTTTCGCGGCGCACGCGGGCAATGCCATCACCGGCAGGGATGACGGTCTGTTTGCAGATGCAGGCATCCACCGGTTGACGGCAATCAGGGCAATGACGACCGGCGTCGGTAGAAAATACCAGGCCGCCCAAGGCGGCGAAGGATGCGGCTTTTTTGGCCACCGGCAATCCTCTCGGGAGGACAAAGACTGGTCGAGAGAGCAATGCCTCGACCGCGAAGCCCCACTCAGGCAGGGGCAGCGCTACTGGACCGCAGACGTCGGTTCAGCTTGAAAAGTCGCGCAGTGTAACGGCAAAAAGCCGACTTGCTAAGGGCCAATCGGCGCCAATTTATAGCTTCTTTGCGACGCCATCGCCGTGGGCGCGCAAATAGCGCTCCAACGCCGCCAGCGAGTCCGGGCAGTAAGGCTTGCGGCGGATTTCATCCAGCACCTGGTCGATGGGCATAAACCGCGCTTCGAGCACTTCTTCCGGTTGCAGCACCAGGGGGCCGTCCCACACCGCCGAGAACGCCGAGCACCACAGCCGGCTGCCGGTGTCCTCGAAATAGAAGTGGTCGTGGGCGGTCAGCGCGACGCCGCTCACGCCCAGTTCCTCGGCCAGCTCCCGGGCGGCCGATTCGGTGTAGGTCTCGTGGGCCTGCACCATGCCGCCCGCCGCCACGTCCCAGAACCCCGGGTAGATCGCCTTGCTCAACGTGCGCCGGTGAACACACAGTTCACCGGCCGAGTTGAACAACAGGATGTAGGTGCCGCGCCCGATCAGCCCGCGCTCACGCAGGTCCGAGCGCACCAGGCTGCCCAGCAGGTTGTCGTGTTCATCGACCCAGGCGATCAGCTCGGCATCCGAGGCCGCTCGGTGGGCGACCTCCCGGGCGCTTTCGCTCATCGATCAGCCCTGGTTCAGCAGTTGCCGCAGGTCGATGACCGCTGCGTTGGCCCGGGAAATGTAGTTGGCCATCACCAGCGAATGGTTCGCCAACACGCCGAAGCCGCTGCCATTGAGGATCATCGGGCTCCAGACCGGTTCCTGGGACGCTTCCAGTTCACGAATGATCTGCCGGACGCTGACGGTGGCGTTCTTCTTCGCCAGCACGTCGGCGAAGTCCACCTCGATGGCCCGCAGCAAATGCGACAGCGCCCATGCCTGGCCGCGCGCCTCGTAGAACACGTTGTCGATTTGCATCCATGGGGTCTCGACGACTTCTTCATCCACCTGCGGCACCTGGCCCGGCGCCGGAATTTCGGTTTTCAGCGACGTGTTGAGCTTGACCCGGCCCACGCTGGCCGACAGGCGCTGGGACAACGAACCCAGGCGAGTGCCGACATCCCCCAGCCAGTTGTTCAGGTTGTCGGCACGGGCGTAGAACAGCGCGCTCTTCTGGGCCGGATCGGACAGGCGTGCCTGGTAGCGGCTCAGGGAATTGATGCCTTCCTGGTACTCCGACTCACTGGAGGGCAGCACCCAACTGCGGTTATCGAAGTTGAAGCGCGGCTCGGCCTTGGCCAGATCGGCGTCTTCGGCGGACTGTGACTGGGAACGGGCGAAGTCCTTGCGCAAGGCGCGGCTCAGGTCGCGAACCTGCACCAGCACGCCGTATTCCCAGCTCGGCATGTTGTCCATCCACAGGCCCGGCGGGAAACGGTCGTTGGAAGTGTAGCCGCCCGGTTTGGTCAGCAAGGTGCCGGCCACGGTCTTGAGGGTCTCGACGGTGGTGTAGCCCACCACCATTTGCCGGCCGTCCCGCTCGGCTGCCGCCTGGGCGTTCTGCTGCACCGGGAACAGCGCCGGCTCCTGGCTCCAATACCAACCCAGGGCGATGGTCACCAGCAAGTACAGGCCGACCAGCGTCGCCAATGCCCGACTGAACAACAGCCCACCCAGGTAGCTGCGGGTGTCCGATTTCGGTTCGGCGGCACGTTCAGGCGCGCTGCCCGCGCGGTTTTTCCAGTCCAGCATGGCGATATCCCTTCAATCACTTGAGTTCTCGGTTCGACCACAACCCTACGCCATCGTGCCTGATTTGAAACGCGATAATGTGGCGGCCAATCAGGCCTGCCCTGGCAGGGTCGTCGAGCAGCCACTATAAATGAAGCGCCGCCGTCGGTCTTCGAAACTGGCCGGTCATTAACTGAATGTCGCGGTTGGACAGATTATTGACGTATGACACTGATGCAAGGGAAAAGAGGTGCTAGCATAGAGCCACCAGTCGACCTCAGCATGCAGCCTAACTAGTAGTCAGGATATGACCGAGCCAGAAGACCCCAGCCGCGAGCGCCTCAAGCATCACTTTGCCCAGCGGGTAATTCACCAGGCTCGTCAGATCCTGGAGATCTGGCAGCGCCTGCAGCGCAGCGAGTGGTCCAGCACCGATCTTTCCGAGCTCAGCGAAGCCAATCTGCGGCTGCTGCGTTTTGCCGAACGCTTCGAACAACCCGAACACACCCAGCTCGCCCAAGGCATCAGTCAGTCGTTGCAGGCAGTGGACGCCAACCGCGGACGCCTGAGCAGCCACCTGATCACCGAAATCAACCGCCTGATGCAGCGCCTGTCGCGCACCGGCCTGCGCCATGGCGACCAACTCGAACAGACCTTCCTGCCGCCGCTGCGCAAACCCATCTATGTACTGCTGCAAGACCACGACCGCGCCGAGCGCCTGGCCAAGCAATTGGAATTCTTCGGTCTCAGTGCCCAGGCCCTGGACAGCGTCGCGGCATTTCGGGCGACGATGGTCGAGCGCCTGCCGGCGGCGATTGTCATGGACGTGGATTTCAGCGGCCCCGGCGCCGGCCTGAAACTGGCCGCCGAAGCCCAGGAAGGCCTGGACCAGCCGCTGCCGCTGCTGTTCTTCAGTTTGCTGGAAACCGACACGCCGACACGCCTGGCGGCCGTGCGGGCCGGCGGGCAGGAGTTCCTCACCGGCACGCTCGAAGCCTCGAGCCTGCTGGAAAAAATCGAAGTGCTGACCTGCGTCGCCCAGTACGAGCCCTACAAAGTGCTGATCATCGATGACTCCCGCGCCCAGGCCCTGCACACCGAGCGCCTGCTCAACAGTGCCGGCATCGTCACCCGCACGCTGATCGAGCCGATCCAGGCCATGGCCGAGCTGGCGGACTTCCAGCCCGACCTGATCATCCTCGACATGTACATGCCCGCCTGCACCGGCACCGAGTTGGCCAAGGTGATCCGCCACAACGACCGCTACGTCAGCGTGCCGATCATCTACCTGTCCGCCGAAGACGACCTGGACAAGCAGCTCGATGCCATGAGCGAAGGCGGCGACGACTTCCTGACCAAACCGATCAAGCCCCGCCACCTGATCACCACCGTGCGCAACCGCGCGGCACGGGCGCGCAACCTCAAGGCGCGGATGGTGCGCGACAGCCTCACCGGGCTGTACAACCACACGCACATCCTGCAGTTGCTCGAAGATTGCAGTTTCCGCGCCCGCCGGGAAGGCAAGCCGCTGAGTTTCGCCATGCTCGACATCGACCACTTCAAGCGGGTCAATGACAGCCATGGCCACCCCATGGGTGACCGGGTGATCAAGAGCCTGGCGCTGTTTCTCAAGCAGCGTCTGCGCAAGACCGATTTCATCGGCCGCTACGGGGGCGAAGAGTTCGCCATCGTCATGCCCGACACCGACATCGAGGCGGCCTGCAAGGTGCTGGATGAAATCCGCCAGCGCTTTGCCGAAATCCACTACCCGGCCCAGCCCCATGACTTGTGGTGCACCTTCAGCGCCGGCGTGGTGGAGATGAGCGATGACTCCGACAGCCTGATGATGGCGAGCCAGGCGGACGAGGCGCTGTACCGGGCCAAGCACGCCGGACGCAACCGCGTGCAGGCGGCCAGGCAAAGTGCCACTTTTTCATCGGAATCCACCGATTCAGTCATAAACCTGTAACTCAAACGCAATAACTTCAGGCACTTACGATTCTGCCCTTGGTAGACCCTTGATGCGCCTGAAGCTGCTGACCAATCTCAATACCCTTCTTTTAGTTGCCGTGTGCCTGGGCCTGGGTGCCACGTTGTGGTGGTCGCAGATCGCCCTGGAACGCCCCTATCTGTTGATGGAACGCTACCTGGGCCTGTCGCGGCAGTTTCAGGGCGAGGTGACACGCAATATCGAGGAGTACCTGAACAGCGGCGATGCCTTGCGCCTGAGCGCCGCGACCCAGGCCTTGGAAACCCTGCAAAAGGAACTCGATGCGTTCCCGCCGGAGCTGGCCCAGACCCTGCGCCCGAGCCTGTCCAACCTCGACAGCTTCAGCAAGACCGACCTGCTGGGCGCCGGCAAGCTGGCCGGCGACCCCCAGGCCCTGTTGCTCCAGGCCGAACGTGAATTGAGCGCCAACCTCGACCAGCTCGCCCAATACGCCCAAGGCGCGCCGGCCTACCTGCCACCGCTGTTCGCCGCGTCGCAGCACCTGGGCCGGCTGTCCCTCACCCGGGACAAGCTGGTCAGCAGCGGTCGCAGTGAAATGGCCGCCGACGTCGAACGGGAACTGCAGAGCATCCGCACCCAGGCCGCCCAGCTCGATGGCTTGCCACTGCTCGGCGTGACGGCCAGTAGCGAAACCGCCGGCGATGATTTCGCTGCGCTGATGGGCCTGGAAACCCAGGAAAAAACCGCCGCCGAAGATGCCGGCATCGCTCTCAAACGCGAACTCAACAGCCTGCTTGGCCGCTACCCAGCGGAGCTGTCGCGCACTCGGGAACTGATCCAGAAACGCACCGAGTTGAGCAACGCCACGCACCTCAAGACCGCTGACGTGCAGCAGGCCATCGATGCCATGGAGCCTGCGGTGCGGGCCCAACACGGGCGGATCCAGGGCGAGGTGCGCTTGATCCAGGGCGTGATGATCGGCCTGATCCTGCTGATCGCGTTGCTCATCGACACCTTGCAGCGACGTCTCGCCCGGACCCTGACCCACCTGGCGCCCGCCTTGTCGACCTGGGCGGAGGGCGATTTCAGCCGCGACATCCGGGTGGGCGCCAGCAACCGCGAACTGCAGGACATCGAAGCGTCGCTCAATCGCCTGCGCGCCTACCTGGTGGATCTGGTGGGCACCATTCGCGTGAACGCCGAACAAGTGGCCGGCAGCAGCCGGACCCTGGCGGAACTGAGCGGCGAGCTGCACAGCGGCGCCGAGGACCAGGCCGACGACACGGCGCTGATCCGAGACTCCCTCAGCGAATTGGAGGCGACGATCCAGCAAGTCGCTGGCGACGCTAGCCAGGCCGCCGACGCCAGCCGTAGCGCCGGCCACGCGGTGGAACAAGGACAGAAAGTCATCGGCCTGAGCCTTACCGGTTTGCATGCACTGGTGGGGGAAGTGCAGGACAACGCGCAAATGATCGAGCAACTGGCCGAGGAGTCGGCCACCATCGGCGGCGTGCTGACGGTGATTCGCTCCATCGCCGACCAGACCAACCTGCTGGCCCTCAACGCCGCAATCGAAGCGGCCCGCGCCGGGGAAATGGGCCGCGGCTTCGCAGTGGTGGCCGAAGAGGTTCGCTCCCTGGCCCAACGCACGGCCGGCGCCACCGCCGAGATCCAGACGCTGATCGCCCGCCTGCAACAGGCCGCGCGCCAGTCGGTGGACGGCATGCGCGCCCAGGTCGAACATGCCGAAGCCACCGCCAACCAGGCCCAGGCCGCCGACGGTGCGCTGGATGAAATCGTCGGCGCCATCCAGACCATCGCCGACACCGCCGTGCGCATCGCTGACGTCACCGCCCAACAGAGCGGCGCCGTCAGCGAAATCCGCGACCACAGCGAACGCATCCACCAACTGGGCGGCGACAACCTGCTGCGCATCGGCCAGGGCCGGGAACAAGGCGACAACCTGCTGGTACTGGGCGGACGCCTGCACACGGCGGTGCAAGCATTCCGGGTCTAACCCCCTATCCCACAATCATTCAGGTTGGCCCCAGAATTAACGTCCGCCACCAACCCACTGTGGGAGCGGGCTTGCCCGCGAAAGCGCTGGGTCAGCTTGCAACGATGTCGGATGTACCGCGCCCTTCGCGGGCAAGCCCGCTCCCACAATCATTCGGGTTGGTCGCAGGATTAACATTCACCACAACACCCACTGTGGGAGCGGGCTTGCCCGCGAAAGCGCTGGGTCAGCTTGCAACGATGTCGGATGTACCGCCCCCTTCGCGGGCAAGCCCGCTCCCACAATCATTCGGGTTGGTCGCAGGATTAACATCCACCACAACACCCACTGTGGGAGCGGGCTTGCCCGCGAAAGCGCTGGGTCAGCTTGCGACGATATTGGATGTACCGGCCCCTTCGCGGGCAAGCCCGCTCCCACAAGGTTCAGTGCGGGCTTTCCGGCTGCAGATGACCGGATCCTGGGGCATGGTCATAAATTTCGCGCAAACATCGGTCATCGTGCTGGCTATTGCAGAGAACTGGACAGTCATTAAGGCTTTGCGGCATAGTCGCCGGGTTCTGACACCTGCGCACGGATAACAAGGAACAGCAGATGGCAACCCTTTTGGTCCTGCACGGACCCAACCTGAACCTGCTTGGCACCCGCGAACCTGGCGTCTACGGCGCCGTGACACTGGCGCAGATCAACCAGGACCTGGAGCAGCGGGCCCGCGCCGCCGGCCATCATCTGCTCTACCTGCAAAGCAATGCCGAATATGAATTGATCGATCGCATCCATGCCGCGCGTGGCGAAGGCGTGGACTTCATTCTGATCAATCCAGCAGCTTTTACACACACAAGTGTCGCATTACGTGACGCGCTGCTGGCGGTGAGCATCCCATTCATCGAAGTGCATTTGTCCAACGTGCATAAACGCGAACCTTTCCGCCATCACTCTTACTTCTCCGATGTAGCGGTGGGAGTGATCTGCGGCCTTGGCGCCAGCGGTTACCGATTGGCCCTGGAGGCTGCCCTGGAGCAGCTTGAACAACAAGCTACACGCCCCTGACCGACCCTTGGGAGTTGATGATTCATGGATATCCGTAAAGTTAAGAAACTGATCGAATTGCTGGAAGAGTCCGGCATCGACGAGCTGGAGATCAAGGAAGGCGAAGAGTCCGTACGCATCAGCCGCCACAGCAAGACGCCAGCCCAGCAGTTCTATGCCCCGGCACCGATGCAAGCACCCGCAGCCGCCCCTGCGCCAGCCGCACCGGCAGCCGCCACCGCCGCTGCTCCAGCCGCTGCCGCCGCTCCGGCACTCAACGGCACCGTCGCTCGTTCGCCCATGGTAGGCACGTTCTACCGCAAGTCTTCGCCAACCTCGCCGTCCTTCGTTGAAGTGGGCCAGACCGTGAAGAAAGGCGACACCCTGTGCATCGTCGAAGCCATGAAGATGATGAACCACATCGAAGCTGAAACCAGCGGTGTGATCGAGTCCATCCTCGTCGAAGACGGCCAGCCGGTTGAGTACGACCAACCGCTGTTCACCATCGTTTGAACCGCGGAGAGCCTTTGATGACTGCGAAGTTGGAAAAAGTCCTGATCGCAAACCGCGGTGAGATCGCCCTGCGGATTCTGCGAGCCTGCAAGGAGATGGGCATCAAGACCGTCGCCGTTTACTCCAAGGCCGACAAAGAACTGATGCACCTGGGCCTGGCAGACGAATCCGTCTGCATCGGTCCGGCGTCGGCTGCGCACTCCTACCTGCACATCCCGGCGATCATCGCCGCTGCCGAAGTGACCGGCGCCACCGCCATTCACCCAGGCTACGGCTTCCTGGCGGAAAACGCCGACTTCGCCGAACAGGTCGAGAACTCCGGTTTTGCCTTCATCGGTCCGAAAGCCGACACCATCCGCCTGATGGGCGACAAGGTATCGGCCAAGCACGCCATGATCGCTGCCGGCGTACCGACCGTTCCGGGTTCCGACGGCCCGTTGCCTGAAGACGAAGAAACCGCTCTGCGCATCGGTCGTGAAGTGGGCTACCCGGTGATCATCAAGGCCGCTGGCGGCGGCGGTGGTCGCGGCATGCGCGTGGTACACAAGGAAGAAGACCTGATTTCCTCGGCGAAACTGACCCGCTCCGAAGCCGGCGCGGCGTTCGGCAACCCGATGGTCTACCTGGAAAAATTCCTCACCAACCCACGCCACGTCGAAGTCCAGGTGTTGTCCGACGGCCAAGGCCAGGCCATCCACCTGGGGGACCGCGATTGCTCGCTGCAACGTCGTCACCAGAAGGTACTCGAAGAAGCGCCAGCACCAGGCATCGACGAGCAGGCGCGCCAGGAAGTCCTGGCCCGTTGCGTCAAGGCCTGCATCGACATCGGCTACCGCGGCGCCGGCACCTTCGAGTTCCTCTACGAGAACGGTCGTTTCTACTTCATCGAAATGAACACCCGTGTTCAGGTGGAGCACCCGGTTTCGGAGATGGTCACCGGTATCGACATCGTCAAGGAAATGCTCAGCATTGCCGCCGGCAACAAGCTGTCGTTCACCCAGGATGACGTGGTCATCCGCGGTCACGCACTGGAATGCCGGATCAACGCCGAAGACCCGAAAACCTTCATGCCAAGCCCAGGCACGGTCAAGCATTTCCACGCCCCGGGCGGCAATGGCGTTCGCGTCGACTCGCACCTGTACAGCGGTTATGCCGTTCCGCCGAACTACGATTCGTTGATCGGTAAGCTGATCACCTACGGTGCGACCCGCGACGAAGCCATGGCGCGCATGCGCAATGCCCTGGACGAAATCGTGGTGGACGGGATCAAGACCAACATCCCGCTGCACCGTGATCTGGTCCGTGACGAAGGCTTCTGCGAAGGCGGCGTCAACATCCATTACCTGGAACACAAGCTGGCCCACCAGGCTTGATGCTTCGAGTGATGTAAAGGACCCCGGCCCATTGGCCGGGGTCTTTTTTTGCCTGCCGATCGCTCAGCTCAGCAGCACCGTCGCGAAGGCCTGCGCTTCGACTTCCGCCGGCGTCGCCAGCCGCCCCTGCCCCGTGCTGATGGCACCGCTGGGATTGGCGACCAGGGGTTCGTTGCGCACGCGCCGCATGAACCCGCGGGCTCGCGCCGAAACCGGATCGGCGCTCTTCTTCGCCCGCGCCAGCACCGGGATGTAGTAACGCTCGACCTGGCCGCGCGAGGTCTTGAAGACCGATGTCACGCCATTGCGCAGGTCCAGCGCCAGACCGTAAGTGTTGCCAAAACAGGACGAGTACGACCAGTGATCCCACGTCGGTTGCAGGCCTTCGCGCCGCATCGCCGACCGGACCCGCCCGCCAATGTCAGTGCCGGTCAGCCAATCCCCGCCCACCAGGGTGGCACGAACCTCTTGCGCCGTCGTGTCCAGGCGCTGCATGACGTCCCGCAGGCTGCGCTCGATCAGCGCGCGGATGTTGTGATCGAAGTGAATGACGGCTCCGGTCCGGGTGGCCGGGCTGTACAACGCCGCGATCACGCAGGTCTGCGCGTTCAACGAGAACAGATAATTGTCCGCGACCGCCTCGCTGTAGCGCGCCACCAGCGCCTCGCCCTGCAACGCCCCCCTTGAGACATCCGGGAAGACATGACCGGGAAACGCCTCGCGCAAATCCCTCACGTGCCCGAGGACAAGCACCTCATCATTACCCCCACGCAGGCCGACTTCGTTACGTACCCATTTACCGTTCCCCAGCCGTCGGATGGGCACGTTGTACAAGGCGCCGGGGCGGCGGGCGTCCACCAGGCACAAACCGCCGAAATAGGTATTTTCCTTCACCTGGTAGTACCGACCCTGGTGGCGCACGTAGTAGAGGCTGCGCGGCTGCGAGGCGCTGGCCGGACTGCGATAGGTCCCGTTGAAAATTCCCTCCTTGGTCACGTACTCCAGGTGGTCAGGGGCCTTGCCCACCGCCTGTTTCGGCTTGAAGCGGATGGGCTGGAGCACCGGCCCGGCGTCCCTGGCCATCCGCGGGGGCAAGCCCGCCAGGCGCTGGGCGGACAGTGACAGCGGCCTGACCACCCGCTGGAGGCTGCTGGCCGCCCGCCCCAGCAATGCCACCAGGGTTGTAACGCCCAAGGCGGCGAACAAGGCGCCCCAGGAGGCCATCAACCAATGGCCCAACGCCCGTTCCGTATCCCCTTTCCCGTGAGACTCGGCTGCCTGCTTGACGCTGCTGGCGATCACGACTGCATCCAACAGCAAGCCCAAAGGTGGGTACACCAGGCACATAGGCGCCGACACGAACAGTAATCCCTTGATGACCTGTTGCCGGATCACCTCGGCGCGACTGCGGGTGACCGCTTCCACATCGGCGACAGCACGCTCGATGCAGGCATCGAACTCCGTCCGAACATCGCTTACCCGATTGAACTCGCGCAATGTATCCACGCTCACGGTGCCCGCCGCCAACGCCACCAGGGTGCGCCTGACCGCAGCGCGGGCGCCGAGGGCAACCCGCTCCAGCAGGTAATCGTGCAGGCGGGCAACGACGGCACCGGAGAAATCCTGGTAACGACGGAACGCGATACCGTCCGCAGAATCCGGCGTGTACAGCCAATACACGCCCCTTGGCTGGAAATAGGCGAACACATACACGCCGATCACGACCTGCCCGCCGAGGGTAAACCGGATCATCCCCTCCTGCTGCACGGCGGCCCCCGAATACCCCGGACCGACTGCCGGCGCCGGCTCGCCCAGCCGAGTGACCTGCCGGGTGAGCCACCAGAATTGCTCGGCATTCAACTGGGACTGTCCCATGGCGACACGCAGGTCGCGATCCATTCGGGTCAGCAGCAAATTGCGGTAGGCCATGCGGCGGGCGGTGTATTGCGCCGCCTCGGTATCGAGAAACCGGGCGCGGGTGTCCCGCCCATAGTGCTCCCCCACATACGCCCCACGCAGGTAAACCGCCAGGTCCGCGCTGCGCACTTGCCGCAGGTCCTGGCCGACCGATGAGCGCACGCCTTTTCGAGGGTCGTCGATTCCGCCGTTGTCGTCATACCCGTAGATGGCCAGGTCCAGCAGACTGGCGGTTATCGTCGCGCCTGTCAGCCCAGGCCTGTAGTCGATCAGCACCGTGGCCGGATCGACCGGCGCCTGCACGCCCTTGCTGCGCATGTACGGGGCAATCGCCTGGGTGACGACCCGCTTGGCGAAGTCCATGAAGACTTCGTAGCCGGCCATCTGCTCGATGAACACGCGCTGATGAACCCGCAACTCCTGGTTCAAGCTGCTGAGGTTGCGCCGGGAATCGAGCGACATCGCCGCGTACCAACGGGGCGACTCGTCCTGCTCCACCTGGGCCAGGTGGTTGTCCACGCCCCTGGCGACGCTGTCTTGCAGGCATTCGCTGAGACCGCTCACCGCCCGCCTGGGGTCGCGGCTTGAATCCCAGACCGTCGGCTTGTCCATCACGCGGCTGAAATACTCGCGGGCCGCGTCCCGATCCGTCGGGGAGATCCTCTGCAACAGGTACTCTCGGCCGGCCTCGTCGCGCGTCCACGCCCCCACCTCGACGCTCACGGCCCACAGCGAAGGCAGCTCGATCCACTCCTGGCCGTCCGGTTTTCCGGGGGCGTACAACAGCACATCGCCTTGCAGGTCCTGACGATGAAACAAGAGCACATCGTCACACCGCAAGGCATTGGGCAGCACCAGGCCACTCGCCCGCAGGGGGCCGGTCTCGCGGCCCCACAGGGCCTGGACCGCTTCATGGCTGGCCACCTGCAAATGACCGGCACAGCGGGCAACGAACGCACTTTGCTGCAGCCGCGCCAGGACCCAATCGAACAAAGCGTCCTGCAGGTCCCTTCGTCCATGGCGCTCCACCAGCGCTTGCCGATACCCGGCAGGTGCATCGACGTCCGCCAGCAACTGGCTGATGAACGACGGCGTCAGCGCCTGGTTGCGCAGCATCGCGCCGTTCTCCACCAGGAACACCGTGACGGCGTCCGGCCTGATCGGACCCGACGCCAGCAGTTGACTGAGACTGTGGACGCGCACCGGCTGGCCCATCACGCTTCGCCATTGCACCTGCACGCGAATGCTGTCGGGTTCGACCGTCATGTCCAGTTCACGCCTGACGTAATCCTTGGCCAGTCGCCGGGCGAAGGCTTGCAACGAACCCAGTTCATCGAGCAAGCCATCCACCAGCGCCTCGGCCTGGGAGGTCTGCTCCTCAAGCGCCTCCAGTCGCTGACGCTCGTCCTCGCCCAGCCCGCGCAACCACTCCGGCAGTTGCGCACGCGCGAGCGCCTCGAGCGGCTGACGCTGTGTGGCGCTCGCCAACCCGGCCAGCTCGCCGAACCGGCGCCAGTCCTGCTCGAACACTTCGAGCCTTTCGCGCAACGCTTCGATGCCAAGGCCAGCCAACGGCTGCGGTTGCAACAGCGCCTCGACGTCGCTCAGGTGCCCCTCGAGCCGCTGCCTGACCACCGCCACCAAGGGCTCATCGCCCCCGGCCATTGACCAATACCGGCGCAGATAATCCCGATAGTGCGCGATGAAACTCGACGCGACGCTCTCTATCACTTGCGCGATCCGTTCCTGGCGCTCGGCCGAAAATCCTCGGTCGGCCCCACCCGGCCAGCGGTACGGCGCCTCAGCCTCGTCGTCCGGGGCCACGGGCACCACCTCGATCATCCGTCGCAGCACCGTGTCGATCAGGGTGTCGATGAAATGCGGGTCGATATTGCCGTCGTGATAGTGGGTGCGCAGTTGCACCAGCAGGTACTCTTCCAGCACGTCCAGCACGCCCATCCGGGCTTGCAGTCGCGCCTCGATGACGGCCTGCCATTGAGCCAGTCTTTCCAGCACGACATGAGCCGCCGCCTCTGGCGGGGAAGAAAGCGGCCCCGCGCCGATCACAGTGTTTTGTCGCTTGGCGGTGTTGTCCATCACAGACCTCCCTGTTGTGTGGACCGGCACCTTATCCGCCGCACCCGACGCCCAGGGCATACATATATATATCGAAACACCCACCCGACGCTGCTCGACTCGCTTATCCACTTTGGGGGCGACCTGGCGTACACTGCGCGCCTTTGCAGCCCCACGCTGCCCCCTGTATTTTTTTTCCAAAGGTGCCCGCCATGCCTTGGCTGCAAGTACGCCTGGCCATCAGCCCGGAACAAGCCGAAACCTACGAAGACGCGTTTCTCGAAGTAGGCGCCGTATCGGTAACCTTCATGGACGCCGAAGACCAGCCGATCTTCGAGCCGGAACTCAACACCACGCCGCTGTGGTCGCACACCCACCTGCTGGCGTTGTTCGAAGGCGGCACCGAGGCGGCCAGCGTGCTGGCCCACCTCGAACTGCTGACCGGCAGCCCGTTGCCCGAGCATCACAGCGAAGTGATCGAGGACCAGGACTGGGAACGCAGCTGGATGGACAACTTCCAGCCGATGCGCTTCGGCCAGCGCCTGTGGATCGTGCCCAGCTGGCATGCCGCGCCGCAACCGGACGCCGTCAACCTGCTGCTGGACCCGGGCCTGGCGTTCGGTACCGGCACCCACCCAACCACCGCGCTGTGCCTGGAATGGCTCGACGGCCAGGACCTCAAGGGCTGCGACGTGCTCGACTTCGGCTGCGGCTCGGGGATCCTGGCCATTGCCGCGCTGCTGCTGGGCGCCCGTGAGGCGGTCGGTACCGACATCGACGTCCAGGCCCTGGAAGCGTCCCGCGACAACGCCGGGCGCAACCACATTGCCGAAGAACGGTTCCCGCTGTACCTGCCGCAAGACCTGCCGCCAGCGCAGGCCGACGTGCTGGTGGCCAATATCCTGGCCGGACCGCTGGTCTCCCTGGCGCCGCAACTGTCGAGCCTGGTCAAGCCGGGCGGACGCCTGGCACTGTCGGGCATCCTCGCCGAACAGGGCGAAGAAGTCGCTGCCGCCTATGCCGAGGACTTCGACCTCGACCCGATCGCCAATCGCGATGGCTGGGTGCGCATCACCGGACGTCGGCGCTAGAATGGCCGCCTGTATCAACCGGATTGCCGCATGACTGACAGCTTCGTCACCCAGTGTCCGCATTGCCACACCAGCTTTCGCGTCAACCATGCTCAACTGAGCGTGGCCCGCGGGGTGGTTCGCTGTGGCTCGTGCCTGCAAGTGTTCAATGCCGCTCGCCAGTTGCTCGAACAGCGGGCCGCCCGGGAAGCCGCGCCGCCCCTGGTGCCGGTCGCCAGGCCGGCCGCCGAAGCGCCGCCGCGAGCCATCAGCCAGAAACAATGGACCGCCGCCGAGCTCGACCTCGATGACCTGGACAAGGAACTGGCGCGCCTGGAGCGGCGCGACAATCGGGCGCCGGGCACCGCCGGACGCCGTCGCGAAGACAACCTGAGCGCGCAGCGCGAACCGCTGGCCGACGAACAGGCCGACTGGTCCGACAGCCTGTACAGCGATCCGCCCGACGAGCGCGCCGAAGCCGTGCTCCTGACGCCTGCCGAGCCTTTCGAACCCCACGAGCCGGCCCGGCCGCCGCGCACCGAACCGTCGCTGTCCCTGGCGCTGGAACCCCTGGAACCGGACGACGAACCCGTCGCCCCCATGCGCCTGGCGCCGCACGACGAGCCCGAGGAACACCTCGAGCGCCTGTCCGCCACCGACGATCACGATCACGATCACGATCACGATCACGACGAAGAGCCGGCGCAACCGGTCCCGCTGCGCAAGTCGCGCGAACGCCAGGAGCCCGGCATACGCGCCGAAGACCTCCAGGACCTGGACGACGACCCGTTGCAACTGGACTGGCGCAAGCGCCGCTCGCCGTGGGGACGACGCCTGCTGTGGGGCTTGCTGATCCTGCTGGCCGCCGCGGCCCTGGGTGGCCAGTACATCGCCTATCACTTCGAGGAACTGGCCCGCCAGGACCAGTACCGGCCATGGTTCCTGCAAATCTGCCCGACCCTGGGCTGCGACGTTCCGTCCAAGGTCGACATCGCCAAGATCAAGAGCAGCAACCTGGTGGTGCGCAGCCATCCGGAGTTCAGCGGCGCCCTGGTGGTGGACGCGATCATCTACAATCGCGCGCCCTTCTCCCAGCCGTTCCCGCTGCTGGAACTGCGTTTCGCCGACCTGAACGGGCACCTGATCGCCAGTCGCCGCTTCAAGCCGGGGGAATACCTGGGCGGCGATCTCGAAGGCCGCGGCGAAATGCCGCCCCAGACGCCCATCCACATCGCGCTGGACATCCTCGACCCAGGATCCAAGGCGGTGAACTACAGCCTGAGCTTCCATTCCCCCGAGTGAAGCCGCGCCAGGGCCGGCCGATTGACGGCAGCTTTCTGACTCAACCGACCCAGACCAAACCGCTGGCGATAACAAAATAGCTGTTCAGATTTTATCCAATTCGATCTTTATCCAGTCATCGAGAGCGGGTATCATGCCAACCCTTTTTCGAAGTCTCATGATCCGGCCCCACTTCAGGGAAGTCCTATGTCGGCGGTACGCATCGGCCCATATACATTGCAGAACGGCCTGGTTCTCGCCCCGATGGCGGGCGTCACCGACCAGCCCTTTCGTCAGCTGTGCAAGCGACTGGGTGCCGGCCTGGTGGTGTCGGAAATGGTCACCAGCGACATGAGTTTGTGGAACACCCGCAAATCGCGTCTGCGCATGATCCACGAAGGCGATCCCGAGCCCCGCTCGGTACAGATCGCCGGTGGCGACGCTCAGATGCTGGCGGAGGCGGCCCGGGCCAACGTGGCGCTGGGCGCGCAGATCATCGACATCAACATGGGCTGCCCGGCGAAGAAGGTCTGCAACAAGGCCGCCGGTTCCGCGCTGTTGAAGGATGAAGCCCTGGTGACCGAGATCCTGCAGGCCGTTGTCGGCGCAGTCGATGTGCCGGTGACCCTGAAGATCCGTACCGGGTGGGACCGGGACAACAAGAACGGCCTGACGGTGGCGAAGATCGCCGAACAGGCAGGTATCACGGCGCTGGCAGTGCATGGCCGCACACGCGCCGACCTGTACACCGGCGAAGCCGAGTACGACACCATCGCCGCGATCAAGCAGGCGGTGTCGATACCGGTCTTTGCCAATGGCGATGTCGATTCGCCCGAGAAGGCCCGGTACGTGCTGGACGCGACCGGTGCCGATGGCCTGTTGATCGGCCGGGCCGCCCAAGGGCGGCCATGGATTTTTCGTGAGATCGAACACTTCCTGCGCACCGGCGAAAAGCTCGCTGCGCCGCAATTGTCCGAGGTGGAACGTATTCTGCTAGAGCATCTGGCCGCGCTGCATGCCTTCTACGGTGAAGTCATGGGCGTCCGCATCGCTCGCAAGCATGTGGGCTGGTATCTCGCAACCCTGCCGGGCGCCAGGGAGTTTCGCGCCCGCTTCAATCGTTTGGATGGTACGCAAGCACAATGCGCCGACGTTCAGGCTTTCTTCGCTGAGCGTTACAAGAGCCTGACAGGGGACGAAGGGGTGGCCGCATGACGATGATGACCGAGACTTTAGTGAGTGGAACAACACCCGTGAGCGACAACGTGAATTTGAAACAGCACCTGAACACGCCCAGCGAAGAAGGCCAGACCCTTCGCGGAAGTGTCGAGAAGGCGCTGCACAATTATTTCGCCCACCTTGAGGGCGCTGCCGTCACGGATGTGTACAACCTGGTGCTTTCCGAAGTCGAGGCACCGCTGCTCGAAAGCGTGATGAACTACGTCAAGGGCAACCAGACCAAGGCCAGCGAGCTGCTCGGACTGAACCGAGGCACCCTGCGCAAGAAACTCAAGCAGTACGATCTGCTGTAAGCATTCAATCAAACCAGAAAGGCGCCCGCGTAAAAAACGGTCGCCTTTTTTGCTGACTTCCCTTGCTTGTGATGGAAATTGAAATGACCGACCAGACCACCCGCCTGCCGATCCGCCGCGCCTTGATCAGCGTCTCCGACAAGACCGGGATCCTCGAATTCGCCCGCGAGCTGCAACAGCTGGGCGTCGAGATTCTTTCCACCGGCGGGACCTTCAAGCTGCTGCAGGACAACGGCGTCGCTGCAGTGGAAGTCGCGGACTACACCGGTTTTGCGGAAATGATGGACGGTCGCGTCAAGACCCTGCACCCGAAAATCCACGGCGGGATCCTCGGCCGCCGCGGCATCGACGACGCCATCATGAACGAGCACGGCATCAAGCCGATCGACCTGGTGGCGGTCAACCTCTACCCGTTCGAAGCCACCATCAACAAGCCTGGCTGCGACCTGCCGACCGCCATCGAGAACATCGACATCGGCGGCCCGACCATGGTCCGCTCGGCGGCCAAGAACCACAAGGACGTCGCCATCGTCGTCAACGCCAGCGACTACGCCAGCGTCCTGGAAAATCTCAAGGCCGGTGGCCTGACCTACGCCCAGCGTTTCGACCTGATGCTCAAGGCGTTCGAACACACCGCCGCCTACGACGGCATGATCGCCAACTACATGGGCACCGTGAACCAGGCGGCCGAAACTCTTTCGACCGAAGGTCGCAGCGAATTCCCGCGCACCTTCAACATCCAGTTCATCAAGGCCCAGGAAATGCGTTACGGCGAGAACCCGCACCAGAGCGCGGCGTTCTACGTGGAAGCCAAGCCAGCCGAAGTCGGCATCGCCACCGCGACCCAGTTGCAAGGCAAGGAACTGTCGTTCAACAACGTGGCCGACACCGACGCCGCATTGGAATGCGTGAAGAGCTTCGTCAAGCCCGCCTGCGTCATCGTCAAGCACGCCAACCCGTGCGGCGTGGCCGTGAGCCCGGACGCCGAGGGCGGCATCCGCCAGGCCTACGAACTGGCCTACGCCACCGACACCGAGTCGGCCTTCGGCGGCATCATCGCCTTCAACCGCGAACTGGACGCCGAGACGGCCAAGGCCATCGTCGAGCGCCAGTTCGTCGAAGTGATCATCGCCCCGTCGGTGAGCGAGCAAGCACGCGCCATCGTGGCCGCCAAGGCCAACGTACGCCTGCTGGCCTGCGGCCAATGGTCGGCGGATCGCGCCCCGGCCTGGGACTACAAGCGTGTCAACGGCGGCCTGCTGGTGCAAAGCCGTGACATCGGCATGATCGGTAGCGCAGACCTGAAGGTCGTGACCCAGCGCGCGCCGAGCGAACAGGAAATCAACGACCTGATCTTCGCCTGGAAAGTGGCCAAGTACGTCAAGTCCAACGCCATCGTCTACGCCAAGAACCGCCAGACCATCGGTGTCGGCGCCGGCCAGATGAGCCGCGTGAACTCGGCCCGCATCGCCGCGATCAAGGCCGAGCACGCAGGCCTTCAGGTCCAGGGCGCGGTCATGGCCTCCGATGCATTCTTCCCGTTCCGCGACGGCATCGACAACGCGGCCAAGGTCGGTATCACCGCCGTAATCCAGCCGGGTGGCTCGATGCGAGACAACGAAGTGATTGCGGCGGCGGATGAAGCCGGCATCGCCATGGTCTTTACTGGTATGCGCCACTTCCGTCACTGATACACCGATCCACTGTGGGAGCGGGCTTGCTCGCGAATGCAATCTGTCAGTAACGCTGTAGTTGACTGACACATCGCTTTCGCGAGCAAGCCCGCTCCCACAGAAAAGCATCTCTGCGGTGCTCCACAGAATCAGCTTCATCCGAGGTTTTTGAAATGAATGTTTTGATCATCGGCAGCGGTGGCCGTGAACACGCCCTGGCCTGGAAAGTGGCCCAGGATCCCCGCGTGCAGAAGGTGTTCGTGGCGCCGGGCAACGCCGGCACCGCCATCGAAGCCAAGTGCGAAAACGTCGCCATCGACGTGCTGGCCCTGGAACAACTGGCCGATTTCGCCGAGAAGAACGTCGCGCTGACCATCGTCGGCCCGGAAGTGCCACTGGTTGCCGGTGTGGTCGATCTGTTCCGCGCTCGCGGCCTGGATTGCTTCGGCCCGACCGCGGGCGCCGCCCAGCTGGAAGGCTCCAAAGCGTTCACCAAGGATTTCCTGGCGCGTCACAAGATCCCGACCGCCGACTACCAGAACTTCACCGAGATCGAACCGGCCCTGGCGTACCTGCGCGAGAAAGGCGCGCCGATCGTGATCAAGGCCGATGGCCTGGCCGCCGGTAAAGGTGTGATCGTTGCCATGACCCTGGGCGAAGCCGAAGACGCCGTGCGCGACATGCTGGCCGGCAACGCCTTCGGCGACGCCGGTTCCCGCGTGGTGATCGAGGAGTTCCTCGACGGCGAGGAGGCCAGCTTCATCGTCATGGTCGACGGCAAGAACGTCTTGCCGATGGCCACCAGCCAGGACCACAAGCGTGTCGGCGATGGCGACAGCGGCCCGAATACCGGCGGCATGGGCGCCTACTCCCCGGCCCCGGTGGTCACCGCCCAAGTGCACCAGCGCGTCATGGACCAGGTGATCTGGCCGACCGTGCGCGGCATGGCCGAGGAAGGCAATGTCTACACAGGTTTCCTCTATGCCGGCCTGATGATCGACAAGGTTGGTAACCCAAAAGTCATCGAATTCAACTGCCGTTTCGGCGATCCTGAGACCCAACCGGTGATGTTGCGCCTGCAATCGAGCCTGGTGCTGCTGGTCGAAGCCGCGCTGGCCCAGGCGCTGGACAAGGTCGAAGCCCAGTGGGATCCACGCCCGAGCGTGGGTGTCGTGCTGGCCGCCGGCGGTTACCCGGGCGACTACGCCAAGGGCAGCGCCATCCAGGGCCTGGACGCCGCCGCCCGGTTGGAAGGCAAGGTCTTCCACGCCGGCACGGCGCTGAAGGATGGCCAGGTGGTCACCGCCGGCGGTCGCGTCCTGTGCGCCACCGCCATGGGCGCCAGTGTCGACGACGCTCAGCAGCAGGCTTACCGCCTGGCCGCCGAGATCGACTGGGAAGGTTGCTTCTACCGCAAGGACATTGGCTACCGTGCCATTGCCCGCGAGCGTGGCGAAAATCTGGAATAACCCGGCTATTGAGTCCGGCAAGGGTCTGTGGCCCTTGCCGGACTGTTCCGGCGCCGCGCATAGTTATAATCTGGCATCAACCTACGAAGGGATTTCGCCGTGCGCTGGCTCAGGATTGCCATAGGCTTTACCGTCACCCTGCTGACACTGCTCTGCATGCTCCCGGCCCAGGCCGCGCCAGGCAGTGGATGGGCGGTATTGCTCGACGAACAGGGCGACCTCAAGCTGAGCGACATCCGCTCTGCCCGCTACACCAATCAATTCAGTCCCATCGACCTCGACCGCCTCAAGGCCGCCGAAGCCGGCGGGGCATTGTGGCTGCGCTTCCGCCTGGCCCCCGACAAGCACGAACAGATCCTGCGAGTCTTCGCCCCCGACCTGTCGCGCCTCAATCTCTACGTGCTCGACGGCGACACCCTGGTGGACCAACAAACCACCGGCAATGAGCTGCCGCGCAACGAACACCCGGTGCCCAGCAGCGATTTCATGCTGGCGCTGCCCCACAGCGACAAGCCCCTGGACGTCTACCTGCGCCTGGCTTCGCGCCATGAGCTGCGCCCCTACGTCACCCTGCAACCGGCCGTCCTGGCCGCGGCCGACCAGAACCAGACGCTGATCTATGGCTTGCTGTTCGGCTGCATCGCCATGCTGATCCTGCATAACCTCACCCGGTACGCCTACACCCGTTCGCGCAGTTGCCTGTGGCTGGCCGCGTGCGAAGGCCTGCTGATGCTCAGCCTGTTGCTGTTGCTGAACCTGGCCGGGCCGTGGCTGCCGGACTGGCCGGAGGTCCAGACCCCGGGGGCCTACCTGGCCTTGCTGCTGACCGCCCCTTGCGGGCTGATGTTCGCCTACCGGTTCTTCGCCCCATTAGGGCCGCATCCGTTGAATCGGCTGCTGCTGGGCGACATCGTGTTCACCGTGCTGTGCAGCCTGTTGCTGCTGTTCGTCAACACGCTGCCGCTCAATATCATGACCTACGGGCTGGTGGCCCTGGCCGGCCTGAGCATGCTGTTCGTCAGCGCCTGGCACTGGCAGAAGGGCTACCGGCCGGCCCGGCTGTTCGTCGCGGCCATGGTGGTCTTCAACCTGGGCACGCTGATCATCCTCCCGGCGCTGCAAGGGCTCACGGAAGTCCCGCCCCAGGGCCTGATCATCACCCTGCTGGTCTTCATCTGCATCAGCGGCCTGTTGATGAGCGTCGCCCTGGGCGAGCGCCAGCGTTCGATCAACGAAAGCCGCTTCAGCATCAGCCGCGACCTGGCGGCCAGCAACGCCGAGATCAACGCCAAGGCCGAGTTCCTGGCGAAGATCAGCCACGAGATCCGCACGCCCATGAACGGCGTGCTCGGCATGACCGAGCTGCTGCTGGGCACGCCGCTGTCGGTCAAGCAGCGCGACTACGTGCAGACGATCCACAGCGCCGGTAACGAGCTGCTGACCCTGATCAACGAGATCCTCGACATCTCCCGCCTCGAATCCGGGCAAATCGAACTGGATGACGTGCAGTTCGACCTCAACGCGCTGATCGAGGATTGCCTGAGCATCTTCCGCGCCAAGGCCGAACAGCAGAATGTCGAGCTGATCAGCTTCATCCAGCCCCAGGTGCCACGCGTGATCAGCGGCGACCCGACGCGGTTGCGCCAGGCGCTGCTGAGCCTGTTGGAAAACGCCTTGAAAAAGACCGACGAGGGCGAAGTCTTGATCGTCGTGGCCCTCGACGAGCGCAGCGACCAACCGCGCCTGCGCATTGCAGTGCAAGACAGCGGCTCGCCCATGGACGCCCAAGAGCGCGACACGCTGATGCACGCCGAATTGCACAGCAAGAACTTCCTCTCGGCCACGCGCCTGGGCGGCAACCTGGGCCTGGTGATCGCGCGCCAGTTGATCATCCTGATGCACGGCGAGTTCGGCATCAAAAGCGGCAGCAACCAGGGCAGCACCTTGTGGCTGACCTTGCCGCTGGACCCTGATCGCCTCGAACACCCGACGTCCGACCTCGACGGCCCGCTGCAAGGGGCCCGGGTGCTGATCGTCGACGACAACGACACCTGCCGCAAGGTGCTGGTGCAACAGTGCAGCGCCTGGGGCCTGAACGTCAGCGCCGTGCCATCGGGCAAGGAAGCCCTGGCACTGCTGCGCACCAAGGCGCACCTGCGCGACTATTTCGACGTGGTGCTGCTGGACCAGAACATGCCGGGCATGACCGGCATGCAACTGGCGGCCAAGATCAAGGAAGACCCGAGCCTGAACCACGACATCCTGCTGATCATGCTCACCGGCATCAGCAACGCACCGAGCAAGATCGTGGCGCGCAACAGCGGGGTCAAGCGCATCCTCGCCAAACCGGTGGCCGGCTACACCCTCAAGACCACCCTGGCCGACGAACTGAACCAGCGCAACCGGGGCCAGGCGACGCACCCGCCAGCCAACACCGGCCCTACCGCGCCGGTGATCGTACCCAGCGACTTCCGTATCCTGGTGGCCGAGGACAACAGTATTTCCACCAAGGTCATCCGGGGCATGCTCGGCAAGCTCAACCTGCAACCCGACACCGCCAGCAATGGCGAGGAAGCCCTCAAGGCCATGAAGGCGCAGCGCTACGACCTGGTCCTGATGGACTGCGAAATGCCGATCCTCGACGGGTTCTCCGCCACCCAGCAGCTGCGCGCCTGGGAAGTCGGCAACCAGCGGACCCGCACGCCGGTGGTGGCGCTCACCGCGCACATCCTCGCCGAACACAAGGAACGCGCGCGCCAGGCCGGGATGGACGGGCACATGGCCAAGCCGGTGGAACTGTCGCAGTTGCGCGAGTTGATCGAGCACTGGGTGGCCCAGCGCGACCAGCAGAACCGCACGGCGCAGACGACCTGAGCCGACAGACGGCAAAACGCCTGTTAGACTCGCGTCGTCTCCCTTCGCCTGAGCCTCGACCATGCTCCACGTGCTGTTCAGCGTTTACCTGAAGATGCTGGTGCTCTACAGCCCCTTCTTCGTGCTCTCGTGCTTCATCGGCCTGACGCGTGGCTATTCGCGCAAGGAACAGCGGCGCCTGGCCTGGAAGGTCGCGACCGCGACGTTGGTGTCCAGCGTGTTGCTGTACCTGTTCGGGCGAGTGATCTTCAGTGTCTTCGGCATCACCGTGGATGCCTTCCGTATCGGCGCCGGCAGCGTGCTGTTCATCTCGGCGCTGGGCATGGCCCAGGGCAAATCGGCGGTGCAGACCGACAATGTCCAGCAGGACGTGACCATCGTCCCGCTGACCATTCCATTGACCGTCGGCCCCGGCACCATCGGCGCCCTGCTGGTGATGGGCGTGAGCCAGCCGCACTGGGACGACAAACTCATGGCCATCATCAGCATCGCCCTGGCGAGTTTCACCGTCGGCGTCGTGCTTTACCTGTCCAGCCGCATCGAGCGGATCCTCGGCGACCAGGGCCTGCAAATCGTCAGCCGCCTGATGGGCTTGTTCGTTTGTGCGTTGGCCGCGCAGATTATCTTCACCGGCGTCAGGGGCTATCTGGTCCCCTGACGGCCGCGCCCGCGCAAGCGATCAATCCACCGGGTGAGTGGCCACCGCCTTCGAGGCGCTGGCCAGGGCCTTGAGCGTTGCACTGCCCTGGGGGTCCCGCCAGGCGAGCAATACCTGCACCAACGTCGAGACGGCATACCTTCGCGCCTCTGCGAACGCCAGTTGCAGGTTATTGCGCACGGAGGCATCGCGAGCGTTCGCGTCACGCAGGATCACGCTGTGCCCGCTGTCCGGATCAATGATCACCAGGTGTTCCTCGACCAGGCTCAGCATCAGCCTGTCCGGCTCATCCACCTCCCAGACCAGGCTGACGGGACGCTTCGCCGGGGTATCCGGCAAATGCCAGCCGTCGAGGATGACTGACTCGAGTTTCAACCAGAGCGCCTTGGTCAACCGGCAACCGGTCGCCCCCTGCCCCATGCGCAAGACCAGGGTAGTGACATCGTCCGGCAACAGCGGCAAAACCTCATCGACCTTCATCGCCCCCTCGACAACCAACACCTCGGCATTGCGCTGGACATAATCGAGCGGCCCGGCGCTCGCCCGGTCGGGATAGGTCAACAACCGGCGATCCTTGTCTTCGTGCAGCAATACGTTGCGCCGCTGACGAGTGCCCAGCACGGCAAACGACTCGGGTATCGCGGCCCGCGGCACGCGGATCATCCGGCCGGTTTCAACCACCAGCCACTTCAGGCTGTCGTCAGTCTCGATCGACAACAGCGCGGCGTGGGGCTGGCCGTCCACCAATCGCCTGAGGTTTGCGGACAGCTCGCCCACCTGAGTGGCGACCCAGGCCTGGGTGACGCCGCAGATCATCGCCGGCTCCCGGTCACGCAAACGCATCACCACGCCGTCGAATGTGACACCCCGCAACCCCGTTCCCTCGACGGTGAGCCCGGCAAACTGACACGGCGCCCATTCGCGCGTTGCCACGGGCAGCGCGCCCGCCTGCAACAGCTTCGTCCCTTCGGCAAATGCGACCTCCAGGCCCTGCGGGTCGATAAAGCCCTGGCGCTGGACTTCACCACTGGCCACGTCGAATAACCAGGCCGCCTCGCTGTCCGGGGTCATGCCCAACAGGCGCACCTCCCGGCCCGAGCCCAGATCGGCCAGCACCAGCCGACCAGCGAGGTACCAGGCGCACAACGCCGCGTCGCCGCTGGCGTTGCGCAACCCGACGATGGCCAGGCGTTCGGCCGCGTAGTGCCGGGCCAGCGGCGCCAAGGCCTGCCACCAACGCGGGTGGTCCTTGAGCCACGTATCGCTGACACCGCCCAACGCCAGTTGGCCCTGTTCCGTCAGGTTGAAGAACAGGCCCTGCGAGGTCAGCGCCACGTAGCCGCTCTCGACGGCGACGACATGTTCGAGGTTTTCCGGCTGTATCCAGGCCTGCGACCACTGCCCCGTCGCCGAGCGCTGCTGGCGGCACAGCGTCTGGTCGAGCGCGTAGTAGATGACAAACACGTCATCGTCGCCGGCCGGCGTGAGCAGGGTCATGTCGGTCATGTGCTTGATCGAGTCGTTCCAGCCGCGATAGCGGTGCCCGGGGCTCGTCGAGGGACGGATGATCAACCGGTCGCTGCGGCGCACCCAGGCCATGTCGCGCCAATGGGTGCGGATTTTCCAGCACACCGACACGAACGCCGCCGGCTGCCAGTCGACATTCACGAATGCTTGGTCACCGTTGTCCGGCGCGAAGGCGTGATAGCTGCCGAGCACCTGCGACCAGTCGGCCAGCGTGTCACGGGCGCTGAGCAGCGCTTCCAGTTCGTTGTCCCGGTCGCGGATGATCGAGCTCAGCACCAGTTGCCCGTCATGAATCACATAGACCAGCACATCGCTGGCCCGGTCCTGGCGGGTGATTTGCTGCTCCACGTGAATCACCCCCTGGGCGTCAGCCTCGATGCGGGTGATCCGCATGGCGCCGGCGGCCACGCCGGTATTGACCAGCAAACGATACCGGTGGCTGAGCAGCCCGGTCGCGGCATCGACCTGCCATATTAGGAAGTTCTCCGGCTCGTAGAACCAGGCGTAGCCGCCTGCCACCGCGCCCAGCAACGCGTCCTCGGCCTCCAGCACATCCTCGTCGCGGATGTAGAGGAAACGGTCCTGCCCTGCGTCGTACCAGGCCGTGGTGGTGCGCGGTTCGTCGGGTTTCTCGAACGGAATCGGGTAATGGCGCACCTGCGTGTACGGCATCACCAGGCGATGGGCGCGGGCCATGGCCTTGAGGTGCGCCTGCAACGCCTGCCGGTCCATGCCCGGCGGCACGTCCTGTTCCACCAAGGCCAGTTCACGCTCGCCCAGCACAAACTGGAACACCTGGTCGTTGCGCAGTCGCAGCAACGTCTGGTGACGACCGGCCCCGGAGAACGTGACCGATACGCCCCCCACGAACAGTTTCCCGGAAGGCTCGATGCGTACGTCGCTTTCCTCGGCCCAGACTGCCTCGAGCACCCAACTCGAGGTGCGGGCCCCTGGCGACTCGAGGGTCAGGATCACGCCGGGATTGAGCGCCACGGTACACCGCTGGCCGCCCCCCTGGATCCGGTAGGTCACAGTGTCGCGCCAGGCCGGCGGGATGACCGGCACCGCCAGCGAGCGCTCGACGGCGTCGAGCAGCACGTCGATCACCGTAGGCCGGTAGGCCGGCACCGTCAGGCGATGGAGGATGTACTCGCTGGGAAACGAATAGAAGGAAAACAGGAACAGCCATTGCCCCTCAGCGTTCTTTTTCTCCAGGCGCCGCGCCACATCGAACCCGAGGTCATGGCGCAGCGTGGCGAAAGGCAGCGCCTTGTATTCATAGCCGTAGCAAGTTTGCGGCGTGCACGGCAGGACCAGGGCTTGTCCGGCCGGCACCGTGAACGGGACGCGCTCCGGCAGTGCCAGTTCTCGGCGAATGTCGATCGCCCGCGCGTAATCGGCATCAAACGTCGGCACACCGAAATGGTCTCGCAGCGGGTACAGTTTCGGGCCGTCCAGCCTCAGTTCGCCGCTCGCCAGGTCCAGCGCCTGGACGATCAGCGACGCCCGCGGCAGCCAGGCACGGTGGGTCGCCTCGTACCGATAGGCCTGGAGATGGGCCTTCGCCACGTCATCGAAAAACAGCCCGACCTGCCGGGCCTCTTCGGCAATGCCGGCGAAGCCCTGGGCCAGTGCGGCCACGCCCACCGCCAGGCCACCCAGGATGACGGCGGTGCCACCGAGCACCGCGCCAGCGGTGGCACCGGCGGCATAAGCCCCCACCGACAACAGCAGCCCGGCGGAGTCGAACGCCAGTTGCGTGCCGAACTGGGCACGGGCCACCTCGTCCTGGGCGGTGACCAACTGGTAGATGTCGAAGCCGACATTCGCCAGTTGCAGCAGCCCACTGGTCGCTTCACTGATGCTGCCGCCCACGGCGGCCTTGACCACAGGCGCCACGGTGTCGGCGATCAACCGATCCTCGGCCAGTGCCTGCCGGACCAGGCCGACGAGGCCGGCGATGTCAGCCACATTACCGTGCACCAGTTGCGCATAGTTGACATAGGCATGCAGGCGAACCGCCAGGGACAGCGGCCGGTCGGGCCCTTCCTGGGCCCTCAGCGCGTTCATCAGCGCCTGCACGGCGAAGCCGGCGTTCAGGGTGTGGACGCCGCCCACTTCGGTGGGATCGACCGGCACGGCGGGCCGGTTGGCCAGGGAGGTAAAACATTCCGCCAGATACTGTTTGATCCGCGGCAGGCGAGCGTCCTCCGTGCGGACCTGCACCAGGTGCTCGGCGCTCGACGGATCGATGAAACTCATGCGATAGGCGCCCACCGTCGTCACCTCCAGGGTGTCGAACAGCGGCACCAGCCCGGGCGCCAATCGATTGGCCTGCCGCAGGTCGGACGTCACCTGTGCCATCTGCCGCGCCCAGCCGTGACCGTCCAGCGCCAACAGGCAACTGCCCAGGCGCGGGTTGCTCATCAGCGACTGCCCACGGGCCGAGGCCAGCCGCTGCCTGACCGGGGGTTTCGACTGCTCCGGCAAGCCGCCCGGTTGCAGCAGGTCGACGACTCGCACCGCCCCCGGCAATGCCAGCCTGGACACCCGGGCGCCGTCCAGCTCGATCAGGTCGAACGTCGGCAATGCCGCATCGCCATAGGCCGCGTATTGGCCGGCCATGCCCTGTTGGACGAAGAACCGGTTCAACGCCTGCCCGAACCGCGCCGGGTGCTCGAACTCGAACACGCCAAAATTGGGATCGTAGAAGTGATAAGTGCCTTGCTCACCCTCGAAGGTTTTGGCCACCAGCATCGCGTGATTATCGGAATTGAGCATCAACGTGCTGGTGGCGGTGCGGGCCTTGAGGATCCGCACCACCTCGTCCAGGCTCGAACGCGCCAGGGCGCTGCCGACGTCGCCGACCTGTACGTCGCGCAAGGACTCCAGGCTGTTGAGGAAGGTCACCGAGTCGCTGCCCTCGGGTTCGAGCACCCCGAGGTAGAACCGCCCGCGCAAGGTATAGGCCGCCGACGCGCCTTCTGTCAGGGCGGCAGCCATGGCCAGGGCCAAGGGGTAGCACCGCCCGCCCACCCGATCGCCCGAGCCCTGGAGCAGCAGGTCCTGAGGCACGAGCTTGATCGCGGCGTTGTCGAAAACATCGAGGACGTTGCCCAGGCGCTCGGCGATCCGATCGCGATATTCCAGCTTGGCCACCTGCTGGATCCGTGCCGCCAGGCGGCCCCACTGGTGCAACGTCATCGGTTGCTCCAGGGCGTTTTTCTTCAAGTCCAAGGCCGTTTCACCATGGGCCGGCGGATCCACCGGGTGGCCCAGCCCGGCCAGAAATGCCGGCGCCTGGTGCTGGTACAGCAGGCGCTCGATCGTCGCGTAACGGCCGGCGGTGCCCAGTTCGACGAGGCTGTTGGCCAGGTTCTCGACCTGCGGCCGCAGCGCGTCGAAGCTGCGGTTGTCCAGGGATTTGGCCCCCACCAATGCACCGAGCTGCAAGCGTTGCAGCGGGCTCAACTGGGCGAATTCGAAAGCTCCTTTGGCAAACCGCGCCAGCAGTTCGTCGATGGACAACTGGCGGGTCTGCGAATCGCCCAACGAGGCGGGGGGCAATACACCCGCGTCCTGGGCCCGGATCGCCTGGCGCTCATCGAAACTAAGGGGGATGGCCTTGTTGAACGTCACCGCGCCGTCATAGCCCTGGCTCAGCCTGTTCACGAACGGCTCGCCCAGCTCATCGGCCAGGTGCTGCAACAACTCGGTCGATAACACGTGCCGGCCCTCGACCAGCGGCCAGCCATCGTCGAACTCCAGCGTCCGGTGCTGCAGCAGTTGCTTGAGGTCCCCCTGATAGCGGGCCTTGAATCGCCCGTCCTGCCAGCGCTGTTGTTCATCGGCAAGCCATTGCACGGTGTCGTTCTGGTTCTCTTTCCAGGAATGGTCCAGCTCTTCCTCGGTGGCCAGGTTGACCGTGTCGGCGGCGTCGATGGTCATCTGCCTGCGCCACTCCAGGGCCGTTCGCGGGGTCAGGTTAGCTCGCTCGTAGTCCGCCATGCCGTCGCGCATGGCGGCTGGTCCGGTGAGGTAGATCGTCACCTCGCTCTGCGGGCGGAGACCATCGCTGTAGTAGGTGGCGGCGGCGTGAGCCAGGAGCGACACCGCCAACTCATCTTCCGCCGTCAGCTCATGCAAGGGGCCGAACACTTGTGTCGCGACCTGGGTCGCCAGTGCGATCAAGCCCTCGACATCGGTCAGGCCGGTGTTCTGTTCATCGGCCAGGCGCGCGGTGGCCTCGACGATTTCATAGTTGAGCCGGAACCGCTCGATCACCGCTTCGAGCATGGCCGAGCCAGGGTGGGCCATCAGGAACGCATTGCTCAGGGTGTGTCGCTGGGCGACCGCCCGCAGCCCGTCCAGGGGCGCCAGGCGCTCCAGCGGAGCGCGGAACACCTGCTTGAGCTCGGGTCGGCTGGCGGCAAACCGTTCCAGTGCGGCACGGTGCTGCGCCGGAATCTGGTTGGAATAGCCGGTGTAACGATCGCGTATGGCCTGGCGGCCCGGCATCCACTCGGGGTTGCGATCCAGCAACAGTTGCAACACCCCCAGGCGCGCGTCAGTCTTGAACGCCCGGATGTCCACCTCGCCGAGTGAGTCCAGCAGCGGCGGCAGGCTATCGACGTCGGCGTAGCGCCCCCCTTCGATGAACAACGCCTCGACCCGCACGATATCGGAGGCTGCCGCGAAATTGCCGCGCAGGCTGATCTCGCGCTGGTAGAGCCCTTGCAGTTGCAGCGACACCTCACCACTGCCCAGGTCACGCAAGATCACGCCGCTTTCGCCCAAAGCCGCGACACTCTGTTGATTGGCCCGCTTCAAGGCACGCAGTCGTGCTTCATCCTGGCCGTAGGCGCGAACCAGCAAATCGATGCGCGCAGCGTCGGCGCTGCCGCCCTTTGCCACCGCTTGGGTGATATGTGCGTACATCTGCTGCTTGAGGACGATGGCGCGTTCTTCATAGCGATCACCCAGTTTGATCGCATCGGTAATGACGTCCCCACCATCGAGCATGGCATGGGCCTTGGCCGCTTCGACGATGATCCGGTTGGTTTCATAGGCCAGCAGTGCATCGCTGTCGTACCAGAGCCTGAGCGAGTGCCCCTGGGGCGCCATCACCTGCTGCCAGAGGTTGATGTAGTCGCGCTGGATGGCACCGACGCCGCCCCCCAGCCAGGCAAAATGCAGGTGCTTCGGCACCTCGGTGGCGGGCTGTTTCAACTGTTCCAGGCTGCTGTTCAGGCGCGCCTCGAACCCTTCCACACGGCGGTAGATGTGCGTCAGGCTGTCGAGGTTTTCATCCGCGCCCGCCGGCGGCGACGGCTCCGAGGCCCGGCGCTGGCGACGGTTGCCGCCCAACGCGCCCAGCGCCTGCTTGAGCAACCCCAAGGGCTCGAGCATCTGCGGGCTGTCCAGCGAAGCGATGCAACCGGTGTAATAACGCAACACGGCATCATATTGATCGGTGCCCTGGTAGGCCGCCAAGGCATGTTCAAGGTCTTTCAACTTGAACACATTCAGGAAACTGACAAAATCCTCGGCCATTGAATCATTGGCGCCACTCATAAAGTAAATACTTCCCTGTATCGTTCATCCACGGCCAGACGCCATTGAACAACCGCCTGCATGAACAAGCGGTTATTCAAGGCCGACGCAAAACTGTTAGTTATGAAGTGCGAGGATGATCAGGCCAACCGGCGCCGACTGAACCGTTGACGCAAGACTTGCCGACGATGTTCGCCAAGGTACTCTTCGATCTCGCCCCGAAACTCTTCATAGCGGGCCGGATTGAATGTCACGAACGACTTGCCGCGAAAAATATCCCGCGCCGAAGCCTGCCAATTCACAAAAAGAACACCGCCGTTGCTGGAAGTGCCGTGCTGGCGTATCGACGTCGACGAGGCAATGAGCACGCCATTGGCCAATTGTTCGCAGGGGATGACCGACAAGCGCGCGCCTTCGGCGGTCTTGACCTGGCCGTTGTACAAGGCAAGGGTCTTGTCGTCTTTCTTCAGGCCTTCGAGGGTGGTGTCCACCACGGCACCGAGCACCGAGACCGCCGGGACGCTGGCCTTCACGCCATCGATGATGCCCTTGACGATATCGCTGATCACGTAATCGATGTCCACCCGGGTCGAACGCTCGGAGTAGCGGGTATAGCCGTCATCGGCGATGAAGCAGCCGAGGTCGCGCAGGCACTGGATGAAAGCGTCATACCAGGCCAGGGTGTTCTTGCCGGTGGGGACTTCATAGTTGGCTTCCATGATTGCCATGGTCATCAGGTTCTCCATGATCGCCATGTTGTTGAGCGACATGTTGTGGCCATAGCCCAGCAGCGCGTCGCCCAGCATCAGCGCATCCAGCGCCCGGGTCGGGTTGTCATCGTGCTGCACGCCGACGCTGCGACGCATGCGTCGGCTGGTGGAAGCCAGGGGTTTGCGCCGGTTCAAGCGGCCCCTGATCAATTCAATGCTGTGGGCAATGTCGAGTTCACTTTCCAACGTATTCATACAATATCCTTATTGAGTTGATGACCGCTCCTGCGGTTCAGCGACAATCTAGTTCAGTCATTTAAAAAACCACAACTCCAGCTGATTACAACGTATGTAGATCAATTATTATTTTGACCGCTCATATTTACTCTCAAATAAAACCCTCCCATCGATTCAAACAATGCGAAGGCTGCGCTATAAAAAACATCGCAACCTACTCACGTTGTTATTTGTACTGGAGCAAACTTCATGAGCCCTGCAACTTTCTCGGGACTGGTCACAGGCCCGAACTTATTTTCTTATATCGGCGCTTTGCACCTGCAAGAGCACGATGACCTTGCCGACTGCCACAATATCGCGACGAAATCGGCGGACCTGGCCCACCACCGCTATCTCGCCGCCAAAGACTGGTTCGAAGAATACGTGCGCACCCTCTGGTTCCTCGGGTGGTCGCTGTACGGCGACGCCATCAACACCCGCACGGCCCATGTCGTCGCCGGTTCCGTGGCGGACTTCCTGGTACAGAGCGCGGCCGCGATGAAAGATGTACGCCAGGCGAATGCGATGATCGACACGCTGGACAACTTGCAGTCCGATCACGGGGCCCTGTCATCCTTCGATGGCGAAACCCGCCAGGGAGAAACCTTCCAGGTCATCCCGGCGCGATACGACGCACAGGGCCACCTGAACATCGCCCTTTACAAACTCGAACTGAAGGTTGAAACCAGGCGCAGCCGGTTCCTGTTCTGGCAATGGGAGAAACGCTCGGCAACGATCGTCCAGCAACGGGCCTTCCTGCAACTGGACAGGCGCGAATTCGAGGCCAAGCGGACCTTGATGAAAAAGCACCTGGAGGCCCACCGCATGCGCCGGTTTACCTTGAAGAAAACCGCCCCATGAAGCGGCCGGGCATCAAGCGATTGCGCCGGCCATTGGCTCACGCGCCGGGCTTTTCGCCATACCAGCGCGGCGTGTACACCCATTCGCCGCCCCCGCTGCGCGGGAACACACAGGTGGTGGAGGAACCGATCAGCACCATGGTGCGCATGTCCACCTGGTCCGGGGTCAACTGCCCCAGCGTCGTGACCCGCAGGGTCTGGCCCGGGCGGCCGATGTCACGGCCCAGCACCACCGGGGTCTGCGCGGTGCGATGCTGCGCGACGATCTCCAGCGCCCGCCCCAGTTGCCAGGGCCGGGATCGGGAAATCGGGTTGTAGAACGCCAGGGCCAGGTCCGCTTCGGCCGCCAGGTCCAGGCGCTTTTCGATGATCGACCACGGCTTGAGGTTGTCCGACAGCGACATCACGCAGAAGTCATGGCCCAGCGGCGCGCCCGCCTGGGCGGCCGTCGCCAGCGAGGCCGAGACCCCGGGAAGGATCTGCAGGTCGACCGCGTGCCAGCGGGCATCCGTTGCCTCGTGCAACGCTTCGAGGACGGCGGCGGCCATGGCGAACACGCCCGGATCGCCGGAAGAGACCACCACCACGGAACGCCCCTGGGCTGCCAGTTCGAAGGCATGGCGGGCGCGCTGCATTTCTTCGCGGTTGTCGGTGCAGTGCTGCACCTGGTCGGCCCGGAAAGGGCCGGCCATGCGCACGTAGGTTTCGTAGCCCAGCACATCGGTGGCGCGATCGAGCTCGGCGCGCACCGCCGGCACCATCAACTCGGCAGCGCCGGGGCCCAGGCCGATCACCGCCAGACGCCCGCGCGGGCGACCGATTCGCTGCGGGTCGACGGGCTGCTCGGCCACCGCGACGGCACGTTCGCCCCACACCCGGACCGACGCCGGCTGACCGAGGGTTGCCCCCAGCCATGGGCCAATATCGCCCTCGGCCGGCGCAAACCGCAGCGGTACATTCAGGGCTGCCGCCGCGTCATGCAATTCGCCACGGGCCATGTCGCTGTCCGCCGCCAGCAGGCAGGCCAGCGACTGCACCGCCAGGCCAGCCTCCTCCAAGGTCTCGGCGATGGCCGGTGACGCGCCCGCCGCCAGCGCGACCACGACCGTGCGCGGGTAGATGCGCAACTCGTCCGCCGCCGGCATTCCCGCGGCGCTGTCGACGCGAATCGCCAACCGTGCCTGTGGGTGCTGGGGCAACTGTGCCGGGTCCAGCCACGGCGCGGCCCCGTCGATACGCACCGACGCCCCGGCCAGCAGGTCGGACACGAAGCGCTTGCCCTGCTCCAGGTCGCCGAGGTGATAGCCGCTTGGCGGATTGAGCAGGCAGGTGCCGAAACGCAGTTCGCCGCTGGTGGTGATCGCCGGTGCCACTTGCAGCGCCTGGGCGATTTCCCGGGCCATGACATTGACCCCGCCCAGGCCACCCAACAGTGGCACCACGGCACTGCCATCCTCGGCCACCGCCAGCACGGGCGGCTCCTGGCCTTTTTCCAGCAGCAGCGGCGCCAGGGTGCGAATGACGATGCCGGCGGCGCACAGGGCGATGATCGGCGTGCCCTGTTGATAGAACGCGCGCAGGGTCGCGCCGAACTCGGCGTAGGAACGGTCCGCCCCTTCGACCCGCCCGGCCAGGCCATGGATCAGGGCGTGCGGGTAGCACTGCTGCAGACGCCGGGCCGTGGCGAGACTGCCCGGCCCCAGGATGACGATGGCGGGAGCGCTGGACGTCATCAACCCTGCCACCGTTCGCCCGGCACGATGATCAACGAGAAGTACGGCGAGGACATCGGTTCGACGTCATCCAGCGGCACGATCTTCTGGTTGGCCATGGTCGCCCGCTCGACATACAGCGCCCGCCCATCGAGGCCCAGTTCCTGGAGCACCTGGCGGACCTTGGGGAAGTTGCGCCCCAGCTTCATGATCACCGCCGCATCGGCGTCAGCCAGGCGGCGCTTGAGTTCTTCATGGGGCAACACGCCGGAGAGCACCGACAGGCTCTGGTTGCGGTACACCAGCGGCGCGCCGAGCACCGAGGCACCACCCAGCATCGAGCACACGCCCGGAATGACCTCGGCGTCGTAGCGCTCGGCCAGGCGATCGTGCAAGTACATGTAGGAGCCGTAGAAGAACGGATCGCCCTCGCAGATCACCGCCACGTCGCGGCCGGCATCCAAGTGCACGGCCAGCTGTTCAGCGGCGGTGTCGTAGAAGTCGGCGATGACCTGTTCGTAGGACAGCGGCGCCGGCAACGCTTCGGTGGTCACCGGGTAGACCAGCGGCAGTAGGGTTTGCGCGTCCTGCAAATGGGCTTCGATGATGCCGAAGGCGTTGCCTTTCTTGCCCTTGGCGACGAAGTACGCCACCACCGGCGACTCGCGCAGCAGGCGCAGGGCCTTGACGGTAATCAGTTCCGGGTCACCGGGCCCCACGCCGAGGCCGATCAGACGTCCAGGCTGCTGCATCATTCAACCTCCGTGGCGAGGGCGTTGACGGCGGCCGCGGCCATGGCGCTGCCGCCCAGCCGGCCCTGCATGATCACGAACGGTACGCCGCGACTGTTGGCCGCCAGCATTGCCTTGGACTCGGCAGCGCCGACGAAGCCCACCGGGAAGCCCAGGATCAGCGCCGGTTTCGGGGCGCCGGCGTCGAGCATTTCCAGCAGGTAGAACAGCGCGGTCGGCGCATTGCCGATGACCACGACGCTGCCTTCCAGATGTGGCCGCCACAGTTCCAGGGCGGCGGCAGACCGGGTGTTGCCCAGTTCGAGGGCCAGCGCCGGCACGCGTTCGTCACGCAAGGTGCAGATCACCGGGTTGTTGGCGGGCAGGCGGGCACGGGTCACGCCTTCGCTGACCATCCGCGCATCGCAGAGGATCGGCGCACCGGCGGCCAGCGCCTGGCGTCCGGCCGTGCCGGCACCTTCGGAAAACTGCAGACCGTCGACGGCTTCGACCATGCCGCAGGCGTGGATCACCCGCACCGCGAGTTTCTCCAGGTCGGCCGGAATGCGCGCCAGGTTGGCCTCGGCGCGGATGATCGCGAAGGAGTTGCGATAGATCTCCTGACCGTCGCGGATGTAATCAAGCATCAAGGGGGCTCCGGGGGCGAGCGGCGAGCCAGTGGCCGACCGCTTCAATAGTCAGATTGTGTGCCTGCAACGCGCCGAAACCCGGCAGCGTGGCGTCGCGAAGATACAGGTCGTAGCGACCGGGGGCGACCGCCAGCAAGGTGACGGGCGCGGTGTGGGCCGCCGCGCAGGAACGCGGGCACCCGGACAGGTGAACCTTCAAGCCCCGGCCATGGCGTTGCAGCCACCCGGCCAACTGCCGGGCATCGTCCTTGGTGTCGGCCAACGCCTTGCCGCATCCGCTGGAACCGGTGCAGGCGATCAGTTGTGCCAGGGGTTGGTCCACCGCGTTCAGCAGGCCAAACCCTGCGAGACGCGCCAGCACCTCGTCCGCGTCCTGGCGACGGACATTGGGCAGCAGCAGGCTTTGCCAGGGCGTGAAGCGCAGCGTGCCGTCCCCTCGCTCCCGGGCCAATTGCGCCGCGCCGCGCAACATGCCGGCGTCGAGCCGGCCGAGGGGCGCCGCAGCGCCGACATAGCAGCGTTCGTCGTGCTGGGCGTGAATGCCGATGTGCAGGCCATCGCTGGACGCCCCTCGCCGCCAGCCGCTGCACGGGTGCAACGAGATGCGGCGAGCCAGTCGCTGGATGAATTCAGCGTGGGGACATTCGGCCAGCAGATGACGCATGCGTATCTGGTCCGGGCGCGCCAGGTCGAGGAACAGCTCCAGCACCGCCACCACCAGGCCGTGCCCTTCGGCCAGGGGCACGGCGCCGGCCGGTTCGTCCCGGGGCGAACCGGCCAGCCCGAACGCCAGCCAAGGTTCGTCGCCGCGTACCCAGGCCGACAGCCACAGGTCATGGTGGTGATCGAGCATCGCCAGCGCCTCGCCGCCGTCCAGTTGCACGGCGAACTTGGCCGACAGCTCCGGGAAGCGTTCGTGGGTTTGCAGGGTGACGAGAATCTCGGCGGCCAGCGCACGGGTATCGAACAGCGCCTGTCGATCGATGCCGGCCGTGGGGCTGAGCATCAGGTTGCGCACGTCGTCGCCGGCCGGTTTGCGTGGGCCAAGGCCGGCGGCGAGCAAGCACTCGATCAGGGCGGCGTGCTCGGCACCGATTCCGCGGATCTGCAGGTTGGCCCGGTTGGTCGCCTCGATCACCCCACCGGCGAACCGCTCGGCCGCCGCCGCCACGGCCTCGGCCTGGTCGGCCTGGATGGCGCCGCCGTCGAGCTTGATCCGGCAGATCCCACCGTCCAGCGCCTGGACGACGCGCAGCAACCCCGGACAACCCGAGGGACGCATGACGCTGGAGGATGGATGTTCGTTCAAGGGACAACCGGTCAATGAGACACGCCGCATCGGCGAAGGAGCGCCATTATGCCTGCTTTGCCGGGGGGCATGAAAAGCTTGCCGGTCGGATTGTGCGCCGCGGCGTCAAGAATCCGGGCGTTCGGGCTGGGGCATCGCGGTTGAAGGTGCCGCCGTCTTCGCGGGCAAGCCCGCTCCCACAATGTTATTTGGCAGGCTCGATATGTGTGTGTCCGCCACAGATCCCCTGTGGGAGCGGGCTTGCTCGCGAAGAGGGTGGGTCAGTCGATGAAGAGGTTGACTGACCCACCGCCTTCGCGGGCAAGCGCACCCCCACAGTGTTATTTGGCAGACTCGAGATGTATGCCCACCACAGATCCCGTGTGGGAGCGAGCTTGCTCGCGAAGGCGGGCTGGCTGAGACGCTGATGTCGGATGGCAAGCCTTGCTCCCACGGGTTCGCATGCTGATCAGGGCGCGCGGTATGATGGCGGCCCGGTTTGCGGGGGCGAGACCTCGCCGACCCCATCCACCTGATTCGAGGAACAGAGATGACCCCCTGGCTGACCGTAGTGGGCATCGGTGAAGACGGCTTCAAGGGCCTGGGCCGCACGGCTCGCCATGCGCTGCTGCGGGCTTCGCACATTGTCGGCAGCCCTCGCCAGCTGGCGCTGTTGCCGGTGTGCATCCGCGGCGAACGGGCATCGTGGCCCAACCCGTTTTCCCTGGACTCACTGCTGGCGCGACGGGGCGAGCCGGTGTGCGTGCTCGCCAGTGGCGACCCCATGTTCTATGGCGTCGGCGCCAGCCTGTCCAGGCAGGTCCCGGGGGATCAGATGCTGATCATCCCGGCACCGTCTTCCTGCTCACTGGCGGCGGCGCGCATGGGTTGGCCGCTGCAAGAGGTGGTCACCCTGTCGCTGGTGGCGCGGCCCCTGGCGGCGCTCAATGCGCACCTGTCCACCGGCGTCAGGCTGCTGCTGCTGAGCAATGACCGCCACAGCCCCGCCGCCGTGGCGGCCTTGCTGCGCGAACGTGGGTTCGGCGCCAGCCGCATGAGCGTGCTGGAACACCTCGGCGGCACGGCGGAACGCCGCATCGACGCCACTGCCGAGCAATGGCCCGACGCGGCGGTTGCAGACCTCAACCTGATCGCCCTCGAATGCCGGGCCGAGCCGTCGGCGTTGCGCCTGTCGCGCCTGGCCGGGTTGCCGGACAGCGCCTTCGAGCACGACGGCCAGTTGACCAAGCGTGATGTGCGCGCCGTGACCCTGGCACGCCTGGCCCCCACGCCGGGTGAGTTGCTCTGGGATGTCGGCGCCGGCAGCGGTTCCATCGGTATCGAATGGATGCGCGCCCACCCCAGCTGTCGGGCCCTGGCGATTGAAGCCGACGAAGGCCGCCAAGGCTTGATCGAACGCAACCGCGACCGCCTCGGCGTGCCGGGCCTGCACCTGATCCGCGGCCGGGCCCCGCAAGCGCTGGAAGGACTGGAGCGCCCGGACGCGGTGTTCATCGGCGGCGGTGTCACCCGCGAAGGCGTGCTCGATGCCTGCTGGGCGCAACTCAAGCCCGGCGGTCGGCTCGTGGCGAACGCCGTGACGCTGCAAAGCGAGATGACCCTCATGGACTTTCGTGAACGCCACGGCGGCGAACTGACCCGGCTCCACATCGCCCAGGCCCAGCCACTGGGCGAGTTCGACACCTGGCGCCAGGCGTTGCCGATTACCTTGCTGGACCTGACGAAACCCCTCGATGCGTGACGAAACCGCCGAACAACCCGCGCCCCTGCGCAGCGGCCTGACCACCGGCAGTTGCGCCACGGCCACCAGCCTGGCGGCCGCTCGATTACTGCTGCGCGGCACCGAAGCCGATGCCGTGGACATCGTACTGCCCAAAGGCAAGCAGGTGCAGATGCGCCTGGAGTTCTGCCGGCTGACCGAACAAGGCGCCGAAGCCGGGACGATCAAGGACGCCGGCGATGACCCGGACGTGACCCACGGCGCCCTATTGTTTTCCCAGGTGCGCTTGATCGCCGAGCCCGGTGTACGTTTCATCGCCGGCCGCGGCGTCGGCACCGTGACGCGGCCGGGGCTGGTGCTGGCCGTCGGGGAGCCGGCGATCAACCCGGTGCCGCGCAAAATGATCAGCGATCACCTCGGCCGACTGGCCGAAGAGACCGGCTACACCGCCGGTTTCGAAGTCACGGTCAATGTCGAGGGCGGTGAAGCCCTGGCGCTGAAAACCATGAACCCGCGGCTGGGGATCCTGGGCGGCCTGTCGATCCTCGGCACCAGCGGCATCGTCCGGCCGTTCTCCTGCGCGGCCTACATCGCCTCGATCCACCAGGGCATCGACGTGGCGAAGACCAACGGCTACCTGCACATCGCCGCCTGCACCGGCAATGCCAGCGAAGACACCATGCGCCGGGTCTACCAGTTGCCGGAAATCGCCCTGATCGAAATGGGCGATTTCGTCGGCGCGGTGCTCAAGCACGTGCGCAAGGTCCCGGTGGACAGGCTCAGCCTCTGCGGCGGCTTTGGCAAAATCAGCAAGCTCGCCGCCGGCCACATGGACCTGCACAGCCGTCATTCGAGCATCGACCTGCCGCAACTGGCCGGTTGGGCCGCGGCGATCGGTGCCGACGAGGCCTTGCAGCAGGGCATCCGTGCCGCCAACACCAGCCAGCAAGCCCTGGCGATGGCCAGCGCGGCCGGCATCGCCCTTGGCGACGCCGTGTGCGAACACGCCCTGGCCTTCGCCCGCAGCGTGGTGCCGGCGCAGGTTCAAGTCGAAGTCTTTGCCATCGATCGCCAGGGCGGGATCGTCGGCCACGCCGGAGCCTTTACATGAAACGCATCCTGCTGCTGGGCGGCGTCACCGAAGCCCTGGCGATCGCTCGCACCCTCGGCCCGTCCCACATCTACAGCCTGGCGGGCGTGGGTCGCGTGCCCACCGACCTGGCGTGCCAGGTACGCGTCGGCGGCTACGGCGGTGCGCAAGGCCTGGCGCAATTCATCCGCGAGCAAGGTATCGACCTGCTGCTGGATGCGACGCACCCCTACGCCGCGCAAATCAGCCACAACGCCGCCCAGGCGGCACGCACCTGCGCCATTGCGTGCTGGGCCCTGCGCCGTCCGGCCTGGCAACCCCAGGCCGGCGATGACTGGCGCGAAGTGGCCGACTGGGCCGAACTGACCCAGGCCCTGCAACCCTTCCAGCGCCCACTGTTCACCCTCGGCCGCGAACCGCTGCAACATCTGCACGAAATTCCCCCCGGACAATTCTGGACCCTGCGCGCCCTGGACATGTACCCCGGCAACGAACGCTGCGAAGTCATCGGCGCCCGCGGGCCGTTCCACATTCAAGGCGAGCGCGAACTGTTCGAGCGACGGCAGATTGATGTACTGGTCAGCAAGAACAGCGGCAGCACCGCCACCGAACCCAAGCTGGAAGTGGCGCGCGAGCGTGGAGTGCCGGTGCTGGTGTTGAAGCGGCCTGTGTTGCCGGAGGTGGATCGAGTGTTCGAGACGGCAGATCAGGTGCTGCAGGGGCTGCGGCATTTGGTCGGACTATAAACACACAATTGTCGCGCCAAGTGTGATCCGGAGTTCGCGAAAATTCTGCTGGATGAAGCCGCTACTCTATTTTTGAACGGAGAGCAGGAGATGGCGAGGATGATCCTTCGCAATGTCTTCATTGCTATCTGAACCCTGTGGCGAGGGAGCTTGCTCCCGCTGGGCTGCGCAGCAGCCCCAAGCAGGCGAACGTTCTTTTCCTGATAGACCGCGGAGTTCAATTTCAGGGCCGCTTCGCGCCCCAGCGGGAGCAAGCTCCCTCGCCACAACAGCATGCACTTACAAAACTATTGCTACTGTTAATGCAAACCCTGCGACCCTACACCGCACATGGCTTTTTTACTTATCTCCCCCGATCAGGCTAAATACCGCCACCTGATCGCCCAACCGAGCGGATTCGCCCATGTCCCGACAACGGCTTGCATTTGCCTGGATCGCCTGCTTCGCAGTGCTGTTCAACATGCTTGCCATGCCGCTTTCCGGCAATGCGGGGGCGAAAGCGGAGGCCCCGGTCGAGCAGCTGTTGTGGGGCAGCTTCTGCTCCTCCAGCGGCACGAAGATGATGGCGATTTCCCTGGGCAAGCTTGAACAGGGCACACCCCGCAACGATGATCACTCCACCATGCAGCATTGCTGGTGCTGCGCAGGTTCGACGGTCCTGACGGCTCTGAGCGGGCATGTCCCGCAGTTGTACCTGGACGCGCAACCGGCCCACCGCACCGCCTCCCAACGCCCGCTCGACAGCCCCACGCCGCGCCAGCAATGGCCGAACCTCAACCCCCGCGCTTCACCCCTGGTGTGATGGCTGTGCACGACAACACCGTGTCCTGAATCATTCCGGAGAATCACCATGTTGAACCGTCTTATCCTGCTGGCTGCCCTGCTGCTTCCCGTTGGCCTTGCCCAGGCTCATCAATACAAGGCTGGCGAACTCGAGATCGCCCACCCCTGGTCCCAGGAACTGCCGCCCAACGCGCCGACCGTGGCCGCGTATTTCGTGATCCACAACGCAGGCGCAAGCGCGGACACCCTGCTGGGCGTCGACTCGCCGATCGCCGGCAAGGCCGAGCTTCACGAGCATGTGAAGCAAGACGACCTGATGAAGATGCAACCGGTGCCCAGCGTCACCATCGCCCCTGGCGCGACCGTTACGTTCGCCCCGATGGCTTATCACGTGATGCTGCTGGACCTGAAGGACCGCAGCCTGCTGACCGACGGCAAACGCTTTGCCATGACCCTGCATTTCGAGAAAGCCGGGGATGTCACGGTCGACGTGGCGGTGCAGAAGAAAGCCCCGGACGGGACTAAAACCGAAGCCCACACGCACTGATCGCACCGCCCATGCCCTTGTCCCGCGCCAGGCATCCCATGCCCCGTCGTCAGCCCATGAGCCTGACACGCGGCAGCTGGATCAGCCTGTTCGCCATGCTGATGATCTTTATCGGTCCACTGGTTTCCCAGTCGATGCCGATGGATCAGCGCATGCCTTCCTCCATGACCATGAGCATGGACATGGACATGTCGGCGAGCGCCCACGCCGGGCATGAAGCCCCCGCCGCCGAACACTGCCCGCCGCAAAGCGAGCATCACGCGCTGTGGGAGAAATGCGGCTATTGCAACCTGCTGTCCAACTGCCCGGCGCTGCCTGGCGGCCACGGTTTCAGCGTCTTCGACACGCCGCCGGCCCTGACCTTCACCAGCCCGTCCCCCCGCCTGGGCCATGCCCGGCCGTCGTTCTTCCCGGGTGCTCGCACCCGCGCACCACCCCTCGCAGCGTAAGCCCGACACCTCACCAACCGGTCGCACAAGAGCCACAGGCCACCCGACCGTGTCGTCTACGTCTGTTCGATGGAATCATCATGTCCAGGTTTTCTGCCGGCATCGCTTTGGGCTCCGCCCAGGCCAACTGCCCCCCGAATGAGCCACGGGTTCGTTTACCCTCCACAGTCGCCGCCCTGTGCGGCTTGCTACTGACCCCTCACGCCCTGGCCGATGAGCACGATCATCATCAAGGCCAGGTTGAAGAACTGAGCCCGACGGTCATCACCGCCATTGCGCCCAGCTCACCCCTGACCGTCGTCACCAACCCCAAGGACCCACGCCAGCCCGTACCGGCCAGCGACGGCGGTGACTACCTCAAGACCATTCCCGGCTTCGCTCTGGTGCGCAACGGCGGCACCAACGGTGACCCAGTGTTGCGCGGCATGTTCGGCTCACGGCTGAATATCCTCACCAACGGCAGCATGCTGCTGGGGGCCTGCCCCGGTCGGATGGACGCGCCGACGTCCTACATCTCGCCGGAAACCTACGACAAGCTCACAGTGATCAAGGGCCCGCAGACGGTGCTCTGGGGCCCTGGTTCGTCCGCCGGGACCATCCTGTTCGACCGCGAGCCGGAGCAGTTCGGCGAACTGGGCACCCGGGTCAACGCCAGCGTGCTGGCCGGTTCCAACGGTCGCTTCGACAAAGTGCTGGACGCCGCGGCGGGCGGGTCGCTGGGCTACGTACGGGTGATCGGCAACACCGCCCATTCGGACGACTACCGCGATGGCAACAACGACACGGTGCCGTCGCGCTACGACAAGTGGAACGGCGACGTCACCCTGGGCTGGACACCCGACGCCGATACCCTGCTGGAGCTGACCGCCGGCAAGGGCGACGGCGAAGCGCGCTACGCCGGGCGCGGCATGGATGGCTCGCAGTTCAAGCGCGAAAGCCTCGGGCTGCGTTTCGAACGCTCGAACCTGGGCGAGGTGCTGGACAAGGTCGAGGCCCAGGTCTACTACAACTACGCCGACCATGTGATGGACAACTACACGCTGCGCACGCCGTCCGGCACCGGGATGATGGCCGGGCCCATGGCCTCCAACGTCGACCGGCGCACCCTCGGCGCGCGCATCAAGGCCACCTGGCGCTGGGCCGATGTGCAACTGATCAGCGGCCTCGACGCCCAGGTCAACGAACATCGCCAACGCAGCAGCATGGGCGTCGACACCTACAAAGAGCTACCACGCACCAAGGATGCCGACTTCCACAACTACGGCGCGTTCAGCGAGCTGACCTGGTACGCCGCCGACCGCGACAGGTTGGTCACCGGCGCCCGCCTTGACCGGGCCTCGGCCAAGGATTACCGGCAGAGCATCGGCTCCGGCATGATGGCCCGGCCCAATCCCACCGCCGACGACACCCGCGCCGACACCCTGCCCAGCGGCTTCGTCCGCTACGAGCACGACCTGGCGGACAGCCCGACGACGGTTTACGCCGGCCTGGGGCATGCACAGCGTTTCCCGGACTACTGGGAGCTGTTCTCGGCGAACGCCGGCCCCAGCGGTTCACGCAACGCCTTCGACGCGATCAAGCCGGAGAAGACCACCCAACTGGATGTCGGCCTGCAATACAAGACCGAGACCCTCGAAGCCTGGGCCTCGGCGTATGTCGGGCAGGTGCGCGACTACATCCTGTTCGACTACACGCCCGGCATGATGGGCAGCACCTCCCGGGCCGAGAACATCGACGCGCGGATCATGGGCGGTGAGCTCGGCGCGGCCTATCAGTTGACCGAGCGCTGGAAGGCCGATGCGACGCTGGCCTACGCCTGGGGCAAGAACAGCAGCGACGGCAGTGCCTTGGCGCAAATGCCGCCGTTGGATGCCCGCCTGGGCCTGACCTACAGCGCCGACCGCTGGAGCGCCGGTGCGCTGTGGCGCGTGGTGGCGGCGCAGCACCGGGTCGACGAGAACAAGGGCAACGTGGTGGGCAAGGACTACGGCACCAGCTCAGGGTTCGGGGTCTTCTCCCTCAACGGCGCCTATCGCATCAATCAACACTGGAAGGTCAGCAGCGGCGTCGACAACCTGTTCGGCAAAGCCTATGCCGAGCACCTGAACCTGGCCGGCAACGCCGGGTTCGGCTACCCGGCCAGCGACCCGCAAGCCATCAACGAACCGGGGCGCACGCTCTGGACCAAGGTGGATATGAGTTTCTAACCAGCACCGGAGATCTGTCAGCAAGGACACCACTGTGGGAGCGAGCTTGCTCGCGATAGCGAAGGTACATCCAACATCGATGCAAGCTGAACCATTGCTAATCGCGAGCAAGCTCGCTCCCACGGGGTTCGTTTCCACCTTGACTGACCGCCCAACATAACAATCCAATTTGCCCCGCGGAGCGCTTTTTCATGAGCCAACCGAAACCGAATTTCTACAACCTGGCCTGGCGCTGGCATTTCTATGCCGGGCTGTTCGTGGCGCCGTTCATGGTGATGCTGGCCCTGACCGGCATCATTTACCTGTTCAAGCCACAACTCGATCCACTGATGTACGGCAGCCTGTTGAACGTGCCGGCCGGACACCACACCCTGGCGGCGGATGACCTGCTCAAGCAGGTTCGCCAGGCCTACCCCGAGGGCCAGGTCAAACAGTACCTGCCACCGATCAACGCCGAGCGCAGCGCGCAATTCGTGGTGATCGACAAGGGCCGCGAACTGAACGTGTTCATCGACCCTTACCATGGCGACGTCCTCGGCGAACAGGATGCCAAGAACAACCTGCAGGCCATGGCGCGGGCCATTCACGGCGAGTTGCTGATCGGCACCGTCGGTGACCGTCTGGTGGAAATGGCCGCCGGCTGGGGGGTGGTGCTGGTGGTCTCGGGCTTGTTCCTGTGGTGGCCGCGCGGGCAGTCGTCGGCCGGGGTGCTGTGGCCTCGCTGGAACGCCCGCGGCCGCTTGTTCTGGCGCGACCTGCATGTGGTCATCGGTTTCTGGGGCGCGGCCTTGCTGTTGGTGATGCTGCTCAGCGGCATGACCTGGACCGGCTTCTGGGGCAAGCAATACGCCGATCTCTGGAACCGCTTCCCGGCGGCGATGTGGAACGACGTCCCCAAGTCCGACGTCGAGGCGGGCAGCCTCAACAACGCCCACCGCCAGACCGTGCCCTGGGCCATGGAAAACACCCCGATGCCGATGTCCGGCGACCACGCCGAACACATGAACCACGGCGGCGCCCACGAAGGCCCCGCCGCACCGACCGTCAGCCTGCAAGCGGTGCAGGACATCGCCCGCGAGCGCAACGTGGAACCGGGCTACAGCATCACCCTGCCGACCACATCGACCGGCGTGTTCACCATCGCCGTGTTCGCCGATGACCCGCGCAACGACGCGACGCTGCATGTCGACCAATACACCGGCAAGGTCCTGGCCGATGTGCGCTGGGCCCACTACAGCGTGGTCGCCCGCGCCACCGAGACCGGCGTGATGCTGCACGAAGGCAAGATGTTCGGCCCGGTGAACCAGATCCTCGTGCTGCTGATTTGCCTGATGATCCTGCTCAGTGCCGTCAGTGGCCTGGTGATCTGGTGGAAGCGCCGGCCACAGGGCAAGTTCGGCGTGCCGCCCTTGCGTCACGAGCTGCCGACCTGGAAGACCGGGGTCTTCATCATGCTCGCCCTGGCGGTGGTGTTTCCGCTGGTGGGCGCCTCGCTGGTGGCGGTGTGGCTGCTGGATCGGCTGGTGGTGCGCGCCAATCGCCGGGCTGAGGTGGCTTCATCTTCAAGTTGAAGACACCGCGTTAACGGAAGGCGGCGCGAAACCTCTACAATCGCGCCGCCAGTCCAAGCTGAACACAGGTCAACTGTGGGAGCGGGCTTGCTCGCGAAGGCTTTGTGTCTGTCATATCAATGTTGAATGTACCGACGTCTTCGCGAGCAAGCTCGCTCCCACAATGGAACGGTGTCGCCCCCAAAACTTCGAGTGAACAAATGACCTCGCTGACCCTCTCCCACCTCGCCTGGACGCCCCTGGGCCATGGCCACTGCCATCACCAGTTCCAGCTGCGTGACGTCACGTTGCACGTGGCGGCCGGGGAGTTCGTCGGCTTGATCGGGCCCAACGGCAGCGGCAAGACCAGCCTGCTGCGCTGCGCGTATCGCTTCAGTCGGCCGGAACACGGCGAGGTCACGCTGGCGCATCACAACGTCTGGCAGCAATCCTCACGCTGGTGCGCCCAACGCATCGCCGTGGTGCTGCAAGAGTTTCCCGACGCCTTCGGCCTGAGCGTGGCGGAAGTCGTCGCCATGGGCCGCATGCCCCACAAGGGCCTGTTCGACGGCGACAGCCAGGAGGATCGACGCCTGGTCCTCGCCGCGCTGGCCTCGGCGGGGCTCGAAGGCTTCGAGGACCACGGATTCGCCACGCTGTCGGGCGGTGAAAAGCAGCGGGTGATCCTGGCCCGCGCCTTGGCGCAGCAGCCGCAACTGCTGATCCTCGATGAGCCGACCAACCACCTCGACCCACATTACCAACTGCAATTGCTGCAACTGATCAAGGGCCTGGGCATCGGCACCCTCGCCAGCCTCCATGACCTGAACCTGGCCGCCGCGTTCTGCGACCGGCTGTACGTGATCGATCACGGTCGCGTCGTCGCCAGCGGCACACCCGCACAAGTGCTGACCGTGGAGCTGCTGCGCGACGTGTTCGGCATCGACGCCCTGGTGGACGAACACCCCTTGTCCGGCTACCCACGAATCACTTGGATAACCCAACCATGACCTCGCGTTTTCTGCTGTTGCTCGCGCTGCTGCTGGGCAGCGCCCCGGCCCTGGCCGACCCCACCCGCTACCCGTTGACGATCCAGAGTTGCGACCGCCAGGTGGTGTTCAACCAAGCCCCCCGGCATGCCGTCAGCCACGACATCAACATGACCCAGATGATGCTCGCCCTGGGCCTCAAGCCACGCATGGTCGGCTACAGCGGTATCAGCGGCTGGAAGTCGGTGACCCCAGAAATGGCGAAGATCCTCGACGGCCTGCCGGAACTGGCGGCCAAGTACCCGTCGGTGGAAACCCTGCTCAATGCCGACGTGGATTTCTTTTTCGCCGGCTGGGACTACGGCATGCGCGTGGGCGGCGACCTGACGCCGCAGACGCTGCAACCGCTGGGCATCAACGTGTACGAGCTGACCGAGTCCTGCGCCTTCGTGATGAAGCGCCCCGCCGCGTCGTTGGACGACACCTACAACGACCTGCGCAATCTGGGCAGGATCTTCGATGTGCAGGATCGCGCCAACCAATTGATCGCCTCGATGCAGGCCCAGGTGGCCGACATCCGCCAGCACCTGCCCACCCGGCAACCCCGTGTGTTCCTGTACGACAGCGGCGAAGACCGGGCCATGACCTCCGGGCGCCTGGGCATGCCCCAGGCGCTGATCGACGCGGCCGGCGGGCGCAACATCCTCGACGACCTGGAGACCAGTTGGACCCGGGTGAACTGGGAGAACGTGGTCGAGCACAACCCCGAGGTCATCGTGATCGTCGACTACGGCGAAGTCAGCGCGCAGCAGAAGGAACAGTTCCTGCTGAACCACCCGGCCCTGCAATCGGTGGACGCCATCAAGCAGCGGCGCTTCATCGTGATCCCCTACGTCCAGGCCACGCCGGGCATCGATAACGTGCTGGCGGTACGGACCCTGGCGCAGGGCTTTCACGCCCAATGAACAGCCGTCGCTATGGCGCGCTACTGATCGCCCTCGGCGCGCTGCTGCTGGTCTCGTGCGTGGTGTCCCTGGGCTTCGGCCCGGCGCGGGTGCCCGTGGCGGTGGTCTGGGACATCTTGCTGAACAAGGTCTTTGGCGTGGGCAGCGTGCATTGGACCGCTGGCCAGGAACACATCGTCTGGCTGATCCGCGTGCCGCGCCTGCTGCTCGGTGCCCTGGTGGGCGCGGGGCTGGCGTTGATCGGCGCGGTGCTGCAAGCGGTCACGCGCAACCCGCTGGCCGACCCGCACCTGCTGGGTGTCACGTCCGGGGCGACCCTGGGGGCGGTCATCGTCGTGCTGCATGTCGGTGAACTCATCGGCCTGTTGACCTTGCCCCTTGCCGCGTTCATCGGCGCGTTGCTGAGCATGCTGCTGGTGCTGGCGATCGCCAGCCGACAGGGGCGCCTGGAAAGCGATCGCTTGCTGCTGTGCGGCGTGGCCGTGTCCTTCGTGATGATGGCGGCGGCCAATCTGCTGCTGTTCCTGGGTGACCACCGCGCCAGTTCCGCGGTGATGTTCTGGATGCTCGGCGGCCTGGGCCTGGCGCGCTGGGAACTGCTCGCCGTGCCGGCCGCCAGCGTGCTGCTGGGGCTGGTGTTGCTGCTGGGCATGGCCCGACCGCTGAACGCCCTGATGGCCGGCGAACAGACCGCCGTGACCCTGGGCCTGAACGCCGCGAAAGTGCGACTGTGGATCTTCCTGATCGCCTCGCTGATGACCGGGGTGCTGGTGTCCATCAGCGGTTCGATTGGCTTCGTCGGGCTGATGGTCCCGCACATCGCCCGGCGCCTGGTGGGCGCCGAGCATCGCCGCCTGCTGCCCGCTTGCGTGCTGCTGGGCAGCCTGTTCCTGGTGTGGGTGGACGTGGCCGCCCGCACCTTGATCGCCCCCGAGGACCTGCCGATCGGCGTTGCCACCGCGGCCATCGGCGGGCTGTTCTTCATTGGGTTGATGCGCCGGCGCTGAACCCTCCTCCTTCCCCGGCTTGCACAGTGGCCTGTGGGAGCGAGCTTGCTCGCGATGGCGGTGGATCAGCTAGCAGAGATGTGACTGACACTCCGCTATCGCGAGCAAGCTCGCTCCCACAAAGGCTGCAATTCTTCGCCCCAACGTGGCGCATCTGATCGCACCCGCGTCCACACAGCGCTCATTCGTGGTGCGCCCGCTCATTTTTCCCTCTGCACCGCCCCGTATTCCCAAGCCTTTTCCCGACCGGGCACACCCCTTGCAAAAGCACCTTCAGCGTCCGCATCTGCCAACCAAGAAAATCCATAAGTCCACGGAGATCGCACCATGAAGCGTCGTAGCTTGATCAAGGCTTTTACACTCTCGGCAAGCATTGCCGCGATGGGCATGGCCTGGACCGTCCAGGCCGCCGAGACCATCAAGGTCGGCATCCTGCATTCGCTGTCCGGCACCATGGCGATCTCCGAGACGTCCCTCAAGGACATGGCCCTGATGACCATCGACGAGATCAACGCCAAGGGTGGAGTCAACGGCAAGAAGCTTGAGGCGGTGGTGGTAGACCCGGCGTCGAACTGGCCGCTGTTCGCGGAAAAGGGCCGCCAGTTGCTGACCCAGGACAAGGTCGCCGTGGTGTTCGGCTGCTGGACCTCGGTGTCGCGCAAATCGGTGTTGCCGGTGTTCGAGGAACTCAACGGCTTGCTGTTCTACCCCGTGCAGTACGAAGGCGAAGAGATGTCGCCGAACGTGTTCTACACCGGCGCCGCGCCGAACCAGCAGGCGATTCCGGCCGTGGAATACCTGATGAGCGAAGAAGGCGGCAGCGCCAAGCGCTACTTCCTGTTGGGCACCGACTACGTCTACCCGCGCACCACCAACAAGATCCTGCGCGCGTTCCTGCATTCCAAGGGTGTGGCGGACAAGGACATCGAAGAGGTCTACACCCCGTTCGGCCACAGCGACTACCAGACCATCGTCGCCAACATCAAGAAATTCTCGGCCGGCGGCAAGACCGCCGTCATCTCCACGGTCAATGGCGACTCCAACGTGCCCTTCTACAAGGAACTGGCGAACCAGGGCCTGAAGGCCACCGACGTGCCGGTCGTGGCGTTCTCGGTGGGCGAGGAAGAACTGCGCGGCATCGACACCAAGCCGTTGGTGGGCAACCTGGCCGCGTGGAACTACTTCGAATCCGTGGATAACCCGGCGAACAAGAAATTCGTCGAAGCCTGGAAAGCCTACGCCAAGGCCAAGAACCTGCCGGGCGCCGACAAGGCGGTGACCAACGACCCGATGGAAGCCACTTACGTCGGCATTCACATGTGGGCCCAAGCGGTGGAAAAAGCCAAGTCCACCGATGTCGACAAAGTGCGTGAAGCCCTGGCCGGCCAGACCTTCGCCGCCCCGTCGGGCTACACCCTGACCATGGACAAGACCAACCACCACCTGCACAAGCCGGTGATGATCGGCGAGATCCAGGTCGACGGTCAGTTCAACGTGGTCTGGCAGACCGAAGGCCCGATCCGCGCCCAACCGTGGAGTCCGTTCATCCCCGGCAACGACAAGAAGCCCGACTATGCGGTGAAGAGTAACTGAGCCCATGGGTGTCGGCCCCAATCCCCGGACCGACACACAACCCCTGTGGGAGCGAGCTTGCTCGCGATAGCGATGGATCAGCCAGAAGAACAGTGACTGACACACCGCTATCGCGAGCAAGCTCGCTCCCACAAAAAGCACTGCGCAAGGCCTAGCATATGCCCACCGCCCTTTACCGCCTCATCCTCGCCCTGGTGCTGCTGTTGCCAGTGGCCGCCCACGCCGGTGACGCCGAAGACTTCGTCGCCGCCAACCCGACCCAGCAGGCCAGGCTCCTGGAAGACTGGGCCGCACAACCCGCGCCCGGACGCGTCGAGTTGATCAACGCCTTGGCGCAAGGCCAGTTGACGATCGACGGCCTGCCCAAGACCCTGCGCCTGAACAACCGCTTGCGCGGGCTGATCGAAACCGCCCTGGCCAGCCACCAACTGCTGGCCATCGATGCACGCCTGCGCCTGGGCGCCGCCCAACAACTGCAAAAAAGCGCGCGCCCGGCCCAACTGGCGTTTCTCGACCGGCAACTGGCCGGCGAGCAGGACGAAGCGGTGCACGCCGCCCTGAGCCTGGCCCTGGCGAACCTGCAACTGGTGGACACCAACCCGAACGTGCGCCTGGCCGCCGTCCGGTTGCTGGGTGAAACCGGCGACCCGCTGGCCCGCACGCGGCTCGAAGGGCTGCTGGAGCCCGGCGTCGAAACCGATGCCAACGTGCGCACCGCCGCCGAAACCAGCCTGGCCCAGGTCAAGCGCAAGCTGCTGGTGGGCGAGTTGCTGGGCCAGGCGTTCAGCGGCATGTCCCTGGGCTCGATCCTGTTGCTCGCCGCCCTCGGCCTGGCGATCACCTTCGGCCTGCTGGGGGTGATCAACATGGCCCACGGCGAGATGCTGATGCTCGGCGCCTATTCCACCTACGTGGTGCAGATCCTGTTCCAGCGCTTCGCCCCGAATGCCATCGAGTTCTACCCGCTGATCGCCCTGCCGGTGGCGTTCTTCATCACCGCCGCCATCGGCATGGCCCTGGAGCGCACGGTGATCCGCCACCTCTATGGGCGCCCACTGGAGACCCTGCTCGCCACTTGGGGCATTAGCCTGATGCTGATCCAACTGGTGCGCCTGGTGTTCGGCGCGCAGAACGTCGAAGTGGCCAACCCGGCCTGGCTGTCGGGCGGGATCCAGGTGTTGCCGAACCTGGTGCTGCCGTACAACCGCATCGTGATCATCGCCTTCGCGCTGTTCGTGGTGGCGCTGACCTGGCTGCTGTTGAACAAGACACGCCTGGGCCTGAACGTGCGCGCCGTGACCCAGAACCGCAACATGGCCGCTTGCTGCGGCGTGCCCACCGGCCGCGTGGACATGCTCGCCTTTGGCCTCGGCTCGGGCATCGCCGGACTCGGCGGCGTGGCCCTGAGCCAGATCGGCAACGTCGGCCCGGACCTGGGCCAGGGCTACATCATCGACTCGTTCCTGGTGGTGGTGCTCGGCGGTGTCGGCCAGTTGGCCGGTAGCGTATTCGCCGCGTTCGGCCTGGGCATCGCCAACAAGATTCTCGAACCGCAGATCGGCGCCGTGCTCGGCAAGATCCTCATCCTGGCGTTGATCATTCTGTTCATCCAGAAGCGTCCGCAAGGCCTCTTCGCGCTCAAAGGACGGGTAATCGACTGATGAACCAGCCCCTGATGCTCACGGCCGCGCAAAAGGCCGGCCCCAAAGTCACCCTGGCCCTCGGCGCGTTGATCCTCGCGCTCCTGTTGAGCCTGCCGCTGTTATCGCTGCTGGCGGCGGACCACCCGTTGCACGTCTCGGCCTATACCCTGACGCTGGTGGGCAAGATCCTCTGCTACGCCATCGTCGCCCTGGCGCTGGACCTGGTCTGGGGCTACGCCGGCCTGCTGTCCCTGGGCCACGGCCTGTTCTTCGCCCTGGGCGGCTATGCCATGGGCATGTACCTGATGCGCCAGGCCGCCGGCGACGGCTTGCCGGCCTTCATGACGTTCCTGTCGTGGAACGAACTGCCCTGGTACTGGGCCGGCACCGACAGCTTCTTCTGGGCCCTGTGCCTGGTGGTGCTAGCGCCGGGCCTGCTGGCGTTGGTGTTCGGCTTCTTCGCCTTTCGTTCGCGGATCAAGGGCGTGTACTTCTCGATCATGACCCAGGCGCTGACGTTCGCCGGAATGCTGCTGTTTTTCCGCAACGAAACGGGTTTTGGCGGCAACAACGGCTTCACCAACTTTCGCACGATCCTGGGCTTTGGCATCACCGAACCGGGAACCCGGGCAGTGCTATTCCTGGCCACCGTGCTGTTGCTGGTGGCCAGCCTGTTCATCGGCTGGCGCCTGGCCCGCAGCAAGTTCGGCCGGGTGCTGACGGCCCTGCGGGACGCCGAGAACCGCCTGATGTTCTGCGGCTACGATCCCCGCGGCTTCAAGCTGTTCGTCTGGGTGCTGAGCGCGGTGCTGTGCGGCCTGGCCGGTGCGCTGTACGTGCCCCAGGTGGGCATCATCAACCCCAGCGAAATGTCCCCGACCAACTCCATCGAAGCCGCCGTGTGGGTCGCCCTCGGCGGCCGGGGCACGCTGATCGGTCCGTTGCTGGGCGCCGGCGTGGTCAATGGCATGAAGAGCTGGTTCACGGTGGCGTTCCCCGAATACTGGCTGTTCTTCCTCGGTGCGCTGTTCATCCTGGTAACCCTGTATCTGCCCAAGGGCGTAATCGGGTTGCTGAAGAAAAGGGGCGAATCATGAGAATCACACCCACGGCCGAATTCATGCTCGAACCCGTCCTCGACCCCTCGCTCGATGCCAACCGGGACTCGGGCAGCAGCCGCGACGCCATCGGCCTCGGCCAGGCCGCCGGCAAGGGCCTGAACACCCGCCACGGGACGATCCTGACCCTGGAAGACATCAGCGTCAGCTTCGACGGCTTCAAGGCCTTGAACGACCTGAACCTGTACATCGGCGTCGGCGAGTTGCGCTGCATCATCGGTCCCAACGGCGCGGGCAAGACCACGTTGATGGACGTGATCACCGGCAAGACCCGGCCCAGCCACGGCAAGGCCTGGTTCGGCGAAACCCTCGACCTGACCCACATGAGCGAAGTGCAGATCGCCCAAGCCGGCATCGGCCGCAAGTTCCAGAAGCCGACGGTGTTCGAAGCCTTGAGCGTGTTCGAAAACCTGGAGCTGGCCCTCAAGGCCGACAAGTCGGTGTGGGCCAGCCTGCGGGCGACACTCAACGGCGAGCAGCACGACCGCATCCGCGAAGTGCTGGATACCGTTCGCCTCGCCCCGTCGCTGCATCGCGCGGCCGGGTTGCTGTCCCACGGGCAGAAGCAGTTCCTGGAGATCGGCATGTTGCTGGTCCAGGACCCGCAACTGTTGTTGCTGGACGAACCCGTGGCGGGCATGACCGACGCCGAGACCGACTTCACCGCCGAGCTGTTCAAGTCCTTGGCGGGCAAGCACTCGTTGATGGTGGTGGAACACGACATGGGCTTCGTCGGCAGCATCGCCGACCACGTGACGGTATTGCACCAGGGCAGCGTGCTGGCCGAAGGGTCGCTGGCGCAGGTGCAGGCCGATGAACGGGTCGTTGAAGTTTATTTGGGAAGATGAATCGGCCAGCTTCGAGCCGCAAGCTTCAAGCGGCAAGTGAAAGCAAGTCCTACACCGTCCCGCTCTTACTTGAAGCTTGAAGCTTGAAGCTTGCCGCTTGAAGCCCTACGAACGGAGTTCAAATGTTACAGGTCCAACACCTTCACCAGTACTACGGCGGTAGCCACATCCTGCGGGGCCTGTCGTTCGACGTGAAGGTCGGCGAGGTGACGTGCCTGCTGGGACGCAATGGCGTGGGCAAGACCACCCTGCTCAAATGCCTGATGGGCCTGCTCCCGGCCAAGGAAGGCGCGGTGAATTGGGAAGGCAAAACCATCACCGCGTTCAAGCCGCACCAGCGGGTCCATGCCGGCATCGCCTACGTGCCTCAGGGCCGGGAGATTTTCGGCCGGCTGACCGTGGAAGAGAACCTGCTCATGGGCCTGTCGCGCTTTCCCGGCGCCGAGGCCCGGGAAGTGCCGACGTTCATCTATGAGCTGTTTCCGGTGCTGCTGCAAATGAAACACCGCCGTGGCGGCGACCTGTCGGGCGGCCAGCAACAGCAGCTCGCCATCGGCCGGGCCTTGGCCAGCCGGCCGCGCCTGTTGATCCTCGACGAGCCCACCGAAGGCATCCAGCCCTCGGTGATCAAGGAGATCGGCGCGGTCATCAAGAAACTGGCCGCCCGCGGCGACATGGCGATCTTGCTGGTGGAACAGTTCTACGACTTCGCCGCCGAGCTGGCCGATCAGTACCTGGTGATGTCCCGGGGCGAGATCGTGCAGCAGGGCCGCGGAGAAAACATGGAAGCCGAGGGTGTGCGCGGACTGGTTACGATCTAGTCTGTAGCGTCCTGACGATAATCAGAAATCATGAACCTACCCGTATCCGCGCCCGCCCTGTTCACCCCCCATTGGCACGCCGAGCTGGACCTGGGCTATGCCCGCTTCGGCGACAGTACACGCCCGGTGCAACGCCGCCATCACGGCCCGTTGCGGGTGCAGAAGCACCTGTACGCCGAAGGCCCCGAGGTGTGCCAGCACATCATCGTCCACCCGCCCGGCGGCATAGCCGGCGGCGACCGCCTGGACATCCGGGCCCACGTCGGCCCCGGCGCCTGGGCGCAACTGACCAGTCCCGGCGCGGCCAAGTGGTACCGCGCCGCGAGCCCGGCGCACCAGCACCTGGCGCTGAGCGTCGATGCCGGGGCAACGCTGGAATGGTTGCCCCAGGAAACCATCGTATTCAGCGCGGCCCAGGCCGAACTCAGCACCACCGTCGACCTGCAGGGCGACGGGCGCTTGTTCTACTGGGACATGGTTGCCCTCGGCCGACCGGCCAGCGGAGAGCGTTTTGACCTCGGGCATTTTCAATCGCACCTGGACATCCGTCGCGACGGCCGCTTGCTCTGGCACGAGCGCCAGCGCATCGTCGGCGGCGATGGTTTGCTCGACTCGCCCATCGGGCTCGGCGGCGATCCAGTGTTTGCCACGTTGTTGGTGACCGGTGAGATCGATGGCGACTTGCTGGAACAGTGCCGCTCCCTGGGCCACGCCGTGCGTGGCGACCTGACGCAATTGCCTGGGCTGGTCGTGGCGCGGTGCCTGGCGAGCGAGGCGTTGCTGGCGCGGGGCTGGTTGATTGAGCTGTGGCGGTTGCTCAGGCCTGCATTGCTGGGACGAGAAGCCGTACCCCCTCGGATCTGGAGCACATGAGATCCTGTGGGAGCGGGCTTGCTCGCGAAGACGGCGTGTCAGCCAACTCAAATGTTGAATGTGAGTCCGCCTTCGCGAGCAAGCCCGCTCCCACAAGGGATGAGTATCCCGCCCCAAATTATTTATCTGCCCTTATGGATTGCACATGGACCTGACCCCACGCGAAAAAGACAAGTTGCTGATCTTCACCGCCGGCCTCGTCGCCGAACGACGGCTGGCCCGTGGCTTGAAGCTCAACTACCCGGAGGCCATGGCCTACATTTCCGCCGCCCTGCTCGAAGGCGCCCGTGACGGCCAGACCGTGGCCGAACTGATGCATTACGGCACGACGTTGCTGAGCCGCGAGCAGGTGATGGACGGCATTGCAGAGATGATCCCGGAGATCCAGGTCGAAGCGACGTTTCCCGACGGCACCAAGTTGGTCACCGTCCACCAGCCCATCGCCTGAGGCCCGCCATGACTAGCCACGTTCGTGATGCCCAACCCACCGACCTGCCGGCGATCCGCGATATCTACAACGACGCCGTGCTCAACACCACCGCGATCTGGAACGATGCGCCCGTCGACCTGGACAATCGCCAGGCCTGGTTCGCCGCCCGGCACGCCCAGGGCTATCCGGTGCTGGTCGCCGTCGACGGCGAGGCCAATGTGCTCGGCTACGCGTCATTCGGCGACTGGCGGCCGTTCGACGGTTTCCGCCACACCGTGGAGCACTCGGTGTACGTGCGCAGCGACCAGCGCGGCCAAGGCCTGGGCCCGCTGCTGATGAGCGCACTGATCGAGCGCGCAAAGGCCTGCGGCAAGCACATCATGGTCGCCGCCATCGAAAGCGGTAATGGCGCCTCGATCCGCCTGCATGAGCGGGCCGGTTTCGTCATCACCGGGCAAATGCCCCAGGTGGGTACCAAGTTCGGCCACTGGCTGGACCTGACCTTCATGCAGTTGAACCTCAATCCCGGAGCGCCCGCGCCGGCTGCCAACAAGGAGTGAACCCCGATGAACGCCGCCCAGTTGCGTCGAGTCCACGCTGAAAGCTTTGCGCATTATCGCCAGGGCCTGATCGATCTGTTGCTCGACGCCGTCGGCCATGGCGCCAGCGTGGGGTTCATGGCCGACCTGGATGCCGCCCAGGCCCGTGCCTATTTCGATGAGGTCCAGGCCAGCCTCAACCAGGGCAGCCTGCTGCTGTGGGTGGTGGTCAAGAACGAGCAGGTGCAGGCCAGTGTCCAACTGGCCCTGTGCCAGAAACCCAACGGGCTGAACCGCGCCGAGGTGCAGAAGCTGCTCGTGCGCGGCGAGGCCCGTCGCCGCGGCCTCGGCCAGCAGTTGATGAATGCCCTGGAGCTCGGCGCGCGCCAGTGCAAGCGCGGCTTGCTGTACCTCGACACCGCGGCGGGCTCAGAGGCGGAAGCCTTCTACCGCGCCATGGGCTACACCCGCGTCGGCGAGCTGCCCGATTACTGCCAGACCCCGGACGGCACCTATTCGCCGACCGCCATTTACTTCAAGACGTTGGGACAACCGCAATGATTCCAGGCCAATACCAGGTCCAGCCCGGCGACATCGAACTCAACGTCGGCCGCCGCACGCTGACGCTGACCGTCGCCAACAGCGGTGACCGGCCGATCCAGGTCGGCTCGCACTACCATTTTTTCGAAACCAATGACGCCCTGACCTTCGACCGCGCCGCCAGCCGCGGCATGCGCCTGAACATCCCGGCCGGCACCGCCGTGCGCTTCGAGCCGGGGCAGAGTCGGGAAGTCGAGCTTGTCGATCTGGCTGGGTTGCGGCGAGTTTACGGGTTCGCGGGACGAATCATGGGCGACTTGTAGACTTCAGCTGCAAGTCTCTAGCTGCAAGCTGCAAGAAACAGCGGTTTGCGGCGCTCCCCTTCGCTTTGTTTTTACTTGAGGCTTGCAGCTTGAAGCTTGCGGCTCAGTTCCGAGGAACCATGAGATGAAAATAAGTCGTCAGGCATATGCTGACATGTTCGGCCCCACCGTCGGGGACAAGGTCCGCCTGGCCGACACCGAGCTGTGGATCGAAGTGGAGAAAGACTTCACCACCTACGGCGAAGAAGTGAAATTCGGCGGCGGCAAGGTGATTCGTGATGGCATGGGCCAGGGCCAGTTGTTGGCCGCCGATGTCGTGGACACGCTGATCACCAACGCCCTGATCATCGACCACTGGGGCATCGTCAAGGCCGATGTCGGCCTCAAGGACGGGCGCATCGCGGCCATCGGCAAGGCCGGCAACCCGGACATCCAGCCCGACGTGACCATCGCCATCGGCGCCAGCACCGAAGTGATCGCCGGCGAAGGCATGATCCTCACGGCCGGCGGCATCGACACCCACATCCATTTCATCTGCCCACAGCAGATCGAAGAGGCCCTGATGAGCGGCGTCACCACCATGATCGGTGGCGGCACGGGCCCGGCCACCGGGACCAACGCCACCACCTGCACGTCCGGGCCGTGGCATTTGGCGCGCATGCTCCAGGCTGCGGATGCCTTCCCCATGAACATCGGTTTGACCGGCAAGGGCAACGCCAGCCTGCCGGAGCCGTTGATCGAGCAGGTCAAGGCCGGCGCCATCGGCCTGAAGCTGCACGAAGACTGGGGCACCACGCCGGCGTCCATCGACAACTGCCTGAGCGTGGCCGACCAGTACGACGTACAAGTGGCGATCCACACCGACACCCTGAACGAATCGGGCTTCGTCGAAACCACCCTCGGTGCTTTCAAAGGCAGGACCATCCACACCTACCACACCGAAGGCGCTGGCGGCGGTCACGCGCCAGACATCATCAAGGCCTGCGGCTTTGCCAACGTGCTGCCCAGTTCCACCAACCCGACCCGGCCGTTCACCCGCAACACCATCGACGAACACCTGGACATGCTGATGGTCTGCCATCACCTGGACCCGAGCATCGCCGAAGACGTGGCGTTCGCCGAGAGCCGCATTCGCCGCGAGACCATCGCCGCCGAAGACATCCTCCACGACCTCGGCGCGTTCTCGATGATCAGTTCCGACAGCCAGGCCATGGGCCGCGTCGGCGAGGTCATCACCCGCACCTGGCAGACCGCCGACAAGATGAAGCGCCAACGCGGGGCCCTGCCCGGCGACGGTGAAGGCAACGACAACTTCCGTATCAAGCGCTACATCGCCAAGTACACCATCAACCCGGCGATCACCCATGGCATCAGCCATGAAGTGGGCTCCATCGAAGTGGGCAAGTGGGCCGACCTGGTGCTGTGGCGCCCGGCGTTCTTCGGTGTCAAACCGACGCTGATCCTCAAGGGCGGGGCGATCGCCGCCAGCCTGATGGGCGACGCCAACGCCTCGATCCCGACGCCGCAACCGGTGCACTACCGACCGATGTTCGCAAGCTTTGGCGGCTCGCGTCATGCCACCAGCCTGACCTTCCTCAGCCAGGCCGCCGTCGAGGCCGGGTTGCCGGAACAGCTCGGGCTGAAGAAGAAAATCGCCGTGGTCAAAGGCTGCCGCGACGTGCAGAAGACCGATCTGATCCACAACGACTACCTGCCGAACATCGACGTCGACCCGCAGACCTACCAGGTCAAGGCCGACGGCGTGCTGCTGTGGTGCGAGCCGGCGGACGTCCTGCCGATGGCGCAGCGGTATTTTCTGTTTTGACTTGAATGACTGAAGCACCATAACCCTGTGGCGAGGGGATTTATCCCCGTTCGGTTGCGCAGCGACCGCAAAAAATGGGGCTGCTACGCAGCCCAACGGGGATAAATCCCCTCGCCACAAGGTTTACACCTGGCTCAGGAATGTGTGCATCACTCCACCAACCGCCCCAACCGCTGCTTGAGCATGCGGTTTTCGTTGCGCAGCAGTTGCACTTCTTCCAGCAGGTCCAGCGCCAGGGCGACGCCTTCCCATTCCAGTTCCAACTCGCGCCGCAGCTTGGCCGCGCGCCGCGCCAGGACCAGTTCGTAGTCGGTGAAACGCCAGTCGGTCGGTGCCGCGCCGTGAGGTTCGAGGATGCCATGGGCGACGATTTCGATCACATGGACATCCGCCAACGCCGCGGCCTCGCAGAATTCCTTCAGGTTCAGTTCAATGATCGGGTTGTTCATGGTCTGCTTCTCCCAATGCTTCAACTGTCGAGTCTAGCCAGGCTTATGACAAATCTGACTGTGGCGAGGGCGTTTGCTCCCTCGGCACAGGTTTTATATTGAGCCGGTCAGAAATTCTCTCGCGGATCGAACGCGGCCTTTTTCGCCAGCTCCGCCCACAAGGCCTTGACCGCCTCGTCGCTGGCCTTGGGCATCACCGCCTTGAGCTGCACGAACAGGTAGCCGCGCTCGCCGGCCTTGTTGCGCAGGCCGTGGCCCTTGGCGCGCATGCGCTGGCCGTTCTGGCTGCCGGCCGGGACCTTGAGGTTGATCTTGCCGGTGAGGGTCGGGACCGCCACTTCGGTGCCCAGCGCCAGTTCCCACGGGGCCAGGGGCAAGGTGATGATCAAGTCCTGGCCCTCGACGTCGAACTTGGGGTGCGGGGCGAAGCGGATGGTCAGGTACAAATCGCCATTGGCACCGCCGCCGATGCCCGGCGCGCCCTGGCCCTTGAGGCGGATGCGCTCGCCGTCGGTCACCCCCAGCGGAATCTTCACGTTCAGGCTCTTGCTGGTGTTGCTCACGTGCTGGCCCGCCGCGTTGTATTGCGGCACCTGGTAGCTGACTTTCTTCGACTCGGTCGAGAGGGTTTCTTCCAGGAAGATCGGTAATTCCAATTCCACGTCTTGTCCCCGACGGCCGGCGCTGCGACCTGATTGTCCGCCACCGAAACCTGATCCGCGATTACCGAAGATCGAACTGAAGAAGTCCGAGAAATCGCCGGTGTCCTGGCCACCGAAGCCGCCACGGCTCTGCCAGCCTGGCGGGCCCTGGAACGGCTGGCCGTGCTGGCCATAGCGGCGCAGGTCGTCGTATTCCGCGCGCTTGTCGGCGCTTTTCAGCGCTTCATAGGCTTCGGAAACGTCCTTGAACTTGGTCTCGGCGTCCTTTTCCTTGCTCACATCCGGGTGGTACTTGCGCGCCAGCTTGCGGTAGGCGGCCTTGATCGTGGCATCGTCCGCCGTCGGCTCCACACCCAGGATCTTGTAATAGTCTTTGAAGTCCATCTAAGCATCACCATCCGTTATCGATGTCGCACCGCCACGCACAGCCTGCCCGAATGACCGGGCAGCGGATTGACCGATCTCAAGATTGGGACCGGGCGGCGCATCAGAAGTTTATCGGCAGCCGGTGGCGGTTCTTGTACTCGCCCTGTGGCTGCCAGGCCCATGCCAGCAAGTTTGGGGGGATTGCGCGGTCTTTCAAGGCCAGCGTTTGCAAATTAGCGGATAACCGGCCTTCGAATCCGGGCCGCACTGGCATACACTGCGCGGCCGTTTTTTTAGCTGGAACCGCAAAGACATGAAAAACGCATCCCCGGCCCGTGCCTGCGGTATCGACTTCGGCACGTCCAACTCCACCGTCGGCTGGCTGCGCCCCGGCATGGAAACGTTGATCGCGCTGGAGGACGGCAAGATCACCCTGCCGTCGGTGGTCTTTTTCAATCTTGAGGAACGTCGGCCCGTGTATGGCCGCCTGGCCCTGCACGAGTACCTGGAAGGCTACGAAGGCCGGCTGATGCGCTCGCTCAAGAGCCTGCTGGGTTCCAAGCTGATCAAGCACGACACCAGCGTGCTGGGCACGGCCATGCCATTCAAGGACCTGCTGGGGCTGTTCATCGGCCAACTGAAGCAACGCGCCGAAGCCGCCGCGGGTCGGGAATTCGAAGAAGTGGTGCTGGGCCGTCCGGTGTTTTTCGTCGATGACGATGAACTGGCCGACCAGGAAGCCGAGAACACCCTGGCGGACGTCGCGCGGGCGATTGGTTTCAAGGAGGTGTCGTTCCAGTACGAGCCCATCGCGGCCGCCTTCGACTATGAATCGACCATCGCGAAAGAAGAACTGGTGCTGATCGTCGATATCGGCGGCGGTACCTCGGACTTCTCCCTGGTGCGCCTGTCACCGCAGCGGCGTAACCACGACAACCGTCATGCCGACATCCTCGCCACCGGCGGCGTGCACATCGGCGGGACCGACTTCGACAAGCAGTTGAGCTTGCAGGGCCTGATGCCGCTGTTCGGCTACGGCAGCCGGATGAAAAGCGGTGCCTACATGCCCACCAGCCACCACATGAACCTGGCGACCTGGCACACCATCAACGCGGTGTACGCGCAGAAATCCACACTCGCCCTGAACAGCATGCGCTACGACATCGAGGACACCGGCGGCATCGACCGGCTGTTCAAGTTGATCGAACAGCGCGCCGGGCACTGGCTGGCCATGGAAGTCGAGGAAACCAAGATCCAGCTGACCCACACCGACCAACGCCATGTGGCCCTTGACCGGATCGAGCCGGGCCTGAGCGTGGACCTGAGCCGGGCACTGTTCGAATCAGCCATCGACGGGCTGTTGGAGCGGGTGCGCGCCAGCGTCACGCAGCTGCTCGGCGATGCCAACGTCGGCGTCGAGCAGGTCGACACGGTGTTCTTTACCGGCGGCTCCAGCGGCATTCCGGCGCTGCGCAACAGCGTCTCGGCGATGCTGCCCCAGGCCAAGCATGTCGAAGGCAACATCTTCGGCAGCATTGGCAGTGGGTTGGCGATCGAGGCGATGAAGCGTTACGGCTAAAGCCAGTTGCAAGCTTCGAGCTTCAAGCTCCAAGTAACAGCAGTAATGCGGCACGACTGGCTTTTACTTGCAGCTTGCAGCTTGCAGCTTGCAGCTCGTAACTCCTGTCCTAGACCATCCCGATCTGCTTCAACTCGCTCTTGAGGTACGCATAGTAGATCGGCCCCGCCACCACCCCCGGCAGGCCGAACGCGGCTTCGAACACCAGCATCGCCATGAGCAATTCCCAGGACTTGGCGCTGATCTGCCCGCCCACGATCCGGGCGTTGAGAAAGTATTCGAGCTTGTGGATCACGATCAGGTAACCCAGCGCCGCCACGGCGACCCAGATCGACAGCGACAGGCCGACGATGGTGATCAGGGTGTTGGACATCAGGTTGCCGATGACCGGCAGCAGCCCCAGCAGGAAGGTCATCACGATCAGGGTCTTGGTCAGCGGCAGCTTGATGCCGAACAGCGGCAGTACCACCGCCAGGAAGATCCCGGTGAAGAAGGTGTTGAGCAGGGAAATCTTGATCTGGGCGAAAACGATGTTGCGAAACGCCTTGACCAGCAGGTTCAGGCGATCGAACAACGCCGCCGCCAGGGGTTTGCGCTTGGTCAGGTCGGGGATGCGCTGTAAGGCGACGATGGCCCCCAGCACCATGCCGATCAGCAACGTCACGAACATGTGGGCCGCGTCCTTGCCCACCAGCTGCAGCTCGCTCAGGTGCTTGCTCATCCACGCGCCGATCGCTACTCGGAACTCGGCGGCGCTGGCCGGCAGGTAGGCGTCGATGAACGGCGGCAACTGCCCGCGGGCGCGGTCGACCACCGCCATGAACTTGTCCAGGGAGGCGCCCGGGTTTTCCGCTTCATGGAGCAGGAAACTGATGGCCCCGGCGAAAATCAACGTCAGCACGCTGACCACCAGCGTGCCCAGCAACGCCACCGCCAGCCAGCGGGCACGCCGACCCTCGATCAGCCGTTGCAACTGCGGGGTGAGCATGTTGACGAGCTCGAACACCAGCAACCCGGCCAGCAGGCTCGGCAACAGGCGCAGCGGCAGCACCAGCAACAACCCACCGAAGATGATCACCCAACTGATCACCAACAACACATGACGCTGAGAAAACGTTGGCATACAGCCTCAAAGCAAACGGCGTGAAAGGATTGGCAGTCTGCCAGCCTTCCGCCGACAGCACTAGGCATTGTATCGGCCGATTCGGGTCGAGGTTCAGGGGATTTTTTGCTGCGTCTTCGATGGCCCATCGCGAGCAGGCTCGCTCCCCACAATGGGCCACACAACGCAAACCTGCCGGGGAGCGAACCTGCTCGCGAAGAGGCCCCGCAGGCCCCGCGCCTATTTTTTCTTCAGGCAGTCACTCATGAATGCCTTGCGGGCATCGCCCTTCAGGGCCTGGGTGGTGGCCGTGGCGTTGCAGGTTTTCATGCGCTCCTGCGGGGTGCTCGAGTCGGCCTTCAGGCAGGTGCTCATGAACGCCTTGCGCTCGTCACCCTTGAGCGCCTTGGCGCTGGCGTCGGCGTTGCAGGTGGTCATCTTGTTCTGCTGCGCCGTCGCGGCGAAGCCCTGGGAGCACAGCAGCAAACCGATCATCAACAAAGGAACACGCAGCATTTTCATGACGTCTTCTCCTGAATGCCGCACAAGCGTGACGGCGATGCATCCAGTGTAGACAACCCGGGCCGCTAGACACCGGCCGCTTTCAAGCGCTCGGCATGCTCGACGAACAGGCGGATCGGCTCGGCGCCCTTGCCGACCAGCCCCAGCGACTGGTTGACGATGTCGAAGTGGTCCAGCGGGTAGTCATCGCGGATCACCGTGCCCAGGTGCGAACTGTAGCGCCCGACCATGCCGTCGCATTGACCGGCCTCGCGCACGAAGGTGCGGGCGAACAGGCGACAACTGCGGTGGGTACCATCGACCAGGTTGCGCCCCTTGTCGGTCTTGCCCGGTTGCAAGGTGCCCGACCAGGAGTAATAGCGCACCCCGTTGACCTCTTCAGGGCCGTGCCCGCCCCAGGTTGGCGGCAGCCCTTGTGGATAACGCTGGTTGAACAGGGCCACGCCCGCCGTCGTGAGGGAGGCATGGGACGCGTCAATGTCCACCGGCAGCCTGGGTCCGTGGTAGGCGGTTTCCAGCAGGCTCATCAGGGCGTTGACCAGCCGCAGCAGCGCACTGAGCACACGGCCCCTGGCGCTGTCGGCGGGGTAATGCCGTTGCAGGTAATCGGCCAGTTCCGAGCCATGGTTGGCGCCGGCCACCGACGTGACCGAGGCCACCAGGTCCGGGCGCTTGGCGGCGGCGTAGCGGGCCGTGAGGCTGCCCTGACTGTGGCCGATCAGATTGACCTTCTGCGCACCGGTCTGGCGCAGGATTTCATCGATTCGCGCCAGCAGTTGCTCGCCACGCACCTCGGATGAATGCAGCGGCGACACCTTCACCGCGACGACCACGGCCCCTTCGCGGCGCAACGCCGAGACAATCCCGTACCAGTACGGGTACAGCACCAGCCGAATGAACCCGAGCATGCCCGGGACCAGTACCAACGGGTAACGAGTGGCGCAGCGTTGCGACATGGGCGGACATCCTTGTGCTCAGCGATGGAGGGGAAGGTCAGTCTATGCGTGCTTCATGACGCATCACCGTGATTGTAGGCGTTGGCACATTTCATAAAACTTTTTGCCCCGCTCATCACTCCCAAGCCTGTAAGCGATCACGCCCCGAGAGCGTGACGCTCCCAACCGGATCAGCCTCCAGGAGAACGAGATGAGCGACATGCACTTATCCGATGTAACCACCCTGCGCGAACGTGCACGGCAGAACGTAGAGAACGGCGCCGTGACCGAGGGCTACAGCGCCGATCGCCAGCAAGTCATCCGCCTGCTCAACGAGGCGCTGGCCACGGAACTGGTGTGCGTGCTGCGTTACAAGCGCCACTACTACATGGCCACCGGCCTCAAGGCGAGCCTGGCAGCCAGCGAATTCCTCGAACACGCCAACCAGGAAGCCGAACACGCCGACAAGCTGGCCGAACGCATCGTGCAATTGGGCGGCGAACCGGAGTTCAACCCCGACCTGTTGAGCCGCAATTCCCACGCCCAATATGTGGCGGGCAACACCCTCAAGGAGATGGTGTACGAGGACCTGGTGGCCGAGCGCATCGCCATCGACAGCTATCGCGAGATCATCCAGTACATCGGTGAAAAAGACCCTACCACCCGGCGCATCTTCGAAGACATCCTGGCCCAGGAAGAGGAGCACGCCGACGACATGGCCGATATCCTGGCCGATCTGTAAGCCTTACCGGCCCCTTCGCGGGCAAGCCCGCTCCCACATTCGAGCGCATTCCTTCTGAATGAACTCGGTCAACTGTGGGAGCGGGCTTGCCCGCGAAGACGCCCTAGGCCCCACCACAAAAGCCACGGGTTAGCGCGTTGGCTTCACCGTCACCGGCGCCTTGCCCGCCTTCATCTGCTCCAGCAACGGCGCACACTGGTTCGGCTCACCACCGCTGGGAGCCACCAGCGCCAGCAGGCCGGCGGCCGGAGCCGCGATCACGCCCAACGCCACCATCCCGGCACCACGCAACATCAGTGGCACCGCCTTGACGCCGGCCGAAGGCTTGGCGAAAGGGCCGCGCACATACAACGGCGAGCGCAGGGAAATCAGCCGCCAGCCCTTGGACTCCGGCGAAATGGTCAGGTCCAGTTGCTCGGTGGCCATGTTCGCCGTGCCATCGATGTAGATGATCGCGTTCTCGGTGTCGAACACGAACAGGCGGGTGGTCGCCAGGCCGGTCTTGATGTCGAAATCCGCCGCCGCGCAGTTGATCTTCACTTCCTTGTCGCCAAAGATTTTCCCCACCACGTAGTTACCGACGTTCAATCCCGCCAGCTCCATCAACTCGCGACTGATGGCGCCATCGTTGATGAGCATTTTCAGCGTGCCGTTGGCGGTGCCCAGCAACGCCGCCACCGAATTGCCGCGACCGCTGATATCGGCGTCGCCGTTCAACTCGCCGAAGCTGGTTTTCATTGGCTCGAAACCGGGGAACAACTGCTTGAGCTTGAAGCCTCGTGCGGTCAACTTCGCCTGGCCTTCAAGAGGTTGGGTGTGGCCATTGAGACGGATCTGGGCATCGAGTCGACCACCCGCCACGCCGAAGCGCAGCGGTTCGAGGCTCAACTGGCCGTCGTTGAGCACCAGGTGGGTGTAGAGGTCGGTGAACGGCAACTGCGCGCTGTGGACAATGCGTTTACCCGTGAACTCCACGTCGGCGTCCATCGCGCTCCAGCGCTCGGTGCGGAATTCTTCCACCGGCAAGACCTTGTCGGCCGGCTGTTTGCTGGCGCCTCCCCGGGCCTTTTGCTCGGCGTTGGAGTCGGCACCGATCAGCGGCGCCAGGTCGCTGAACAGCAGCTGGTTGGACACCAGCGCGCCGCTGAGCTTGGGCCGTGGCTGGCCGGCGACGTAGGCGAGGTTGCCATGGATGTCGCTGTCGCCGATCTTGCCGTTGAAGTCTTCGTAGCGAAACAGCGGCCCGCCCGGCTCGTGGAGCTTGGCAATCAGGCGACCGTCGGTGGCGTAGGGCGGTGAATCCGGCAGGGTCACGCCGGTCAGTGGATAGAGATGGGCAAGGCTTTTACCGGCCAGTTTCAATCGCAGATCGAGTGCCCCCAGGTTCATCGGGTCAGTCAGCGTGCCGGCCAGCTCGACGCGGGTATCGGCGATCCTGGCCTGGGCCTGCAACGGGAAAGGTCGCGCGGCATCCTGCAACGCCAGCAGGCCGCCGACCTTGCCGGAACCACTGAGCGCCTGCCCGTGATAGTGCCCGTCGACCTTGAAGGCAAACGCGTAGTCCTGCGGCACTGCCCCCTGGTCCTGGGCTTTCCTGGCGGCCTTGTCGCCGACGATCTCGCTGAACGGGATGGGCTTGCCCAACGGATCGATCAACACGTCGAGGCGGGTCTTGAGCGTCTGGTCGTCGAGGGTGACGTGGCCCTTGTCGAAGCCGATGGCGCCGATGTCCACCGCCCAGTTGGACGGCTCGGCGTCCGGGTCCTTCGGGTCGAACTGGAACGTCCAGTTGGCGCGCCCATCGGCCAGGCGCTGCAGGCTGGCATTGGGCTCCGTCAGGTCGATACGCGGAATCACCACCCGCCGGCCCAGCAGCGCCAAGGGTGAAATACGCAATTCCACGCGCTTGAGCGTGGCCATCCGCGGGGTTTTCGACCAGTCCGGGTTACCCAGGCTCAAATCCTCGGCCACCACATGGGGCCACGGCAGCCAGGCGCGCCAGCCGCCTTCCTCCGGCTCACGCTGCCAGACCACCGCCAGGTTGCCGTTGACGGCGAACGGGCGATGCAGTTCCTCGGACACCTTGGCGTTGAGCGTGGGTTTGATCCGGTTCCAATCGAAGAACACGATCACCAGCACCAACACGGCCAGCAGGACGACAAGGCTGGCAATACTCCAGGCAAGGATTTTCGAGGTGCGCGTCATGCACGGGGCTCCTGATACAAGTCGGCGTCCGAACGGTGGCGCCTGAAAAAAAGACCAACCTTAGCCTGTTCGTTATAAAAGGTCAGACTGGCAAAACAGCCAACAGGTTTAACACCGCTGCCTCGGTCGGCCTAAAAAAACCTCGAATTGCTGACCGATCCGTCAGCAAACTGTTACCGCACCCGCCCATTCGTGACGCAGCGATGGGTACAAAATACCCACTGCGGTGCAAAACCGCACCCTGGAAACGCCCGTCCTAGAGCCCTCGCCCAGAACAATCAATTCCGTTGATTATTACCATTGCGTTTATGAACTTTTATATCGACTTATCGAGAGTAGCATTGCCCTCGTACCCACTTTATCGCCCTCCCAAGGAGCAATGATCATGAAACGCCAATTACTGATGAGCTTGTCCCTTTCACTGCTGGCCTCGACTGCTTTTGCACTGCCAGCCTCCGAACAGGCCACTCCGCAAGTCAAGGACAGCCACTCGGTCTATAGCCAGACAGTCGCTGAAGGTGGCCGGGATCGCCTGGAAGAAAAAGGCCTGGTCCAGGACGGTGGCGACCGCACTCCACAAGGTCAGTCCCTGGCAGCCGATGGTTCCGATCGCACTCCACTGGGTGAAAGCCTGGCAGCCGACGGTTCCGACCGCACCCCACTGGGTGAAAGCCTCGCAGCCGATGGCTCCGACCGCACTCCACTGGGTGAAAGCCTGGCAGCCGACGGTTCCGACCGCACCCCACTGGGTGAAGCCCTCGCTTCCGACGGCGGTGACCGTGTGATCGAACGCAACGGCTCCGTGAGCTAAGCCCATGGCGGCCTTGAAAAAAGCCCGATTCCTGCAATCGGGCTTTTGATTTTCAAAGCCCTCGTTTCCCCGCGTTAACCCCTTCTATCGTTCGACGTCGGCAAAGCCGATTTGCTAGAGTGCGTCGCTCCCATGACTCGGAAGTCAGTCCTGCGATGCTGCCCCGCGCCGAACAGAAACAACAGACCCGAATTGCCCTGATGGACGCTGCCCGTCACCTGATGGAGTGCGGCCGGGGATTTGGCAGCCTGAGCCTGCGGGAAGTCGCCAGGACGGCAGGCATCGTGCCCACCGGCTTCTACCGGCACTTCGACGACATGGACCAACTGGGCCTGGCACTGGTCTGCGAAGTCGGCCAGACCTTCCGCGAAACCATTCGCCTGGTGCGCCACAACGAGTTCGTCATGGGCGGCATCATCGACGCGTCGGTGCGAATCTTCCTCGACGTGGTACAAGCCAACCGCTCGCAGTTCCTGTTCCTCGCCCGCGAGCAATATGGCGGCTCCCTGCCCGTGCGCCAGGCCATCGCACGGCTGCGCGAGGACATCAGTTCCGACCTTGCCGCCGACCTGGTGCTCATGCCCAAGCTGCAACACCTGAACACCGCCGCGCTGAGCGTGATGGCCGACCTCATCGTCAAGAGCGTGTTCGCCACCCTGCCGGACATCATCGACCCACCCGTCGAAGCACCACCCGAACACCTCACGCCCCAGGCCAAGATCACCCAGCAATTGCGGTTCATCTTCATCGGCCTCAAGCACTGGCAAGGCTTGGGCAGCACCGAGTAATCCCCATTGTGAGAGCGGGCTTGCTCGCGAAGGCGGTGGTTCAGCTACATGGACGTCGACTGACACGCCGCCTTCGCGAGCAAGCCCGCTCCCACAGGTTTGCCGCTCGCCACAAAATAGTGCGCCCCACTCATGACGCGCACCAATCCGGAACAAAACATCGCCCACGGTAAAGCGTTAGCCCAACGCCCCCGGCTATTTCCTACACCCTCTTCGATTGGCAAGCCCCTTGCTCTAAACACCACATCGCTCATTGCTGGAAGCACACCGATGCTGGTGATTCATCGCAGAATCGACCCTCAACCCCACTGGGACGCCGAGCTGCACCTGACCTATGACGCCCGCAGCAAAAGCCGCCTGCGCTGTTTCAGTGCCGAGGGCGAAGACGTGGGGTTGTTTCTGGAGCGCGGCCAGCCGCCGTTGTACGACGGTGAATGCCTGCAGGCCGAAGACGGGCGCATCGTGCGCGTCTGCGCCCGCCCCGAACAATTGCTGCACGTGACCTGCGCCAACGCCTTTGAACTGACCCGCGCCGCCTATCACCTGGGTAACCGCCATGTCGCACTGCAAGTGGGCGACGGCTGGTTGCGCCTGCTGGACGACTACGTACTCAAGGCGATGCTCGAACAACTGGGCGCCAGCGCCGAAGCCATTGAAGCACCGTTCCAGCCGGAACATGGCGCCTATGGCGGCGGCCATCACCACTCCCGGCATGGCGAAGAAGCGTTCAACTATGCGCCGCGCCTGCATCAGTTCGGCGTGCGCACATGAACCCGGCCTGGGCGCTGCTGCGCCTGGCCAGCCCGCAGTTGCCCATTGGTGGCTACAGCTATTCCCAGGGTCTGGAGATGGCGGTGGATAACGGCCAGGTCGACACGCCCGACGCCGCGCGGCGCTGGATCAGCGACCAATTGCTGCTCAATCTGGCCCGCTTCGAAGCGCCGTTGCTGCTGGCCCACTGCACCGCGGCGGCCGCCGACGACTGGGAGGCCTTGCAGCACCACAGCGGCCAACACCGCGCCAGCCGGGAAACCCGTGAGCTGTATCAAGAGAGCCGGCAGATGGGCTACTCGCTGCAGCAGTTGCTCAACGGCTTGCCGGAACTCGATGACGCCGCGCGGCAATTTCTCGACGCCCACAGTGAACCGCACCTGGCCCTGTGCTGGGCGCTGGCGGCCCGCGCCTGGCACATCGCGCCCCAGGATGCGCTCGCCGCGTGGCTGTGGAGCTGGCTGGAGAACCAACTGGCGGTGCTGATGAAAACCCTGCCGCTGGGCCAGCAAGCCGCCCAGCGCCTGACCAGCGAACTGCTGCCGCTGCTGCAACAGGCCCAGCACACCGCTTCAAGCATCGACCCCGATCACCACGGCAGCGCCGCGTTTGGCCTGTCCCTGGCGTGCATGGCCCATGAGCGCCAGTACAGCCGTCTGTTCCGTTCCTAGGAGACACACATGAATACACAACCTTTGCGCGTCGGCATCGGCGGCCCGGTGGGCTCCGGCAAGACCGCCCTGACCCTGGCCCTGTGCCTGGCGCTGCGCGAGCGCTACAACCTGGCGGTGGTCACCAACGACATCTACACCCGCGAAGACGCCGATTTCCTGGTGCGCAACGAAGCCCTGGCGCCGGAGCGGATCATCGGCGTGGAAACCGGCGGCTGCCCGCACACGGCAATTCGCGAAGACGCCTCGATCAACCTGGAGGCGGTGGACCAGTTGAACCGGCGTTTTCCGGGCCTGGACCTGATCCTGGTGGAATCGGGCGGCGACAACCTCTCGGCGACCTTCAGCCCGGAGCTGTCGGACCTGACCATCTACGTGATCGACGTCTCGGCCGGGGACAAGCTGCCGCGCAAGGGCGGGCCGGGCATCTGCAAATCCGACCTGCTGGTGATCAACAAGATCGACCTGGCGCCGCTGGTGGGCGCATCCCTGGAGATGATGGACAGCGACACTCGGCGGATGCGCAACGGCAACCCCTTTGTGTTCAGCAACCAGAAAACCGGCCAGGGCCTGGACGAAATCATCGCATTCATCGAACGCCAAGGCCTGCTGACCGCCGCCTGATTCTTCGACTTTTCAACAAGGAAGCCGCTTCATGACATTCAAACGCATCCTCGCCACCCTTGCCCTGCTGCTGGCGCCAGCGCTGGCCTTCGCCCACCCCGGCCATGGCGACAATGGCCTGATCGCCGGCCTCGGCCACCCCATTGGCGGCCTCGACCATCTGCTGGCCATGCTGGCGGTCGGTTTGTGGGCGGCCCAACAACAGGGCGCGGCACGCTGGGCACTGCCCTGCACGTTCGTCGGCACGATGCTGATCGGCGGCTTGCTGGGTTTTGAAGGGCTGGAACTGCCGGCCATGGAAAGTGGAATCGCCGCCTCGGTACTGGCCCTCGGGCTGGCGGTGGCCTTGGCAGTGCGCCCACCCCTGAGCCTGGCGATGGCGGCAACGGCGCTGTTTGCGTTGTTCCATGGCGTGGCCCATGGACTGGAGCTGCCAGACATGTCGAGCCCTTGGGCCTACGCGGCAGGGTTCGTCGCAGCCACGGCGGTACTGCATGGCGCCGGTTTCGCGGTGGTGCGTGTATTGCCACGGGCAGCAGCGCCACTGGTGCGGCTGGCCGGAGCCGCTTCGGCGGGGACTGGGGTCTGGCTACTGGCAGGTTGACTGGCTTGCCCGCGAAGGGGCCCTTGAAGGCACTGCATCGCTCGCCCCTGCCACTCTGCTACCATGTCGCGCAATCGCCCCCAGCCGTGACGACGCTCGCCAATGCCTGATGCTTCCCGCCCCGCCCTGCCGCCTGAATTGATCACCCTGTTCGCCACGGTGCGCCGGCATTTTCACGAGGTGATCGTGCCCATGTGGCAAGGCCCGGGCTGGAACAGCGAACTGGCATTGCCTTATGAATCCCTGGACGCCCACCATGTGCCACTGCCGCCCCAGCGCTACCGCGCCATGGCCTGTGCACGCCAGTTGTACGTGTTTGCCAGCCTGATTGGCGAAGTGCCCCAGGCCGAGGAACGGGCCAGCGCGCTGTTTCGTTCGCTGCAGCGGCACTTCCACGATGCCGAGCACGGCGGCTGGTTCTACAGCATCGACCCGCAAGGGGCGCCGCTGGACACCGGCAAGGATCTCTACACCCACGCCTTTATCCTGTTCGCCTGCGCCCACTACTGGGACAAGGTGCGCGAGCCACTGGTGGAGTCGGTGCTCAACGCCGCCCTGGAGGTCATCGCCCGACGCTTTGCCACCGGCGACGGCCTCTACGAAGCCAGCCTCGGGCGCGACTGGTCAACCCTGGAATCGGGCCCGCTGCAAAATCCATTGATGCACTTGGCCGAAGCGTTTCTTGCCACCCTTTCGGTTCGCGAAGACGCCCACGTGCAGCAAGCGTTGTCGAGCCTGTGCGACGGGATGCTCAAGCGCTTCATCGAACCGACGCTGGGCGTGATGATGGAGAAACCGCTCAAGTCTGTGGATAACTGGTTCGAGCCAGGGCACCAGTTCGAATGGTATTACTTACTCGCATCGTCGCCCTTGTTGCGTGACGGCAAGCTGCGCAAGGCCCTTGAACGAAGCTTCGAATACAGCGAGCAACGTGGCGTAGACCGAAAGTCCGGCGCGGTTTGCGCGATGCTGAGCCTAGAGCCGCATGCCGCCCCGCGGGACGCGACCCAGCGCATCTGGGCCCAGGCCGAATACCTGCGCGCACTGACCTTACGTGCGGACGGTCAGCAGGCTTTGCTGCCGCAGCTAAAGGCCCTGCAGCAACACTTCCTGCATGCCAAGGGCTGGAACGAATGCCTGGATGCCGATGGCATCGTCAGCCGGCGGGACATGCCGTCCACCACGCCCTATCACCTCATGACCTGCTATCTCGGGTTGGCCGACTGCCTGGCGTAATGCGTTTGTGGCAAGGGAGCTTGCTCCCGCTCGGCTGCGAAGCAGTCGCAAAATCCTGGGCCTGCTTCGCAGTCCAGCGGGAGCAAGCTCCCTCGCCACAGGTTTCCATCAACCGCCCCCCCCAACTCAGCGGTCAGGCCTTGTTGCGCTCGATGGCAAACCCGGCCCAGGTCTGGCTCACCGGCATCAACTCCAGGCTGTTGATGTTGATGTGCGCCGGCGTGTTGAGCACCCAGTAAATCGTTTCGGCGATATCCTGCGGCTGGATCGGATCGGCCCCGGCGTAGGTGGCGTTATAGCGGTCCTGGTCACCACCGAAGCGCACCAGCGAGAACTCGCTTTCGCACAGGCCCGGCTCGATATTGCTCACCCGCACGCCCGTGCCTTGCAAGTCGCAACGCAGGTTCAGGGAAAACTGTTTGACGAACGCCTTGCTCGCGCCGTACACGTGGCTGCCCGGGTACGGGTAGTTACCGGCGATGGAGCCCAGGTTGATGATTCCGGCGCCACGGCCATGGGCGATCAGGCGCGGCAGCAGCATGCGAGTGCTGTAGAGCAGCCCTTTGACGTTGGTGTCGACCATGGTGTCCCAGTCATCGAGGTCGCACTTGGGGGCCGGGTCGACGCCCAGGGCCAGGCCGGCGTTGTTGATCAGCCCGCGCAGCGTGGCGAACGACGGCGGCAGGTTGGCGATGGCTTCCTCCATGGCCTTGCGGTCTCGTACGTCGAGCACCAGGCCGTGGACCTCGGTCTGCTTCGACAACTCGGCGCAGAGGGCATTGAGGCGTTCTTCACGACGACCGGTCAGCACCAGTTTCCAACCGGCCTCGGCAAAACGACGGGCGCAGGCTTCACCAAAACCGGACGTCGCGCCGGTGATAAACAGGGTGTTGGACATCGTGTTCTCCTTGCTTGGGCTTGAACCGCTCATTGAAATGAAAATCGGCCCACAGCATGCCCGCCCGACATGGCAGGGGCAAGGCTTGTGAAACCCCGTCGACTGCCCCCAACATTGATCATAAAACAACCAACTGGCGCCAAGCCTCGCGGAATAAGGGCTACAGCCGGTTGCCCGCACCTTATCCACAGGCACGTCCACAGTAACCGGGGGCAACTGCACAAGCGCCAGGCCGCTGTGCACAAGGCTTTGCGGGGTGTTTGGAAATTTTTTTCGCTTGACCCCGCAACAACGGTTGTGCAGTTCAGGATCTCTGCTATAAGCCAGCGGCCAACTAGGCGATGGCTCCAAGCCAGTAACTACGGCCCTTCGCGCGGTCTTTCCAGAGTTTAGTCACAGACTTATCCACAGGCTTGCCCAGCGTTTTGCGCAGCCTCGCCCAAGCGCATAAAAGTGTTGACAACTGCCACCGCCGCGCCATCAAAAACACCTGATCGAAAAATGACCACCGCTCTGCAGGCCCCGTAATCAAAGGCTTTCAGCCAGCTACTCCCACGTTACCCACAGCCAGTTCCACAGCAAACGGGGACAAGTCAAAAGTGTGACAAAACAACTGTTTGCGGCGACTTTATGTCGCGGTTTGGCAAGGGTTCAGAATGGTTTTCCACAATTGTGAAAAACATACAAAGCCTCCTGTGGGAGCGAGCTTGCTCGCGATAGCCTTGGTTCAATCAACATCGATGTCGGCTGACCTGCCGCCATCGCGAGCACGCTCGCTCCCACAAGTTGGGTGGTGGTTTGGAGGGATAAAAAAACCGGCGATCTCTCGCCGGTTTTTCCATTACAGCAGCCGCTTCAATGCCCGCCCAGGTACGCGTTGCGCACCTCTTCGTTGGCGAGCAGTTCCTTGCCGGTGCCGGTCAGGCGGATTTCACCGTTGACCATCACGTAGGCCCGGTCCGACAGCTTGAGGGCGTGATTGGCGTTCTGCTCCACCAGGAAGATGGTCATCCCCGTGGACGCCAGCTCCCGCAGGGTGGAGAAGATCTGCTTCACCACGATCGGCGCCAGACCCAGGCTCGGCTCGTCGAGCAGCAACAACTTCGGCCGGCTCATCAGTGCCCGGGCGATGGCGAGCATCTGCTGCTCGCCACCGGACATCGTCATGGCCCGCTGGTTGCGCCGCTCCTTGAGCCGCGGGAACAGCTCGAACATGCGCTGCATGTCTTCGCTGGCGTACTTGTCACCGATGGGAATGGTGCCCATCAGCAGGTTTTCCTCGACGGTCATGTCGGGGAACACCCGGCGCCCCTCCGGCGACTGCGCAATGCCGTTGGACGCGATGTAGTGGGACGACTTGTGGGTAATGTCCACGCCCTGGTAGATGATCTGCCCGCCGGCCGCGCGCGGCTGGCCGAAGATCGACATCAACAGCGTGGACTTGCCGGCACCGTTGGAGCCGATCAGGCTCACGGTCTCGCCTTCGCCAATGTGCATCGAGACTTTCTTCAGGGCCTGGATCGGCCCGTAGAACACGTCCAGTTCCTTGAGTTCGAGGATCGGTGTACTCATACCAATTCCTCTTCATCGGCGCCCAGGTAGGCCGCGATCACCTTCGGATCGTTGCGAATCGCCTCCGGACCGCCCTCGGCGATGACGTTGCCGTGGTCCAGCACCACGATGTGGTCGGAAATGCTCATTACCATGCCCATGTCGTGTTCGATCAGCACCACGGTCAGATCATGCTCGTCGCGCAGCAGCCGGATCATCGCGCTCAGCGCTTCGGTTTCCTGAGGGTTGAGGCCGGCCGCCGGCTCGTCCAGGCAGATGATCTGCGGACGAGTGCACATGGCCCGGGCAATTTCCAGGCGCCGTTGCTGGCCGTAGGAAAGCTCGCCCGCCAGGCGGTTGGCGCAATCCACCAGGTCCACCACTTCCAACCAGTAGAAGGCGTGGTCCAGGGCATCGCTTTCAGCCTTGCGGTAGCCCTTGGTGTTGAGGATGCCGGCCAACAGGCTGCGGTTGACCCACATGTGCTGGGCCACCAGCAGGTTTTCCAGCACCGACATTTCCTTGAACAAGCGGATGTTCTGGAACGTCCGGGCCAGGCCGGCGCGGTTCACCAGGTGGGTCCCGCCGAACATCTTGTAGTACAGCCGGCTGGCGAAGGATTTCGGCGACACGAAGTCGGTCGGCCGGAAGGCCTCGCCCAACAGCTTGATGACGTTGGTCCGCTCGCCACGCACGTTGAGCTCGATCCTGCCGCCCGAAGCTTTGTAGAAGCCGGTCAGGCAGTTGAACACCGTGGTCTTGCCCGCGCCGTTGGGGCCGATCAGGGCGAAGATCGAGTTGCGCTTGACCTGCAGGCTGACGTCGCTGAGGGCCTTGATGCCACCGAACTGCATCATCAGGTTTTCTACGGAAAGTACGACTTCGCTCATGGCGCTACCCCCTTGCGCGGCGTCACACCGGTACGGCTGATACGAATCAGGCCGCGAGGTCGCCAGATCATCATCAACACCATCAACACGCCGAACAGCAGCACCCGGTACTCGGAGAAACTGCGCAGCAACTCCGGCGCCACGGTGAGCACGAACGCCGCGATCACCACGCCCACGGTCGAACCCATGCCACCGAGCACCACGATCGCCAGGATCAGCGCCGACTCGAAGAAGGTGAATGACGAAGGGTTGACGAACCCCTGGTAGCTGGCGAAGAACACCCCGGCCAGGCCGGCCGTGGAGGCGCCAATGGTGAACGCCGAGAGCTTGACCAGCACGTGGTTCAGGCCCATGGAGCGGCAGGCGATTTCATCTTCGCGCAGGGCTTCCCAGGCACGCCCGACCGGCATACGGGTCAGGCGATGCTTGATGTAGAGCACCAGCATCACGACGATGAACAGCACGATGTAGATGAACAGGAATTTCAGGTTCGGGTTGTAATCGATACCGAAGAACTCATGGAACGGCACCCCGCCGTCCTTCGCCCTTCGCCCGAACTCCAGGCCGAAGAACGTCGGCGACGGCACTGGCATGCCGTTGGGCCCGCCCGTGAACGACAACCAGTTGTTGAGCACCAGCCGGATGATCTCGCCGAAGCCCAGGGTCACGATCGCCAGGTAGTCACCGTGCATTCGCAACACCGGGAACCCCAATATGCAGCCGGCCATCGCCGCCGCAATCGCCGCCAGGGGCAGCACCGTCCAGAAACCCAGGCCCAAGTACTGGTAACCCAGCGCCAGGCCATAGGCGCCGATGGCGTAGAACGCCACGTAGCCCAGGTCGAGCAGCCCCGCCAGGCCGACCACGATGTTCAGGCCCAGGCCCAGTAGCACGTAGATCAACCCGAGGATGACCACCGTGAGCACGTATTTGTTGGCGAAGAACGGAAACACGATGGCGATCACGATCAGTGCCGGGATGATCCAGCGCAGGCGCGACTTGTAGTCCGGTGGCAGGACGTGCACGCCGGAGCCGGAGCTTTCGAAACCCTGGAGCACCTTCAGGCCCCGAGGCGTTTGCAGGAACAGGCTCAAGGCAAAGCGCCCGATCATCACGATCGCCACCAGCCAGCCGACGCGGGCCGGTTGCAGGTTGAAGCTGTAGCCGTCGAGCACCACGCCGACAATCGGCCCGAACACGATCAGCGAGATCAGCCCGGCCAGGATCGCGTCGATGACGCTCTGTTTGATATCAATCGGTTTATTGGCAGCAGACATACTTATACCTTCGCCACGAGTGGGCGACCCAACAGGCCTTGGGGACGGAAAATCAGAATCAGCACCAGCAGCGAGAAACTGAACACGTCTTTGTAGTCAGAGTTGATCAGACCGGAGAACAGCGACTCGGAGATCCCGAGGATGATTCCGCCGAGCATCGCCCCAGGCAGGGAGCCAATGCCGCCGAGCACCGCCGCGGTGAACGCCTTGATGCCGATGATGAAGCCGGCATAGAAGTCGAACGTGCCGTAGTTCATGGTGATCAGCACGCCGGCCAGGGCCGCCATGGCGGCACCGATGATGAACACGTAGGAAATCACCCGGTCGGTGTTGATCCCCAGGATCGAGGCCATCTTGCGGTCTTGCTGGGTGGCGCGGCACATGCGCCCCAGCTTGGTGTACTTGATGATGTAGGTCAGCAGGGCCATCCCGGCAAACGCCGCCACCAGGATGAAGATCTTAGTGTAGGTCAGTTGCACGAAACCACTGCCGATGTCGACGCGCATGGCGCCTTCGAGCAGTGTCGGCACGCCCTGCTGGCGGGCGCCCTGGCTGATCTGGGCGTAATTCTGCAGGATCAGCGAGATACCGATGGCACTGATCAGCGGTGCCAGGCGGGTGGAGTTGCGCAGGGGTTTGTAGGCGACGCGTTCGATGACCCAGCCGTAGACCCCGGTGACCACGACTGTGAATACCAGGGTGCCGAGGATCATCAGCGGGAAGGATTCGATACCGAAGTAAGCCAGCAGAGCCAGACTGATTGCCGCGAGGTAAGCGGAAATCATGTAAACCTCGCCGTGGGCGAAGTTGATCATGCCGATGATGCCGTAGACCATTGTGTAGCCGATGGCGATCAGACCATAGACCGACCCGAGGGTCAGGCCGTTGATCAGTTGCTGCAGGAAAATACCATCCATAACGCGATCTCACGCATTTGAAAGGCTGCACGCACAACGCGGCGACGGACCGGGGTTCAGCCGCCGACGCGGCACGATGTGTGCGCAGCTTTCGAGAGAAAAGACAGGTGGGTCTTAGCCCGGGAAGGACGATCGTGGTGAGGGAGCAAGCTCCCTCGCCACAAGCCGTTATCCCTTCAATTATTTCTGTTTTTCCAACTGATGGTATTTGCCGTCCTTGTCCCACTGGTAGACCACGTAGTCGGAGACCTTCAGGTCACCCTTGGCGTCCCACTCTTTCTTGCCCATGACGGTCTGCACCGGATTGGCCTTGAGCCACTTGGCCGCGTCCTCGCCCTTGTTGGACTTGGCACCGTTGAAACCGGCGGCCAGCGCCTGGACCGACGCGTAGGCGTACAGGGTGTAGCCTTCAGGCTCGACGCCCTGGGCCCGGAAAGCGTCCACCACGGCCTTGCTGTCTGGCAGCAGGCGCGGATCGGCGCCGAAGGTCATGTACACGCCATCGACGTATTGCGCGCCGCCGGCGGTGGTGACCAGTTCGTCGGTGACGATGCCATCGTCGGACATGAATTTCACGTCCTTGAGGCCTTGTTCACGCAGTTGGCGAACCAGCGGGCCGGCTTCCGGGTGCAGGCCACCGAAGTAGACCACGTCGGCACCGGCCGCCCGGATCTTGGTGACCACGGCGCTGAAGTCTTTCTCGCCACGGGTCAGGCCTTCATACAGCACGGCCTTCACGCCACGCTTCTCCAGCTGTGCCTTGGTGGCATCCGCCAGGCCCTGGCCGTAGGTGTCCTTGTCGTGCAGCACGACGACTTTCTTGCCCTTGAGCACGTCGACGATGTAGTCGCCGGCCACGATGCCCTGCTGGTCGTCACGCCCGCACATGCGGAACATCGCGCTCAGGCCGCGCTCGGTCACTGCCGGGTTGGTCGAGCCTGGGGTGATGGCGATGACACCCGCCTCGTCATAGACCTCGGAGGCCGGGATGGTGTTGGACGAGCAGAAGTGCCCGACCACGCCAATCACCTTGTCCTGGTCCACCAGGCGGTTGGCCACGGCCACGGCCTGCTTGGGTTCGCAGGCGTCGTCGCCGGCGACCAGGACGATTTTCTCACCGTTGACGCCACCGGCCTTGTTGATGACATCAGCGGCCGCCTGGGCACCTTTCATGTATTGCTCGCCGAAGGCCGCATTGGCCCCCGTCATTGGCCCCGCCACACCGAATTTCACATCAGCCTGCGCAAACGCGGACACACCCAGCGCAGCTGCCACTGCGAGGGCCAGGAAGCCTTTCTTGTAAAACGTCTGGGACATGAGGTGGTGCTCCAAGGTTTTTTTTAGTTGGCACTGCGACTTCATTTCACTGCGACTTCATTTCACTGAGAAGCTCAGAGCAAGGGCCGTGCCATCGGTTTTTTATTCTGAAAAAAGTCGCTGCTTTATTGTTATTTCGACTGTTTCGGGCCCTTTTTCATAGGGCGTGCAACCGTCTAAACCGCACAAGGTGCAACCTTGCATTTATGTGGGTGAAACCCTCCATGAGCCATCATTGCAACCATCGTACGAAACGACGTGCAACCACGCTGTAACATCCTGCGTCACCGAACTGCACACTGGCGGTGCGCAACTGCTACAACCCGCACCATAACAGGCTAGCCGCTGCGCCGGAAAACGCGGCGCGCGGTAACATTTTTCTACACTCAGATGACGATCCGCAGGCACTGGCCCGCGTGATACAGCGAAAAACCCGCCTCGTACAGGCAACTGCGCAACCCCACGCCGGCCAGCGGCTGCATGGGCGCGAAGGGGATCGGCAGCGCCTTCGCGTCGCCCTGGCAAAGGTAGTCGGCGAAGGCCTTGCCGACCACCGTCCCGGTGGTCACCCCGCGCCCGTTGTAGCCCGTCACGGCCACCAGCCCAGGAGCCGGCTCGAACAGGCGCATCAGGTGATCCGGGGTAAAGGCAATGCACCCGGTCCAGGTGCATTCCCACTCCACGGGCTTGAGATAGGGAAAATAGTGGCGCTGTACCCGGTCGGCCCACGCCTTGAGGAACCAGGTCGGCTTGCGGTTGCCATTGCCCAGGCTGCCGAGCAACAAGCGACCGTCCTTGTCCCGGCGAATGCTGCTCAAGACCTGGCGGGTGTCCCACGAACCCTGTCCGCCCGGCAGGATGCGCCGGGCCGCGTCGTCGGTCAGCGGGACCGAGGCGACCTGGTAGTAATAGCCTGGGAAAAAGTTGCGCCGCAGCTCGGTCCAGTCGCCTTCGGTGTAGGCGTTGGACGCGATCACCACCTGCTCGGCCAGCACCGAGCCCTGGGCCGTTTGCACCGACCAGCGCTGGCCTTGGCGCTCCAGGCGGGTGACCGGGGAGTGATCGAACAACTGCCCGCCAAGGTCCCTGGCCGTCTTGGCCAGGCCGCTGGCGTAAGCCATGGGGTTGAGCGTGCCGGCGCGTCGGTCGAGCAAGGCGGCGGCGATTTTCGAGGTGCCCGTGGCCTCGACGCAGGCTTGCCCGGTGAGCAGCTCCACTGGGGCGCCACGGCGCTTCCATTGGGCTTCGCGACTGCGCAGGTCAGCCTCGCCCCGGGCGTTATGGGCCATGTGCAGGGTGCCTTCGCGGCGCAACTGGCAGTCGATGTTGTATTTGTCGACGAGGCTGAACACCAGGGCTGGCGCGGCCCCCAGCATGCGATTGAGCTGGCTGCCCACCGCTTCGCCGAACCCGGCCTCGATCTCGTCCGGCGGGATCCACAGGCCGGCGTTCACCAGCCCGACGTTGCGCCCCGAGCCTCCATGCCCGGCCCGATGGGCCTCCAGCAACGCAACGCGCTTGCCCTGCTCCAGCAAATGCACGGCTGCCGACAGCCCGGTGAAGCCGGCGCCGATCACGCAGACATCGGCTGTAATCTCCCCGGTGAGCGAAGTATTTTCAGGCCTTTGCGGCGTCAGTTTTTCCCACAGACATTCTTCGCGTAACGGCATTGCCAGACTCCGAAAAACCCAACCATCACACTATTCAGCGTGGGAGCGAGCTTGCTCGCGATAGCGGCGGCACATTCAACGACTATGTGACTGACACACCGCTATCGCGAGCAAGCTCGCTCCCACAAAGGATCTCCACGAATTGAAAATCCGCCCCTAACAACCTCAGTCGAAGGTAATCCCTTGGGCCAACGGCAGCGCCAGCGAGTAGTTCACGGTATTAGTCTGGCGGCGCATGTAGCCGCGCCAGGCGTCGGAACCGGATTCGCGACCGCCGCCGGTTTCTTTCTCGCCACCGAAGGCGCCGCCGATTTCCGCGCCACTCGGGCCGATGTTGACGTTGGCGATGCCACAGTCGCTGCCCACCGCCGACATGAACTGTTCGGCTTCACGCACGTCAGTGGTGAAGATGCAGGACGACAGGCCCTGGGGCACGGCGTTGTTCAGGTGCAGGGCCTCGGCGAAGTCCTTGTAGCCGACCACGTACAGGATCGGCGCGAAGGTTTCGTGGCGCACGACGTCGCTCTGCTCCGGCATCTCGACGATGGCGGGCGACACGTAATAGGCATTCGGAAACTGGTCTTCGAGCTGGCGCTTGCCGCCGAACACCCGCCCGCCTTCGCTCAGGGCCTGCTCCAGCGCATCCTGCATGTTGTCGAAGCTGTGCTGGTCGATCAGCGGCCCGACCAGGTTGCCTTCCAGCGGATGGCCGATGCGCACTTTCGAATAGGCGGCCTTGAGGCGGGTGACGACTTCATCCTTCACCGACTCGTGGGCGATCAACCGGCGCAACGTGGTGCAACGCTGGCCGGCGGTGCCGACGGCGCTGAACAGGATCGCGCGCACGGCCATGTCCAGGTCGGCGCTCGGCGCGAGGATCATGGCGTTGTTGCCGCCCAGTTCGAGGATGCTGCGGGCAAAGCGCGCGGCGACTTTCGGCGCGACTTCGCGGCCCATGCGGGTGCTGCCGGTGGCACTGATCAACGCCACGCGTGGATCGTCCACCAACGCTTCACCGGCGTCGCGGCCGCCGATGATCACCTGGCTCAGGTACGGCGGCGCATCGCTGAAGTTCTTCAGCACGCGCTCGAACAGCGCCTGGCAGGCCAGGGCGGTGAGCGGGGTCTTTTCCGAAGGTTTCCAGATCACCGCGTTACCGCACACCAGGGCCAGGGTGGTGTTCCAGGCCCAGACCGCCACCGGGAAGTTGAACGCGCTGATGACCCCGACCACGCCCAGCGGGTGCCAGGATTCACGCATGTGGTGGCCCGGGCGCTCGGAGGCGATGGTCAGGCCGTACAACTGGCGGGACAGGCCGACGGCGAAGTCGCAGATGTCGATCATCTCTTGCACTTCACCCAGGCCTTCCTGGGTGATCTTGCCGGCTTCCCACGACACCAGTTCGCCAAGGTCGGCCTTGTACTGGCGCAACAGGTCGCCGAATTGACGCACCAGTTCGCCACGGCGCGGCGCCGGCACCTGGCGCCACAGGTCAAAGGCATGCTCGGCACGGCTGACCTGCTGCTCGACTTCAGCGGCACCTTCCCAGTTCACGGCGCCGATGCGGCTGCCGTCGATAGGTGAATGCACCGGCTGGGTGCCGTTCTGGTACAGGGCCGAGTCGACACCGAGACGATCAAGCAATGCAGCAACCATGGAAAATTCCTCACGCAAAAGACAATAGGCGGCAACCGGACGAAGACGGCTGATCAGGACTGTAGTTGTAGCTGGCGCGAGACTTGGCAACAAACGACCATTAAGCGAGATATCATTCCGTTTATTCATGCTGCCCAGGCAGAGCGACCGGAAACAAGGCCTCACCATGCTCAACAAACGCTATTTGCCATCGATCACGGCGCTGCAATGCTTCGAAGCGGTGACGCGGCACTTGAGTTTCACCCGCGCCGCCGAAGAACTGCACCTGACCCAGAGCGCCGTCAGCAAGCAGGTCGCGCAACTGGAAGAACTGTTGCAACACTTGCTGTTCCGGCGCGTTCGCCGCCGCCTGCAACTCACGCCGGCCGGCGAGTTGTACCTGGGTGAAGTGCGAAAAATCCTCACGCAGGTGGAGATGTCCACCCATTACCTGCGTTCCTACGGCGGCGACACTGAAGTCCTGCGGGTTTCCACGCCTCCGACCTTCGGTGCTCGCTGGCTGGTCCCGCGCCTGAAGGGCTGGCGGCTGCGCCATCCGACGATTCATCTGGACCTGTGCAGCGAACAGGAAGCCGACGACCTGCTGCAAGGACGCAGCGACCTGGCCTTTTATTTCGGCCAGGGCTCACGACCCGGTTCCGAATCCCTGAAACTGTTCAGCGAAGAACTGGTACCGGTCTGCGCCCCCGGCAGCCTGCCCGAACGGCCCTTCAGCGACCCGACCCAACTGGCCGACCTGGTCCTGCTGCAGAACGCCTCCCGCCCACAGGCCTGGCACGACTGGTTCGACAGCCAGGGCTACCACACCGAACACAGCTATCACGGGCCACGCTTCGAAACCTTCTACATGTGCATCCGCGCCGCCCAGGTCGGCTGCGGTGTGGCGCTGCTGCCGCGTTTTCTGGTGGAAGAAGAACTGGCCGACGGCAAACTGGTCATCCCCTGGCAACACGCGATGCCCAGCACCAGCGCCTATTACCTGGCCTACCCCGAGCACTCGGCGGAGGTGCCCAAGGTGAAGTCGTTTGTGGAATGGATGCTTGAACAGATCGGCAACCCGGATCTGCCACATTAACTGCATCCCTCGCCACAAAGATCTGCGGGACTAAAAAACACTGGCAATACCCATCCAGGTTATGCGCCACTAACCTTTTCAACAAACCGCTGCACCCCGCTGCCCGACGCAGCGACCTGCCTGGAGACCCGCCATGAGCGAGAGTGTATTTGCCGATCGTATCGTGCAGAACCTGCTCGACACCGACTTCTACAAACTGACGATGATGCAGGCGGTGCTGCACAACTACCCCAACGTTGAAGTCGAATGGGAGTTTCGTTGCCGCAACAGCGAAGACTTGCGCCCCTACCTGGCGGAGATCCGCTTCCAGATCGAGCGCCTGGCCGAGTTGAGCCTGAGCGCCGATCAATTGGGGTTCCTGGAACGCATCAGCTTTCTCAAGCCGGACTTCCTGCGCTTCCTGGGCCTGTTTCGCTTTAACCTGCGGTACGTGCACACCGGCATCGACAACGGCGAGCTGTTCATCCGCCTGCGGGGGCCGTGGCTGCACGTGATCCTGTTCGAAGTACCGCTGCTGGCCATCGTCAGCGAAGTGCGCAACCGCTATCGCTACCGGGAAATAGTCCTGGAACAGGCGCGGGAGCAGCTGTACCGCAAGTTCGACTGGCTGACCGCCAATGCCAGCGCCGACGAGTTGTCCGAACTGCAGGTCGCGGACTTCGGCACCCGGCGACGCTTTTCCTACCGCGTCCAGGAAGAAGTGGTGAACGTGCTCAAGCATGATTTCCCCGGACGTTTCGTCGGCACCAGCAACGTGCACCTGTCCCGGGAGCTGGACATGAAACCCTTGGGTACCATGGCCCACGAATGGATCATGGCGCACCAGCAACTGGGCCCGCGGCTGATCGACAGCCAGATCGCCGCCCTCGACTGCTGGGTGCGCGAGTACCGGGGCCTGCTGGGGATCGCGCTGACCGATTGCATCACCATGGACGCATTCCTGGCGGATTTCGACCTGTTCTTCGCCAAGCTGTTCGACGGCCTGCGCCATGACTCCGGCGACCCGGTGATCTGGGCCGAAAAGGCCATCGCCCACTACCACAAGCTGGGCATCGACCCGATGAGCAAGACCCTGGTGTTCTCCGACAGCCTGAACCTGCCCAAATGCCTGGAGATTTTCCGCGCATTGCGTGGTCGCATTAATGTCAGCTTCGGTATTGGCACCAACCTGACCTGCGACATTGCAGGTGTAGAGCCAATGAGCATCGTACTTAAAATGATCAGTTGTGACGGGCAACCCGTGGCCAAGATTTCCGACGAGCCCGGCAAGACCCACTGCAAGGACCCCAATTTCGTCGCCTACATGCGACATGTTTTCCAAGTACCTGCCGACCTTATCGACCCCTCTAGCAAGGAGTGAATTCATGCAAGCCGTACAGCGTGAGATTGCTGAACAACTCAACGTCCAGCCACCGTTCGCCGATGACGCGGCCCTCAAGGCTGAAATCGCACGGCGGGTGGGCTTCATCCAGGATTGCCTGGTCAATTCCGGGCTCAAGTCCCTCGTGCTGGGCATCAGCGGCGGAGTCGATTCGCTGACCGCCGGATTGCTGGCCCAACGGGCGGTGCGTGAACTGCGGGAGAAAACCGGCAACCCGGCCTACAAGTTCATCGCCGTGCGCCTGCCCTACGAAACCCAGTTCGACGAGCACGAAGCACAAGCCTGCGTGGACTTCATCGAACCGGACGAACGCCACACCGTCAACATCGGCCCGGCGGTCAAGGCGCTGGCCAAAGAGGTGCTGGCCTTCGAAGGCAAGGCACCGGGCTCGCGGGATTTCGTGCTGGGCAATACCAAGGCGCGGATGCGCATGGTGGCGCAGTACACCATCGCCGGTGCCGAACATGGCCTGGTGATCGGCACCGACCACGCGGCCGAAGCCGTGATGGGGTTCTTCACCAAGTTCGGTGACGGCGCCTGCGACCTGGCCCCGCTGAGCGGCCTGGTGAAAAACCAGGTCCGGGCCATCGCCCGTGACTTCGGCGCGCCGGAATCGCTGGTGGAGAAAGTCCCCACGGCCGACCTCGAGGACCTCTCCCCCGGCAAACCCGACGAAGCCGCCCACGGCGTGACTTACGGCGAGATCGACGCCTTCCTGCATGGCAAGACCATCCGCGAAGACGCCGCCCGGATCATCTGCGAAACCTACCGCAAGACCGAGCACAAACGGGTTCTGCCGTACGCGCCATGATCGCGTGAAAGCGAGCCTGCTCGTGACAGCGGGCGGTCAGCCAACCACCCGGTGATGGCGCCGCCGTCTTCGCGAGCGAGCTCGCTCCCACATGGAAGCTGCGGCGTGCACAGCATTTGTGTTCACTGCCAATCCCTTGTGGGAGCGGGCTTGCCCGCGAAGGCGGTGTATCTGTGGCATCTATGTTGAATGTCCGGCCGCCTTCGCGAGCAAGCCCGCTCCCACAGAAATTATTTCAGGGTAACAGTACCTTTCATCATCGAAATGTGGCCCGGGAACGAGCAGAAGAAACCATATTTTTCAGCCGCATCGAGCTTCGACACGTCGAAGGTCACCGAGTCTGTTTCACCGGCACCGATCACTTTGGTATGGGCAATGACGCGGGCGTCACCGTCTTTCAGGTAGTTCTTGTCGATGCCAGCCCCCAGGCCATCGGTCGCGATCGGCTGCATGTCGGCTTCCTTGCTCAGGACCCAGTTATGGCCCATGACGTTTTTCGGCAGGCTGCCCGAATGGGTCAGTTCAACGGTGAATGTCTTGCAGCTCTTGTCGATTTCGATGGCCTTGTTGCTGAAGGACATCTGGTCGGTGGAATCGATCGTGGTCTTGCACTCCGCTGCCATCAGTTGGCTGCTGGCCAGCGTCAACAGGGATACCGCAACAAGTTTGGCAAACATCGTGAATCTCCAAGGCATGGTTAGAAAATTCCTTCAAAGGGGAAGACTGCCTTAATTTCAGACAAGTTCCTATGACCTGAATCAAACATTGTATACAACTTAAGGCTATCAGCCTGATGGACACAATCAACCAGCCAGATGCACGAGCCAGCCCTATGATCGGCTCCATCAACCTCTGGAGCGTCCACCATGAACCTCAACAGCCTGTTGTGCAGCTTGCTCGCCGCCTACGCCTGCGGCGCCAGTGGCACCTACGAAAAACCCCAGCGCGAAGGCTAAGACCTTAAGCGCCTTTGCACACCCGTGACGAGGCTTTACTCTGCAACGGTCATCGACCCACGGAGTAAAGCATGTCCATTGCATCTGTTTGTGTATTTTGCGGCGCCAGCACCGGCAGCCATCTCGCCTACCGTGAAGCGGCGCAGGCCCTGGGAAAGGCGTTGGCCGAGCGCAAGCTGACACTGGTCTATGGCGGCGGTGCCGTCGGCCTGATGGGCATCGTTGCCGACGCGGCCCTGGCGGCCGGCGGTGAAGTCATTGGCATCATTCCCCAAAGCCTGAAGGACAAGGAGATCGGCCACGCCGGCCTGACCCGCCTGGAGGTGGTGGACGGCATGCATGCCCGCAAGGCGCGCATGGCCGAACTCAGCGATGCCTTCATCGCCCTGCCCGGCGGCCTCGGCACGCTGGAAGAGTTGTTCGAGGTCTGGACCTGGGGCCAGCTCGGCTATCACGGCAAACCGCTGGGCCTGCTGGAAGTGAACGGGTTCTACAGCAAACTGACCGGTTTCCTCGACCACATCGTCGGCGAAGGCTTCGTCCGGGCGCCGCATCGTGACATGCTGCAAGTGAGCGAATCGGCCCATGACCTGCTCGACGCGCTGGACGAATGGCAACCCTCGGTGCAGCCGAAGTGGGCCGAACAAAAACCCCGCTAACGGCTCGGCCCCGATACAGGGCAGAATACGCGCCGCTCTACCTCCCTTCGACCCCAGAGGAACGCCCATGGCCAAACCCAATTATTCCTTCGCCAAACGTCAGAGAGACCTGGCCAAGGAGCAGAAGAAAGAGGAAAAGCTGCAGCGCAAGAAAGCCTCGGCTGAAGAAGCGGCACTGAGCCACGACGCCGAAAGCGACATGACCACCGACGAAGGTGACGCACCGAAAGACCCGGCGTCTGACGCCTGATCCCTCCTGGCCCGCCGGTCCTGTGTCCTGGGTCGGCAGCCCCGCTGCCGGCCTTACGAACCCAATGCCCGGCCAATCGACTGGCGATAGCCCTGCGGCAGGTTGGCCGGCAACCGGCTCGGCTCGAACAGACCAATCTCCTTGTGTTCATGGCTGATCGTCGGCACGAAACCACCCTGTAGCTGGCAGCGATAGGTGGCGATGAACACGTGCTTGCCGGGAATCACCTCGAACAGGTACGTGTCCAGCGGCTCGCCCACGCTCACATCGACCGCCAGCTCCTCGGCGATCTCCCGCGCCAGGCATTGCGGCGCCGTCTCGCCCAGCTCGATCCGCCCACCGGGCAATTCCCACTCGTCTCGCTCATTGAGCATCAGCACGACCAGGCCTTCGGGGGATTGCAGGACGCCTTTGATGGAAACCGGGAACATGACGCTTTCCTCGCGATTGAATACCTTGCCTGTGGGAGCGGGCTTGCTCGCGAAGGCGGTGTGCCAGCGACCTCGTCATCGACTGACAACCCGCTTGCGCGAGCAAGCCCGCTCCCACACAGTGATCGTCCTATGACTCAACCGGCATCACCGTCACCCGCACCTCGGGATCGTGGTTGCCGCCGCCCAGGATCACCCCGCGCAACGGCGACACATCGGAAAAGTCGCGGCCCCAGGCCAAGGTGATGTGCTCCAGGGCCGGCTGCACATTGTTGGTCGGATCAAAATCCACCCAGCCCAGCACCGGGCAATACACCGACACCCAGGCGTGAGACGCGTCGGCGCCGATCAGGCGGGGCTGGCCGGGTGGCGGCTGGGTCAGCAGGTAGCCACTGACGTAACGCGCCGCCAGCCCGCGTGAGCGCAGACTGGCCAGCATCAGGTGGGCAAAGTCCTGGCACACGCCCCGCCGCCGCTCCAGCACCTCCACCAACGGCGTCGCCACCTGGGTCGCTTCGGCGTCGAAGGTGAATTCCTGGAAAATCTTTTCCATCAACGCCCGGACCCCGAGCATCAACGGCCGGCCCGGCGGGAAACAGCTTGCGGAAAACTCGACGAAACTGCGCTTGAGGTGCACATAGGGCGACTCGAAGCGGTAACGGCACGCCTCCAGCACCGGGGCCGTGAGCGGCCGGCCACTGTAGCTCAGGGCCTGGCAGGTCGACTCCCAGGCCGGGGACATATTGAAATCCAGCTCAGGACGGGCCAGCACTTCGACGCTCAACCGTGCGTTGACCTGTAACTCATCGTGCGGTCGCTCGAAAGCCAGCCGGGTCAGCGGGTTGCCGAACACGTCCTGCTCATCGCGGCGGGTGGTCGGTTCCGGGCTGATCAACAACTGCTGCTCGGTACAACGTTGCCACTCACACGGCCGTGGCCACAGGTGCGCGAGCTGCTGGGCCAGGGAAACCGGACTATCGTAGTGGTAATGGGTGTCGTGGAAAATCTGGTAATGGGCGCTCATCAGACGGACACCGTGCGCTGGCTGACATCATCGACATGGGCAAAGTGACGCAAGGCCAGGCGATCGGACACCTGACCGCTGACATCGGCCACTTCCTGGAGCAGGTCGGCCAACCCGTCGAGCGCCGCGCGCAGGCTGGTTTCGCCGAACAACGGGTTTTCCAGGCAACGCAAATCGAAGCGTGAAAGGCGCGTCACCAGGTCCGGCAAGGCAACGTCACGGGGCGCGCCGAAGTCATCGTTGAGACGCTTGAGGGTGCGGGCCACCAGTTTCAACTGAAAGAGCACCGCATGGGGGTTCTGCTCGTCCAGCAACAGCAGGTCGAGCACCGGGATCAGTTGCGCCACCGCCAAATAGCGCGAGCGGTAGGTGATGCTGCTGTTACCCAACTCCAGCAACCATTCCAGCCCGGCCTGATCGAACACGGCCTCGCCCCGCAGGAATGCCGCCAGGCTGCTGCTGAGAAATTGCAGGCGCTCCAGACGCCGGCCGATCATCAGGAAGCGCCAGCCCTCGTCGCGGGTCATGTCGTCCAGGGCAAAACCGGACAACGCCGCCAGGGACATCACCAGCCGGTTGAGGAAGTCCAGCAGTTCGCCGAAATCCGGCTCGGCGGTGTCCAGTTCCATGGCCTCGCGCTGCAGCTCAACCAGCGCCTGCCAGTTCTCCCGCGACAACTTCCCACGCACCTGGGACGCCGCCCACTGCAAGCGCTGCAGGTTGGAGCGCAGGCTGAACGACCAGTCCTCGCCCAGCAGGGCCGCCAGCAGCCGCTCGGGCAATTGGCCCTCGTCGGGCAGCAACATCAGGCTTTCGCCCAGGGCCACCGCCGACTGCAAGGCCTGCGGATCATCGCCGTCGACGTAGCGCGCGAGCATGATCCGCAACAGCCGCGCGCTGTCGTCGCAGCGCTCGCAGTAGCGGCCGAACCAGAACAGGTTTTCCACCACCCGCGACGGCAGGTACGGGTCACGGCGAACCAGGTCGTGGACGCCTACGGTCCGCTGGGCGGCCCACTGCTCGCCGCCCGGTGCCTGCTCCGCCAGCACCCAGGTGTCCTTGCTGGCGCCACCGCGCTGCATCGACACCACCTCGGCGTCGGCCTCGGCGGCCACGCGCGTCAGGCCACCGGACAGCACCCGATAATCATCCTTCCCGGCCACCGCATACACGCGCATGCCAATGGCCCGGGGCTGGATCTGCCCGTCCTCGGCCTGCCAGACCGGAGCCTGGGACAGTTGCGCCAGCTCCTGGGCGACGTACGCGTAGGGACGCGCCTGCATGCGCGCCGCCAGTTGGCTACGCTGCTGTTCGCTCAGGTCGCGGCCGAACACCGGGTTGAAGCTCTGCGAGGGGAACGCCGGCTTGATCAGCAGTTCAGGCAACTTCTCCAAGGCCTGGGCCAGCACCGGTGGCTCACCGCACCACCAGGTGGCGATCGACGGCAGCAACAACGCTTCGCCGAACAGGTACTGGTTGATTTGCGGCAAAAAGCCCAACAACCCTGGCGACTCCAGCACGCCGCTGCCCAAGGCATTGGCCACCAGCACCCGGCCTTGGCGCACCGCCTCCAGCAACCCCGGCACGCCCAAGGCCGAATCGGTGCGCAGTTCCAGCGGGTCACAGAAATCATCGTCGAGCCGACGCATGATGGCGTGGACCCGGCGCAGGCCGCTGAGGGTCTTGAGGTAGACCGTGGCGTCCCGGACGGTCAGGTCGCTGCCTTCCACCAGCGGATAACCCAGCTGGCGCGCCAGGTACAGGTGTTCGAAATAGCTTTCGTTGAACCGCCCCGGCGTCAGCAGCACCACCAACGGCGCCTCGCCATCGCTGGGCGCCTGGCGTGCCAGGGTTTCCTGCAGGGTCCGGAAGAAGCCGGACAGGTGCCGCACCTTGAGGTCACGGTACAACTCAGGAAACGCGCGGGAAACGATCATGCGGTTTTCCAGCGCATACCCGGCCCCCGACGGCGCCTGGGTCCGATCCGCTGTGACCCACCAGCGGCCATCGGGTGTGCGCGCCAGGTCTACCGCGTACAGGTGCAGGAAGTTGGCGCCCGGCTGGGCAATGCCCTGGCAGGGCCAGAGGAAATTGTTGTGCCCGAACACCAGTTCCGCCGGCAACAGGCCCTCGCTGATCAGCCGCTGTGGCCCGTACAGATCCGCCAGCACGGCGTTGAGCAGGCGGCCGCGCTGGGCGATGCCGGCCGACAGGTGCTTCCACTCCTGGGCATCGATGACGTGCGGCAGCAGGTCCAGTTCCCACGGCCGATCCGCACCCTTGGGGTCCGCGTAGACGTTGTAGGTCACGCCGTTTTCCTGGATCTGCCGCGCCAGCAGGGCCTGGCGCTGGATCAACTGGGCCGGCGTGCTGCGTTGCAATTGGTCGAGCAGCCGTCGCCAGTGCGGGCGCACCGCACCGCTGTCGTCCAGCAATTCGTGATAGGTGCCCGTCGTCAGCGGGTAACGGTCAAGCAGGTCAGGCATGGAAAGCTCGGCAGACGGCAATGAAGGATCAGACTAGCGCAAGCAGATGACGCGCGGATAGATGTGTGTTGCCTTGGGCCTGGCAACCTATTTCAGCCTTGAACCATCGTGGCGAGGGAGCTTGCTCCCGCTTGACCGGGCTGGCGCACCCGTGCGAAGCGCTCACAAAAAAGGGGCTGCTTCGCAGCCAGCGGGAGCAAGCTCCCTCGCCACAGGAGATGTGCGTTACATTTTCGGGGCCCCATGGAAACGCCGCAGATCAAGCGTGAGCGGAAATTCATCATCCACGGCCAGGCTCGGTATCGGAATTTTCCCGGGCGTGTGCCCGAGCCGGAAAAAGCGCGCCATCCGCCGGCTCTCAGCTTCGTTGGCATTGACCGGTAGGCTCTCGTAGTTGCGCCCGCCAGGATGCGCCACGTGATACTGGCAGCCGCCCAGGGAACGCTGCGTCCAGGTGTCGAGCACATCGAAGACCAGCGGCGCCTGCACCGGAATGGTCGGTTGCAGGCAGTTGGCCGGTTGCCAGGCGCGAAAACGCACCCCGGCGACGAACTCGCCGACCCGACCGGTGGGGTGCAGCGGCACCGGCACGCCGTTGCAGGTCAACACATAACGTTGCGGTGCCAGGCCATTGAGCTTGACCTGCAAGCGCTCCAGGGAGGAATCCACATAACGCACAGTGCCGCCCGCCGCGCCCTCCTCCCCGAGCACATGCCAGGGTTCGAGGGCCTGGCGCAACTGCAACTCGATGCCATTGACCGCGTAATCGCCAACCTTGGGGAAACGGAACTCCAGGTGAGCGGCGAACCACTCGGCGCGCAACGGGTAGCCGGCAGCGTTCAGCTCATTGATGACGTCGGCAAAATCCTGCTCGATGAAGTGCGGCAACAGGAATCGGTCATGCAGTTCGGTGCCCCAGCGCGCCAATTTCGCCGGCGCATAGGGCTCGCGCCAGAACCGCGCCACCAATGCCCGCAGCAACAGTTGCTGGACCAGGCTCATGCGGGCGTGAGGCGGCATCTCGAAAGCGCGCAGTTCCAGCAGGCCGAGACGGCCGGTGGCACCGTCCGGGGAATAGAGCTTGTCGATGCAGAATTCGGCGCGGTGGGTATTGCCAGTCACGTCGACCAACAGGTTGCGCAACAACCGGTCAACCAGCCAGGGCGGGCATTCCTCCCCCGGCTGGGGCATCTGCGCAAAAGCGATTTCCAACTCGTACAACGCGTCGTTGCGCGCCTCGTCCACCCGCGGCGCCTGGGACGTCGGGCCGATGAACAATCCGGAAAACAAGTAGGACAACGACGGGTGGTTATGCCAGTAGCTGATCAGGCTGCGCAGCAGATCAGGACGCCGTAGGAAAGGTGAGTCAGCCGGTGTCGCACCGCCCAGTACGAAATGGTTACCGCCACCAGTGCCGGTGTGCCGGCCGTCGATCATGAATTTCTCGGTGGTCAGGCGGGTCTGTCGCGCTTGCTCATAGAGGAACTCGGTGCGCTCGACCAACTCGTCCCAGGTGGCCGAGGGTTGCACGTTGACCTCGATCACGCCCGGGTCGGGGGTGATGCGCAAATTGCCCAGGCGCGGGTCGCTCGGCGGCTCATAGCCTTCCAGCAGCACCGGGCAGTGCAGTGCCTGCGCCGTCGCCTCGATGGCGCTGACCAGCTCCAGGTAATCCTCGGCCCGCTCCAGCGGTGGCATGAACAGGTACAGCCGGCCGTCGCGGGCCTCGGCACAGAGGGCGGTACGGGTCAGCCAATCGGCCGAGACATCGACCGGCGGCGCACGATCCGGTTCGACGGCCGCTTTGCCGTGCAGCGCCAACCGTTCGGTGTCGGGCAACTCAGGAAAATCCTGGTTCGGATCGGTGGGGTGGATGAACGGGAACTCGGCCGCCGTGACCCAGGGCTGCGACGCCAACGGCAAGCGATAGCCCAGGGGCGAATCCCCCGGCACCAGCCGGCAGTGCTCATCCCGCAGGTACCAGCGGCCGCTTTGCCATTGATCGCCCTTGGCGGTACGGGCCAACGGCAGAACCTGACCGATCACCTTGTCCAGGCCCTGGCTGAAGACCTTGCGCAGCCGCGCGCGCTCCAAAGGGTCTTCCAGGCGTGGGTCCTGGGCCGTGACATTCGAAGGCAGCGCGCCTTCGCGCCACAGGTAATAAAAATTGTCTTCGTAGGCTGGGAACACGAATCGCGCGGGAATGTTCAGGCGCTCGGCGACGCGGGTCAGGAAGTGCCCCGCCAGCTCGCCGTCAGCCTGGTAGTCCTGCTGCTCGTCGGCGATCAGTGCGCTGTTGTGCCAGATCGGCACACCGTCACGGCGCCAATAGCAATTGAGCGACCAGCGCGGCAGTTGTTCGCCGGGGTACCACTTGCCCTGGCCGAAATGCACCAGGCCCTTGGGGGCATAGTGGTCGCGCATCCGAGCGAACAGCTCGGCAGACAGCCTGCGCTTGTCCGGCCCGAGCGCCGCGGTGTTCCACTCGGCGCCATCCGGGTCGTCGATGGACACGAACGTTGGCTCGCCGCCCATGGTCAGGCGCACATCGCCCTCCAGCAGATCCACGTCAATCTGCCGGCCCAGGGCCTGGATCGCCAGCCATTGCGCGTCGGTGTACGGCTTGGTCACCCGCGGCGCTTCCCAGACGCGCTCGACCGACATGGTGTGGCTGAACGCGCACTCGCACGGTTCCACCAGGCCACTGATCGGTGCCGCCGAGGACGGATCGGGGCTGCACGCCAGCGGGATATGCCCTTCGCCAGCGAACAACCCCGACGTCGCATCCAGGCCGATCCAGCCCGCGCCCGGCAGGTAGACCTCGCACCAGGCATGCAGGTCGGTGAAGTCCACCTCGGTCCCGGACGGGCCGTCGAGGCTCTTCACATCGGCCGTCAACTGGATCAGGTAACCGGACACGAACCGCGCCGCCAGGCCGAGGTTGCGCAACAGTTGCACCAGCAACCAGGCCGAGTCGCGGCAAGAACCGGAGGCCTGCTCCAGGGTGTGCTCCGGAGTCTGGACGCCGGGCTCCATGCGGATCAGGTAGTTGATGTCTTCGCTCAGGCGCTGGTTGAGCGCCACCAGGAAATCCACCGCCGGCAGCGGCGTGCGGTCGATACCCTCCAGGTAAGCCTGCAACCGCGGCGTCAGCGGCAGGGTTTCCAGGTACGGGGCCAGCTCCTTGCGCTCATCGGCGGCGTAGCTGAAGGGGATCTTCTCGGCATAAGGCTCGAGGAAAAAGTCGAAGGGGTTGAACACCGCCATTTCCGCCAGCAGGTCGACTTCGATCCGCAGTTCCTCGGTTTTCTCGGGAAACACCAGTCGCGCCAGGTAATTGCCCTGGGGGTCCTGCTGCCAGTTGATGAAGTGCTGGTCGGGCGAGACCTTCAGCGCATAGGAAAGAATCCGCGTACGGCTATGGGGCGCCGGGCGCAGGCGAACGATCTGCGGCCCGAGCTCGACGGCGCGGTCGTAGCGGTAATGCGTGACGTGGTGCAAAGCAACATGGATCGACACGGCGTGTCTCCTGCGAGCCTGGGCGTTATCGAAAGCGGCGCAAGACTTATGCCATGCAGGCAGGCCGGACACTTTCTTCGTCTACTCAAGGCAGTAGAGCACTAAAACCGAACGTTGCCCGCTTTCTCGCGCAAAGGGCCGCACATAAATGTGGCGAGGACGTGGGCTCAGCGGCGGGAGCGCGGGCCCTTGGCGGCCTGGATGATCAACTCGCGCTGGCGGCGAATCTCCACCAGCTTGCGGCGCATTTCCCGGTGGCGCTGGCTGTTGAGCAACAACAACCCCAGTAGAGGCAGTAGCACGGCGAACAGGTAGACGCCTTGGTGCGGCCGGTAGGCAAACATCGGCAGCACGGCGGCCAGGCACGCCAGGAAATACCCCGCGACCCCCCAGACGGCCCAGGCCCGCCCACGTACGATCAGGAGATTGGCCCCCACCAGGACGAGCACCAGGGCCAATGTCCCGAACCCGACATAGTCAGCCCTGGTGGAGGGTTCCAAGGCCCGCCAGTAGGTCGTCCCGGCCAGCGAGAGCAGCATCGACCCGCAAAAGCAGCCCAGCAAAAGGGTGCCCATGAACACCGGGAAGTACCGGGCCAGGAAGCCCTTCAGCGATCCGCCGCCGATCATTCGGTGAACTCCTCGTACAGGCCGACAGCCACGGTTTTCACATGGCCGTCGCTGGTGTAACTCCCGATGACACCCAAGGCCCCCCCAAGGCGTCCTTGATCTGGGTCAGCGTCGCGTGTCTGATTTCGGCGGACGAATAGCGTTTGGGCAGGGCTCCGGCCCGCTGCTGTAACTTGAGCAGCTTGGCGGTCAGGCTCGGGTCCTTGAGCGTCAGCAACTCCTTGGTCAATTTGCTGCGTTCCTGCCGGCTCAACCCCTTGAGCAACTGGTACCAGCTCTTTCCGGTAGCGGCTGCCTTGTTGGCCTTGAGCAGGCGAACCGTGGTCAGGGCCGAGCCACCCACGCCCACCAGGGACACCGCATCCAGGATCGGCGAGACGATGTTGTACCAGTCGGCGTCGTTCATCTCATCATTGCCGGTGGGGTTGTTCAGTTCGTTGGCGACCCGCGCGCCGCCAATCACACATTGAGCGGTACTCGCCGTCGCGGCAGCTACGCCCAGAGCCACCACCCAGGCACTGGCTCCAGCGGTAAAGGGCACGGCGACGCTGCCACTGAACACCACCACCCAACCGATGACGGCGGCGACGCAGGACAAGCCGGCATTGGTCGCCTCCACCCCGAGCTTCGACTCCCGCGGGCTGCTTTTCACCTGGTCGATGAACTGCTGCGGGGCGATGTACTTCTTGGCCTCGCGCAAAATCACGCGCTTGGGCGCGATGCTGCAGATCGGCTTGAACTCGCGCAGGGTCACCACGTTGTACTCAGAGTCGATATACACCACCCCTGCGCCGGCGATATTGGGGTCCGCATCGATGGCCGCGAACAGGCGCGGCAGGTTGATCTGGGCTTCGATGCGTTGGCGGGCCATGTACTGGGAGAACGTGAAGTCCATGCCAATGGCGGGGGTTGAGGGGCTGCTCATGGGAATCGTCCTTGAGGATCGGAGGGGGAGCGCCTTATCGACACAGCCTCTGTGCAAGATCGGCACAGACCTTGTGGCGCGGCGCATCACCCGGCTTCATGGCCCGGAACAGGGGCGGCGGCCACGATAGCAAATGGGCAGCACAGCCGCTAGAAAGCAAAACGCCAGCACTTAGGCTGGCGTTTGCGGTGCAACGTGGCGATCAGCGTGGCACGACCGGCTTGCGTGCCGGCTTCGGCCCCTTGCCCTTGGCCGCGTCCTTGCGCTCCTTGGCGGCCTGCTGGTTGCGGGCGAACGCGGCGGCCTTGGCTTGCTCGCGCTTGTCCCACGAGTTGCCGCCGTCGCTGGCGCGCGGTGGCAGGCCGGTGTGCTGGGTCAGGATCCGGGTGGTGTCCTTGCCCACCTTGTGGCTGCCGGCCGGCGTCGAGTTCTTGCGACGGGCGCTCTGGTAGCTGTCGGTGGCCGGCTGGTGCAGCGGGATCAACTGATGCTTGCCCGGCCCGATCAGGTCCGCCCGACCCATGCGCGTCAGCGCTTCGCGCAGCATCGGCCAGCCCTTGGGGTCGTGGTAGCGCAGGAACGCCTTGTGCAAACGGCGCTGCTCTTCGCTCTTGACGATGGTCACCCCGTCACTCTTGTAGGTGACCTTGCGCAGCGGGTTCTTGCCCGAGTGATACATGGCCGTGGCGGTGGCCATCGGCGACGGGTAGAACGCCTGCACCTGGTCGGCCCGGAAGCCGTTGCCCTTGAGCCACAGCGCCAGGTTCATCATGTCTTCGTCGGTGGTGCCCGGGTGGGCGGCGATGAAGTACGGAATCAGGTACTGCTCTTTCCCGGCTTCCTTGGTGTACTTCTCGAACATCCGCTTGAACCGGTCATAGGTGCCGATGCCCGGCTTCATCATCTGGTTGAGCGGCCCTTCCTCGGTGTGCTCCGGGGCGATCTTCAGGTAACCGCCGACGTGGTGGGTCACCAGCTCCTTGACGTACTCCGGCGACTCGACCGCCAGGTCGTAGCGCAGGCCGGAAGCGATCAGGATCTTCTTCACCCCAGGCAATGCCCGCGCGCTACGGTACAGCTGGATCAGCGAGGAATGGTCGGTGTTCAGGTTCGGGCAGATGCCGGGGAACACGCAGGACGGCTTGCGGCAGGCGGATTCGATCTCCGGGCTCTTGCAGGCAATGCGGTACATGTTCGCGGTCGGCCCGCCGAGGTCGGAGATCACCCCGGTAAAGCCCGGGACCTTGTCGCGGATCTCTTCGATCTCGCGAATGATCGACTCTTCGGAACGGTTCTGGATGATCCGGCCTTCGTGCTCGGTGATCGAGCAGAACGTGCAGCCGCCGAAGCAGCCGCGCATGATGTTCACCGAGAACCGGATCATCTCGTAGGCCGGAATTTTTTCCTTGCCGTAGGCCGGGTGCGGGACACGTGCGTAGGGCATGCCGAACACGTAGTCCATTTCCTCGGTGGTCATCGGAATGGGCGGCGGGTTGAACCAGACATCGACGTCGCCGTGCTTCTGCACCAGGGCGCGGGCATTGCCCGGGTTGGTTTCCAGGTGAAGCACGCGGTTGGCGTGGGCATAGAGCACCGCGTCGTTGCGCACCTTCTCCACCGAAGGCAGGCGGATCACGGTCTTGTCGCGGGTCATCTTCGGACTGGCCAGGATCTGTACGACCTTGGCTTCGCTGGGGTCCTCAACCGGCCCCTTCTCCTGCTCGATGGCGCAGGCCGCAGTGTCCTGGGTGTTCACGTACGGGTTGATGATCTTGTCGATCTTGCCGGGACGGTCGATGCGCGTGGAATCGACTTCGTACCAGTCCTTGGGCGTGTCACGGCGAATGAACGCAGTGCCGCGCACATCGGTGATGTCTTCGATCTTGTGGCCATAGGACAGGCGCTGGGCGACCTCGACGATGGCCCGCTCGGCGTTGCCGTAGAGCAGGATGTCGGCGCTGGCGTCGATCAGGATCGAGTTGCGCACCCGGTCCTGCCAGTAATCGTAATGAGCAATGCGTCGCAGGGACGCTTCGATGCCGCCGAGCACGATGGGCACATGCTTATAGGCTTCCTTGCAGCGCTGGCTGTAGACCAGGCTCGCACGGTCCGGACGCTTGCCCGCCAGGCCGCCGGGGGTATAGGCGTCATCGGAACGGATCTTCTTGTCGGCGGTGTAGCGGTTGATCATCGAGTCCATGTTGCCGGCCGCGACGCCGAAGAACAGGTTGGGCTCGCCGAGCTTCATGAAGTCGTCTTTGGACTGCCAGTTCGGCTGGGCAATGATCCCCACGCGAAAGCCCTGGGCTTCCAGCAAACGGCCGATGATCGCCATGCCGAACGACGGGTGGTCGACGTAGGCATCACCGGTCACGATGATGATGTCGCACGAATCCCAGCCGAGCTGATCCATCTCCTCCCTGCTCATGGGCAGGAATGGCGCCGGGCCGAAACATTCGGCCCAGTACTTGGGATAGTCAAATAACGGCTTGGCTGCTTGCATGTCGATGACCGGTATAAAAGGTGAAAAATCGCGGGGGCGAAATATAGCACAAAAAATGATCAAGTCCGACGGCTATGGTCGGAAATGGTCGGGCTTATCGCAAAACCAATGTGGGAGCGGGCTTGCTCGCGAAAGCGGACGGACATTCAGCATCAATGTCTCCTGAGCCACCGCTTTCGCGAGCAAGCCCGCTCCCACAAGGAGTATTGCAGCCCTTCAAAAAAAGAAGGTCTTACTCATCATCGTCGAAGTTATAGCTACCCGGCGCCAGGTTCTCGAACCGGGTGTATTTACCGATGAACGCCAGGCGGATGAAGCCGATCGGGCCGTTCCGCTGCTTGCCGATGATGATCTCGGCGATGCCCTTGTGCTCCGTCTCGGGGTGATACACCTCGTCCCGGTACACGAACATGATGACGTCGGCGTCCTGCTCGATCGCTCCGGATTCCCGCAAGTCGGAGTTCACCGGGCGCTTGTTGGGACGCTGTTCCAGGGAGCGGTTCAACTGGGAGAGCGCCACCACCGGGCAGTTGAACTCCTTGGCCAGGGCCTTGAGGGAGCGGGAGATCTCGGAAATCTCGTTGGTCCGGTTGTCGCCGCTGGAGCCGGGAATCTGCATCAATTGCAGGTAGTCGATCATGATCAGCGCAATGTCACCGTGCTCGCGTACCAGGCGACGGGTCCGGGCGCGCATTTCCGACGGGCTGATGCCGGCGGTGTCGTCGATGAACAGCTTGCGGTCATTGAGCAGGTTGACCGCCGACGTCAGGCGCGGCCAGTCGTCATCTTCCAGTTGGCCGGAACGGACCTTGGTCTGGTCGATGCGCCCCAGGGACGACAGCATACGCATGATCAGCGATTCGCCTGGCATCTCGAGGGAATACACCAGCACCGCCTTGTCGCTGCGCAACACGGCGTTTTCCACCAGGTTCATCGCGAAGGTGGTCTTACCCATGGACGGACGGCCGGCGACGATGATCAGGTCGGACGGCTGCAAGCCGCTGGTCTTCTCGTCGAGGTCGGTGTAGCCGGTGGACAGCCCGGTGATGGCGTTGTCGGTGTTGAACAGGGTATCGATCCGGTCGATGGCCTTGGTCAGCAAGTCGTTGACGCTGACCGGACCGCCGGTCTTTGGCCGCGCCTCGGCGATCTGGAAGATCTGCCGTTCGGCTTCATCGAGGATCTCTTCGGCGGTACGCCCTTCCGGGTTGAAGGCGCTGTCGGCGATCTCGTTGCTGATGCCGATCAGTTGGCGCAGGGTCGCGCGCTGGCGGACGATCTGCGCATAGGCCTTGATGTTGGCGACAGACGGCGTGTTTTTCGCCAGTTCGCCGAGGTAACCGAGGCCGCCCACCTGGGACGTCTGCCCTTCCTTGTCCAGTTGTTCGGCCAGGGTCACGACGTCGATCGGCATGTTCTGATCGGCCAGCTTGGCGATCGCCCGGAAAATCAGGCGGTGGTCATGCCGGTAGAAATCGCCGTCGGAGACTTGATCGAGCACGCGTTCCCAGGCGTTGTTGTCCAGCATCAAGCCACCGAGCACGGCCTGTTCGGCCTCGATGGAGTGCGGCGGCACCTTCAGGGCAGCGGTTTGCAGATCGTATTGCTCGGGAGCGGTGATTTCGTTCATGGCCACTTGATTCTTTGGAAACGCAGGGGTGATGAAAATCGGACTTGCAGAAAGACAAAGGGCACGACCTGTAGACAGGATCGTGCCCGATGTTACCGGCTAGTACCCAAGGGTGCCAGCCGAGAGGTACTGCTTAAGCTGCTACCACGACAACGCGTACGGTGGCTTCAACTTCAGCGTGCAGGTGCACGGCGACGTCGAATTCACCCACGTTGCGGATGGTGCCGTTCGGCAGACGAACTTCGCTTTTCGCGACTTCAACGCCGGAGGCGGTCAGTGCGTCAGCGATGTCGTGAGTACCGATCGAACCGAACAGCTTGCCTTCGTCGCCAGCGGTGGCAGTGATGGTCACTTCCAGCTCGGCCAGTTGGGCAGCACGGCTTTCAGCCGATGCCTTACGGTCTGCGGCGGCTTTTTCCAGCTCAGCGCGACGCTCTTCGAACGCAGCCAGGTTGGCAGCGGTCGCAGCGGTGGCTTTGCCGAAAGGCAGCAGGTAGTTACGACCGTAGCCGGCCTTAACGTTTACTTTGTCGCCCAGGTTGCCCAGGTTGGCGATTTTTTCCAGAAGGATCAGTTGCATGTGAAAATCCTCTAACTTTTAACCTTCACCGTTCGCGTTGTCGGCGTCTTTCGACGCCATCCGACCGCGAAAATCAATCAGGCTGTCAACGATGGCCAGGACCACGAGCAACGGACCGAGCAAGTGCATGAAAGGAAACAACGTCACGTACATCCCCACCAGCCAGAAACTGGCCAGTCGTTTCTGCGCCACCAGCCCATGAACCAGAGCCAGACCGGCGAAGATCAGCGGCACACTGCACAACGGCAACAGGATCAGTGCATGCAGCCCGAAGAACGGAGCCACACACATGACGGCCAGCAGTGACAGCGCCACGCTTTTGGGGAATCGGACGGCGCGAAACTCGCGACCGAAACCACCGGGGTTGTACAACGAAGCTTGCCAGTAGCGCCCAAGCATCAGGCACAGCACGCTAAAGATCTGCAACGAAGACGCTATCGAAATGATCATCAGCGGAGCAGTCATGGCGGTGACAAACGCCTTTTGGTCTGCCGAGAATGTCTCGTAGACCCCACCCATCGCCAGCGGCAACACGTCCTTGAACGTCTGCGCCAGCGATTCGATGATGGAACTGAACACAGTCCCCAGGCTCACCGCACACAACAACCCCACGGCCACGCTGCACAGCAGCACGCGGTTCCAGGTATGCCCGGCGCGCAAAATCAACGCCAGGCTGCAAGCCCCGATCAACACCAGGAGCGTTGTCGGGTCCTTCAGGAAATGCCAGCTCACCAACGCCGACAACAACCCGATACCCAGGACGCTCAAGGCGTCCGAACCGCGCCGCAGGAGCACAAGGCATCCGGCGGCGGCACTCAACCAGAACAACAGCGGCAATGCCGCGGATCCGGCCACGACCAGCGTGGCCTGCACACGTCCCCGCATGATGAAGTCAGCTAAGGCGCGCATGCATTCAATCCCTTACTACTCGTCGACGAACCTGGTCTCAGCGGCCGTGGCTGTCGGTGTAGGCCAGCAGGGCCAGGAAGCGGGCGCGCTTGATAGCGGTGGCCAGCTGACGCTGATAACGAGCTTTGGTACCGGTGATACGGCTTGGAACGATTTTGCCGGTCTCGGATACGTAGGCTTTCAGGGTGTTGAGATCTTTGTAGTCGATCTCTTTCACGTCTTCAGCGGTGAAGCGGCAGAATTTACGACGACGGAAGAAACGTGCCATGTGATTGGCTCCTTAAAAGGTCCGTGGATTACTCGTCAGCGTTATCGCTGTTGTCGCTGTCGCTATCGCTGTCATCGCCATCGGCGCTGTCAGAGTGCTCAGGACGGTCGCGACGCTCACGGCGCTCACTGCGGTTTTCTTCAGCCTTGAGCATCTCGGATTGGCCGGTAACGGCTTCTTCGCGACGGATGACCAGGTTACGGATCACTGCATCGTTGTAGCGGAAGTTGTCTTCCAGCTCGGCCAGGGCCTTGCCGGTGCACTCAACGTTCAGCATCACGTAGTGAGCCTTGTGAACATTGTTGATTGCGTAGGCCAGTTGACGACGGCCCCAGTCTTCCAGACGGTGGATTTTGCCGCCGTCTTCTTCGATCAGCTTGGTGTAACGCTCAACCATGCCGCCGACTTGCTCGCTTTGATCCGGGTGGACCAAAAAGATGATTTCGTAATGACGCATGAATGCTCCTTACGGGTTGTAGCCTGCCGCTCAAAAACGGTCAGACAAGGAGTGAATGACACTTATGGACTTGTGGACGCTAGACACATAAGTGCCTGCCATCACAGCAAGGGGCGCAATTGTAGAGAAGGGTCGAGGGCGGCGCAAGGCAATTGGTGATTATTTGAACAACACCGCAAAACCAATGTGGGAGCGGGCTTGCTCGCGAAGCGGTGTCGCTGACACATCACTGTCGACTGTCAGACCGCATTCGCGAGCAAGCCCGCTCCCACATTCAGGCTCGGGTTTGAATCAAGACTTCTTAGCAGCCGCCTTGACGCTACGCTGGCGCAGCGCCTCGAACAGGCAGACCCCGGTGGCGACCGAGACGTTGAGGCTGCTGACGCTACCGGCCATCGGCAATTTCACCAGGTAGTCGCAATGCTCGCGGGTCAGGCGACGCATGCCCTTGCCTTCGGCGCCCATGATGAGGATCGTCGGGCCGGTCAGGTCCTGCTGGTAGAGGTCCTGCTCGGCCTCGCCCGCCGTGCCGACCACCCACAGGCCGCGCTGCTGGAGTTTCTCCAGGGTGCGCGCCAGGTTGGTCACGGCCACCAGAGGAATCACCTCCGCGGCGCCGCAGGCGACTTTTCGGACCGCCGGGGTCAATGTAGCCGACTTGTCCTTGGGCACGATCACCGCCAGCGCGCCGGCGGCATCCGCCGAACGCAGGCAGGCGCCCAGGTTATGCGGGTCGGTCACGCCGTCCAGTACCAGCAACAGTGGCGCGCCTTCGGTGCGATCGAGCAGCTCTTCGAGCATGGCCTCACCCCAGACCTGGCTCGGGCTGACCTCGGCCACGACGCCCTGGTGAACGCCTTCCACCCAGGCGTCCATCTCGCGCCGCTCGGCCTGGCCGACTGCCACGCGGTTTTCGTTGGCCAGCTCGACCAGGGTTTGCACCCGAGGCTCGCTGCGGCTTTCCGCCAGCCAGATCTGCTTGACCCGCTTGGGGTGATGACGCAACAGCGCTTCCACGGCATGCACGCCGTAGATTTTTTCCAACTGACTCATGACTTGGCCTTGGGTTTACGCGCCCCGCCACTCTTGGCCGGGGCCGAGCCCGCTTTTGGCGGGCCTTTACGGTGTTTGCTCGGTTTGCTGGCGGCCTTGTCCGGTGCCGAACGCCCAGCCTTACCCGACGCTCCTTTGCCACCGTTCTTGGCTTCAGCCAGCAACGCCTGCTTCATTTCACGGCTTTTGCGCACTTCGGCGTTTTTCGCCGCCGCATCGCTCGGACGATAGGCCTCGCTGGCTTTTTCCTTGGCCGACCCGCGCCCGGAGCGGGACGATGCCGGCTCGGCGGCCTTGGCAGCAGGCGCGGAGGTTTCGGCACCGCGTTTCTTGCGGCCAATCGGCGCGCTGATGGTCTTTTCCGCCATCTCGAAGTCGATCTTGCGCTCGTCGAGGTCGACGCGCATGACCCGCACTTCAACGGTATCACCCAGGCGGAAGCTGCGACCGGTGCGCTCGCCCGCCAGGCGGTGATGCACGGGGTCGAAGTGATAGTAGTCCGCCGGCAGCGCAGTGACGTGCACCAGGCCCTCGACGTAGATATCGGTCAGCTCGACGAACAGGCCGAAACCGGTCACGGCCGTGATCACGCCCGGGAACGACTCACCGACGCGATCCTTCATGTATTCGCACTTGAGCCAGTTCACCACGTCACGGGTCGCTTCGTCGGCACGACGCTCGCTCATCGAGCATTGTTCGCCGAGCTGCTCGAGGGCGGCTTCGTCGTACGGGTAGATGCGCGCCTTCGGAATCGTCATCGCACCGGCACGCTTGACGTGCGGAGTGTTCATCTTCGAATGGATCACGCTGCGAATGGCCCGGTGCGTGAGCAGGTCGGGGTAACGGCGGATCGGCGACGTGAAGTGGGTGTAGGCTTCGTAATTCAGGCCGAAGTGGCCTTGGTTATCGGCGCTGTACACCGCCTGGCTCAACGAACGCAGCATCACGGTCTGGATCAGATGGAAATCCGGGCGATCCTTGATGCTGGCCAGCAGGGCCTGGTAATCCTTGGGTGTCGGACCTTCCTTGCCTTTGTGCAAGGAAAGGCCGAGCTCGCCGAGGAACGCCCGCAGTTTTTCCAGACGCTCCGGCGGCGGGCCGTCGTGGACCCGGTACAACGCGGGAATCTCGTGCTTCTTCAGGAATTCGGCGGTGGCGACGTTGGCCGCCAGCATGCATTCCTCGATCAGCTTGTGCGCATCGTTGCGAACAGTCGGGCGGATTTCGGCGATCTTGCGCTCGGAACCGAAGATGATCCGGGTTTCCTGGGTTTCAAAATCGATTGCACCGCGCACATGGCGCGCCGCCAGCAGCACCTTGTACAGCGCATAAAGCTGCTTGAGATCGGGCAACACTTCGCTGTACTCACCGCGCAACTTGCGCGACTCGGCCAGTTTCGGCGTCTCCAGCATCGCGCTGACCTTGTTGTAGGTCAGCCGCGCGTGGGAATGGATGACCGCTTCGTAGAAGCAGTAGTCGGTCATTTCGCCGGACTTGGAGATGGTCATCTCGCAAACCATGGCCAGGCGATCGACGTGCGGGTTGAGCGAGCACAGACCGTTGGACAGTTGCTCAGGCAGCATCGGCACCACGCGCTCGGGGAAGTACACCGAGTTGCCGCGCACCTGCGCTTCGGCGTCCAGCGCCGAACCGAGCTTCACGTAGCTGGAAACGTCGGCGATGGCCACGTACAGCTTCCAACCGCCGGAGAATAGGCGCAGCTTGCCGGGCCGGACTTCGCAGTAGACCGCGTCGTCGAAGTCCCGGGCATCCTCACCGTCGATGGTGACAAACGGTAGGTGACGCAGGTCGATGCGTTTTTCCTTGTCCTTCTCTTCGACTTCCGGCTTGAGCTTGGAGGCTTCCTTCATGACCGCATCGGGCCAGACGTGTGGGATGTCGTAGGTGCGCAGGGCGACGTCGATCTCCATGCCCGGGGCCATGTAGTTGCCGACCACTTCCACCACGTCCCCTTGGGGCTGGAAGCGCGGGGTAGGCCAGTGGGTGATCTTCACTTCGACGAACTGACCGACCTTGGCATCGGCATTGCGGCCCGGGGTAACCAGCACTTCCTGCTGAATCTTCGGGTTGTCGGCGACGACGAAACCGATGCCGCCTTCTTCGAAATAACGACCGACGATGCTTTCGTGGGCGCGGGACACCACTTCGACGATCACGCCTTCACGACGACCGCGGCGGTCCAGGCCGGAGACGCGAGCCAGGGCCCGGTCACCGTCGAACACCAGGCGCATCTGCGCCGGGCTCATGAACAGGTCGTCGCTGCCGTCGTCCGGGATCAGGAACCCAAAGCCGTCGCGATGGCCGGCGATGCGGCCCAGAATCAGGTCGAGCTTGTCCACCGGCGCATAAGTGCCGCGGCGGGTGTAGATCAACTGGGCGTCGCGCTCCATGGCGCGCAAGCGGCGGCGCAGGGCTTCGAGCTGGTCCTCGGTGGTCAGCCCGAATTCTTCGACCAATTGCTCGCGGCTGGCGGGCGAACCCCGATCGGCGAGATGCGCCAGGATCAGTTCGCGGCTAGGAATAGGGTTTTCATATTTTTCCGCTTCACGAGCGGCCTCGGGATCGAGGGACTGCCAATCGGCCATTAGAGAATTTTCACCTTGTCTATATGCGGGTTAGTTTGGCATAGGCTTAATGAAACGGGAAATTTCAGGCACCTGAATCCTGTTTCCGACGCCGTTCGACCCTGCGCTGCAGCTTAGGATCGTGCCATTCGTGAAATTTCCAGGTTTTTTTACCAAGGGGGGTTTACAGTTAAAAACACGCTCCGTATAGTGCGCGCCATCGACGACGCACACACGTTGCCGATATTGCCCAGATGGTGAAATTGGTAGACACGCCAGCTTCAGGTGCTGGTGACCGCAAGGTCGTGGAAGTTCGAGTCTTCTTCTGGGCACCAATTTCAAGCTGCAGACCAACAGCCTGCAAGCTTCACTAAAACCCGCGAAAGCGGGTTTTTGCATTTCTGCCCTCCTGAAATTCGCCCTGGCAATTACTAAAACAAAAACAGGGGTTTACAGATCAAAACGCGCTCCGTATAGTGCGCCACATCAACAGCGGCAACGCTGAAGATGCTGCCCAGATGGTGAAATTGGTAGACACGCCAGCTTCAGGTGCTGGTGACCGCAAGGTCGTGGAAGTTCGAGTCTTCTTCTGGGCACCAATTCAAGTTTCAAGGTCATGGCCTTGAACCTCACAGAAACCCGCGAAAGCGGGTTTTTGCGTTTCTGGGCCCTGGAAATATCCGAGTCACTGAAATCGCTATCGCGAGCAAGCTCGCTCCCACAGTGGATCTCTGTTCACTGCGATCCTTGTGGGAGCGAGCTTGCTCGCGATGAGGCCAGCCCAGCCGCGAGATCAGGCCCGGAACTGCCCCAGGCTTGCCTTCAACTGCGCAGCCAGGCTGTCGAGCACCTTGCCGCTGGCGGTGGTCTCCACCACGGCCTGGGCCGCCTTCTCGGCCTGGACATGGATGGTTTCCACGCGCCCGCGCACCGCTTGCGCGCCCTGGGCCTGATGAGCTGCGGCCTGAGTCGCCAGGCCAATGGCCGCATGCACCTGCTCCACAGAGGTTTGCACCGTCTGCTGCAAGCGCGCACTGTCACGCAACACCAACAACCCCTCGCTGGCCTGACGTCCCGCCAGACCAATCGCCGCCACGGCCTCACGAGCACCCTGCTGCAACGCCACGATGTGCGCCTGAATATCACCCGTCGAGCTCTGGGTCTTGCTCGCCAGCGCCCGCACTTCATCCGCCACCACCGCAAACCCGCGCCCGGTCTCGCCGGCCCGGGCCGCTTCGATCGCCGCGTTCAAGGCCAGCAGGTTGGTCTGCTCGGCAATGCCATGGATCACCGTCAGCACCACCTCGATCTGCTCGCTCTGCTGCGCCAGCCGCTCGATCACCTTCGCCCCGGTGTCCACTTGCCCGGCCAGCGCCTCGATCAAACCGCTGACCTTCGCCGAGGTGCGCGTGTTTTCGTCCGTGGCCTGGCGAATCTCCACCACCTGCTGCAAGGCCGCCTGCATCGCCTGGCTTTCCGATTGAGCTTCGTCGGCCATTTGCGACAGCGCCCGCAAGCTCTCGGCCACCTCATCACGCTGCATCCCGGCTGCCGCATCGGCGCCGGAGTTGCGCAAGGTCATCGCACCGATTTCCACGCCGGTACGCTGGGCCACGTCGCCGGCCTCGCGCACGATGGGTTGCAACTTATCCACAAAGCGATTGACCGCCGAGGCCATGTCGCCGATCTCATCCTTGCTGTTGATTTGCACACGCTTGGTCAGGTCGCCCTCGCCCGCCGCCAGGTCATTCATCGCCGCGATCAGCAGCTTGAGGCGATTGACCACCCGACGCCCCAGCACCACGGCCAGCAGCAACAGGACACCAGCGCCCACCAACGCCAGGCCGAGACCGATGCGCCAGCGCAAGGTGCTTGCCGCTTCCTGCACCGTACTGGAAGTGTTGGTCTGCATTTGCGTGGCCGTGGCCTGGGCCGATTGCAACCGACCGCGCATGGCGGTGGCACTGTCGGCCGCCGCGCCCTTCAGGCTATCGCCCACCAACTGGTCACTGCTGGCGATCAACGCCGAAAAGCGCTGGTCCAGCGCCTTCAGGTCGGTTTCGACGGACGCGGTGGAAACCCCCATCAATACCTTGCCGATCTCCACGCCATTGGGGTTGATAGACGCTTCGAGGTAATACACCGAAGGATCGCTCTTCGCCGCATCCAACACCTTGTCCAGCGCCCGCTCGCCCTTGCCCTTCTCCAGCAACGCCTTGTTGATCGGGTTTTCCCGGTTCAAGTAGCGAGTCAGGTGTTCACCGGCAGCGTCGTCGTAAATGACGAACAAAACATTGGGGTTGCGCTGGGCCCGGCGAGCGAATTCGGAAAGGGTCGGCACATCGCTGTCCCACATGGCGCGGGGCGCGACAGAAGCCAGGAGTTGCGCCATATCATTGGCGGAATCGCGCAAGTCTTTCTCCAACGTCCCACGCAGTTGCGCCTGCTCGTCCTTCAGACGCGCGGACAGCCCGGCATTCAACCGTTGGCGAGTGTTGGCGGACAGGCTGTCCAGGCTCGACGTGACCTCACGCCCGGCCTGCTCCAGTTCTGCCGAAAGTTTCTGGCTGTCTACGCCCAACCGTGCGCCGAGATCGGCTTCCAGCGCCGTGACAGTGCTCCGGGTCAGCGCGACGGCCACCAGTACCTGCACCAAAAGGGCGATACCGAGGGTAACGAACACGGGCCGCAGTAAACGGCTTTGTAACAGTGAGAGAACGGCCGACACGTGAAATCCCTCTACCAAACGCCATTAATTTGATGGCACTCATCAAGAGCTGCCTGTAATGGAGTTGCATAGCAAGTGTCATGCCGCCCGGCAGCAGAAACGACAAAGGACCCAAATGAGGGTCCTTTGCTTTTTACATCAACGAGTTATCAGCCGAAAGGATGACGCAGAACGATGGTTTCGTTACGGTCAGGCCCCGTCGAAATAATGTCGATCGGCGCACCGACCAGCTCTTCGACACGCTTGATGTAATTACGGGCCGCCGCTGGCAGCTCTTCCAGGGTCTTGGCGCCTACGGTCGATTCAGCCCAACCCGGCATCTGCTCGTACACTGGCTCCAGGCCGATGTAGCTGTCGGCGTCGGTCGGGGCGTCGATGACAGCGCCGTCCTGGTTCTTGTAGCCCACGCAGATATTGATGGTTTCCAGGCCGTCCAGCACGTCCAGCTTGGTCAGGCACAGGCCCGAGATGCTGTTGACGTCGATGGCGCGACGCAGGATGACCGCATCGAACCAGCCACAACGACGGGCACGACCGGTGGTCGCACCGAATTCATGGCCACGCTTGGCCAGGAAGGCACCGACATCGTCGAACAGTTCGGTCGGGAACGGACCCGAACCGACGCGCGTGGTGTAAGCCTTGGTGATGCCCAGGATGTAGTCCACGTACATCGGACCGAAACCCGAACCAGTGGCGATACCGCCGGCGGTGGTGTTGGAGCTGGTGACGTACGGATAGGTGCCGTGGTCGATGTCCAGCAGCGAACCCTGGGCGCCTTCGAACATGATGTCCTTGCCGGCGCGACGCAGCTCGTGCAGTTCGGCCGTGACGTCGAGCATCATCGGCTTGAGCAGCTCGGCGTACTCCATGCACTCATCCAGGGTCTTCTGGAAGTCGATGGCCGGCTCTTTGTAGTAATTGACCAGGACAAAGTTGTGGTAGTCCAGCAACTCACCCAGCTTGGCGGCGAAACGCTCACGATGGAACAGGTCACCGATACGCAGGCCGCGACGCGCGACCTTGTCTTCGTAGGCCGGGCCGATACCGCGACCGGTGGTGCCGATCTTCAGCTCGCCACGAGCCTTTTCACGGGCCTGGTCCAGTGCAACGTGGTAGGACAGGATCAGCGGGCAGGACGGGCTGATACGCAGGCGCTCACGCACCGGTACGCCTTTCTCTTCCAGCTTGATGATTTCCCGCAGCAGGGCGTCGGGCGCAACCACCACACCGTTGCCGATCAGGCACTGGACGCCTTCGCGCAGCACGCCCGAGGGAATCAGGTGCAGGACGGTCTTCTCACCGTCGATCACCAAGGTGTGACCTGCGTTGTGGCCACCCTGGTAGCGCACTACGGCGGCAGCATGTTCGGTCAGCAGATCAACGATCTTGCCTTTGCCCTCATCACCCCACTGGGTGCCCAGGACTACGACATTCTTACCCATAACACTTGTCCTCATTCGCGCAAACTTGGTGCCGGCCGCGGCCGGCGAGAAAACTCAAGAAGCCAGCGGCAATACTTGCCAAAGCCCATTCTGCTGAATCAATTGCCGGTCGCAGTCCGCTTCACGGGCGGCGGCCACAGGTTGCCCAGGCAAGGCCTGGACGACACGCTGACCCTCGCTGCGCAACTGGCAGACGGCCTGCCAGAGTGCCGCATCCGTACTGTCAGGCATCCAGATACCGCCAGACGGTAGCTCGATCTCAGCACGCCCCAGGGTCACCAGGGTTTTCAAATCGGTAGAGAAGCCGGTCGCCGGACGGGCGCGACCGAAGTCGGCACCGATGTCGTCATAGCGCCCGCCCTGGGCGATGGACTGGCCAACACCCGGCACGAATACGGCAAACACGACACCGGTGTGGTAGTGATAACCGCGCAGCTCACCCAGGTCGAAATACAGCGGCAGGTCAGGGAAACGCACCGACAGACGCTCGGCAATCGCCAGCAGGTCGTCGAGCGCCGCCAACACCGGCGCCGGCGCGTGGGCCAGGCGCTCGCGAGCCGCGGCCAGCACCTCACGACCACCGCACAAGTCCACCAGCGCCCGCAGCATGCCTGACAGATCGGCCGGCAGGCCTTCGGTCAGGCTGATGACTTCGTCGATGGCCTTGCGTTGCAGCGCATCGAACAACTGCTGCTCCACTTCGCCAGACAGGCCGGCCGCACGGGCCAGGCCGCGATAAATACCGACATGCCCCAAGTCCATGTGGACATCCGGCACGTCGGCCAGTTGCAACATGGCCAACATCAGGCTGATGACTTCCACGTCGCTGCTCGGGCTGGCATCGCCATACAACTCGGCACCCAACTGGATCGGGCTGCGCGAGGATGACAAGGCACGTGGCTGGGCGTGCAGCACGCTGCCGGCATAGCACAGGCGGCTGGGGCCTTCGCGGCGCAGGGTGTGGGCATCGATACGCGCCACTTGCGGCGTGATGTCGGCCCGAAAACCCATCTGACGGCCCGATTGAGGGTCGATAACCTTGAAGGTGCGCAGATCCAGGTCCTGGCCCGCGCCGGTCAGCAGGGATTCCAGGTACTCGATATGCGGGGTGACGACAAACTCGTAACCCCAGCTCTGGAACAGATCCAACACCTGCCGACGCGCTACTTCGATACGCGCAGCTTCCGGTGGCAGTACTTCTTCGATGCCATCTGGCAGCAGCCAGCGGTCTACCGTTGCCATTACGCCATTCCCCTATGGTCCGGGCGGCCAGCCTTCGGGCAAGCCTTGAGTGAAGCAGAAAATGCCCCGCCCGCGCGCAAAACACGCGCAAGGGCGACGTGACGAATGGCGCCGTGCCGCTCAGTCAAGGTCAATTGAATCCTGTGGCGAGGGAGCTTGCTCCCTTGCCACAGAACTTTAATCGACGCCTGGAATGAACGGCATTGCAGCCTCGTCCGGCACTTTCCTCGAAAAACCTGTCGAGTCGTTCAACCCGACGCCTGCACTTCAAACCGCAATCGAACGTGCAGACGCAAAAAAGCCGGGAATTTCCCGGCTGCCGCATCATACACACGTTTTCCCAAAGGATCACCCCGCCCGACGCTTTAGCCGCCGGGCGGAGCCCCCAGGTCAACGTCGAATCAAGGCTTGGCCTTCTCCAGGTAGTGGAAGAAGTCGCTGCTTGGGTCCAGGACCATGACGTCGGATTTGTTCGCAAAGCTTTCACGGTAGGCACGCAGGCTACGGTAGAACCCGTAGAACTCCTGGTCCTGGCCGTAGGCCTTGGCGTAGATCGCAGCCGCCTGGGCGTCGCCATCACCGCGAACCTCTTCCGATTCACGATAGGCTTCGGCCAGCAACACGCGACGCTGACGATCGGCGTCGGCACGAATGCCTTCCGCCAGCTCGTTACCCTTGGCGCGGTGCTCACGCGCCTCACGCTCACGCTCGGTGCTCATCCGCTCGAACACGCTGCGGTTGACTTCCTTCGGCAGGTCGATGGCCTTGACCCGGACATCGATCACCTCGATACCCAGCTCCTTTTCCGCCATCGAGTTCAGCGAACGGGTGATGTCGGCCATGAGCGCATCACGCTCACCGGACACCACTTCATGCAGCGTGCGCTTGCCGAACTGGTCACGCAGGCCCGATTCCAAACGACGGGACAGACGTTCGTCGGCGATCTGCTTGAGGCCGGAGGTCGCGGTGTAGAAACGCTCGGCGTCCTTCACGCGCCACTTGGCGTAGGCATCCACCATCACGGCTTTCTTTTCCAGCGTCAGGAAGCGTTGCGTCGGCGCATCCAGCGTCATCAGGCGGGCGTCGAACTTGCGCACCTTGTTGACGTACGGCACTTTCACATGCAGCCCCGGCTGGACATCAGCCTGGACCACGCGACCGAATTGCAGCAACACCGCACGCTCGGTCTGAGCCACGATGTAGAAGCAGTTCCAGGCAGCGATCGCCACGACGACACCGACAATAAGGGCGATCAGCGATTTATTGCTCATCAGCGACTCTCCCTGGTACGTGCTTGCTGTTGCTGCAGGTCCGCCGCCGCGCGGGCATTGGCTTCATTGCTGGCGGCCGACGTGCTGCCGACAGGTGGCGCGGTGACGCTGCTGCGTCCCCCTTCGACCATCTTGTCCAGCGGCAGGTACAGCAGGTTGCTCTGGCCATTCTTGTTGCCGGTCACGAGGACCTTGCTGGTGTTGCTGAAGACTTCCTGCATGGTGTCCAGGTACAGGCGCTGACGGGTCACCTCAGGGGCCTTGCGGTACTCGGCCACCAGCTTGGTGAAACGATCGGCCTCACCCTTGGCGCGGGAAACCACTTCATCGCGGTAACCGTTGGCATCTTCGATGATGCGCTGGGCCTGGCCACGTGCTTCCGGCACGACGCCGTTGGCATAGGTTTCGGCCTGGTTGCGCGAACGCTGCTCGTCTTCACGGGCACGGATCACGTCATCGAAGGCTTCCTGGACTTCACGCGGCGCCGCGGCGCTCTGCACGTTGACCTGGGTCACCGTGATACCGGTGCGATAGGTATCGAGGAACCGTTGCAGGCGCTCCTTGATCTCGCTGGCCATCAGCTCGCGGCCTTCGGTCAGGACCTGGTCCATGGCGGTGGAACCCACCACATGGCGCAGGGCACTTTCGGTCGCGTGCTGCAGGCTGACTTCCGGCTGGTCGACATTCAGTACGAAGTCTTGCAGGTTGGTGATCTTGTACTGCACGGTCAGCGGCACTTCGACGATGTTCTCGTCTTCGGTGAGCATCTGGCCCTGCTTGCTGTACGCACGTTCACGCGTGACGTTTTCCAGGTACTTCTGGTCGATCGGCGGGAAATAGATGTTCAGGCCCGGGCCGACGGTCTCGTAGTACTTGCCGAAGCGCAGCACCACGGCCTGCTCCTGCTCGTCCACGACATAGACCGCACTGTAAAGCCAGACAGCCGCCAACACGACGAGACCGATGCCGAGCAGGCCGAAACCGCCGCTCTTGCCCGGACGGCCGCCGCCATCATCACCACGTTTTTTACCGCCACCGAACAAACCGTTCAGGCTTTCCTGCAGCTTTCGGAAGGCCTCGTCGAGATCCGGCGGCCCCTTGCGGTCGCCGTTGTTACGACGCTTGCCACCCCAAGGATCCTGATTGTTCGAGTTGCCACCCGGCTCATTCCAAGCCATAGCGCTCTCCATCTGATAAAGCAAAGACGCACCCACGGCGCGCCGACCAATGCTACAGAATGCCTGACACCGCTTTCTCAGGCTTTTATTGCAAAGTGTGTTGCTCGATGAATTCCATCGGTTGCAGTCCTTCGCGACTGACCAGACGGTTCAGCTCCGATCGAGGCAGGCGCACCGCCAGCAGGCAGGTGCCTTCGTCGTCGTGTTCTTCTTTCTGCACCGCGCCCAGCTCGAAGAACTGGGCACGCAGCCGGGCGAAACGTTGCGGCAACTTCAGGGTCCCCACGAACAGATCGTCGCCGAGCAGCTCGGCCACGGCCTGCTTGAGCAGGTCCAGGCCGCTGCCGTCGCGGGCCGACAACCAGACCCGTTGCGGCTTGCCGTCGGCATCGCGCTGGATCTGCGGCTCCACGCCCTCGAGCAAATCGAGTTTGTTGTATACCTCGAGGATCGGCAAGTCCTGGGCCCCGATCTCGCCCAGCACCACCATCACCTGCTCGATCTGCAGCATCCGGTCCGGCTCGGCGGCATCGATCACGTGCAGCAGCAGGTCGGAGTTGCTCGACTCTTCGAGCGTAGCCCGGAAAGCCTCGACCAGTTTGTGCGGCAAGTGACGGATGAAGCCCACGGTGTCGGCCAGCACGATCGGCCCGAGGTCGTCCAGGTCGAGCCGGCGCAGGGTCGGGTCGAGCGTGGCGAACAACTGGTCGGCGGCATAGACGTCGGATTGGGTGACGTTGTTGAACAGGGTCGATTTGCCGGCGTTGGTATAACCCACCAGTGAAACCGTCGGGATCTCCGCGCGCTTGCGGCCGCGTCGCGATTGTTCGCGTTGGCTGCGGACCTTTTCCAGGCGCCCCTTGATCTGGCGCAGGCGAACCCGCAACAGGCGCCGGTCGGTTTCCAACTGGGTTTCACCCGGGCCGCGCAGGCCGATACCGCCCTTTTGCCGCTCAAGGTGAGTCCAGCCGCGAACCAGCCGCGTACTCATGTGCTCAAGCTGGGCCAGTTCGACCTGGAGCTTGCCCTCATGGGTGCGGGCGCGTTGGGCGAAGATATCGAGAATCAGACCGGTACGGTCGATCACGCGACACTCGAAGACACGTTCGAGGTTGCGTTCCTGGCTAGGCGTGAGGATGTGATTGAAAATCACCAAATCGACGTGCTCGGCCTTGATCAGGTCGCGCAACTCCTCGACCTTGCCACTGCCGATCAGGAACTTGGCGGTTGGCCGATGACGCGGCACGTTGAAGAACGCGACGGTCTCGGCGCCGGCCGAAAGTGCCAATTCCTGAAACTCCTGCGGATCTTCGCGCGCCTCAGGGTCCTGTCCATCCAGGTGAACGAGAATGGTCCGTTCACCACCACCGTGGCGCTCAAAGAACAAAGGAGGCTCCTATCAGGCGTTACCCGGTTCAGCGTCACCGCCTTCGGATTCGGTTGCGCTAGGCAGACGAATTGGACGAACTGGCACAACGGTGGAGATCGCGTGCTTGTAGACCATCTGGCTGACGGTGTTTTTCAGAAGGATGACGAACTGGTCGAAAGACTCGATCGTGCCTTGCAGTTTGATCCCGTTGACGAGATAGATGGACACCCCAACTTTTTCTTTACGTAAAGTGTTCAAGTAAGGGTCTTGTAGCGAATGCCCTTTTGACATGTGCCGCACTCCTTTAAGGATCAATAATAAAAATCGGAATCAGATGGCTTGGGCCGTCACACCCCCAAGGATAGACGGCAATTGCAAGGACTCAGCTCAATATGGAGATGGTCCCGAGGTATTTCAAGGCGCGTGGCAGATTGTCGCAATCGAGACTGTCGAGCCAATGCAGGTCAGTCCAGCTGCGCAGCCAGGTGAACTGGCGTTTCGCCAATTGGCGCGTGGCAATGATCCCACGCTCCTGCATCTCGGCTGACGTCAGCTTGCCGTCAAGGTAATCCCAGACCTGGCGGTAACCCACAGCACGTATAGACGGCAACCCGGCATGCAGGTCACTTCGCTTACGCAGGGCTACGACCTCGTCGATGAATCCCTGTTCCAACATTAATGTGAATCTTTGTTCAATTCGCCGGTGCAGCACTTGCCGGCTCGCCGGAGCGATGGCCAGATTCGCGACAGTATAGGGCAATTGTTGCAGTCCCGAAGCGGCTGCTTCAGTACTTTGCGCAGATTGTCGCTGGCGCAGGGCAGTCATGCTCAGGCCACTGACCCGATAAACCTCCAGCGCCCGGCTGAGCCGCTGCGGATCGTTGGGATGAATGCGCGCGGCCGATTCCGGGTCGATCAGCGCCAATTGCGCGTGCAGGACCTGCCAGCCAAGGCGCGCGGCCTCTTCTTCGATCTGCGCGCGGACCTCGGGATCGGCCGCTGGCATGTCCGCCAGGCCGTCCACCAAGGCTTTGTAATACAGCATGGTGCCGCCCACCAGCAGTGGGATCTTGCCGCGCGCGGTGATCTCGTCCATGGCCTGGAGCGCGTCGCGACGAAAATCCGCCGCCGAATAGGCCTCGGCCGGGTCGAGAATATCGATCAGGCGGTGGGGAAATTCGGCCAGCAGCGCCTTGGACGGCTTGGCGGTGCCGATGTCCATGCCTCGGTAGACCAGCGCCGAGTCGACGCTGATCAGCTCGCAGGGCAAGACCTTGGTCAGTTCGATGGCCAGGTCGGTCTTGCCGGCGGCGGTCGGCCCCATCAGGAAAATCGCGGGTGGCAACTGGCTCATCAACGACCGCGCAAGAACAGTTTGTCCAGGTCATCCAGGCCCAATTGGGTCCAGGTCGGCCGGCCATGGTTGCATTGGCCGCTGCGCTCGGTGTTTTCCATATCCCGCAGCAGGCCGTTCATTTCCGGCAGGGCCAGGCGCCGGTTGGCGCGAATCGCGCCGTGGCAGGCCATGGTGCCGAGCAGTTCGTTCAGGTGCGCCTGGATGCGGTCGCTGGTGCCGTACTCCATCAGGTCCGCCAGCACGTCGCTGACCAACCGATTGGCCTCGGCCTGCTTCAGCAAAGCTGGAATCTGGCGGATCGCCAGGGTTTCCGGGCCCAGGCGCTGCAATTCGAAGCCCAGGCGCTGGAACCAGCCCACGTGCTCTTCGGCGCAATCGGCCTCGCGCTGGCTGACGGCCAGGGATTCGGGCACCAGCAGTGGCTGGCCGCTGAGGCCTTCGCTGGCCATGGCGATTTTCAGCCGCTCGTACATGATCCGCTCGTGGGCGGCATGCATGTCCACCAGGACCAGGCCCTGGGCGTTTTCCGAAAGGATGTAGATGCCCTTGAGCTGCGCCAAGGCGTAACCCAAGGGCGGAATGTCGCCCTGGCCGTCGGGCAAGGCCGTGGCACCGGCTTCAGGCAGCGGCTTGAAAAACTCGCGGTAGGCCGCCTGGGCCTCGGCTGCCGGTACAGTCGATTGCGGGCGTGGTGTGTATTGGTATTGATAGCCGCTGCCGGCACCGCTGCCGGCCGGGTTGTAGCTTGGCTGGGGCTGGGGCTGCTCCAGCAGCGCATTGGCCGCCAGGCGCATTTCGCCCTGGGGACCGAACTCGCCCGCCTCCAGCCCCGTGGGCCGGACCATGCCACCCACCGCGGCCGGCGCCGCGAGCTGGTCTTCCGGCCGCACATCGCCCAAGGCGCGGTGCAAGGTGCCATACAGGAAATCGTGGACCATGCGGCCGTCACGGAAGCGCACTTCGTGCTTGGTCGGGTGCACGTTGACGTCCACCACCGCCGGGTCGACTTCGAAAAACAGCACGAAGGTCGGGTGCCGGCCGTTGAACAGCACATCGCGATACGCCTGGCGCACCGCGTGGGCCACCAGCTTGTCGCGCACCGCCCGACCGTTCACGTAGAAATACTGCAAGTCGGCCTGACTGCGGGAAAAGGTCGGCAACCCGACCCAGCCCCACAGCCGCAGACCGTTGCGCTCCACCTCGATGGGCAACGCCTGTTCGAGGAAGCCCGCGCCGCACACCGCCCCCACGCGCCGGGCGCGGGCCGCGTCATCATGGGCCTCGTGCAGGCTGAGGATGGTCTTGCCGTTGTGGCGCAAATGGAACGCCACGTCAAAACGCGCCAGGGCCAGGCGCTTGATGACTTCTTGCAGGTGATCGAATTCGGTTTTCTCGGCCTTGAGAAACTTGCGCCGCGCCGGGGTATTGAAAAACAGGTCGCGCACTTCCACCGACGTGCCCACCGGATGGGCGGCCGGCTGGACTCGGGACGCCATGTCCCGGCCTTCGGTCTCGACCTGCCAGGCCTGGTCGGCGTCGCGGGTACGGGACGTGAGGGTCAAGCGCGACACCGAGCTGATGGACGCCAGCGCCTCGCCGCGAAACCCCAGGCTCATGACCCGTTCAAGGTCTTCCAGGTCGCGAATCTTGCTGGTGGCGTGGCGCGCCAGGGCCAGCGGCAGGTCATCGGAGGAGATACCGCCGCCGTCATCGCGCACCCGCAACAGCTTGACGCCACCCTGCTCGACATCCACATCGATCCGCTTGGCGCCGGAGTCGAGGCTGTTTTCCAGCAATTCCTTGATCACCGACGCCGGGCGCTCGACCACCTCGCCGGCCGCGATCTGGTTCGCCAATCGCGGGCTGAGCAGCTCGATGCGGGCGTTGCTGCCGATCACTTCATCGCTCATTGCTTGGACGCCACTTCGTTGCCGGGAATGGTCAGGGTCTGGCCGATCTTCAGTTCGTCACTCTTGAGGTTGTTGGCACTGCGCAGCGCGGCGGGCGACACCTGGTAGCGCACCGCGATCATCGCCAGGGTCTCGCCCGGGCTGACCCGATGGTCCCGCGGGCCCTGGGCGATCTTGCCGGAGTCGCGCAGCCAGGCGATGTAGGTACCCGGTGGCGGGTTCTGCTGGAAGAACTGCCGCACACCGCTGCTGATGGAACGGGCCAGCGCCTGCTGGTGGCTGGCCGACGACAGCTTCGACGCTTCGTTGGAGTTGGAGATGAAGCCGGTTTCCACCAGGATCGAGGGGATATCCGGCGACTTGAGCACCATGAACCCGGCCTGTTCGACGCGCTGCTTGTGCAGCGGCGTGACCCGACCGATGTTGCTCAGGACCTTCTGGCCGACGTTCAGGCTGGAGGTCAACGAGGCGGTCATCGACAGGTCGAGCAATACGCCGGCGAGCATGCGGTCCTTGTCATCGAGGCTGACGTTGCCGGCACCGCCGATCAGGTCGGAGCGGTTTTCACTGTCGGCCAGCCAGCGGGCGGTCTCGGACGTGGCGCCCCGGTCGGACAAGGCAAACACCGACGCCCCAAATGCCGCCGCGGAAGGTGCGGCGTCGGCGTGGATGGAGACGAACAGGTCGGCGCCTTTCTTGCGGGCGATTTCGGTACGCCCGCGCAACGGAATGAAGTAGTCGCCGGTACGGGTCAGCTCGGCGCGGAAACCTTTCATGCCGTTGACTTGGCGTTGCAGCTCACGGGCGATGGACAGCACCACGTCTTTTTCACGCTGCCCACGCGAGCCTGAGGCACCTGGGTCTTCGCCGCCGTGGCCAGCGTCGATCACCACGATGATGTCGCGCTTGCCGGCCGGTGCCGGTGGTAGCTTGATTGCAGGTTCGGCCGGGGTCACCGGCACCGCAGGCACCGTGGCGACATTGGTCGGCGGTGGTGGTGGCGGCGCGGCGTCGGCCGGGTTGTCGAACAGGTCCACCACCAGGCGGTTGCCGTACTGGGCATTGGGGGCCAGGGTGAAGCTCTTCGGGGTCACGGCCTTTTTCAGGTCGATGACCACCCGCAGGTCGGTGGGCGTACGCTGGGCCGACCGCATCGCGGTAATCGGCGTATTGGCAGTGGCGATGTTCAGCGGCGCGCCCAGGGAGGCGCCATTGATGTCGATCACCAGGCGGTCGGGGGCGGTCAGGGTGAAAACGCTATGCTGCACCGGCCCCGTCAGGTCGAACACCAGTCGAGTGTTATCCGGCGCCCGCCAGAGGCGAACGCTGCTGACCTTTGTCTCGGCCACAGCATCGACGGCCAGTGCCGTAAGCAACAGTCCTACGACAGCAACCACCGCGCGAAAGCGCATACCAAACCCCATCATCAATAGTTTTCCAATGCCAACGCGGCACACCACGACTCGCCACGCGAGCCTTGCGGCGTCAGTTTCAGCGAACGCCCGCCATTCTGCGCGCCAATGGTAATGGTCAGGTCAGGCTTTGGCAAAAAGCCTGCACCCTTGTCGGGCCATTCGATCAGGCATAAGGCGTCATCTTCGAAATAATCGCGGATACCGAGAAATTCCAGCTCTTGCGGGTCCACCAACCGATACAGGTCGAAATGAAAAGCGCGTATGTCGCCGATCTCGTAGGGCTCGACCAAGGTGAACGTAGGGCTTTTTACCGAGCCGACGTGGCCGAGGCCACGAATGATGCCACGGGACAAGGTGGTTTTCCCCGCACCAAGATCACCTTCGAGAAAAATCAGGCCATGGCCCGCCGTGGTGCGTGCGATGCGCGCACCGAATTCCGTCATGGCGTCTTCGTCCGCCACGTACAGGGTTACTTCAGACACGGTGAATGCTCCTCCAACAACTGACGAATGGCCGGGATCAGGTCGGTCGCTGCCACCCCCGGCCCGACTGACCGGCCTGGGCACCGGCATTGGCGTGCAGCCATACCGCCAGACAGGCAGCCTCGAACCCTTCCATTCCCTGGGCCAGCAACGCACCGACCACCCCGGCCAGGACATCTCCCAGGCCGGCGGTGGCCATGGCTGGATGGCCCTGGCAGCACACCGCCAGGCGACCGTCCGGGCTGGCAATCAGGCTGCCGGCGCCCTTGAGGACGACCGTAGCGGCGTACTGTTCGCTCAGCGCACGGGCCGCCGCCGGACGGTCAGCCTGCACCTGGGCCGTGGATATCCCCAGCAACCGCGCCGCCTCCCCCGGATGCGGTGTGATGACACAATCCCCCGGCAGACTGACAGCGCCGCTGCCCAGCAGGTTCAGCGCATCGGCATCCCAGACCTGCGGCAGCGGCGCATTGGCCGCCGCCGACAACAGGCTGCGCCCCCACGCGGCCTGGCCCAGGCCCGGACCGACCACCACGACACTGGCTTGCTTAAGCAGGCCCATCAATTGGTTGGCCGAATGCGTGCCCTGCACCATGACCTCGGGCAAGCGCGTCAAGGCCGACGCTACATGCTCGCTGCGGGTGGCCATGGAGACCATGCCCGCGCCGCAGCGCAGGGCGCTTTCGGCGCTCATCTGGATCGCGCCGCCAAAACCCCGATCGCCGCCGATCAGCAACACATGGCCGAACTTGCCCTTGTGGGCGGTGGCGGCGCGCGATGCCAGGCGTGGCAGATTGTGCGCCGAGACCAGTCGAGCGCTGACCGGCGCCGACTCGACGAGATCCGGGTCGGCCTGCAGGTCGTTGAACACCGGCTCACCGACCCGGTCCGCCGCTTCGCCGGTGAACAGCCCCAGCTTCAGACCGATGAAGGTGACGGTCAGGTCGGCCGTCACCGCCGTGCCCAGCACTCTTCCGGTGTCGGCACACAAGCCCGAGGGGATGTCCACCGCCGCCACCGGCAGGCCACTGACGTTAATGGTGTCAATGGCACGCACATACGGTTCGCGAACCTCGCCGTTCAGGCCAGTGCCGAGCAATGCGTCCAGCAGCACGCCGCGCAATGCGGATTCGTCCGACCACGGCTCCACCGGTACACCCACGGCAATGGCTTCGGCGTGGGCATTGGCGGCATCCCCCTGCAATCGCCGGGGCTCGCCCACCGCCAGCACCCGCACCGTCCAGCCCGCACGGCGCGCCAGGGTCGCAACCAGGTAGCCGTCGCCGGCGTTGTTGCCGTGACCGGCAAGTACGGTCAATTCACGGGCATCGGGCCAGCGCCGGACGATTGCGCGCCAGGTGGCGCGGGCCGCGCGCTGCATCAATTCGAAGCCCGTGGTGCCTGCCGCGATCAGCGCGTCGAGGGCCCGCACTTGCGCGGCGCTGTACAGCGCGTCGGGAAAATCATCTTTAGTGTGCGGCATGCGTCTTCGGGCTCCGATGTCTGGCAGAATTATACGCATCTCAGCTCCGGTTTCTCTCGCCTCATGCCCGCCATCCCCACAGACCTCCCCGCCCTCGCCCAATCCATCAAGGAGTGGGGCCGCGAGCTGGGCTTCCAGCAGGTCGGCATCAGCGGCCTGGACCTCGCCGAGCATGAACGGCACCTGCAACGCTGGCTCGAAGCGGGCTACCACGGCGAAATGGACTACATGGGCGCCCATGGCAGCAAGCGCTCGCACCCCGAAGAGCTGGTGCCCGGCACCCTGCGGGTGGTGTCCCTGCGTATGGACTACCTGCCGGGCGACACCCAGATGGCGCAAATGCTCGGCCAACCGGAAAAAGCCTACGTCTCGCGTTATGCATTGGGCCGCGATTACCACAAATTGATCCGCAAGCGCGTGCAACAACTGGCCGAAAAAATCCAGGCCGTCATCGGCCCCTTCGGTTATCGCGCCTTCGTCGACAGCGCTCCGGTCCTGGAGAAAGCCATCGCCGAACAGGCCGGGCTTGGCTGGATCGGTAAAAACACCCTGGTACTGAACCGCAAGGCCGGCAGTTACTTCTTCCTGAGCGAGCTGTTCGTCGACCTGCCGCTGCCGACAGATCCACCCCATGCCAGCGAGCATTGTGGAAAATGCACCGCCTGCCTGGACATTTGTCCGACGAACGCCTTCGTCGGGCCCTACGTGCTGGATGCCCGTCGCTGCATTTCCTACCTGACCATCGAGCTCAAAAGCGCCATTCCGGAGGCATTGCGACCGTTGATCGGCAACCGAGTGTTCGGTTGCGACGACTGCCAGATCGTCTGCCCCTGGAACCGCTTCGCCCGCCCCTCTGGCGAGAGCGACTTCAAGCCTCGCCATAACCTCGACAACGCCGGCCTGGCCGAGCTGTTCCTGTGGGACGAGCAAACGTTCCTCAGCAGCACCGAAGGCTCGCCGCTGCGGCGGGCCGGCTACGAACGCTGGCTGCGCAACCTGGCGGTCGGCCTGGGCAACGCCCCCTCAACCATCCCGGTGTTGCAGGCGCTGGAAGCGCGGCGCGACTACCCCTCGGAATTGGTGCGCGAACATGTCGAATGGGCGCTGCGCCAGCATGCGCAACGTCAGACCTCGTCGTTATAGACGAACTTGGGCATTTCCCAGTGAAAGCGGATCGCCAGGAGCCGCAGCAGGAAACCGCCGAACAAGGTGATGAGGATCGCCTGTTCGCTCGGCAATTGCAGGTAGACACAGAGCAGGTAGCACCACGCCGCGGCAAACGAGACGCTGGCGTACAACTCGCGGCGGAAGATCAGTGGAATATCGTTGCAGAAGATGTCCCGCAGGATGCCGCCAAACACCCCGGTGATCACCCCGCTGACCGAGGCCACCAGCATGCCGTGGCCCATTTCCAGGGCCGTCATGCAGCCGATCAGGGTGAACGCCACCAGACCCAGGGCGTCGAGCACCAGGAACAACGAGCGCAGATGGCGCATCCAGCGCGCCAGGAAAACCGTCAGCATCGCCGCCGCGGTGGTCAGCACCAGGTACTCCGGGTGTTTGACCCAGGTGAGCGGGTAATGCCCGAGCAACACGTCACGCACCGAGCCGCCACCCAGCGCGGTGACGCAGGCAATCAGCACCACGCCAAACCAGTCCATGCCGCGACGCCCGGCAGACAGGGCGCCGGTCATGGCTTCGGCGGTGATGGCGATCAGGTAAAGCATCAACAACATGATGGCGGTCCTTGCAGGAGGGCGCGCAGTCTAGCCATTTCGGACAGGCACCAAAAGAGGGCAGCTCCGACATCCCCAACACGGAACCCGTGGCGAGGGGATTTATCCCCGTTGGGCTGCGCAGCAGCCCCTGATACGCCTGACCAAGCGACCTGACACACGGGGTATCAGGTTTTTGGGGCTGCTACGCAGCCCAACGGGGATAAATCCCCTCGCCACAAGAGCGGAGCAAGCTCCCTCGCCACAACAGCAATCTCGCTGGGTGCCGGTCAGAACTTGATGAAATGCTTGCGGTAATGCTGCAACTCGGCGATGGACTCGCGGATGTCGTCCAGGGCCAGGTGGCTGCCGCCTTTCTGGAAACTGTCACGCACGTGTGGCGCCCAGCGAGCCGCCAGTTCCTTGAGGGTGGAGACGTCCAGGTTGCGGTAATGGAAGTAGCTTTCCAGGGATTTCATGTGGGTATAAAGGAAGCGGCGGTCCTGGCAGATGCTGTTGCCGCAGATCGGCGACTTGCCTTTCGGCACCCACTGCTCCAGGAAGGCGATGGTCTGGGCCTCGGCCTCGGCCATGCTGATCTTGCTGTCGCGCACTCGCTGGGTCAGGCCCGAGCCGCCGTGCTGGCGGGTATTCCATTCGTCCATGCCGGCGAGGATTTCGTCGCTGTGATGGATCGCAATCACCGGGCCTTCGGCCAGGGTGTTGAGGTCGCTGTCGGTGACGATGGTGGCCATTTCGATGATGACGTCGGTGTCAGGGTTCAGACCGGTCATTTCCAGGTCGATCCAGATCAGGTTCTGCGGATTTTGCATGGGGGGCTCCTCGGCGTAGCCCAGCAGTTTAGCCTAGGCCGGCCCTCGGGCGTGCTAAACTCGCGGCCGTTTTACCTAATCGCTGCATTTCTTCATACGGAACACCCATGGCCAAACGCCAACTCAATCGTCGTCAGAACTGGCGCATCGAAAAGATCCAGGGCGAACGCGCCGCCCGCGCCGCCAAGCGCGAATCCAGCGCTGTCGAGGCCCTGGAGGGTGGCGACCTGGGCCCTGAACAGACCGGCCTGGTGATCGCGCACTTCGGTGTGCAGGTCGAGGTCGAGGCCCGCGAAGGCGAGTTGGCCGGCCAGGTGTTCCGCTGCCATCTGCGGGCCAACCTGCCGGCACTGGTCACCGGCGACCAGGTGGTCTGGCGCGCCGGCAACCAGGGCATCGGCGTGATCGTGGCGCAATTGCCGCGCCACACCGAGCTGTGCCGTCCGGACAGCCGCGGCCAGCTCAAGCCGGTGGCGGCCAACGTCGACATGATCGTCATCGTGTTCGCCCCGTTGCCCGAGCCCCATGCCAACCTGATCGACCGTTACCTGGTGGCCGCCGAACATGCCGGCATCCGCCCGTTGTTGCTGCTCAACAAGTTCGACCTGATCGACGCGCACAACGCCCCGGCGCTGAACGCCCTGCTGTCGGTCTATCGGGACCTGGGCTATCCGGTGCTGGAAGTCTCGGCCCACCACGGCAACGGCATGGAGCAGTTGCAACGGCAACTGGACGGGCGCATCAGTGTGTTCGTCGGCCAGTCCGGGGTCGGCAAGTCGTCTCTGGTCAACAGCCTGCTGCCAGAGGTCGAGACCCGGGTCGGGCCGCTTTCCGAACTGTCCGGCCAGGGCACCCATACCACCACCACCGCGCGGTTGTTCCACTTCCCCGGCGGCGGTGAACTGATCGACTCGCCGGGCATCCGCGAATTCGGCCTGGGCCACGTCAGCCGGGCCGATGTGGAAGCCGGTTTCATCGAGTTCAACGAGTTGATCGGTACCTGCCGCTTCCGCGACTGCAAGCACGACCGCGAACCCGGTTGCGCCCTGCTCAAGGCCCTGGAAGAAGGCCGCGTGCACCAACAACGGATGAACAGCTACCGCTCGATCATCGCCAGCTTGCCGGACAGCAGTTACTGACTGTAGGAATACACAATTTCCGTGGCGAGGGAGCTTGCTCCCGCTTGAGCGCGAAGCGCTCACCAAAAGGACTGCTTTGCAGCCCGGCGGGAGCAAGCTCCCTCGCCACGGGAATTGCGAAAGATAAAAAAAAGCCGACAGTCATGTCGGCTTTTTCATGGGTCACTGCCCAGGCGTTGCGGGCGGTTTGGGCGCCGCATCGTCAAACAGGTTCAACCGTTCGCGCAGTTCGTGGGCCGGCACCGGTTGCTGGTCCGCCGGCAACGCGTTCGGGTCCACCGCCGCGCCTGACGGCGTTGCCGGGGCTTCACCGGGGGCGCCCTGACCCTGGACAGGGTCTGGCGCCGGGTCGTTGGTTTGCGAACCTTCGATGGCTTTTTGAGCCTTCTTGGTCAGCACCACGATGTCGATACGCCGGTTGATCGGGTTGAACGGGTCCTTGCGGTCGAACAATGCCGAGGAGGCATAACCGACCACCCGCGCCACCTGCTCATCCGGATAACTGCCAGCCACCAGGGCGCGACGTGCGGCGTTGGCGCGGTTGGCAGAGAGCTCCCAGTTACCGTAGTCACCCTTGCCGACGTACGGCTTGGCGTCGGTATGGCCGCTGATGCTGATCTTGTTCGGCACCGCCTTGATGGTGTCGGCCATGGCCAGCAGGATGTCCTCGAAATAAGGCTTCAGGCGCGCGCTGCCGGAGTCGAACATCGGCCGGTTCTCGGCATCCGTGATCTGGATGCGCAAGCCGTTCGGCGTGATCTCGAACAGGATCTGGTCCTTGAACTTCTGCAATTGCGGGTTCTCGTCGACCTTGTTCTGCAACTCCTGCAGCAGCAATTCCAGGCGCTCGCGCTCGACCTGCTCGGCCATGCCCTCGACCTGATCGGTGTCCACCGTCACCTTGTCGGGCTGTGGCTGGGACTTGACTTCAGGGTTGAGGGTATTGTCCGGCGCCAGGGTCGGCGAACCACCCAGGTCGATGATGTAGGGCGTGCCACTTTCGGAGAAGCCGATTGGGTCCTTGAAGTAACCGGCGATGGCGATTTTCTGCTCCGGGGTGGCCGTGGACAGCAGCCACAGCACCAGGAAGAACGCCATCATCGCCGTCGCGAAGTCGGCGAAGGCGATTTTCCAGGCACCCCCGTGGTGTCCAGCGGCGATGCGCTTGACACGCTTGATGATGATCGGCTGGTTATTTTCCATATCAGCGACCGCGAACTGCTTGTTCCAGCTCGGCGAAGCTTGGACGGTGCGCCGGGTACAGGACCTTGCGGCCGAACTCCACCGCCAGCGACGGCGGCATGCCCGAGGCAGACGCTACCAGGGAGGCCTTGATGGCCTCGTAGACGTTCAGTTCTTCCTTGGCGTCATGGGCCAGGGAATGGGCCAGGGGGCCGAAGAAGCCATACGCCGCCAGGATACCGAAGAAGGTCCCCACCAGCGCCGCACCCACGTGCAAGCCGATGGACGCCTGGTCGCCTTCGCCCAGGGACGCCATGGTCACCACGATCCCCAGTACCGCCGCAACGATACCGAAGCCGGGCATGCCATCAGCGATGCCGGTGACCGCGTGGGATGGGTGTTCCAGGTCTTCCTTCAGGTTGTAGAGCTCCATGTCGAACAGCCCTTCGAGCTCATGGGGCGCCATGTTGCCCGAGGACATGATCCGCAGGTAATCGCAGATGAACGCCGTCATGCGGGCGTCCTTGAGCACGGCTGGGTACTTGGCGAAGATCGGGCTGGCGGCGGCGTCTTCGATATCGCCTTCGATCGCCATCATGCCTTCGCGGCGGCTTTTGTTGAGGATCTCGTACACCAGCCCCAGCACCTCGATGTAGAAGGTATGGGTGAAGCGCGAGCTGAACATGGTCAAGGATTTCTTGATCACGTGCATGGTCATATAGCCAGGGTTGGCCTGCAGGAAAGCGCCAAAGGCCGCACCGCCGATGATCATCACCTCGAAGGGCTGGATCAGGGCGGCAATCTTGCCATGGGAGAGCACGTATCCGCCGAGCACGCTCGCGAACACGACAATGATGCCGATAATTTTAGCCATAGATAGAAAGTACTTATTTAAGTCGGGTTCAAGGTCATATTCGGAAGCTGAAAAATCTCTTCTTCTACTTATCGGCAAAACTGCGCCAGACTATAGCCAGTTCCGGCGAAAAGCCAATTTGCCCCGTTCCGGGCGTAGATAATTCATGGGATGATCGCGTCCAACCATGGCTAATGTATCGAACGTCCCGACTCCAAGACCGTCCACCCTCGAAGGCTGGGTAAAGCTGCTCCAGGGTGTCCACCTGCCGGTGCCCCAGGCCAGCCACGACCTGGTCTGCAAGGCGCTTGCCGACAGCCGCCGCTCGTTGCGCGACATCGCCGAGCTGATGCAGGAAAGCCCAGCCCTGGCCCTGAGCGTCATCCGCGAAGCCAACCATCACACCCATGGCAGCCTCGCCGAACCGGCGGAAAACCTTGAAGTCGCCCTCAACCGCCTCGGCCTCAAGCGCACCGAGCAATTGCTCGCGCGCCTGCCTTCGCTGCCCGAGCAGCAGATCCCCGTGACCCTGCGCCAACTGCAACTGATCAGCCAGCACGCCACGCAACAGGCCAACGGTTTTTTCTCCAGCCGCCTGGCGCGGTTGTGGCAGGACATCCACTGGGGCAGCCTGCTGTTCCTCTCGCCGCTCTGGCCCCTGGCCCTGACGCACCCGCGGCTGCTCGGGGAGTGGGAGCTGCGGGTCATCCATAAAGGCCAGTCGGCCAGCCAGGTCGAGCACGAACTGTTCGGCGTCGGCCTGCTGGAGATCTGCCTGGGCGTGGTCGAAGCCTGGCGCCTGCCGATCTGGGTGGTGCAAGGCTACCGCTTGCTGCTCAACGAACGGCGCGAATTGGTGAAAGTGCTGCGTATCGCTCGGGACAGCGAGCACCCGTTGCGCCAGCAGAATCGCCTGGACGATGACCCGACCCTGCGGCGCTGGCTCAATCAGCCGGCCAACACCGTGCTGCTGGCCAACGGCCTGGCCCTTTCCGCGCACCAGGCCTGGGACGCCCCCCACATCGCCCGCTGGCAATACCTCACCAGTTTGTATCTGCAAATTTCAATGGACGATGTCCAGCAGCAACTGCACCAACAAGCCGCCAACAGCGCCCGGCAACACGCCATGCCAGACCTCTGGCACCCGGCCGAGGCCCTGATCTGGCCCTGGGGCAGTCGCCGCGTCCAGCCCGGCCAACGGTCGACGCCCCCGCCCAGCGCCCCGGACCTGAGCCAGTGGCGCAAGCAATGCTCGGCCCTGCTGGTGGAACCGAGCCCGTTCAGCAACGCCATGCACCTGACCAGTTCGGCTCGCGATGTGCTGGTGGCCTGCGGCATGCGCCGGGTGATGATCCTGATGGCCGACCGCAGCCAGACCAGCGTGCGCGTGCACCAAACCGCCGGCCTGGCGAAAGAGGTCGCGGCGATGAGTTTCCCCATCGCACAGAGCAAGGTCTTGCAGCGGTTGCTGGCCCAACAGGCCCAGGTACGCCTGAACCCGGACAACAATGCCCAGTTCTCCGCGTTACTGCCGCCGGGCCTGCGCGCCCTGTTCAAGGGCGAGCACCTGCTGCTGCGCTCACTGACCTGCAACGGCCGGGTGATCATGCTCGTCGTCGTGGACCAGGGCGGCGGCCCTTTCTCGGACGTCACCGTGCAGGCCTTCGGCAAAACCGTGCAATGCATCGAAAGGGCCCTGCACACCTTTACCAACCGGGGCCGTTGAACTTGCTACAATCCTTTCCCTTTGCGCCCCTGGAGACCTCACATGCCTGACTTCTCTGGCTTGCCGCTGGTGATCGAGCCGAGCGAGCTGCTGCCGCGCCTCGACGCCCGCGAACTGATCCTGGTGGACCTGACCAGCGCCGCCCGCTACAGCACCGGGCACATTCCCGGCGCCCGCTTCGTCGACCCCAAGCGCACGCAACTGGGCCAGCCACCGGCGCCGGGCCTGTTGCCGGCAAAAGCCGACCTGGAGGCCCTGTTCGGCGAACTCGGGCACCACCCGGACGCGGTGTACGTGGTGTACGACGATGAAGGCGGCGGTTGGGCCGGACGGTTCATCTGGCTGCTGGACGTGATCGGCCACGGCAACTACCACTACCTCGACGGCGGCCTGCTGGCCTGGCTGGACGAGGGCCTGCCGGTGTCCACAGACGCACCCGCGCCCGGCGACGGCTCAGTGAGCCTCACGTTGCACGACGCGCCAACCGCCACCCGCGAATACCTGCAAAGCCGCCTCGGCGCCGCCGACCTGGCCATCTGGGACGCGCGCGGCCCACTGGAGTACTCCGGCGAGAAAGTCGTCGCGGCCAGGGGCGGGCACATTCCCGGCGCAGTCAATTTCGAATGGACGGCCGGCATGGACCAGGCCCGCAGCCTGCGCATCCGCAAGGATATGCCGCAGATCCTCGAACAACTGGGCATCACGCCCGACAAAGAAATCATCACCCACTGCCAGACCCACCATCGTTCTGGCTTCACCTATCTTGTGGCCAAGGCGCTCGGTTATCCGAGGGTCAAAGGCTATGCCGGTTCCTGGGGCGAATGGGGCAACCACCCCGACACCCCCATCGAACGTTGAAGGCTCTTAAGGACCGTTAATGAAAAACCGTTTGTTCATCCTCTCTCAGTACCTGCTGCCCCACCACCTGCTGTCGCGGCTGGCCGGTTGCATTGCCGAATGCCGCGTGCGCTGGTTCAAGAATGCCTTCACCGCGTGGTTCGCCAAGCGCTATCAAGTGGACATGTCCCAGGCCTTGGTGGAAGACCTGACCGCCTACGAACACTTCAACGCGTTCTTCACCCGCGCCCTGAAAGACGGCGCGCGGCCGCTGGACGAAACCCCGGGCGCGATCCTCTGCCCGGCCGACGGCGCGGTCAGCCAGCTTGGCCCGATCGAGCATGGCCGGGTGTTCCAGGCCAAGGGCCACAGCTTCAGCGTACTGGAGCTGCTGGGCGGCGATGCGGCCAATGCCGCGCCGTTCATGGGCGGTGATTTCGCCACGATCTACCTGTCCCCGAAGGACTACCACCGCGTGCACATGCCGCTGGCCGGCACCCTGCGGGAGATGGTCTACATTCCCGGACGGATTTTCTCGGTGAACCAGACCACGGCCGAAAACGTGCCGGAGCTGTTCGCCCGCAACGAACGCGTGGCGTGCATCTTCGACACCGAACGCGGGCCAATGGCCGTGGTGCTGGTGGGAGCGATGATCGTGGCCTCGATCGAGACCGTCTGGGCCGGTTTGGTCACGCCGCCCAAGCGTGAACTGAAGACGTTCCGCTACGACGAAGCGGCCCGTGCACCGATCCACCTGGAAAAAGGGGCCGAACTGGGGCGCTTCAAGCTGGGTTCCACGGCCATCGTACTGTTCGGGCCGAACCAGGTGAAATGGGTTGAAAGCCTGGTGGCCGGTTCGCCGGTGCAGATGGGCCAAGGCCTGGCACTGCCAAAGGCCTGAGTAAAAGATCAAATGTGGGAGCGAGCTTGCTCGCGATGGCGATATAACAGTCACCTCGATGGCGACTGTCCTGGCGTCATCGCGAGCAAGCTCGCTCCCACAGGGTATCCAGCATAGATAGCGCACCTCCTTCGGCTACAACTGCTAGAGTTGGAACATCACGTTTGTTTCCCGCCGGAGCCCGTCCACGGCATGAATGAGACCAGCCCTCTCCAGTTGCTGCGTGTCCTGTCCCCGACGCAATCGCGCCTGTCGTTCTGCGAAGCCACGCCGCGCGACCTCAAGCGCTGGATCGCCGACCTGCCCAAGGCCAACATCGGCGAAACCGCCCGCCTGTTGTACCAGGCCCTTGGCGAACTCAACCAGTTGCTCACGCCCAGCGACAATCGCCTGCAATTGCTCGAATTGCTGCGCCCCGAGGTGTATTACGTCTGCAAGCACCTGGAGCGGCACTTCCTGCAACAGGCCATCGTGCTGGATGACCGCTCGCGCAAGATCGTCAACCTCTGCCAGGCCCTGCAAACCCAGCTGGCGATGGGTTACAAACAGATCGTGGCACGCATCGCATCCAAGTACACCAAGGACCGCGCCCGCCTGCTCAGCACCGCATTGCAGCGCGCCATGCACGCCCTCGATGGCCCGCTGATTCGCGCCAGCCAGCTCTACAGCCCTGTGCCTGAAGGCTTGTGGCTCGATTTGCACCAGTTATACCGGATTGCCTGCCAGCACCGTTTGCAACAACAAAGCGTGAGCGACGAACTGGCCAGCCAGGTTCACCAGTTGAGCCCCGAGCAAACCTACATCGTCGCCCTGTTGCTGGGCGCCTCACGCAGCAATCAGCTGCGCCAGGGCCAGATCGCGCGACTGGCCGAAGCCCTGGAGGCGTGGAGCCAGTGGGTCAGGCTCGACCCTGCCAGCAACGCCACCAGCCTGTTCGCCGTCGCCGCGGAACTGGATGTCGGGCCACGCTACCGCTCCAAGTTCAGGGCCGAGCAGCAACCGACATTGCAGGGCTTCGATCCGCAGCCATTGGTGCGCATGATCGCCACCCACCTGGAACAGCCGGCCGCCCCGGCCCTGTCGGTACCGGCCGGGATGAACACCGACACCTTGAATCACTTGCAGGCGGCCTGGGGCGAGGCGGCCGAGCGCAGCTTCCAGCGCATGGAAGGCAACGGGACATTGACGCTGTGCGTGGGCATGAGTGCGCTGCACTACTACCTCGGCGGTGAACGCTCGTTCAGCGAAATCCTGAAGAAACCCACCACGCGCAAGGCCCGGTTCGAAGCCGCGCCAACCAAGCACAGCGACACTTGGGGCCAGGCCTTCGACGCCGCACCCAACGGAGACAGCGAACTGCTGCCCTATGAGGAAATCGAGTACCCGGCCAATCCATCCGATGAGGACAGCAGCAGTTCCGACCGCCAGCATCATTTTCCCACCTATGACCTGCCGATCATCAACCACAGCCCGGGTGGGTATTGCCTAGGCTGGCCGAAAGAGGTGCCGGAGCAACTGCAAGCCGGGGAAATGATCGGTATCCGGGACGCCAGCGATCAATCCTGGAGCATCGCCGTCGTGCGCTGGATCCGACAGGTGCGCAACGGCGCCATGCAAATGGGTATCGAGCTGGTGGCACCTTATGCCCAGCCCTGCGGCCTGCAACTGGTGCGCGAAGAGAACGAGCACGGCCACTACCTGCGCGGGCTGCTGCTGCCGGAGATCAGCGCCGTCGACCTGCCCCCCACCATGATTGCCCCGCGCCTGCCCTTCCAGGAGGGCCAGCGCGTGCTGATCAACACCAACGGCCAGGAGCGCCGCGCCGGGCTGGACCGCCGGATCACCAGCACCCACAGCTTCAATCAGTTTTCCTATCACCAGGAGAACGCAGCCGACACCCAGGGCGGCGGCGAAGCGGAGGGGGATTTCGATTCGTTGTGGAAGTCGCTCTAAGGCCAGACACAGCCCCTGTGGCGAGGGGATTTATCCCCTCACCACAGATAAATACTCTCAGCACAAGGAACAGTGTAGCGCCGTCTCAAAGCTGCCCGTCGCGATCCCGGAAGCCCAGCAGATACAGCACCCCATCCAGGCCCAGGGTCGAGATGGCCTGACGGGCCGATTGCTTGACCAGTGGCTTGGCGCGGAACGCCACGCCAAGTCCCGCGATGGCCAGCATCGGCAGGTCGTTGGCGCCGTCGCCCACGGCAATGGTCTGTTCCAGGCGCAAGCCTTCCTTTTGCGCCAGCTCACGCAACAGGTCCGCCTTGCGCTGGGCGTCGACGATCGGCTCGACGGCCACGCCGGTCACCTTGCCGTCCACCACTTCCAGCTCGTTGGCGAACACGTAGTCGATGCCGAGCTTGGCCTGCAACTGCTTGGCGAAGTAGGTGAAACCGCCCGACAGGATAGCGGTCTTGTAGCCCAGGCGCTTGAGTTCGGCGAACAGCGTCTCGGCGCCTTCGGTCAGGCGCAGGGAGGCGCCGATGGCGTCCAGTACGCTGACGTCCAGGCCTTGCAGCAGTGCCAGGCGCTCCTTGAAGCTGGCGCGAAAATCCAGCTCGCCAGCCATCGCCCGCTCGGTGATCGCCGAGACCTTGTCGCCCACCCCTGCGGCCTTGGCCAGCTCATCGATGACTTCGGCTTCGATCAGCGTCGAGTCCATGTCGAACACCGCCAGGCGCCGGTTACGGCGGAACAGCGAATCTTCCTGGAAGGCGATGTCGACGTTCAGCTCCTGGGCCACGCTGAGGAACTCGGCCCGCAGCGCCTGGGGATCGGCCGGTTCGCCGCGCACGGAGAACTCGATGCAACCCTTGCCCTTGTCGTCCGGGGTGTCCAGGGGCATGCGTCCGGACAAACGGTCGATGTGGTCGATGTTCAAGTCATATTTGGCGGTGATCGAGCTGACGCGCTGCAACTGCTCGGCGGTGACCTTGCGGGTCAGCAGGGTCACGATGTGGCGCTTCTTGCCCTGGCCGGCGACCCAGTGCTGGTAATCGGCTTCGGAAACCGGGGTGAAGCGAACCTGCTGGTCAAGCTTGTAGGCGGTGAACAGGATGTCCTTGAGCACCGACTTGCTGTGTTCGGCGTCCGGGATTTCAACCAGGATGCCGAACGACAGCGTGTCATGGATCACCGCCTGACCGATGTCGAGAATGTTCACACCACCCTGGGCCAGAACGCCGGTAATGGCCGCAGTCAGACCCGGACGGTCGCCGCCAGTGATGTTTATCAGGACGATTTCGCGCAAGGCGCACCCCCGCAGGTGGAAAAAAAACGCATTCTACCCACATTCAGTGACCATCGGGCACCGCCAGTGCTTTGCCGGTCATGGGGCTGTCGCTATACTGCGCGTCAATTTCACGGACAAAGAGCCGAGCTCAGTGAACCGGCCCACGCCAGTCAAAACCGACAATTTCTTCCTGCTGATCTTCCGTGCACTGCGCCACCGTCGCGTGCCGATTGCATTGCGCATTGCCAGCCATAACGTGATCCTGGTCGCCCTGGCCCTGGTCATCTATGCCTGCGTGATGGGCTTGCAGTTCAAGCAGGCGATGCACGAGCAGGCCGATGCCCTGGGTGAGAGCCTCACGACCCAGACCGCCACGTCCGCCACCGAGTTGCTGGTGTCCAACGACATCCTCAGCCTCAACGTGCTACTCAACAACCTGACCAAGAACAAGCTGGTGGCCCACGCGGCCATCTACAGCGTCGACAACCGCATCCTCGCCGAGGCCGGCCAGCGGCCCAAGCCTGGCCTTTTGGGCGAGTCCGGCGGCATGTACCAGAGCAAGATCACTTTCCAGGACGTGACGGCCGGGCAACTGCGCATCAGCCTGGACATGGACCAGTTCCAGCAACCGATGACCATCAGCCTGCAAAGCATGGGCATCCTCAGCGCGATACTGCTGGCGCTGGCCCTGGCCTTGAGCCTGCGCCTGGGCCGGCACATCTCCACGCCGCTGTTGCAATTGCGCGTCTGGCTGCGGGACATCGACGAACACACCCCGGCCACCCAGCGCCAGGACGAAATCGGCGACCTGGCCCGGCAACTGCACGCCAGCCTCGCTCCGGAACCGGCCCCCGTGCCCGAGCCCGAAGCGCTCGACTACGTCGACGAAGACGAGGCCGAGCCGGGCTTCGAAGTGCGTAACCTGCGCGATCCCGGCTTCGACGAGAGCCCGCCGATGCCCGCCGCCAGACCGGCGCCCCGCCATGTGGTGCGCACGGTCGAAGACGATGAAGACGACGACGCTTTCGCCGACCTGCGTGACGATTCGATCGGCGGCGAAGCGAAGCCGCTCGTCAAGGCCGTCGCCTCGAACCTGCCCCAGCACAGCGCCGTACTGGCCGTGCAACTGGGCGCCCAGGATCAACTGCGACGCCTGCCCCAGGCACGCCTGAAGGAGTTGCTCGAACGCTACCGTGACTGCCTCGACCAGGCCGCCTCGCTCTACCAGGGCGAACTGCACACCTTGAACGACGGCAGCACGTTGATGCTGTTCCACACCGAGGACAGTGGTGACGACTACCTGACCAACGCCATCTGCTGCGGTGAGTTGCTGCGGGCGCTGGGCCACCAGTTGCAGATCGAGGTCGCGGACAGCGGCATCACCCTGCAACTGCAATTGGGCCTGACCCTGGGTGACGGCCTGTTCGGCCTCAGCCAGATCGACCTGCTGCTGACCGAAACCGCGCAGGACGCCCTGGCGCTGTCGCAACACAGCCGCAACCTGCTGCTGGTGGAGCGCAAGATCAACGACGACGCGCTGATCCGCCAACGCGCCCGTATCCGCCCCATCGCCAGCCCTGAAGGCGCATGCTGCGTGGAACGGCTGATGGAGCCTTACCCGTCGCTGCTGGAGCGGCAACTGGCGCGGATGCACGAGCGCCAGGCCTAACCCCGGCCGCTTGGAATGACGAAGCCCGCAGATGAGTGATTGTCTGCGGGCTTTTTTTTGGGCCGCGCCGGCCTCTTCGCGGGCAAGCCCGCTCCCACATTTAATCCTCGGCAGGATCAGGTTCTGTGGTCATGAAGGACCTTGTGGGAGCGGGCTTGCCCGCGAAGGGGCCAGCACAAGCGTGGAAGCCCCTCCCCCAGAAACAACAAAGCCCGCATCAACGCGGGCTTGCTTCACGGCTATCCAGCCATCAGAACCTGAACACTTCCATGTCCGTGCGAATCGGCAGGGCCATCGGGATTTTCGGCGATTTTTCCGGCGCAGCGGGCTTGGCCTGGGTCGGTGCGGTTTTACGCGGCGTATCGACGATCGGAGGCTGGTTGGCCAACGGCTTGAGGGACACGGACAACTGCTCGGCCAGGCGTTGCAGCAGTACACCTTGGGCCTGGACTTGCGCCGCGGTGGTCCCGGCGTGTTGCTCTTGCAGATGCACGATACGGTTCTCGCGAACCTTGCCCCGACGGTCGATCAACCGCCACTGGGCATCGAGCACCGCAGGCTGGCTCTTGCCCGAGTCCAGGCGGGTGATCGACAGCAGCACCTGGACATCCGGGGTGAAACCCTGGGTGGCCGGCGCCAGCACCACGCGCTGGCTGTCCAGTTGCCCGGCGACCTGGCGCAACAGCAATTGGTCGATGTCCGAAGACAGGCTACCGGCCCAGCGGCCGTCCGTGGCAGCCTGCAGGCTGCCGTCTGGCTGGCGTTGCAACAGGGTTTCGCGTTGCAGGTAATCGGCGATCAATACCGGCCCCAGCAATACCGCCATGCCTGTGCTTTGCGCAGGCTGGGCGGGCGTCCCGCTGTCGAGTTGATACAGCGACACCGGCTGATGGACGCTGCAACCCGCCAGGCCAAGCAGGCCGGCGAGCCATAAAATAGGAAGGCGCAGAGCAGTCATCGTTCCATCCAGGTGGCGGCCACAAGGCCTGCCACAGTGAAAAAATACTCGGTCATTATGAAGAACGCTCGGCCACGCCGGCGCTTGAAAGGGCCTATCATCCGTGAATATGCGTTCCGACTCCAGCGCCAAAGCGTCGGTCTGCGCCTTTTAATCGCAGACCGAGCCCTCTAGTACGCCTAATTCAAGTTTTCGACGAGCAGTGCATCGACCCGCTGAAACCCCCTCGGAAGCTTGTTGCCGCGCCGACCGCGTTCACCCTTGTAATGCTCAAGATCATCCGCCTTGAGCGAGAGCGTACGCTTTCCAGCCTGCAGCACAAGCGTGGCGCCCTCCGGCAACACTGCAATATCCGTGACATATTCCTCACGGCTCGCCACCCGTTCGCCGGAAATCCCGATAATCTTATTGCCTTTGCCTTTACCTAATTGTGGCAGGTCGCTGATTTTGAAGACCAGCAGTCGGCCCTCGGTGGTCACCGACGCCAACCAGTTGTTCTCGCGATCGGCCACGGGCCGGGGTGCGATGACCTTGGCGTTGTTCGGCAGGCTCAACAACGCCTTGCCCGCCTTGTTCTTGGCTTGCAGATCCTCGCCCTTGACCACGAAGCCGTACCCGGCGTCCGAGGCAATCACGTACAGCCCGTCATCATCAGGCATCAGCACGCATTCAAAAGTTGCACCCGGCGGGGGCGTCAATCGACCGGTCAGCGGCTCGCCCTGGCCACGCGCCGATGGCAGGGTATGGGCCGGCACCGAGTAACTGCGCCCGGTGGAGTCGACAAACACCGCGAACTGGTTGGACCGCCCGGCCGCCAAGGCCTTGAAACCGTCCCCGGCCTTATAGGAAAGCCCCGTGGCATCGATGTCATGCCCCTTGGCAGAGCGCACCCAGCCTTTTTCCGACAGCACTACGGTCACTTTCTCGTTCGGCAGCAGGTCGTGCTCCGTCAATGCTTTGGCTTCGGCGCGCTCGACGATCGGCGAGCGGCGGTCGTCGCCGTAGGTTTCGGCGTCCTTGAGCAATTCGGCGCGCACCAGCTTCTTGAGCTTGGCTTCGCTGCCCAACAGGGCTTGCAGCTTGGCTTGTTCCTTGAGCAGTTCGTCCTGCTCGGCCCGCAGCTTCATCTCTTCCAGCCGCGCCAACTGCCGCAAGCGGGTGTCGAGGATGTAGTCGGCCTGGATTTCGCTCAGGTCGAAGCGCGCGATCAAGCTGGCCTTCGGGTGTTCCTCGGTGCGGATGATGTGGATCACTTCGTCCAGGTTGAGGTACGCGATCAGCAAGCCGTCCAACAGGTGCAGGCGACGCTCGACCTTGTCCAGGCGAAATTGCAGGCGTCGACGCACGGTCTTGACCCGGAATTCCAGCCATTCCACCAGCAACGCCCGCAGGTTCTTGAGCTGCGGCTTGCCGTCCAGGCCAATGATGTTGATGTTGACCCGGTAGCTGGTCTCCAGGTCGGTGCTGGCGAACAGGTGCTGCATCAGCGCCTCATGATCGACCCGGCTGTTGACCGGGATGATCACGATGCGGCAAGGATTCTCGTGGTCGGATTCATCGCGCAGGTCGGCCACTTGCGGCGCTTTCGACGGTTTTGCCTGCATCATCGCGGCAATCTGCTCCAGCACCTTGGCTCCGGAGACCTGGTGCGGCAGCGCGGTGACGATGATGTCGCCGTCCTCGATATGGTACACAGCGCGCATGCGCACCGAACCGCGACCGGTCTCGTAGATCTTCAACAGGTCGGCGCGCGGCGTGATGATTTCCGCTTCGGTCGGATAATCCGGACCCTGGATGTGCTCGCAGAGCTGCTCCACCGTGGCTTTGGGCTCGTCCAGCAGGCGCACGCATGCCGTGGCGACTTCCCGCAGGTTGTGCGGCGGCACATCGGTGGCCATGCCGACGGCGATGCCGGTGGTGCCATTGAGGAGAATATTCGGCAAACGGGCCGGCAACACCAGGGGTTCATCGAGGGTGCCGTCGAAGTTCGGCCCCCAGTCCGCGGTGCCCTGGCCCAGTTCGCTGAGCAGCACTTCGGAATAGCGCGACAGCCGCGCCTCGGTGTAGCGCATGGCCGCGAAAGACTTGGGATCGTCCGGCGCCCCCCAGTTGCCCTGGCCGTCCACCAGGGTGTAGCGGTAGCTGAACGGCTGGGCCATCAGCACCATGGCTTCATAGCAGGCCGAGTCGCCGTGGGGGTGGAACTTGCCGAGCACGTCGCCGACGGTGCGCGCCGACTTCTTGTGTTTGGAATCGGCGTCCAGCCCCAGCTCACTCATGGCATAGACGATCCGCCGCTGGACCGGCTTCAGGCCGTCGCCGATGTGCGGCAAGGCGCGGTCCATGATCACGTACATGGAGTAATTGAGGTAGGCATTTTCGGTGAAGTCAGCCAGCGACCGGCGCTCTACGCCGTCTAAGCTGTCTGCAAGAATGTCGCTCATGCGGGCCTCATCAGTTCGTTGTCTGGCGCAGCAGCATGGTGCCGTCGCGCTGGGTAAATTCAAGTTTGTTCAGGGCGCTCATGCCCAGCAGCACCTGCGTGCCACCCAGGCCTGGCGCCACCAGGGCACGGACATCGCGCAAGACGATGTCACCCAATTGCAGCCGGTCGATGCGGGTGCGATAGCCCTCGCTCAAACCGTTGGCGGTACTCAACGTCACGCCGAAACCTTTTTCCAGCTTGAGGCGCTCGGCCAACTCCACTGGAATCGCCACATCCGTGGCACCGGTGTCGAGCATGAAATCCACCGGCTGGCCGTTGATATGGCCGCTGGCGACGAAATGCCCCTGGGTATTGCCCACCAGCTTCACTTCGATAAACCCTTCGCCCCGTTGCGAATACACCTGGGTGTTGGGGTTCTGCTGACGCTGCTCTACCTGGGCAAAGAAGCGTGTCGCCAGGAACAGGGCCGCGCACCAGGCCAGGATCATCAACACCCGACCGGCGCGCTTGCCCGGCGCCTGTTGGCTCATGGCGCGGCATCCCAGCCGCCGTCTGGCGCCGCAAAGCGCCAGACAATCGGACGCTCTTCGCCGTCGGCCCGTGGCCCGTCGTTGTTGTCCAGGCCGATCCAGGCGCCCTCGGCATCCACCACGAGCGCTTCGGCCAGACCGTAGTCCTGAGAATAGCGGCGATTGTCCTGCAAGGCCTCGGCGGCGAACGACCAGCAACGCTCCACCCTGGCGCTCTGCGGATCACGCCGGCAGACCTGGAAGGCGTTGCGCTCCAGGGTAAACAGCTTGCCATTGAACAATGAAATATCTGCGAAATCCCGGGAAACCGGGCGGGCCTTGGGGAACTGCGCCGGCTGCATCTCCAGTCCCGCTTCGCTCAACAACACGCAGTTGTCATCGCAATCCCACACCGTTTGCTGGCGCTTGATCAGCAACAGGCCACGACGTTCACGCTCGGCCGCCAGCCATAGCTGATCGCCGGCCGGGCTCACCGCCAGACCTTCGAACAGCGCATTGAAATGCAACAACATGCCGCTGGCCCGGGCCTGGCGAATCATTGTCGGGGCGATTTTCAACCAGGACGCCTCGCCGGTCGGCGGCACTTGCAATACCGCCGCGTAGGCCTCGCTGACCACGTAGCGATTGCCGGCGCTGTCGCAACTGATGCCTTCGAAATCCAGCGCGCCACCGCGCAGGAACGATGCAGCCCAGGTTCGCGAACGCAAGCCCCAGGGCAAACCGTTGTCGGGCACCTCAGGCACGTCGATGGTCAACGCCTGGGCCTGCCAGACCTTCCCATCGGAGGTGTCCAGGCGATAAATGCGGTCATCGTCGCGATCGGACACCGTCCACATTTCATTGCCACACAGGGCCAACCCGGACAGGTTGCCGCCGCGCATGCCTTCGACGGCGTGCTCGGACAGCAACTTCAATTCCGGTGCCGGTTCTGCGACCACAGCCCCCGCCCACAGCAACAACGCCAGGGCGAAACCGCTGCGCATCAGGCCAGCACCTCGGCCAGGTCGCCCTTGGATTCGAGCCAGGACTTGCGATCGCCAGCGCGTTTCTTCGCCAGCAGCATGTCCATGATTTCCGTCGTGGCCGCGAAATCATCCAGGGTCAGTTGCACCAGGCGACGGGTGTTCGGGTCCATGGTGGTTTCGCGCAGTTGCGGCGGGTTCATCTCACCCAGGCCCTTGAATCGGGTGACCTGTGGCTTGCCGCGCTTCTTCTCGGCCACCAGGCGATCGAGGATGCCGTCGCGCTCGGCTTCGTCCAGGGCGTAATAAATGTCCTTGCCCAGGTCGATGCGGTACAGCGGCGGCATCGCGACGTAGACATGCCCGGCGTCCACCAGCGGACGGAAATGCTGGACAAACAGCGCGCACAGCAGCGTGGCGATGTGCAGGCCGTCGGAGTCGGCGTCGGCGAGGATGCAGATCTTGCCGTAGCGCAACTGGCTCATGTCCTCGGCGCCCGGATCGACGCCGATGGCCACGGCGATGTTGTGCACTTCCTGGCTGGCCAGCACTTCGCTGCCGTCCACTTCCCAGGTATTGAGGATCTTGCCCCGCAGCGGCAGGATCGCCTGGAACTCCTTGTCCCGCGCCTGCTTGGCCGAACCGCCGGCGGAGTCCCCTTCCACCAGGAACAGCTCGGAACGCATCGGATCCTGCCCGGCGCAGTCGGCGAGCTTGCCCGGCAACGCCGGCCCCTGGGTGATGCGCTTGCGCTCGACCTTCTTGCTGGCCTTGAGGCGACGACCGGCGTTGCTGATCGCCAACTCCGCCAGCGCCAGGCCGGTTTCCGGGTTGGCGTTAAGCCACAGGCTGAAGGCATCCTTGACCACACCGGAAACAAACGCCGCCGCTTCGCGAGACGACAGGCGTTCCTTGGTCTGGCCGGAGAACTGCGGTTCCTGCATCTTCATCGACAGCACGAACGCGATGCGCTCCCACACGTCTTCCGGCGCCAGCTTCACGCCCCGGGGCAGCAGGTTGCGGAACTCGCAGAACTCGCGCATGGCGTCGAGCAGGCCCTGGCGCAAACCGTTGACGTGGGTCCCGCCCTGGGCCGTGGGGATCAGGTTGACGTAGCTTTCCTGGACACTCTCGCCGCCCTCGGGCAGCCACAGCAGCGCCCAGTCCACGGCTTCCTTGTTACCGGCCAGACTGCCGCAGAACGGCTCGTCGGGCAGGCGTTCGAAACCGTTGACCGCGTCCACCAGGTAAGAGCGCAGGCCGTCTTCGTAATGCCATTCGACCTTCTCGCCGCTGGCCTTGTCCTCGAAACTGACCAACAACCCTGGGCACAATACGGCCTTGGCCTTGAGCACGTGCTTGAGGCGGCTGACAGAGAACTTCGGCGAATCGAAATACTTCGGGTCCGGGGCGAAATACACGCTGGTCCCGGTGTTGCGCTTGCCGACGCTGCCGACCACTTCCAGCTCGGTGGCCTTGAAGCCATCGGCGAAGGTCATCTGGTATTCGTTACCGTCACGCTTGACCCGCACCCGGACCTGGGTCGACAAGGCGTTGACCACGGAAATACCCACCCCGTGCAGACCGCCGGAGAACTGGTAGTTCTTGTTGGAAAACTTGCCGCCGGCGTGGAGCTTGGTGAGGATCAGCTCGACGCCCGACACGCCTTCTTCGGGGTGGATGTCCACCGGCATGCCGCGGCCATCATCGCTGACCTCCAGCGAATGGTCGGCGTGCAGGATGACCTGTACCGATTTCGCGTGCCCGGCCAAGGCTTCGTCGACGCTGTTGTCGATGACTTCCTGGGCGAGGTGGTTCGGCCGACTGGTGTCGGTGTACATGCCGGGGCGCTTGCGCACCGGGTCGAGGCCCGAGAGGACTTCGATGGCGTCTGCGTTATAAGAGCTAGCGCTGGGAGTGGCCATGGGGTCTCGTCGTCAGTGTTCAAATGAAAAAGGGGCGATGGTTCACAGCGAGGTGAAGTCGATCGCCTGGTACAAATCGGCGCCAATGCCGGCAAAACCAAGCAGCGCCGGCAGCTGCTGGGCAAACCCCTGGAAACCGTGGTCGCCGCCGGCCTGGATGCGCAACGCACAGGCGCGGTAATACTGTTGGGCGTGGCGATAATCCAGCGTTTCATCACCGGTTTGCAACCATACCTGATACCGCTGCGGATCCTGGGGCGCCGGCACCTCCAACGCGGCCAGGGTCGTGACGTGGTCGTGGGTCAACTCCCAGGTTTCATCGGTGTACAAATTCTTCTGCGTGCCCAGGTAGCCATCGAACATCCGATGGGGGCTGACGGCCGGATTGATCAGCAATGCCTTGAGGCCGTGGCGCTCGGCCAAGTGAGTCGCATAGTAGCCGCCGAGCGAGCTGCCGACCAGCAGCGGACGGCCCAGTTGTGCAATTGCCTGCTCCAATTGGGCCATGGCTTCGCGGGGGTGGTGGTGCAGGGCTGGCACTTGCAACTGATCGCCCAGGCCCAGGCGGGTCATCACGTCGATGAGTTGACGGGCCTTGGTCGAGGCTGGGGCGCTGTTGAAGCCGTGGATGTAGAGGATCGAAGCGGACATGCCAACTTCCTGTGTCGAGGGCAAAGGCCGGAGTTTACAGGGAGTTTGTGGCGGTTTGGGGGATTTGGCCTTATCGTCGGCCCATCTCTATCAGCTGTACTCCGATCCAATTGTGGGAGCGAGCTTGCTCGCGATGGCTGTGTCGTGGTCGACCTGGATTTCCGGGTATATATCCGTTGCTGCGGTAACGGCCGCTTAGGGTTCCGCCCTTACGGCGGGTCACTTTTGGAAAAGCGCCAAAAGTAACCAAAAACGCTTTGCCCCACCACTGGGCACCTCGCCTAGGCTCGGCGTGCCCTCACTCCGGCATTGCTCCGTGGGCCCGCCGCGAAGGGCCATCCATGGCCCAGCGCGGCTATCCCGGCATCCATGCCGGGATGCCCACTACGCAACGCCTGCGTTCGGCCCTTGTGGTTAATGGGGCGTTCAAGATCAAAAGCAAAAGCAAAAGCAAAAGCAAATGTTGTCTGGCCTATCGGGGATCGACGACATCAAGTGCTCGGTTTGCCAGCAGCTCACTCAGTTCGACCATCTGCTGGACGCCGAAGGCTATATGCCGGTTGGGGCCTTCCAGATTGAAGGCCAGGTCGCTGAGCATCGCATTGGCCGAGGCCAGGGTTTCGCTGAGGTTGGCCAGGAGGGTTTCGCTATCGAGGTTTTCGACGACGGTGAATAGCTGACCGGGGGATGGTTTCTTTTTGGCCTGGGGTTCTGGGGCGAGGTAGAAGTTGAGGGCGCGTTCGGCGGCTTCGTCGAGTTTTTTGGCGTCGAGGCCGGTGTGGGGTGCGGTGGGATCGGTTTTTGGGGGATTGGGGGTAACTTTGAACATGGTGAGGTTCCTTTTACCAAGTGGAACCGCCACGTCTCGTTTTCCAGTCGAGAGGTGGCAGCTATGCGAGGGCTGGAAAAACCGAGGTAAAAGGAAAACCCGGCAGACTCGAAAGTCTCCCACGCACAGCCGCCATAACGCAGAACTGCACAGATAAAGCACGGCAGTATCTCACGTGGTGCGCTGTTACGCCTTTTACTCTTCGGGTTTTCCAGGCCCGGTCGCTGATTGCAGCGACCGGAAAAGGTTAGCGATAACCCTTCCCACCCGGCAACCGCCAGAGCTCGTCGGAAAAATCTGCGCGGAGGTCCGACCATTCCCACAGATGTAAGTCGACTGTAAAGCCGCCTTCGCGGGCAAGCCCGCTCCCACAGGGAACCAAGGTCAGCCGCAAGAACAGGCCGGCCACAAGGCCGCCTTGCTTTGCTTTTGCTTTTTGCTTTTTGCTTTTTGCTTTTGATCTTGAAGGCCCCGTTAACCACGACGGCCGAACGCAGGCATTGCGCAGTGGGCAACCCGGCATGGATGCCGGGTTAGCCGCGCTGGGCCATGGATGGCCCTTCGCGGCGGGCCCACGGAGCAATGCCGGAGTGAGGGGATGCCGAGCCTAGGCGAGGCACCGAGTGGAGGGGCAAGCCTTTTTGGTTACTTTTGGGGCGTTTGCCAAAAGTAACCCGCCGTAAGGGCGGAACCATAAGTAGCCGTTACCGCAGCAATGGATATTTACTCAATCAACAAAACCCAAGCCAATCACAGGGCCGCCTTCGCGGGCAAGCCCGCTCCCACAGAAAAACTCAATACCCATTGGCCCCATAGTCGACCGCAAACTCAAACCCAACCACCCGCTCAACCCCCGTCTCCAACCGCCCATCCGCCAAAAGCCGCAACCACCGATACCCCGGCACCTGCTCCCCCACCGCAAAATCCACAGAACCAGGCTCAAACTGAATACAGGTCGAAGGCGAAGCCAACAACCTCACCCCATTGCGCACCTGATCAATCTCCTGATGCACATGCCCCCACAGCACCGCCCGTACCTGGGGAAACCGATCCAACACCGCAAACAGCGCCTCAGGATTACGCAACCCGATGGGCTCCATCCACGCACACCCAATCGAAACCGGATGATGATGCAGGCACACCAGATGATGCCGCTCCGGCGCCTCACTCAGGGCATTGGCCAGCAGAATCAGTTGCTCTTCGGCTAAAAACCCCGGCACCGATCCGGGCACGGCGGAGTCGAGCATCGTCACGCGCCAGTTGCCAATGTCCACCACCGGATCGAGCAATGTGCTCTGGACCGCCGCCTGGAGCATCACCTGCGGCTCATCGTGATTGCCCGGCAGCCAGCGCGCCGGAGCGTCGATCCTCGCGCTCATCTGGCGGAATGCTTCGTAGGATTGCAGCGTACCGTCCTGAGACAAGTCGCCCGTGGCAAGCAGCAGATCTATCTCCGGCTGCTGTTCGAGCACCAGGTCGATGACCGCCCGCAGGCTGTCCCGGGTGTTCATGCCCAGCAACGAGGCATCAGCCTCGGCGTACAGGTGGCTGTCGGAGAGTTGGACCAGCAACGCCGCGTCAGCGGTGGTCAAGGTGGATACGCTCGGCAAATCGCTCACTCCCAGGCGTACTCGCGCCGTTGGATGAAGCCGCAATTATGCTGGGGATAGTCGAAAGGGGAAACCCGCGAACCGGAACCGGTTCACAGACAGGACACCCGCTAGCGAACCACTTCGAATTCGTGACCCAGCGCCAGGCAATGACTCAACCACTCCCCCAGGAACAGGTTCAACTGGGCTTTTTCATCCGGCTGGTGCATCGAGGCATTGGGGTAAGGATAGATGCCGCGAAAGCGTCGTGCATGCTCGGCGCTCACGACTTCGGCCATGCGCGCGTCGTGATAGACCTGAACCTCCAGTTGCGGCACCGGCAGCCACGGCAGGCTGTGCTCCTGGCGCACCTGCAGCGTGGTGGTGTAGGGGCAGGTTTGCAGCACCTCGAGGGCCAGCACGCCGAGCATCTGGTCGCCATGGGTCACCGCGATACGCCGCGGCGCCGGGTCGTTGCGCATGTCGGGCAACAGGCGCATCAGGCGGGCGTAGTTGGCCTCGCAGGCTGCTTGCAGCCCTACCAGGTCGACGCGATAACGATCGCGCAGCTTGCTCAGGACCATAGCCCCCTCACTTCATCGCGGTTCAAGGCCAGCCATTGCAGGGCAATGATGCTGGCTGCGTTGCAGATACGCCCGTCGCGCACCGCTTGCAAGGCGTCTTCAAAAGCCCAGGTTTTCACGCGGATGTCTTCGGCTTCTTCCTCCAGGCCATGCAGGCCGCCGGCCCCCGTGCTGTCGCAGCGCCCCAGGAAAAGATGCACGAATTCATCACTGCCGCCCGGCGAGGGAAAATACTTGGTCATTGGCCACAACGCCGCGAAGACCAGCCCAGCTTCCTCCTGCGCTTCGCGATGAGCAACTTCTTCCGGTTGCTCGTCCTTGTCGATCAGGCCCGCCACCAGTTCTACCAGCCAGGGGTTGGCGGCCTTGTCCATGGCGCCAACGCGAAACTGTTCGATCAACACCACTTCATCGCGCAGCGGGTCATATGGCAATACGCACACCGCGTCATGGCGCACGAACAACTCACGGCTGATTTCACGGCTCATGCCACCGGCGAACAACTCATGGCGCAAGCGGACACGATCGAGCTTGTAGAAACCCTGGAAGCAGTTCTCGCGCTTGACGATGTCCACGGCGCTCGGGGTGGTGTTGGCGAAATCGGTCATGACTGTCCTCGTTTGCGGTGATCAATACGAGGTTCCAACCTCGGCTTCGCGCCATCCTAACGCGCCCGTACCCTTTGATGCAGCCCCTTTCCCGTCATCGGGATGGACGGCCAGGCGCAAAATCACTCTAATGAGCTTAGTGGCGAACTGATTGCCCTGCTGACAGTCGAAGCGGGTAACTTTTCGCCTTTCCCTGTTCCACGAAGGACGCCCATGTCGCTTTTCAGAATTGTCTCGCTGGCCGCCATTGCCCTGACGCTGGGGGCCTGCCAAAGCCTGTTCCAACCCAACTACCGCGCCCCGCTGGAAACCACCCGCGACGCCTCGGAACAATTGCAGCCGGGCTGCGCCAGCGCCGACTGCCCGCTGGTGAACATCGACACCGTGCATTTTCCTGCCGAGCCGGCCTTGGACAGCCTCATTGAAAAACGCCTGCTGCAAATGACCCGCACCACCCCGGACGCCCCGGTCGCGCCCACGCTGGCCGCCTACCGCGAGCAGTTCCTGCGCACCGCGGCGCCGCGCACCAGCAGTTATTTGCAGGCCAAGGTACGTGAGCAGCATGACGGCTTGGTGATCATCGAATTGTCCAGCTACCTGGACACCGGCGGCGCCCACGGCACGCCGGGACGCGGCTTCATCAACTATTCGCGCCAGCAGCACAAAGTGCTGACCCTGGCAGACATGCTGCTGCCGGGCCAGGAAGAAGCATTCTGGAAAGCCGCCCAGGTCGCCCACAACAGCTGGTTGATCAGCACCAAGCTGGATCAGGAACCGGACTTCCTGAAACAGTGGTCCTTCCAGAAAACCCCGCACATCGCCCTGACCTATGGCGGGGTGATCCTCAAGTATGAAACCAGCACCATCGCGCCCTACGCCCTGGGCCACATCGAGCTGAAGATCGCCTACCCACGCCTCAACGGCATCCTCAAGCCCGAGCTGTTTCCCGGCCGTAGCTGAACGCCCGGCCCAGCAGCAGTTGCAGCAGCCCTGCCAGCATGAGCGACGGCAGGGTCGCACCGATGTCCGGGTAGACATTGGCGAGCAGGTGATACGTGCTCACCCCACCCAGCCAGGCCAACAGTGCCGGCCAGCGCAACGCGGCCGATGCCACCTGGCTGCTGCGTTTGCGCAGGATGAAGTGGTCCACCAGCACCACGCCGAACAGCGGCGCGAACACCGAGCCGATCAGCAACAGGAAATTCTGGTACTGGGCCAACGGCGCAAAACAGGCGATCAAGGTGCAGATGAGGCCGATCGCCAACGCCAGGTGTTCGACCTTCAGCCCCGACAGCATGCCACTGGACACCGCCGCCGAATGGATGTCGGCGAAGGCGTTTTCCGACTCGTCCAGCAGAATCAGCAGCAATGGAATACCCAATCCGGCACCCGCCAGCGCCAGCAACAGCGCATTGACCTCACCGCTCGGGGCGAACGCCAGGGTGTAGGCGACGCCCAGGCTCATTAGCCAAAAGTTACCGATGAAGAAGCCCAAGGCGGTGCCGCCGAAGACATTCCGGGCGCGTTGGCCGAAGCGTGAGTAGTCGGCGATCAGCGGCAGCCACGACAACGGCATGGCGATCGCAATGTCGAACCCCACGGCCAGCGGCATCGAGCCGTCACCGGGCCGGCCCCACAGCGCCGCCAGGTCGGCCTTGGCGAACAGGTTCCAGGTCAACCAGGTGCACGCCGCCAGCAACAGCCAGATGCCCCACTTGCGCAGGACCTTGCGCACGAACGTCAGCGGCCCGCTCACCGCGAGTAAGGTTGCCAGGGCACCGAAGAACAAGGTCCACAGCAGCGGATTCGCCCCGAGGCTGCCTTCGCTGAAGGCCCGGGCGCCGAGCAGGCTGGCGGCGTCGCGCATGACGATGATTTCGAACGACCCCCAGCCGATCAACTGCAACAGGTTCAACAGCGCCGGCACGCTTGCGCCCTTGCTGCCGAGGCTGAGCTTGAGGGCGGCCATGGCCGACAGGCCGGTGTCGCTGCCGATCACCCCAACCGCCGCAAGCAGCAGTACGCCCGCCAGCGTGCCAAGGAAAATCGCCAGCAACGAACCACTCAGGCCCAGGCCCGGCGCCAGCAAGGCCCCGACCTGCAAGACCATCAGGCCGATGCCGAGGGAAAACCACAGGGAAAACAGATCGCGGGCGCCGAAGACGCGTTTGTCCAGGGGGACGGCGATGTCGGGGGAGTAGGTGCTGGGTTGGATGTTCAAAGGTGCTATCTCAGATGAATACTTGTTGTTCTGGCGATTGCTTTCGCGAGCAAGCTCGCTCCCACAGGGGATCGGGGTAAGCACAAAAATCTGTGTGCACCAGTGATCCACTGTGGGAGCGAGCTTGCTCGCGAAGGCGGCGGCAAGGACACCACCGCCTCCAGCTCACATCACACTTTCTTGTAAAGCTGACTGCCTTCCTGCTTGAACCGCTCGGCCTGTTCCGCCATCCCTTGGGCGACTTCCACATCCACCGCCTCGATGCGCTGGTTGGCCGCGTACTCGCGCACTTCCTGGGTGATTTTCATCGAACAGAACTTCGGCCCGCACATCGAGCAGAAATGCGCGACCTTGGCCGAGTCCTTCGGCAAGGTTTCGTCGTGGTACGAACGCGCGGTGTCCGGGTCCAGGCCGAGGTTGAACTGGTCTTCCCAGCGGAACTCGAAGCGTGCCTTGCTCAAGGCGTTGTCGCGGATCTGCGCGCCGGGGTGACCTTTTGCAAGGTCGGCCGCATGAGCAGCGATTTTGTAGGTGATGATCCCGGTCTTCACGTCATCCTTGTTCGGCAAGCCCAGGTGTTCCTTCGGGGTCACGTAGCAAAGCATCGCGCAACCGAACCAGCCGATCATCGCCGCGCCGATGCCGGAGGTGATGTGGTCGTAGCCCGGCGCGATGTCGGTGGTCAGCGGGCCGAGGGTGTAGAACGGCGCCTCGTCGCAGCACTCGAGCTGCTTGTCCATGTTTTCCTTGATCAGTTGCATCGGCACGTGGCCCGGGCCCTCGATCATGCATTGCACGTCGTGCTTCCAGGCGATCTTGGTCAGCTCGCCGAGGGTTTCCAGCTCACCGAACTGCGCTTCGTCGTTGGCGTCGGCAATCGAGCCCGGACGCAGGCCATCGCCCAGCGAGAAGCTGACGTCGTAGGCCTTCATGATTTCGCAGATGTCTTCGAAGTGGGTGTAGAGGAAGTTTTCCTTGTGGTGCGCCAGGCACCACTTGGCCATGATCGAGCCGCCACGGCTGACGATGCCGGTGACGCGCTTGGCGGTCATCGGCACATAGCGCAACAGCACGCCGGCGTGGATGGTGAAGTAGTCGACGCCCTGCTCGGCCTGTTCGATCAGCGTGTCGCGGAACAACTCCCAGGTCAGGTCTTCGGCCACGCCGCCGACTTTTTCCAGGGCCTGGTAGATCGGCACGGTGCCGATCGGCACCGGCGAGTTGCGGATGATCCACTCGCGGGTTTCATGGATGTGCTTGCCGGTGGACAGGTCCATGACCGTGTCCGAGCCCCAGCGGATGCCCCAGGTCAGCTTCGCCACTTCTTCTTCGATGGACGAACCCAGCGCGCTGTTGCCGATGTTGCCGTTGATCTTCACCAGGAAGTTGCGGCCGATGATCATCGGTTCCAGTTCGGTGTGGTTGATGTTGGCCGGGATGATCGCGCGACCACGGGCGATTTCGTCGCGGACGAATTCCGGGGTGATGACTTTCGGCACGCTGGCGCCGAAGCTGTGGCCGGCGTGTTGCTGGTCCAGCAGTCCGGCTGCGCGGGCCACTTCCAGCTTCATGTTCTCGCGGATGGCGACGTATTCCATCTCGGCGGTGATGATGCCTTTGCGCGCGTAGTGCATCTGGCTGACGTTGGCGCCCGGCTTGGCCCGGCGCGGGTTGTTGACGTGGGCGAAGCGCAGTTGGGTCAGTTCGGGATCGGCCAGGCGCTGCTGGCCGAAATTGGAACTCAGGCCGGCCAGGCGCTCGGTGTCGCCACGGGCCTCGATCCACGGCGAGCGCACGTCGGCCAGGCCTTTGCGCACGTCGATGATCACGTTCGGGTCGGTGTAGGGGCCAGAGGTGTCGTACACGGTCACCGGCGCGTTGATCTCACCGCCGAAGTCGGTCGGGGTCACGTCGAGGCTGATTTCGCGCATGGGCACGCGGATGTCCGGGCGACTGCCCTGGACATAGATTTTTTGCGAGCGGGTAAAGGGCTGAACCGATTGCTGATCGACCTGGGCCGAATCACTGAGGTTGATCGCGTTTTTTGATTTTGTCGTCATCACGGGCTCTCCAGACACACATCCAGGCAGTGGATTTTTGTCGGAGCGAACCTGTAGCGAATGGACGCAATCGCGCACGACGGTGCGGATGCTGTGCTTGCTGCGGAGCGTGCTCGAAGATCGAAAACCGATGATCGAACCACATCCCGGACGAAGCACAAGAGGACTCGCCGGGTGACGAGAAATCTTGTTCCCTACGCAGGCGTTAACCTGATCAGGTTCAACGGGATCCGAAATTATTCGATCTCAGCCTCATAGCAAGGCACCCCGACAAGAACCTGGCCAGTCTAGACACAACTCCCGCGGAACGCCATCACCTGGGCAAAAGCCGTGATGAATGGCGCATATACAGGATTGTTGCCGTGCGTGCGCGCAACTACACTCGCTACGCCGCGCCTCTTTAGTGCGCACTCATCCGTGAAATAGGGATCGCCTCATGCTGCGCAAACTCTCACTGGCCCTTGCCGTGTCTTGTGCGTCCAATGGAATGGCCTGGGCTGCCGAAGCGCCCTTGACCACCAAAACCGATCTGGTGAGCGTGTATCAGGAAGCGGTGGACAACAATGCCGACCTGGCCGCCGCCCGCGCCCAGTATGGCGCCCAGAAGGAAGTGGTGCCCCAGGCGCGTGCCGGGTTGCTGCCCAACCTGTCCGGCGGCGCCGAAGTGGCCAACGTGCGCACCGACATCGACCAGCCGGCCGCCGTCGCCACCCGCAGCGCTCGCTCGTATCAGGCCACGCTGTCCCAGCCGCTGTTCCGGGCCGATCGCTGGTTCCAGTTCCAGGCCGCCAAGTCGGTGAATGAACAGGCCTCGCTGCAACTGTCGGCCACCGAGCAGAACATGATTCTGCAAAGCGCCGAGAGCTATTTCAACGTGCTGCGCAGCCAGGACAACCTGGCCTCGACCAAGGCCGAGGAAGCCGCCTTCAAGCGCCAGCTCGACCAGTCCAACGAACGCTTTGACGTGGGCCTGTCGGACAAGACCGACGTCCTGCAATCCCAGGCCAGCTACGACACTGCGCGCGCCAACCGGATCCTTGCCCAGCGCCAGGTCGAGGATGCCTTCGAGGCGTTGATCACCCTGACCAACCGCCAGTACAACTCGATCCAGGGCATCGTCCACACGCTGCCGATCCTGCCGCCGGCACCGAACGATGCCAAGGCCTGGGTCGACACGGCCGCCAAGCAGAACCTCAACCTGCTGGCCAGCAACTATGCGGTCACCGCGGCCGAAGACACCTTGCGCCAGCGCAAGGCCGGCCACGCACCGACCCTGGACGCCGTGGCAAGGTACGAAAAAGGCGACAACGATGCCTTGGGCTTCAGCAACCCGAACGCGTTCGGCCAACCGTACGGCGGTGACGTCGAACAGCGCACCCTGGCGTTGCAACTGAACATTCCGATCTACAGCGGCGGCTTGACCAGCTCCCAGGTGCGCGAGTCCTACTCGCAACTCACCCAGACCGAGCAGCAGCGCGAAGGCTTGCGCCGCCAGGTGGTGGAAAACACCCGCAACCTGCACCGCGCGGTGAACACCGACGTGGAACAGGTCCAGGCGCGGCGCCAGTCGATCATTTCCAACCAGAGCGCGGTGGAAGCCACGGAGATCGGCTACCAGGTGGGGACGCGCAACATCGTCGATGTGCTGGATGCCCAGCGCCAGCTGTACACCTCGGTGCGCAACTACAACAACGCCCGTTACGACTACATCCTCGACAACCTGCGCCTCAAGCAGGCCGCCGGCACCTTGAGCCCGGCCGACCTGCAAGACCTGTCGCGCTACCTCAAGCCCGACTACAACCCGGACAAGGACTTCCTGCCGCCGGACCTGGCGCAAGCCGCGGCGCAGCAGTTGCGTTCACGGCCGGCGCAGTAACCACCCGTTTTACAGGCAACGGTTCCCCTGTGGCGAGGGGATTTATCCCCGTTGGGCTGCGTAGCAGCCCCAAACCTGACAACTCGGTGTGTCAGATGGCTTGAAAGGGGGCGCTTCGCGCCCCAGCGGGGATAAATCCCCTCGCCACAAAGGCAACGATCACCGGTCGGAAATCAACCGCCCCAACCCGTCCAGCAACCGCTGCAACGCACCCTGGTTGGCCCGCATCACCTTCAATCCCGCCTCGGCCATGCGCTGGGCATCGCGGGGCAGTTCGAACAGCCGTTGCACCGCGAGGGCCAGGCTCTCGGCATCCTCGACCTCCTGCAATGCCCCGGCGCTGCGCAGTTGCGCGGCGATGTCGAGGAAGTTGAACAGGTGCGGCCCGCTGAGCACCGGCTTCGCCAGCGCCGCCGGCTCAAGCAGGTTGTGCCCGCCGTTGGCCACCAGGCTGCCACCGACAAACGCACTGTCGGCCAACGCATAGAGAAACAGCAGCTCGCCCATGGTGTCGCCGAGCAAGACCGAAGCCTGGGCGGTGATCGGTTGCGCGCTGGAGCGCCGGACCGTGGCGAAGCCCTGGCTTTCACAGAGCTGGTGCACGGCGTCGAAGCGCTCGGGATGACGCGGCACCAGGATCAGCAACGCATCGGGATAACTGTCGAGCAACCGACGGTGGGCGTCGAGCACCACCTCATCTTCCCCTTCATGGGTACTGGCAGCGATCCACACCGGGCGCTCCATGGCTTGCCACTGACGCCGCAAGGCGCCGGCGTTTTCCAGCAGTTGCGGGTCGATGGCCAGGTCGAACTTGATCGAGCCCGTGACCTCGACGGTCTCCGTCCGGGCGCCCAGTTGCCGGAAACGTTCGGCCTCGGCTTCGGTCTGGACGGCGAACAGGCTCATCTCGGCGAGCATCGGCCGAGTGAGCCCGGGGAAGCGCGCATAGCCTCGGGCCGAACGCTCCGACAATCGCGCATTCGCCAACGCCACGGGAATGCCCCGGCGAGCACACTGGTGAATGTGATTGGGCCACAACTCGGTTTCCATGATCACCGCCAGGCACGGACGCACCTGGTCGAGAAAACGCCTGGCCGCGCACGGCAAGTCGTACGGCAGGTAGCAGTGCTGGATGCGCGGCTCGTTGGCGAACAACGCCTGGATCCGCTCCGATCCCGTCGGGGTCATGCAGGTGACCGTGATCGGCAACTGTGGATAACGTTGCAGCAAGGCGCGGATCATCGGTGCGGCGGCAATGCTCTCGCCCACCGAAACGGCATGGACCCAGATCCCTCCCGGCGCCATCGCCGGCAGCCCCCGAGAGAAACGCTCGCCAATGCGCCGGGCATACGCCGGCGCCTTGCGGGCCCGCAGCCACAGCCGAATCGCTACCAGTGGCAGCCCCAGATAAAACAATGCGCTATAGAGAGTTCTGTTCATGGCGGCGGAGTTTATCGGTTTTTCAGCCGATCGCCTGCAACTGCACGGCAAAACGTTCCGCCAGCCAGCGCGCCGCCGGCCCCAAAGGTTCGTCGCGGCGCCAGACCAGCTCCACCACCAGGGCCGGCGGGGTCCACTCGCTGTTGAGCTCCACCATGTCGCCCAGATACGCCGGGTACTGCACGACGTGCCGTGGCAACCAGGCCCACCCCAGGCCACTTCTCAGCCATTCGGCCAACACATAGAAACTGTCGGCGCGCCAGACCTGCGGGCTGGCCTGCTCGCTGCCGGGGTAGACACTGGATTGGGTCGCCATCAGCAACTGCCGGTGCCGGGCCATCTCTCGGCAGGACACATAGGCGTGGCTGGCCAGCGGATGCCCCTTGCCGCACACGGTGACCATCTCGACGCTGCCCAACACGCGGCGCTCCAGGGCTTCGGGGATCTGGTCGTGGTAGAACAACAACCCCAGGTCCGCGCGGCGCTCCACCAGTTTGCGCGCCACGTCGCCCTGGGCGGCGCTGGCCAGTTGCACCTCAAGGGTTGGGAATTGCTCGGCCAGCGCCGCCAGGCTGTCGATGACCGGTTGATACGGCATGGCTTCGTCCTGGGCCAGACGCAGGGAGGCTTCCTGGCCACGCATCAGCGCCAGTGCCCGGCCGTTGAGGCGCTCGCACTGACGCAAGACCTCCCAAGCCTCCTCCAGCAAGACCTCGCCGGCCTCGGTGAGCGTCGGCTGCCGGCCACTGCTGCGCTCGAACAGGCTCACCCCCAGGTCGGTTTCCAGCCAGGCGATCGCGCTGCTGATGGCCGACTGGGCTTTGCGCCGGTCCCGTGCCACGGCAGAAAACGAGCGCTTCTCGGCGACTTCCACGAATAACTGTATTTGTTCCAGATTCCACTGCACAGGCATGGCGCAACCTATCTCTTAGACAGATAGGTAATGACTTTACCGCATCTGCCCAGGTTCTAGAATGGCGCCATCGAAAGACGCAACGCTGACCGAGGACTGCCCATGAACGCTTACTACTACCTGGCTATCGCCATTTGCGCGGAAGTGATCGCCACCGTTTCGATGAAAGCGGTGAAAGGCCTGAGCACACCTCTACCCCTGATCTTGGTGATCGCCGGCTACGGCATTGCCTTCTGGATGCTGACTCTGGTGGTGCGCACGGTGCCGGTGGGCGTGGCGTACGCGGTGTGGGCCGGGATGGGAATCGTCATGGTCAGCGTGGCGGCGTTGTTCATCTATGGGCAGAAGCTGGATGTACCGGCGATGCTGGGGATGGCGCTGATTGTGCTGGGGGTGGTGGTGATTCAACTGTTCTCCAAGACGGCCGGGCACTGAACACACAAACCTGCGGTGAACAGCTTTTTGTGGCGAGGGAGCTTGCTCCCGCTGGGCCGCAACGCGGTCCTCCTGGTGGGCGCTTCGCACCCAAGCGGGAGCAAGCTCCCTCGCCACGGGCAGCCGCCTTTGATGTTGATGCTCAACAAATCCCAATAGCATCGAGTCTGTATACTGCGCCTTCGTCTTGTTCACTGAGGTCGCTGCATGCCATCCGTTATTTCCACCGACGTTCTGATTGTCGGCGCTGGAGTCGCCGGCCTCTGGCTCAATGCACGCCTGCGTCGCCTGGGCTTTTCGACCGTGCTGGTGGAGAGCGCCAGCCTCGGCGGCGGGCAGAGCGTCAAATCCCAGGGCATCATCCACGGCGGCGCCAAGTACGCCTTGCACGGCGCCCTGACCGGTGCCTCGGAGGCCATCGCCGACATGCCGCGCCGCTGGCGTGAAGCCCTCAAGGGCGAAGGCGAGCTGGACCTCTCCGGCGTGCGCATGCTGTCGGATGCCCATTACCTCTGGTCCCCCGGCACCCTGGCCGGCAACCTCACCAGTTTCTTCGCCAGCAAGGCCGTGCGCGGCCGGGTCGACCAGGTCAAGGGCGAACAACTGCCGCCGGCCCTGCAAGACAAGCGCTTCAAGGGCAAGGTCTATCGCCTGGCCGAACTGGTGGTGGACGTTCCCAGCCTGATCGAGCGCCTGGCGGAGCTGGCCGGCGACGGCTTGCTGGCCGGGCAGCGCATCGAGCCGTTGCGCGAGGGCGGCGCACTGGTGGGCTTGAAGGTGGACGACCGCGAGATCCGCGCCCAGCGCATTGTCCTCAGCGCCGGCGGCGGCACCGCCGACCTGCTCGGCGCCCTGGGCCTGGACCAGCCGGCCATGCAGCGCCGACCGCTGCACATGGTCCTGGTCAAGGGACCGAGCCTCAAGCCACTCTACGCCCACTGCCTGGGAGGCGGGCCGAAGCCGCGCGTCACCGTAACCACCCACCCGGCCGCCAACGGCCAGTGGGTCTGGTACCTGGGAGGCGACCTCGCCGAAGGCGATGGCGTGGCCCGCGAGCCCGCCGCGCAGATCGCCGCCGCCCAGAAAGAGCTCGGCCAGTTGCTGCCCTGGATCGACCTCAGCACCGCGCAATGGGCCACATTGCGGGTCGACCGCGCCGAACCGTTGCAAACCGGCCTGACCCGTCCGGACAACGCCTTTCTCGCCGAGCAGGATCGCCTGCTGGTGGGCTGGCCGACCAAGCTGGCCCTGGCCCCGGACTTCGCCGACCGGGTGATCAGCGCGCTGCAACGCGACGGTGTCGAACCCCATCAAGCGGCGCCGTTGCCGGCGTTGCCGAAACCGCCCATGGGCGTCCCGGCCTGGGAGCAACTGCTGCCATGAGCCAACCGACCCTGCACGACCTCTACCGGCCGCTGGGCCATAACGGCCCCCAGGTCTCGCCACTGGGCCTGGGCACGGTCAAGCTCGGCCGCGACCAGGGCGTCAAGTACCCCAGCGGCTTCCAGATCCCCGATGACGAGGCGGCGCGCATGTTGCTCAAGCTGGCGCGCGACCTGGGCATCAACCTGATCGACACTGCGCCGGCCTACGGCCAGAGCGAAGAACGCCTCGGCCCGTTGCTACGCGGCCAGCGCCAGGACTGGGTGATTGTCAGCAAGGTCGGCGAGGAATTCAGCGACGGCCAGTCGCGCCACGACTTCAGCGCCGCCCACACCCGACGCTCGGTGGAACGCAGCCTCAAGCGCCTGGAAACCGACTACATCGACCTGGTGCTGGTGCATTCCGACGGCAATGACCTGGCGATTCTCAACGACAGCGAGGTTTACCCGACCCTCGCGGCGCTCAAGCGCGAAGGCAAGATCGGCGGCTTCGGTTTTTCCGGCAAGACCGTCGAAGGCGGCTTGAAAGCCTTGGAGCAAGGCGATTGCGCGATGGTCACCTACAATCTGAACGAACAGGCCGAGAAGGCGGTCATTGACTACGCCAACGCTCACGGCAAGGCGATCCTGGTCAAGAAAGCCCTGGCCAGCGGCCATGTCTGCCTGAGCCCCGGCGTGGACCCGGTCCGGGCCAGCTTCGAACTGTTGTTTGAACATCCTGGGGTCGCCAGTGCTATTGTCGGCACCATTAATCCGCTGCACCTCGCCCATAACGTCGCGACCGTTGCCAAGGTCCTGCGTGAGAACTGACGCCGCTTGACGCGGCATGAAGAAGGAGTCGACATGCCGCGTACGCTCATCCGCAAGAACCCAAGCAACTTCAAGACCCTGCCCCTGTTTGTCGAAGCGACGCCCGAAGGCCTGGCTTACCAGAGCGTCGGGATGCCGATGAATTTCGCCCAGACCCTGCAGCGCCGCCGTCCTGTCACCGTGGCCGACGCCGAACGCTTTTCCCTGGAGCTGGCCAACCTGGGCGTTTCGGTGCGCCTGACCGTGCATTGGCAGAATCGTGACTATTGGGTGTTGGTGCGCCAGCGCCGGCAGGACCGTGGCGATGTGGTGCTCAAGTTGATTTCCGGCTACGTCCCGGCCCACGAGCTGAACCTGCCACTGCTCACCGCCATCAGCGAAATCGCCGAGGAATGCCTGCTGGAAACCCCGGAAGGCTGGCTCGGCGGACGCTTCAACGACACCTGGCTGCCGGCCCCTTACGCCAGTGCCTTGCACTATCGCGAAGCCCTGCCGTTCCGCCTGACGCCGCTGTCGGGCTCCGCGAGGCCGGTGCGCAGCGCGAACCTGCAACTGATCGAACGGCCTCGGGCCTATGTGCACCTGCCCACGGCGTCCCTGCAATTGATCTATGACCTGCGCCTGGACGTGCCCAAGGAAGCCAAGTCCCTGAGCCTGTTCCATGTGGATGAGCGCCTGGAGGGCGACCAGTTGGTGGCGCGCCTGGACCGCAAAAGGCCGGATCTGTACCTGATGCCGCTGCAGGATGGGCAACCGCTGCCGGAGCTGTATACCTTGAAGAAGGACCAGTTATACCCGGCCAGCACCCGGGGGCTGTACCTGGCGGAAAGTTTTGCCCGGCAGGACGGCTGGCTGGTGCGTGACGAGCGGATTCGCTGGAAGGACTGGTTGCGCCAGCAAGGCTTGGCGCCACCGGGCAAGGAATCGGGACTGACCCGACTGAAGGGCAAGGCCCGGCAATTGTTCAAGAAGATCGTGCCGCGCAAGACGGCTCGCTAAGCCTGATGCCCATTTTCTGGCTGGACAATGGGCCCTGTGGGAGCGAGCTTGCTCGCGATAGCGGTGTGTCAGCCTAATCGAGGCTGAATGATCCAACGCAATCGCGAGCAAGCTCGCCCCCACAGGTTCTGCGCTTTGCCTGACGCATCAGTTGTTGCGAATCTTCTCCACGATCGCCGTCGTCGAGCTGTTCTCCACCAGCCCCAACACTTTCACAGTGCCGCCGTAGGCCGCGACGATGTCCGCGCCCACGACCTGGTCGATCCCATAGTCACCGCCCTTGACCAGCACATCCGGCTTGACCTGGCGCAGCAGGTTTTCCGGCGTGCTTTCGCTGAAGCTGATCACCCAGTCCACCGCCCCCAGCCCGGCCAGGACCGCCATGCGCCGGTCGACGCTGTTGATCGGCCGGCCCGGGCCCTTGAGACGGCTCACGGAGGCATCGTCATTGACCGCGACGATCAGACGATCGCCCTGGGCCCTGGCCTGTTCCAGGTAGGTCACATGGCCCGCGTGAAGAATGTCGAAGCAGCCATTGGTGAAGACGATTCTCTCGTTATGGGCTCGGGCGTCGTCAACCGCCAGCAGCAGTTGCTCCAGGCCCAGCACACCGCGCTCGGAGCCTTCTTCGCGCTGGATGGCACGCCGCAATTCCGGGGCGCTGATGGCCGCCGTGCCCAGCTTGCCGACCACGATCCCCGCCGCCAGGTTCGCCAGGGCCACCGCATGGGGCAGTTCCTCACCCGCGGCGATGGCCGCCGCCAGGGTGGAGATCACGGTGTCGCCGGCGCCCGTCACGTCGAACACTTCGCGGGCCCGGGCCGGCAGGTGCAACGCCGGATGATCGGGACGCAGCAGGGTCATGCCGTGCTCGCCACGGGTCACCAGCAAGGCGCCGAGGTCCAGATCCTGCATCAGTTGGGCGCCCTTGCTCACCAACTCGTGCTCATCGACGCAACCGCCGACGATGGTTTCGAACTCGCTGAGGTTCGGCGTGATCAGGCTGGCGCCACGGTAGATGGAGAAATCCTTGCCCTTGGGGTCGGCCAGGACCGGAATGCCGCGGGCACGGGCGGCCTGGATCAGCACCTGGTGGTTTTTCAACGCACCCTTGCCGTAGTCGGACAACACCAGCACCTTGACCCCATCGAGCAGGCTCTCGACTTCCCCGCCGAGGGCCAGGGGATCGGTGGAAAACGGCTCTTCGAAGTCGATGCGCAGCAGTTGCTGGTGACGGCTCATGACCCGCAGCTTGACGATGGTCGGCTGGTGCGCAATGCGCTGGAAGGTCGCCCGCACGCCCGCGCCCTTGAGGCTGTTGGTCAGGCTGTCGGCGGCCTCATCGTCGCCGGTCACGCCCACCAGTGAAGCCGGTGCGCCCAGCGCGGCGATGTTCAGGGCAACGTTGGCGGCACCACCGGGGCGGTCCTCGATGTTCTCGACCTTCACCACCGGTACCGGTGCCTCGGGGGAAATCCGTGAGGTACCGCCATGCCAGTAGCGGTCGAGCATGACATCGCCGACCACCAATACAGGGGCTTGATCGAATCGCGGCATGGACAACTTCATGGAGATCCCACATACAAAATGAACAGGGGCGCGATATTAGCACAGGGTTGGTGAAGGCTGATTCATGGCTGTGTGCCACTGCTTTCACTCGTCGATGCGCGCCCCCATTCGGAGGCGCGATGCGATGCAGGTTTGCCCGCCCGATCAGCGTTGCAGCAACGCCGACAACCGCTCGCAGGCCTGGGCGAGCGCCGTTTCACTGGTGTCGATCTGGCAATCCGGGGCGAGCGGAACTTCGTAGGGACTGTCGAGCCCGGTGAAGTTCTTGATTCGCCCGGCGCGGGCTTCGCGGTACAAGCCCTTGGGGTCGCGCTGGGCACAGACGTCCAGGGGAGTGCTGACGTAGACCTCCACGAAGGTGCCTTCCGGGAACAACTGCCGGGCCGTCTCGCGGTCGGCGCGAAACGGGGAGATCGCCGCGACGATGACGATCAGGCCGGCATCGACCATCAACCGCGCCACCTCGCCGATGCGCCGGATGTTTTCCTTGCGTGACTCGGCATCCATGCCCAGGCCTCGACACAACCCTTGGCGCAGGTTGTCGCCATCGAGCAGGGCCGTGTGCAGGCCCTGCCGGTTGAGCTGTACTTCCAAGGCATTGGCCAGCGTCGACTTGCCCGCCCCGGACAGCCCGGTCAGCCAGATGCAGCGTGGACGCTGGGCCTTGATCGCGGCCCGATCCTGGGGCGTGAGCGCCGGCGCGCAAGGACGTATCTGCGCCTGCAATACCTTTGACGTTTCATTCATAGCCGAGCATCTCATAGTCACGTTGGTACACCCGCCGCACCAGGCGGCGCGTGCGCACCGAGCACAGGTCCCGTACCGGCACCGCGGCGCGCTGCTGCGAGCGGTTCACATGGGGCAAGGTCGCACGGCCGCCGAGACGTTCGTATAGCTGGCGATAATCGCGCCCCAGGTGTTCCTGATAACCGATGAAATCCATCGCCAGATGGCCGAGGGAGTCGGTGAGAAAATCCGTCTGGGCAGCGAAATGCAGTTGCCGGGTGATGTTTTCCGGGTGCAGCCAGCGGGCGACGAAGTCATCGAAATCGCGGTAATGCCTCACCATTGCCTGCGCCGCGTGATCGCGTTGCCCCAGCGTATTGCCCCGCAGGAAAGCATAGGCTGAATATGCCCGCTCCAGCGGATCACGCACAAAAGCGAATTTGAAGCTGTCGGCGTACTGCCGCGCAAACTGTTGCTCGTACCAGTACAACGGCAGGTGTCCGGGGGTATAGCCTTCGAACAAGCCGGCGCAAACACTGCTACCGGCGCATTTTGGCACATGGATGAACAGGCAGGCGCGCTCGGCGAAGATTTCGGGGAAATGGCAGTTGGCCGACATCGACTTGTTCACGACCTGGCGGTCGACCACCGACAGGCGCCCCAACAGAAAGGACCGCTGCGCCTTGGGCAGCAGCTTCCAGAGATAGCGTTGCAGCATTCGGATACCCACGCGAGAAGGATGGCCCCCTCGATCGCTGAAGTGCGTTCAGGAAAGTTCTGTGGGCAAAACCTTACCAAGCGCGGGTCGCCGTTTTATGGTGGTTTGGTCAAGCCTGGTAACGGCTTCGATACAAACCCGAGGGGGCAAGCCCGCCCTTACACCGTGGGCCGGTGCCAACCGACATCGGCACCGGGGCGGGCCTGAGGGTCAGGCAATATTATGGGCTGGCGCATCCAGCCCCATGGCGTGAAGACGCGCGTAGTAGCCGTTCTGGGCCAGCAGTTCGCCGTGGGTGCCGCGCTCGACAATGCGGCCCTGGTCCATCACCAGGATCATGTCGGCCTTCTCGATGGTCGACAGCCGGTGCGCGATGACCAGGGTCGTACGGCCTTTCATCACCTGGTCCAACGCGGCCTGGATATGCCGCTCGGACTCGGTATCCAGCGCCGACGTCGCCTCGTCGAGAATCAGCAGCGGCGCATTCTTGAGCAGGGCCCGGGCAATCGCCAGGCGCTGGCGCTGGCCGCCCGACAGCAGCACGCCGTTTTCACCCACTTCGGTGTCCAGGCCATTGGGCAACTGGGCGATGAAGTCCATCGCATAGGCATCCTCGGCGGCTTTTTCAATGTCCGCCCGGGGCGCTCCCGCCAGGTCGCCGTAGGCGATGTTGTTGGCCACCGTGTCGTTGAACAGCGTGACATGCTGGGTCACCTGGGCGACGTGCCGACGCAGGTTGCGCAGGCGATAGTCTTCGATCTCCACGTCGTCGAGCAGGATCTGGCCGACCTCGTGGTGGTAGAAACGCGGGATCAGGCTCGCCAGGGTCGACTTGCCGCTGCCCGAACGGCCCACCAGCGCAATCATCTGCCCAGGGGCGGCAGTGAAGCTGATGTCCTTGAGCACCTCACGGTCGGCACCGGGGTAGGTGAAGCTCAGGTTGCGCACGTCCAGGCGACCGCTGACACGCTCCTGCTCGACCGTACCGGAATCGATTTCCGGCTCGACGTCCAGTTGCTCGAAGATGCTCTCGGCACCGGCCACGCCTTTCTGGATGGTGGAGCTGACTTCCGAGAGCTGGCGAATCGGCTTGGGCAGCAGGCCGGCGGCGGTGATGTAGGCCACCAGGTCACCGGCCGTGGCGTCGCCGCGCAGGAACAGCACCAGGAACATCAGCGCCGCCATGGCGGTGTAGATCACCAGTTGCAGCATCGGCGTATAGACCGCGCCGGTGCGGGTCATGCGCAACTGCTTATCGGTATTGCCCTGGCTGGCACGGGCAAAGCGTTCTTGCTCGTAGGCCTCGCCACCGAAGCTGCGCACCACGCGATAGCCCTGGATGGTCTCGGACGCGACATGGGTCACGTCGCCCATGGCCACCTGGATCTTCTTGCTTTGCTTGCGAAACTTCTTGCTGGTGCTGCTGACCATGACCGCGATCAGCGGCAGGATCGCCAGCATCACCAGCGTCAGTTTCCAGTTCATCCACACGAGGTACATGAAGAGAAACACCACGGTGAGGCCTTCACGAATCACCACCTTGATGGCGTCGGTGGCGGCCCCGGTGACCATCGTCACGTTGAACGTGATGCGGGAAATCAGGTGCCCCGAGTTATGGGTGTCGAAATAGCGGTTGGGCAACACCAGCAACTTGTTGAACAACTCGACCCGCAAGTCGTGGACCAGCCCCAGGGACACCCTGGCCAGGTAGTAGTTGCCCAGGAACGACCCCAGGCCCTGCCACGCCGCGATCAGGATGATCAGCAGCGGCACCGCCATCAACAGTTTCAGGTCCTTGAGGTAGGGCACGTTAGGGAAGAGCACCGCATCGGGGTTGCTCAAGCCGTCGACGAAATATTTGAGGATCCCGGCCAGCATGGGCTGGGTGGAAGCAAATATCACGAAACCCACGATACTCAGCAGGAAAATGCCCGCGTAGGGTTTGACGTATCCCAGCAGCCGAAAATAGATCTTCAGGCTGGAATCCTGTTCCGCTTTGGGCGGTGCGTCACTCATCGTCGAGCTCACTGGTTAGGAAGAACGCGGAATTTTATCACAGCCGCCGGACTTGGCCCGCGCCCAGGTCAAAACGCCGGCCAGGCCGATCGGCAGCCAGCTGATGAACCATTCGGCGCGTGGCGTTCCGGTGAGGCTCGAGGCATCGAATTGCATCGCCAGGAACGAGAACACCCACATGCCAAGCACGCCCCGGCCCAGCAGGCTGTCCCGGGTTCGCCAGGCTTCACGCAGCACGGCGAACCAGACGATGCACCACAACAGCAGCCCAGGCAAACCGAGCAGGATGGCGATATGACTGAACAGGTTATGGGCGTGATCGAATGTCATGCCGTTGCTGAGCACCCGGTAGTCCGCCCCCGCTCCCAGCCCACCCCATGGGTGTTCAGCGATCATGTGCAGGCTCGACATGAAGATCTCGGGCCGATAGGAAGCGCCGCGCGCCATCACCAGCGGCTCGAGCAGCCAGAAGGTGAACATTGCCAGCACCAGGGTTGCCGCCGCGATCACCCGGGCGCGCTGGTCACGGCAGTAGATCGGCATGGCCAGGACGCTGAGCAGCAACGCCAGCGCCGCACCACGGCTCTGGCTCATCACCACGAACACCCCGAGCAAAGCCAGGGCCACTACCCACAGCACCTGCAGCCCGATACGCCGAGGCACCCAGTGGAGCATCCAGACTGCCGTCAAACCGATCACGTAGCCGCCCAGGATCGGATGGGACAACTCCCCCAACCCTTCCAGACGGGTATTCCATGGATTGTGCTTGATACCGTAGAACTGGACGATGGCCATCAAGGCCGTCAGCGCAAGCCCCACGCCCCCCATTGCATCAGACGCATCACTCGCTCAGGCCGGCCATCGGCAAGAATCGGGAAGAACAACAGGAACACCAGGATATAGAGCAACCGTTTGACTTCCCGCACCGGCTCCGCCGCCTCGGACCAAGCCAGGCTGATCAACGCCCAGGCCATCAATCCCAGCAATGCCGTGTACATCAGGCGCTGCGCGCGCCACACCTCCAACAACCGGTGACGGGCCGGCCAGGCGAAGACGATCGCCGGCAACCAGACGAACGCAACCAACCCCTGTTGATAGACTTTATTGGTCGGTGCCAGGGCTATCGCCAGCAAAAACCATAACAAGCCAAGGGCCAGCCATCCCTGAGCCCAACGTGTTGTGTGCATCTATCGCTCCTAAACGGTCCGCCGGCCAAACCGGCATGGTTAAAACGTGAACTTTTGGGCATCATGGCCCGCCACGGCACCGGTTCTATCAACAAGGTTTCCCTACGATGCAATCCTCACGGCTTCCCCAAGCCGCTTTGAATCAATTGATTGAAGGCGCCAGCATTCTGGAGGCCGACAGCTACGGCCCAAAAGTCTATCTGCTGCAGGATGGGAATATTCTCAAATTGTTCCGCCGCAAGCGGCTTTTTTCTTCGGCTCTTTTACGGCCGTATTCAACGCGATTCATCAATAACGCCGTGCGCCTGCAAAAACTCGGCGTGCCGACACTTCAGGTGCTGGCCTCCTACACTCTGGACAAGCCCGGCATGACGGCCGTGCTGTACCGGCCCTTGCCCGGCAAAACCCTGCGGCAATTGTCGAACCAGGAAAATTTCAACTGGCAACAAGCGCTGCCGGCGCTGGTCGAGTTGATCCGCCGCCTGCACACCAGTGGCATCTACTTTCGCTCGCTGCACCTGGGCAACATCGTCGTGACGCCTGAAAACGAATGGGGATTGATCGACGTGGCTGACATGCGCTTCCTGCGCTCGCCGTTGCCTCGCTACCTGGCGCGGCGCAACTTGCAGCATTTCGCGCGTTATATTGCCCGAGAGAACCTGAACGGGAGCTTTCCAATGCAGGCATTGGAAAACGCCCTATTGGCCGCCTGAGATCAATTGCCGGGCCGTCTGGCTGAAACTCAGCCAGGCCTCCTCTGGCGCCAGGGCCTGGTATTGGGCCGCCGCGACCTTATCGACCGGAACCTGCGCAGCCCGGGTGATCGCCTCGCTCCACCCGCCCTCGTCGTTGATCGGCGCATACCAGCCGGTGTCGCCCAACTGCTCCCGGAAAACAGCCAGTTCGCTGGCCAAAACCGGCGTGCCGGCCAGCACCGCCTCCTGGAGAATCAGACCGAGGCCCTCGTCCAGGGACGGGATCAGCACCCAATCAAAGGCCTTGTAGAGCCTGGCGACGTCTTCCAGATGCCCGGTCAGCAAGACCTTGCCAGCCAGGTCCGGCTGGGCCATCCGCGCTTGTAGCGCAGGGCGCCGGGGACCTTCGCCAACGATGACCAGGCGCCAGTCCGGATGGTCGGCCGCCGCCCGGCCAAAGGCCTCGAGCAGGCTGGCGAACCCTTTGTTGCTCACCAACCGCCCCACCGCACCGAACACCCGCCCTCCGGTGCCAGGCAACCCCAGCCGAGCACGTGCCTCTTCGCGCGACAGGAGCGCGGACCGGAAGGCCGCCGGGTCGAAGGCGCTGCGCAGCGCCGTCACCGGGATGCCCAACGTTTGCTGGAGCGACGTCGCCAGGGTCTCGGAGACCGCCGCCAGGGTCAGGCGCGAAACCGGGAACCCGCGCAGCAGCTCCCGGGCCGCGATGCTCAGGCGCGTCGCACCGTGGAAGATCACCACCACACGGATCTGCGACATGTCCTTGAGAACCGGCAACAGCGCCCGGGCCACGCCCACCCCGTCGAGCAACACCACCCGGGCATCGCTGTCGAGCAATGCCTGGCGGAAACGGCTGTGCATCAGGGGTTTGAACAGGCGCCAGATATGGCGGCCCTTGAGCCGCGCAGAGGTCAGCCTCCATTCACGCGCCGGGCCGACGTCGACCTGGCAGGCCGCTGCCGACCCCTGCAAGAGCCAGGTCTTGACAGGCATCGCCGGCTCCATTCGCGAAAGGATCTGATGATGAACCTTGTGTACCGAAGCGAACGGCGCGCCGCCCGCCCACATGACATTGATAATGCTCATCAAGCCGGAAACCCTTTATCACGGACCGGTATTCGAGCTTTGCAGCGTTCAGTAATTGATAAGCCAGCCAATGCAGACTCCGAGCAAGAGAACCAGGGACAGCTTGACTTGCTCGCGGCGCTGGCGATGTGCCTTGCATTGACGCTCCGCGGGCACTCCACGTGAACCCCGAATCCGGTGTGTAAAACAGCATCCCCTTCCAGCATGACCGCCGTCAAGTTCGGCTGCACATAGCGAAGTGGGCAGGCTTTTCGCCGACGAAGCCGGCAAAGGGGGCGCAACGCCGATCTTCCTTCCACCGCAGGTCCCGGCTGAAGAACAAGCCCGGCCATTGGAGCTGGCCGCAGATCGGCGAACAGCGAGACAAGCCGCCCGTGGCTGGACGAGCGGGCCCCGAACCGGATGACAGAACGGGCACCCTCAAATGCCCAGCCGCAGGCGCCATTTTGCCAGCATGCTCAAGGGTGCACGAGGCCGCAGGGGCGGCTCCATTGTTTCAACGATTTTCTGGCCTATGCGGGCAAAACTGAACTGGTCCAGCGCCAACTGCTGGCCATTGCGCGCCACGCGTTGCGCCAACTCGGGATCGGCGCGCAGCCGGGCGAGCTTTTCCTGGAGCTGCGGGATGTCCTTGTACAAGACCACGTTGTGCATGTCTTGTAACCCCAGCGCGCGCGCCTCGTCGGCGCCCTGGTCAAAGGCCAGCAGCACGCAGCCACAGGCCATGGCCTCGAAGTTCTTGATCATGAACTCGCCCATGCCGACATCGGCACTGACGAAAAAGCGGATGCGATTGAGGGTCTCGCAGTACTCCTCGCCGGATTTGGTCCGGGTCACCACCAACGGCTCGACGCGTCCCAGCTCATCAAGCAGCGCCTTGCGGCCACTGTAGGCGACGCTGTTGGTGCTGCCGACGAAGGCCAGCTCGATATCCCGCTCCCGGCCCCGGTCCTGCAACAACGCCTGATCGTAGCCCTTGGGCACGAACACCGCGTCGAAGCCTTCGCCACGCAAGCGTTCGGCGACCATGAAGCCGGAACTGATCACCCGCACCCAGGGCAGTTGCCGGTAATGCGCACTGAACTTGCCGGTGTACTTGCACGGGATGTAGTTCTGGTAGGCGTCGTGTTCGAGGATCACCAGGTTAGGGATCGTGCGGATGAAGGCGACCTGGCGGATTTCCTGCTTGAAGCGCAGGAAAAACACGATCCGGTCATAGCGCGACACCTCCACGTGGTGGCGGAAGTATTTGCGCAGGTTGCGTTGCTCCTGGCTGTCGAGCCAGCGCAGGTCACACTCGCAATGAGCGGCCACGCCTTCGTAGAGTCGGTCCAGGATGGCCCGCTGCTCTTTCTGCACCAGAAATAGAACTTTCATCGTCTTCCTTGCGGCAGCGAACGACTTGATGGATGACCGGGGACACCGGCGCGCCATCGCGCACGGGCACCCCGCGTTGGGCCCTTACAGTCGCCAGAACAGTTCATGGCGACGCACAGCCTTGCGAAAGAATTCGTTCTCGCCATACACGGAGCCCTTGCGCCCCGCCAACAGGCGTTGGATGCCACGACGCAGGCGGCGCTTGAACGGCGCGCGTGGCTGCAGGTCATGCATCATGCCCAGCGCCATGGCCTTGTCGCGCTGGTCGGCCAGCGCCAACGGCAGGCTGACCGGTTCCATTGGCCCGGCTGACTCGAAACACGGCGGCAATGCAATGCCGCTACCGGCATCGCCCATGGGCCAGCGATCATTGTCATGCAGGTGATTGGCGTAGCCCAACACGGTGCCGGGCTGCCACTCCAGGCCTTCAAGGGCTTGCCGGACGGCATGATGGGCGCAGAGATGGTCGGGGTGTGGGTCCAGGGTCGGGTGCGGCAACACAATGACCTCGGGCCGCGCCATCAGCAACAACGCGCGCAAGTCGGCCAGCAGGTTGTTCCAGGTCGGTGCACCGTCGGTATCGCCGGGCAGGACAACAGGGTTGAGCTGGCGCAACGGCCGCGTATCGCTCAGGTCTGCCTCACGAGACCCCTGGGGCTGGCTCGGCGCGGCCTGCATGGCCGCCAGTTGCAGGCAGAAGTAACCCAATTGCACGCAGTGCTCTTGCGGTACCCCGGCCCAGCGCGGCACGGCGATGCTATCCCAGGCCCGCAGGCGCCCCTTGAGCCGCGCCGCCTCGACACGGTCCAGCCCCATCTGCTGATAATGCTCGGCTTCGATTTCGCCGGCGGTCAACGTCACGATCCAGGCTTCGTCGGCCCGGCTGTACAACCCATAGGCCGCCAGCTCCGCATCGTCGGCATGAGGGGCGATGACCATGACACGCCGGTGCTTCAATTCGGGCGGCGTGAACGACCAGAGCGTCGGTTCGCCCAGCAAGCGGCAGAAACGCCCGCGCAGGCGCAACTCGCCGCGGGACAGCGCAGGGCCCTGCTCGCTGAGGTTCAGGTAGCGCAGGCCGTTGACGCCGCGCTCGAACGTTTGCCGATCCGGGCAGTCGCCGCCCGACAGTTCGACGACCGGGTCGAAAAACCGCCCCAGCCAAGCACTCTTGACCTGCAAGCCGAGGACCAGCGTCGCGCCATCATCCAGGATAACCCCGTCATCCAGCCGAAGCCGACCGGCGTTCAGGTGCACCTTCGGTTGCTGGGTGAACGGCGGGAAGTTGTACTGGTAGTCGTCCTTGGGCGAGTAGAACAGATGGTCGGCGAACCAGGCCTCATGGGCGACCCAGCCCAGCACCGCCAGCACCAGCGGCAACCACCAGGCCACCAGCACGCCAAGCAGGACCAGCACCATCAGGGCAAGCAGCAACCCCACGCGCTTGTTGCGGCGGTGACGCTTGAGCAACTGCTGCTTGCGACTCATCGGTGGGTTCATACGGTAAAGACCGGCACAGGGTTGCACCAGCGATCCTTGTATTCGCGGTCCGCGCGGCCGAAGGAAAAACGCAACGGCTTGCCCGCGGCCCGGGCATGTTCCCAGGCACTTTGGGTGTTGAGGAAGCTCAATACGCTGCCGGGGCTGAATTCACGGGTCTGCGGATCGACGCCACCGTTGATGTACTCGACGCTGATCCACTCGGGTGCTTCCACGCGGTACACCAGTTGAATGGCGATCGGCGCATCATTGAGGAAAATCACCGAACCGATCAGCCACTCGCGCAATAACTCGATCACCTCGCCCATGCGCTCGGCCCCGGTGGCCGCAAAGCCCCAGCGACGCAGGAACAGATCGCAATAGATCGAGGCCAGGTCCGCACTGGAAAACGCTTCGACAGGTCGTACCACACCGCCCGCCTCTTCCAGCAGACGCAGCTCACGGCGCTGGTTGTAGCGAAATTTCTTGGACAGCTCTTCCGGCGTGCGCGCCATGGCCAGCTGTTCCGACTGCAACTTCAAGCCACTGAAGCGGCCCTCATTGAGCGCCGACAAATAGCGCGCGCGATGGCGCAGGGGCGCCTGGGCATCAGGGGCCGCCGGCAGAATCAGCTCGGCGTTGCCCAGGTCGAACAGGCCCTTTTTGCCGTTGCGCTTGAGCACGTCCTTGGACAACGCCAGGTCTTGCCCCCAGGTCGCAATGGCCGCCTTGAGGTCGCCATCGTGTTCGTAGGCCAGGTAGCGCACGGCAATCCCGGCCAGGCCTGCCAGGCGTTCGACCACGAGTGGATGAGTGGCGACGCTGCCGCCGTAACGGTGCCAGGCCTGGGCGTAGATCGACGCGTCTACAGCCGTCCAGCCGCGCTCGCGCCAGCCTTGGAATCGGTTGAGCATCAGGCCCTCGGCGCCAGTTCGATGACTTGAGGCAAGCGCCAGAAGGTGTCGCGTACGGCGCGGTCCGAAAAGCGTTCGCGCAAACGGTCGAACATCAACTCGGCACACTGGCGACGCTGGTGCTCGTCCATGGCCGCCAGGTGTTGCAGCCCCTGGGCCATGTGCCCGGCATCGCCCAACGGGAACAGGATGCCCACGCCTTCGACCACTTCCTTCGCACCGCCGCACGCGGTGGCCAGCAGCGGAACGCCGGCGGCCATGGCTTCGAGCAGCACCATGCCGAATGGCTCATGGTCGGAACTCAGGGCAAACACATCGAACGCACGGAAATAACGCCGCGCCTCGGGCACCTGACCAAGCAGCAGCACGCGGTCGGCAATGCCCAACTCCAGCGCCAGCGCCCGGAGGTCCTGCTCCAGGCGGCCCTTGCCGAGGATCGCCAACTGGCTGTTGGCCGGCAGATACGCCAGCGCGGCGGCAAAGCCACGCAGCAACGTAGCCTGGTCCTTGTCCGGGTGCAGGCGACCGACGTTGCCGACAATCCAGGCGTCCTTGTCCAGCCCCAGGGTCTGCCGCGCGTCATCCCGGGCAAGCAGGGCTGCCTGTGAGGCTTGAAGGTCGATGCGGTTGTAGAGGGTCTGGATCCGGGCCGCCGGCCATGCCGGCAAGCAGCGACGCATGTCGTCACGCACCGCATCGGAAACCCCGAGCAGACTCAGGCGCTTGCGGAAAAGATGGGCGAACAGCCGGCGGGTACGCCGCTGGTAGTCACCAAAGGCGTGGTGCACGCCGATCACCGGCAGGCGGGTGCCCAGTAGGGCGATGTAAATGGGTTTGAAGCGATGGGCAATGCAGAAACTGAAATTGCGCGACGCGGCGATCTTGCGCAGGTCGGCGATGGCGCCCAGCTTCAGGCCGCGAACAGCGCTGGAGCTGTACTCCATGAACAGCACCTCGTCCGAGGCGCAACCGGCGGCGACCTGTGCATCCGCCGCCCCCGTCAGGAACACCGTGGTCACGCGATAGCCGGTGCCGGCGAACAAGCTGGCGTATTGACGGGCACAGTCGAGGAACGGCCCGTCATAGCCGTGGCAGAACTGCAGCACATGTCGCTCAGCCGAGCGTGTCATAAGCGTCCACGCCGTCTTTGACCACCAGAATGTCTTCCATGATCAGGTACTGCAGGTCGGAACCATAAAACATGTTCAATGCATCGGTCGGCGAGCAGATCATCGGCTCGCCACGACGGTTGAGCGAGGTGTTCAGGGACACGCCGTTGCCGGTCAGCACTTCCAGGGCCTTCATCATGTCGTAGTAGCGCGGGTTGTATTCGCGCTTGAGCACCTGGGCCCGGGAAGTGCCGTCTTCATGGACGACTTCCGGCACGCGGGTTTTCCATTCCTCGGCCACTTCGAATGTGAAGGTCATGAACGGCGCCGGGTGGTCGACCTTGATCATCTGCGGTGCAACGGTGTCGAGCATCGACGGGCAGAAAGGCCTCCAGCGCTCGCGGAACTTGATCTGCTCGTTGATCCGGTCGGCCACGCCGCTGGCGCTTGGGCAACCGATGATCGAACGACCGCCCAAGGCCCGAGGACCGAACTCCATGCGCCCCTGGAACCAGGCCACCGGGTTGCCGTCGACCATGATCTTGGCGATGCGCTCCGGGGTATTGTCGATCTTGCGCCATGCCGGCTTGCTCGGATGACGAGCGCACGCGGCGATCACGTCTTCGTTGCTGTAGGCCGGGCCGAGGTAGACGTGTTCCATCTTCTCCACCGGCACGCCACGGGCATGGGACACGTAGGCCGCCGCGCCCACCGCGGTGCCGGCGTCGCCGGAAGCCGGTTGCACGAACAGTTCCTTGACGTCGTCGCGGGCGATGATCTTCTGGTTGAGCTTGACGTTCAGCGCGCAACCGCCAGCGAACGCCAGCTTGCCGGTTTCCTTGAGCACGTCGCCCAAGTAGTGGTCGATCATCTGCAGCGCAAGCTTCTCGAACAGCGCCTGCATGCTGGCAGCGTAGTGAATATATGGCTCGTCGGCGATGTCGCCTTCACGTTTCGGGCCGAGCCATTCGATCAGCTTCGGCGAGAAGTAGAAGCCCTTGCCCTTCTCTTTATAGCGGCGCAGGCCGATCACGTTGGCGTAGTCGGTGTTGATCACCAGCTCGCCGTTCTCGAACGAGGCCAGGCGCGAGAAATCGTACTTGGTGGCGTCGCCATACGGCGCCATGCCCATGACCTTGAACTCACCGTCGAGCATTTCAAAGCCCAGGAATTCGGTGATCGCGCCATACAGGCCGCCGAGGGAATCCGGGTCGTAGAATTCCTTGATCTTGTGGATCTTGCCGTTTTCGCCGTAGCCGAAGAACGTGGTTGCGTATTCGCCTTTGCCGTCGATGCCCAGGATCGCGGTTTTTTCCTGGAAACCCGAGCAGTGGTAGGCGCTGGAAGCGTGGGCCAGGTGGTGCTCGACCGGCTCGATCTTGATCTTTTTCGGATCGAAGCCCAGTTGCTCCAGGCACCAGACGATCTTGCGGCGATAGCGCTTGTAGCGACGGTTACCCATCAGGATCGCGTCGAGGGCACGGTCCGGGGCGTACCAGTAGCGTTTGGCGTAGTGCCAGCGCGCTTCGCCGAACAGGCTGATCGGGGCGAAGGGGATCGCCACCACATCGACGTCGGACGGTTTGATACCGGCCTGTTCCAGACAGAACTTCGCCGACTCGTAGGGCATGCGGTTCTTTGCATGTTTATCGCGTACGAAGCGCTCTTCCTCGGCCGCCGCGATCAGCTTGCCGTCGATGTACAGCGCTGCGGAAGGATCATGGCTAAGGGCGCCGGACAGGCCAAGAATCGTCAATGCCACAGGGTCTAGCCTCTTTTCTGCATACGGGCGACAAGCGCCGCGAAAAATGAATGTGCCGCTCGCCGGGGCGTAGGGCAGCTAAAGGGCGGGATTATAGCGTAAAAGCGCCGGTAAGCCTCTAGCGGTGAATGGCAGGCGTCCATCCAGCCTATTGAGCTGGCTAAGCGTCGCATCCGTGGCGAGGGAGCTTGCTCCCGCTAGGGTGCGCAGCAGTCGTAGAGTCTGCCCAGTTTTTTCTGGCGCACCGTGCCGACGGGCTTTGGGGCTGCTGCGCAACCCAGCGGGAGCAAGCTCCCTCGCCACGGGCTCGCCGGCCGGTTCATTGGTTTACAGGACGGGCGAGTTGCTATCGATCGTCTGCGGCAACCGCTGGTCGATCAGCCGATGCAACGCACTGTCCTGCGGCCAATTGCGCATGAAGCGGGCGCGGTCGCGGGCATAGGCCTGGGCGAAGCTGGCGTGGGTGCGGTGCTGGCACATCGAGTCGAGGTCGATCAGGGCCCAGCGGTCGTGCTGCCAGAACAGGTTATGCCCCTTGAGGTCACCGTGGCTGATGCGCTCGCGGATCAGGCTGGCGAACAACTGGTCCAGCGCCAGCAGCTCGGGCTCGGGCGCGTCGCCGTTGTCGATGTACGGCGCTAAGCGTTCGATGATGTCTGGTCCCGACAGGTGCTCGGTCACCAGGTAAGCGCCCCGGCGCAGCCACAGGAAACGCTTCTCCAGCAATGCCAGGGGCTTGGGCGTGGCGATGCCGAGGAACGCCAGTCGATGGCCTTCGCGCCAGGAATGCCAGGCCCGGCTGGGGCGCCAGAAGCGCTTGAGCCAATGGGCAAAGTTCTTGATGTTGTAGCGCTTGATCACCAGGGCCCGACCATCCACCTCGACCCGGCCGACACTCGCCGCCCCACCGGTCTTGTACAGGTGGCCCTGGTCAAGCAAGGCGTCCGCACGCTCCAACACCGGCAGCATCGCCGCCTCTTCGTCTCGCCGGATCGCCCGCAGGCCGAAGGGCCCGCGTTGCACACTGAACAGGCTGCATTCCCGCCCGACCTTGTCCAGGAAGTCTTTCAGGCGCCAGGCCTGCACCTTGTCGATCTGTTTTTGCAGCGCTTCCATGGGCAGCGCGTGTTCGGCGTTGCCCAGCAGGTAATGCACCAACAGCTCTTCGGTGAACGGTTCGAGGGACTTGGGCAACTGGGCGAAGAACACCCCCAGGTTCTCCAGCACTTTTTGCCGAGACAACGGCTGCCCGGGCGTTTCGGCACGGATGCCGGCGCCATCGATCAGGTAGAGCTGGCCGCCGTGGCGCAGCAGGTTGTCCAGGTGCAGGTCTTCCTGCCACAGCCCTTTGCCGTGCAGTTGCGCAATCGCACCCAGGGCCTCGGCCAGTACCGTCGCCTGCTCGTCGGCCAGCAAGGGCAGTGGCTCGACCTGTTTCCAGGCGTCCCCAGGCTCTCGGCGCCTTCGAGCAATTCGAACAGCAGCCAGCCGCCCTCGCCGTCCTTCAGGCCATCGGCCAACAACAACGGCGTCGTCAACCCCTGCTCGGCCAACAAGCGCACGCCTTGCAGTTCCCGCTGGAAGTGCCGGGGCGCCTTGCTGCCCACCAGCAGCTTGGCCAGCACCGGCCGACCGCGCCAGATACCGGCGCCGACGTAACGCTGCCCCGGCAACACCCGCAACAACGACAGCAACTGCAATTGCGCCGGGCCGGCGGCATCGGCCAGTTCCAGGCTCAAAGGCAGGGCTGGGCGGCGACCGGCGCTCTTCAATTCGGACAACTGCATCAGCGGGTTTCCTTGTGGCTGCGCCGGGCGGTCAGGCGGGTCAACCAATTGTCCACCAGCGCGGCGTCCTGGGGCTGATCCAGGTAAGTGGACAGCAACTGGCGAACTTCGCCTTCATTCCAGACGGACGCGCGCCGCAGCAAGGGTTCGAGGTCCTTGACCCGATCGCGCAGGCCGAACAGCAGCGGCCGGGTCTTTTCCAGGTCGATCAGTTGCGCCTGATAGCCGCTGGCGGTGGCTTGCAGGAAGATGTGCTTGGGGTAGAAGCAGCCATGCACCTGGCGCATGCCGTGCAGGCGCCGCGCCAATTGGCCGCAAGCCTGCAGGATGGTGGTGCGCTGCGCTGCCGTGAGGCTCGGCCAGCGTTGCAAGAGAGAATCCAGGTCATCCCAGCCGTCCAGGGCCCTCGTCAGCAGGATCGCCCGCACTTGGCCGTCAACCTTGCGCTGACCGTAGAACACCGCCTGCAACGCCGGGATTCCCAACTCGCGATAACGACTGATATTGCGAAACTCCCGGGAGAAACTCGGCTCGCCAAACGGGTGCGACAGCGTGCGCGTCAGGTAGTTGTTCTGACGCTTGAGGTAATACCCCTGGCCCTCCAGGTCCAGCCGGAACACGCTGCTCCAGCCCTCGCCCGAGGTGTTGGGTTCGTCCACCGCGTCCAGTTGCCGCGCCCAAAGCGCATCAAAGCTGTCCAGGCCGTGACGCTGCAGCAGCGCACGGTCTTCAGCGGCCAGGAAATCAGTCATTCACGCCCCTCGAAAAATCTCACCACGTGACGAATGCGCTTCTTGTCGCACGCGTCGAGCCGGTCACGCTGGCGGTACTGCAGGTAAAAGCGCAGCCGCTGGGTCGCCGACAGATGATACTTGGCCACTTTGTCCAGGCAGGCCAGGTCCTTGGTGATACGGTACTTGAGCCAGAAGCCGCGCCAGAAATCGCCGTTCGGACAGTCGATCAGGAACAGCCGCGAGCGGTCATCGATCAGCAGGTTGCGCCACTTCAGGTCGTTGTGGGTAAAGCGATGATCGTGCATGGTCCGCGTATAGGCGGCCAGTTGCCGGCTCACGCCGTCGACCCAGGCACGGTCGCCCAGCCGCGGATCATGCCGCTCGGCCAGCGCCGAGAGGTCCTCGGTGTGGGGCAGTTCGCGGGTAATCATCGCACCGCGGGCGTAAGTGGCGCCATGTCGCTCCAGGCCCCAGCCCACGATTTCGGCGGTGGGAATCCCCCACTTGGCGAAACGCTTGAGGTTCTGCCATTCGGACTTGACCCGTGGCTTGCCCAGGTAACGACGCAAGCCCTTGCCAGCCCCGACGTAGCGCTTGACGTAATAGTTCACGCCATTGCGTTGCACCCGGATCACTTCCGACAGCGGGTCGCGGGTCAGCCGCTCCCCTTGCAAGGCAAACACCGCGTCGAGGCTGCCGAAGTCCTGCGCCAGCTCGGCATAGGAAGGTTCCAGTTTCCAACCCGACATCAGAGCGCGTCCCCATACCGCTGCTTACGGGCATAGAGCTTGTTGGCCTTGCCTTCGAGCCAGCTCAGCAGGGCCGCCTCCTGCGTGAGGATCTCGCGCAGTGGCTGCTGGAAATAGCCCTTGAGAAAGCGCAGCTTGTCGCGGCGGGTCAGGCCGATGTCCAGCGCCGAGAAATACAGCGCGGCCAGGTCCTTGTTGCGCCAGCGTCGGGTGATCGCCGCGCGGGTCTGGGCACGGTGCAGGTCGATTACCGAGAGTTTGAAGTCCTGGGCGGTCACCGGCTTGTCGGTGTGCAACAGGAAGTGGCAGATGTAGCAGTCCCGGTGGTTGACCCCGGCGCGGTGCATCATGCCGGTCATGCGCGCCACTTCGGCAATCAGGGCACGCTTGAGGGCCGGTTGCGGCGGCTGCTTGACCCAGTCGATGCTGAAATCTTCGAGGCTGATCGTCGGCGCCAGTTCTTCGGTGACGATGAACGAGTGCTGGTCAGCCGGGTTGCGGCCCTTCTCGCCGTAGGCGACGGCCGTCATGGTCGGTACGCCGACTTCCTGCAGGCGCTGGATCGCGGCCCACTCCTGCCCCGCACCGAGCACTGGCAACTTGGCGGTGAGCAGGTTCTTGAAGATCTCGCCCCAGCCAATGCCACGGTGGATCTTGACGAAAAAACCGTGGCCGTCCACCTCCGTGCGCAAGGTGCGCCGGGCTTCGAGTTCACGATAGACCTCGCCCTGGAGCGCCTCGACTTCGACGAACGCATCGCGCCCGGCCCACAGGCGCTTGAACGGTTCGGCCAGCATCAGTTTCATTGCGCTTGCTCCGCCAATATCACATCGGCCGCGTGCTGCGGCATGCTGTAGAGGTCAGCCGTCTCGGCGAAGGCCAGGCCATTGCGGCTCCACGCCGCCCGGGCGTCGGCATCGCTGAGCATACGCCCCAGGTATTCGGTGAGCTGCGCCTGTTCGAACGGCTCGTCCAGCACCAGGCCGCTGTCGGCCTCGGCGATGTAATGGGCGTACCCGCACACCGCGCTGACCAGCACCGGCAACCCGGCCACCAACGCTTCGAGCAGCACGGTACCGGTGTTTTCGTTGTACGCAGGATGGATCAACAGGTCGGCCCCGAGCAGGAAACGCGGGATGTCGCTACGGCCCTTGAGGAACCGTACGTTGTCACCGAGCCCCAGCGCGGCACTCTGCAATTGAAATACCTTGGGGTCGTCCTGGCCGATTACAAACAGCCGGGTCCGTTTTCTCAACTCGGCAGGCAACGCGGCCAGGGCCTTGAGGCTGCGGTCCACGCCCTTGGTCTTGAATCCGGAACCGATCTGCACCAGCAGCAGCTCATCATCGGCCAACTCGAACTCGGCCCTGAACGCGGCGCGGATCTCATCGGCATCGGCGGGCCGGCGGCGGTCCTGGGCGATGCCCGGCGGCAGCAAGTGGAAGCGCTCCAATGGCGTGCCGTAGTGCTTGATGAACAACGGCTGCTGGACTTCGGAGATCATCAGCACTTCGGTCCTGGCGTCCCTGGCGAACACCGCCCGTTCGTATTCGGCGAAATGCCGGTAACGGCCCCAACGCCGATACAGGGAATTGCGCAGGTTCTGCGCCTTGTCTTCGAAGCAGCCATCGGCGGCGTAATACACGTCCAGGCCGGGCATCTTGTTGAAACCGATCAAGCGGTCCACCGGGCGCTTGGCCAGGTCGGCCTCCATCCACGCACTGAGTTTTTCGTTGCGCCGGTGGTTGAACAACGCCTTGACCGGCGCCACCAGCACTTCGAAACCCGGCGGGACGTCGCCCTCCCAGATCAGCGTGTAGACGCGGATCTGGTGACCTCGCCGCTGGCATTCCAGGGCGATGCGCATGAAGTCACGCTGCAAGCCTCCGAACGGGAAATACTTGTAAAGGACAAAAGCCAATTGCATCAGCGCGGCTCCTCAGCCAATAACGTGCTCAGGTGGCTGGCCACACGCTCGGGGTTCAGACGCGTGAAGCACAGGGGCTGCTCGCGTTTCAGGTCAAACCGACGGGCATCTTCGGCGGTCGGCGGGTAAGTGCACTGCTTCTGCATGCAGGGTGCACAGGGAAAATCGCTGGCGAGGTGAACCTGGCCCTTGCCATAGGCGCCGGTCAGAATCGGGTTGGTGGGGCCCAGCAGCGAAATCGTCGGCACGTCCAGGGCCGCAGCCAGGTGCCCGAGACCGGTGTCCACTGCCACGCAGGCCTGGGCGCCGGCAAGCACCTTGCCCATGCCACCCAGATTCAGCTTCGGCAACACTTCGACATTGCGCAGGCCCTTGGCGATACGCTCGGCCCGGGCCTTCTCCAACGGGTTGCCCCACGGCAGCTTCACCACAACGCCGAACTGCCCCATGCGCTCGGTGAGCTGACGCCAATACAGCTCGGGCCAGTGCTTGGATTCCCAGGTCGTGCCGTGCAGGAACACCACATAAGGGTACTTGCGCGGCAATTCAACCAGGCGATCGACATTCAGGCCGTAGCTGCCCTGGGTCCGGGGCAAATCATACCCCAGCGCCACGGCGAACAACTGGCGCACGCGCTCCACCGCATGCTGACCGCGGGCCACCGCCAGGCGGCGATCGTAGAAGCGCGCGGCGATGGGCTCGCGGGCCGAATCCTTGTCCAGGCCGGCGACCGGCGCCTTGACGTAACGGGTCAGCCAGGCACTTTTCAACAGGCCCTGGGCGTCGATGACCAGGTCGTACTTTTCGGCGCGCAGGCTCTGCTTGAAGCATCGCCACTCGCCGCTCTTGATCGTTTGCCAGAGGTTCTTGCGCCAGCGACGGATCGCCACCGCGATGACCTTGCCCACGGCCGGGTGCCAGGTCGGGATCTCGGCGAAGCCTTCTTCCACCACCCAATCGAACTTGATCCCGGGAATCGCCCGCGCCGCATCGGTCAGGGCTGGCAACGTGTGGACCACATCCCCCAGCGAGGAGGTCTTGATCAGCAATACCCGCAAGTTACTCGACCTCCACGGGTGTGCCCTGCAAACGCTCCAGGGCCTCGTTCACCGACTGCGGCATGAGCTGGCGCAGGCAGTTGTAGTGCCCGAAGCGGCAGGTGCGGTCAAAGCATGGGCTGCATTCCAGGCCCAGGCGCACGATTTCGACCTGGTCGGCCAGCGGCGGGGTGAAGCCCGGCGAGGTGGAGCCGTAGACCGCCACCAACGGGCGATTCAAGGCCGCGGCCACGTGCATCAGGCCGGAGTCGTTGGAGACCACCGAATCGGCACAGGACAGCAGGTCGATGGCTTCGGCCAGGGACGTGTCGCCGCTGAGGTTCACCGACTCTTCGCGCAGCCCCGGGATCAGCCGCGAACGGATGTCCTCGCCCACCGGATGATCCTTTTTCGAGCCGAACAGCCAGACCTGCCAGCCTTCCCGAATCTTCGCCTCGGCGACCTGGGCGTAGTGCTCGGCCGGCCAGCGCTTGGACTCGCCGAATTCGGCGCCCGGACACAGGGCCAGCACCGGGCGGTCCAGGCTCAGGCCGAACTTGGCCAGGGCTTGCGCGCGACTCACCGGGTCAATGGCCAGGCTGGGGCGCGGATACGGCGTGGGCAACTCGGCCCCGCGCTCGTAGGCCAGGGCCATGAAGCGCTCGATCATCAGCGGATAACGCTCTTTGTCCAGCGTGCGCACGTCATTGAGCAAGCCGTAGCGGAACTCGCCGCGCCAGCCGGTGCGCTTGGGGATGCCGGCAAAGAATGGCACCAGCGCCGACTTCAACGAGTTGGGCAGCAGGATCGCCTGGTCGTACTGGCCGGCCAGGGACTTGCCGATGCGCCGCCGGGTCGCCAGCTCCAGCGCGCCGTGGCCGAGCGGGAAGCTCAAGGCCTTGCGTACCTGTGGCATGCGCTCCAGGATCGGCCGACTCCACTCGGGGGCCAGGACGTCGATTTCGCACTGCGGGTGGCGCTGCTTCAGGCACTGGAACAGTGTCTGCGCCATCACCATGTCACCGACCCAACTGGGCCCAACGATCAGAATATTCATGTGGTTTCCAAAAACGCTACGGGGAGGCCTACGCCTCCCCGCCTAAAGACACTGCAATCCACTGTGGGAGCGGGCTTGCTCGCGAAAGGGCCGGCACATCCAACATCTATTTTGCCTGACACTGCGCTTTCGCGAGCAAGCCCGCTCCCACAAGGGGTCTTCATTCGCCTCAAGTGCGGTGAAGCACCGCCAATCCAACTGTGGGAGCGGGCTTGCCCGCGAAGAGGCTGGCACATGCAGCCTCTACTTCGCCTGACACTCCGCCTTCGCGAGCAAGCGCGCTCCCACATCAATCAGTACTCAATTCAACCCCAACGTCCGCCAGATCCGCAGCACCTGCCGGCGTTCATCCACGAACTGGTCGCCTGCAATCACCCCGGCCTCTTTCTGCAGGGCCTGGCGGTGGGCGGCGGAGCGGTAGGCTTTGTAGGCCTCGCGCAACAAGGTGGCGTCTTCGGCCGGCATCAACCCGACCTCCTGCAACCCTTCCAGAATGCGGATGTTATCGGTGTAGCGCAGCAACGACGGGTGTTCCTCGGACCACGCCAGGGCCGCGTATTGCACCATAAATTCAATATCGACGATACCTCCGGCGTCCTGCTTGAGGTCGAACGGCGCCGTGGCCTCGAAGGCATTTGCCGCGGTTCCGGCAGCGGTGGCCTTGCTGCCGAGGTTATCGCGCATCTTGGCGCGCATCTCGCTGACCTCCTGGCGCAACATCGACAAGTCACGCTTGCGCCCCAGGACCTGGGCGCGGACATTTTCAAATCCCAGGCCCACGTCCTGGCTGCCCACCAGCACCCGGGCCCGCACCAGTGCCTGATGCTCCCATGTCCAGGCTTCATTTTCCTGATAACGGGCAAACGCCCCGAGGGAGCTGACCAGTAACCCCGACGCCCCGGACGGACGCAGGCGCATGTCCACTTCATAGAGCTGCCCGGAGTTGGTCTGGGCCGTCAGCAAGTGAATGATCCGCTGGCCAAGCCGGGTGAAGAACTGGGCGCCATCGATCGGCTTCGGCCCGTCGGTTTCGGCCTGCGGATCGCCGTCATGGATGAAGACCAGGTCCAGGTCGGAACCATGCCCCAATTCAAGGCCGCCGACTTTCCCATAACCGACAATGATGAAGCCCGGATCGCACAAGCTGCCGTCGGTGCGCAACGGCACGCCATGCTTGGCGGTCGTCTGGCGCCAGGCCAGGGCCAGCACTTGTTCGAGAATCGCCTCGGCCAGCCAGGTCAGGTAGTCGCTGACTTTCATCAGCGGCAGGCTGCCGGCGATTTCCGATGCAGCCACCCGCAGGCGGTGCGCCAGCTTGAAATGCCGCAGCGCCTCCATCTGCTGTTCAAGATCATCCTCGGGAATTCGTGTCAGGCGCTCGCGCAACTCGGCGGCCAGCTCCGGCGCCAGCGGCGGCTTGAACAAGCGCCCCTCGTTGAGCAGCTCATCGAGTAATAAAGGAAAACGCGTGATCTGCTCGGCGATCCACGGGCTCGCCGCGCACAAGGTCAGCAAGCGCCGCAGGGCGCCGGGGTTTTCCGTCAACAGCACCAGGTAAGCCGAGCGGCGCGCCACCGCTTCGACCAGCGGCAATACGCGCTCCAGCACCAGGTCCGGGTTGGCATGCTCCACCGCCTGGGCCAGCAAGCGCGGAATGAAGGCGTCCAGACGCTCGCGCCCCAGGCGTTGCATCGCTCGCAATTGCGGGCTGCCGCGCAAGACAGCCAGGGCCTTGAGGGCCTTGGCCGCATCGCTGAAACCGCCCGCCTCCAACTGGCGGCAGGCCGCCTCCTCATCCTGGCTGTCTTCCCACAACGGCAGCCATTCGCCGCCCACCACCACTTCGCTCTCACTGCCCTCGTCTTCGTCGGGGTCAGCAATGACCTGGCCGAAGTGCCAGGCCACCCGCTCGCGCCAATACATCAACCGCTCATGGAACGCCGGCCAGTGCGCAAACCCCAGCATGAAGGCAATCCGCGCCTGGTCCTGCGGGCTGTCCGGCAGCATCTGGGTCTGGCGATCGCCGATGGCCTGGATCGCGTGCTCGGTATAACGCAGGAATTCATAACCCTGGCGCAGTTCGTCGACCACCTTGGTCGGCAGATACCCCTGGCCTTCGAGAGTGCCCAGCACTTTGAGCAGCGGGCGCTGCTGCAGGCTCAGGTCGCGACCGCCGTGGATCAGCTGGAACGCCTGGGCGATGAACTCCACCTCGCGAATCCCGCCCGCCCCGAGCTTGATGTTGTCGGCCATGCCCTTGCGCCGCACTTCCTGCTGGATCAACTGCTTCGTGGTGCGCAGCGCTTCGATGGCGGAAAAGTCCAGGTAACGGCGATAAACGAACGGACGCAGCATGTCGAGCAACTGCGCACCGGCCACCTGATCACCCGCGACCACGCGCGCCTTGATCATGGCGTAGCGTTCCCAGTCGCGCCCCTGGTCCTGGTAATACTGCTCCAGGGCATTGAAGCTCAGCACCAGTGCGCCGGCCGAACCATAAGGACGCAGGCGCATGTCCACGCGGAACACGAAACCGTCGACGGTGATCGGGTCCAGGGCCTTGATCAGGCGCTGGCCGACCCGGATGAAGAACTCCTGGTTATCCAGCGGCCGCTTGACGCCGACGGTTTCGCCCCCCTCCGGGTAGGCAAAGATAAGGTCGATGTCCGACGACAGGTTCAGCTCCACCGCCCCCAGCTTGCCCATGCCGAGAATGACCATCTGCTGCGGCTCGCCGCTGCGCCGCCCGGTGGGGGTGCCGAACTGCTGGGCGAGGCGCTGGTACAACCAATGGTAGGCCTCGTCGATGCAGGTATCGGCCATGTCGGAGAGATCGCGGCAGGTTTGCACCAGGTCGGCCTGGCGGGTCAGGTCGCGCCAGATGATCCGCACCTGCTGGCGCGTGCGCTGGCGACGCAGGACGCGGCCCAGTTCGTCTTCGGTCTCGGCAGCCTGGACCGCGGCACCAATCTGCGCACGCATCTCGCCGGGGGCGAAGCCGCGGTCCAGCTCGCCGCTGCGCACCAGCGCCAACAGCATCGCCGGGTCACGCACACTTTGCTCGATGACAAAGTCACTGGCGGCAGCGACGCGCCGGAATGCCTCCCAGTGCTGCGGCGTCCAGCTCGACAGGCCGTGGTCGTCGTCGAGCGAAGCGACCGCCGCACGGAACGACTCCTCGGCCCGACTGACCAATGACTGGAGAATGACCGGTACTTCGGCAAGCGAGGGCAGGCTCATGGTCTATCCTTGATCGGCGCGGGGAAGGCTGGATGTAGTGTTTTTTCAAAAACCACTACCTGATCGACTGTCGAACAAAGATGATAAATAGCTGAAAATCTGATTTTATTGGCAGCCGACATCAAGTTTTTACCTGTTCGAGTTGGGTAAAGACCAACAGTAACGATTATTCTCACAACGAAACGAGGGGCCATAAGCCGCTCTTGTGTAGTTTTACTACTCGTCTATACATTCGAAAAGCTGAAACGGCCAACGATTTGTAGTAAAACTACACGCCGTCGAATCTACCTTCGGCAATCCAAGAATTTATATCGTCTGCCCACAAGGCCAGTCGCAAACTCAGGCAACCGATTCTGGTAGCCTTTCCGCCCTGGAGCAAGCCATGCAAGACCTCGATCCCGTCGAAACCCAGGAATGGCTGGACGCCCTGGAATCGGTTCTCGACAAAGAAGGCGAAGACCGTGCTCATTATCTGATGACCCGTATGGGTGAACTCGCGACCCGCAGCGGCTCGCAACTGCCCTACGCCATCACCACGCCGTACCGCAACACGATCCCCGTGACCCACGAAGCACGCATGCCTGGCGACCTGTTCATGGAACGCCGCATTCGCTCGCTGGTACGTTGGAACGCGTTGGCCATGGTCATGCGCACCAACCTGAAAGATTCTGACCTGGGCGGTCACATCTCCAGCTTCGCTTCCAGCGCGACGCTGTATGACATCGGCTTCAACTATTTCTTCCAGGCCCCGACCGATGAACACGGCGGCGACCTGATCTACTTCCAGGGTCACGCATCGCCCGGCGTCTACGCCCGTGCGTTCATGGAAGGCCGTATCTCCGAAGACCAGATGAACAACTTCCGCCAGGAAGTGGACGGCAACGGCCTGTCCTCGTACCCGCACCCTTGGCTGATGCCTGACTTCTGGCAGTTCCCGACCGTTTCCATGGGCCTGGGCCCGATCCAGGCGATCTACCAGGCACGTTTCATGAAGTACCTGGAAGCCCGTGGCTTCATCGAGCCGGGCAAGCAGAAAGTCTGGTGCTTCATGGGCGACGGCGAGTGCGACGAGCCGGAATCCCTGGGCGCGATCTCCCTGGCCGGCCGCGAGAAGCTGGACAACCTGATCTTCGTCATCAACTGCAACCTGCAGCGCCTCGACGGCCCGGTTCGCGGCAACGGCAAGATCATCCAGGAACTCGAAGGCGTGTTCCGTGGTGCCCAGTGGAACGTCAACAAAGTCATCTGGGGCCGTTTCTGGGACCCACTGCTGGCCAAGGACGTCGACGGCATCCTGCAACGCCGCATGGACGAAGTCATCGACGGCGAGTACCAGAACTACAAGGCCAAGGACGGCGCGTTCGTCCGTGAGCACTTCTTCAACACGCCTGAACTCAAGGCGATGGTTGCCGATCTGTCCGACGACGAGATCTGGAAACTCAACCGTGGCGGCCACGACCCGTACAAGGTCTACGCGGCGTACCACGAAGCGGTCAACCACAAAGAGCAGCCGACCGTCATCCTGGCCAAGACCATCAAGGGTTATGGCACCGGCGCCGGCGAAGCGAAGAACACCGCGCACAACACCAAGAAGGTCGATGTCGATAGCCTGAAGCTGTTCCGCGACCGCTTCGACATCCCGGTCAAGGACAGCGAGCTGGAAAACCTGCCGTTCTTCAAACCTGAAGAAGGCAGCGCCGAAGCCCGTTACCTGGCCGAGCGCCGTGCCGCGCTGGGTGGTTTCGTGCCACAGCGTCGCGCCAAGAGCTTCAGCGTCCCGACCCCGCCACTGGACACCCTCAAGGCGATCCTGGACGGCTCGGGCGACCGTGAAATCTCCACCACCATGGCCTTCGTGCGGATCCTCGCGCAACTGGTCAAGGACAAGGAAATCGGCTCGCGCATCGTCCCGATCATCCCGGACGAAGCCCGTACCTTCGGTATGGAAGGCATGTTCCGCCAACTGGGCATCTACTCGTCCGTCGGCCAGCTCTACGAGCCAGTCGATAAAGACCAGGTGATGTTCTACCGCGAGGACAAGAAGGGCCAGATTCTCGAGGAAGGCATCAACGAAGCGGGCGCCATGAGCTCCTTCATTGCCGCCGGTACCTCGTACTCCAGCCACAACCAGCCGATGCTGCCGTTCTACATCTTCTATTCGATGTTCGGCTTCCAGCGGATCGGCGACCTGGCCTGGGCCGCTGGCGACAGCCGCACCCGTGGCTTCCTGATCGGCGGCACCGCCGGCCGTACCACCCTCAACGGTGAAGGCCTGCAGCACGAAGACGGTCACAGCCACATGCTGGCCGGCACCATCCCGAACTGCCGCACCTATGATCCAACCTACGGCTACGAGCTGGCGGTGATCATCCAGGACGGCATGAAGAAGATGACCGAAGAGCAACAGGACGTCTTCTACTACATCACCGTGATGAACGAGTCCTACCAGCAGCCAGCCATGCCGGCCGGCGTGGAGGAAGGCATCGTCAAGGGCATGTACCTGCTCGAGGAAGACACCCGCGAAGCCGCGCACCACGTCCAGCTGATGGGCTCCGGCACCATCCTGCGCGAAGTGCGTGAGGCAGCGAAGATCCTGCGCGAGGAATTCAACATCGGTGCCGATGTCTGGAGCGTCACCAGCTTCAACGAACTGCGTCGCGACGGCCTGGCCGTGGAGCGCAGCAATCGTCTGCACCCTGGCCAGAAGCCCAAGCTGAGCTATGTCGAAGAGTGCCTGAACGGCCGTAAGGGTCCGGTCATTGCCTCTACCGACTACATGAAGCTGTTCGCCGAGCAGATCCGCCAGTGGGTTCCTTCCAAGGAATTCAAAGTGCTGGGCACCGACGGTTTCGGCCGTAGCGACAGCCGCAAGAAGCTGCGTCACTTCTTCGAAGTCGACCGTAAGTTCGTTGTGTTGGCAGCCTTGGAAGCCCTGGCTGACCGCGGCGATATCGAACCGAAAGTGGTGGCCGAAGCCATCGCCAAGTTCGGCATCGATCCAGAAAAACGCAACCCACTGGACTGCTGAGGAGAATTTTCGTGAGCGAACTCATTCGCGTACCTGACATCGGCAGCGGTGAAGGTGAAGTAATCGAACTGTTTGTGAAGGTCGGCGACCGTATTGAAGCCGACCAGAGCATCCTGACGCTCGAGTCGGACAAGGCCAGCATGGAAGTGCCTGCGCCGAAGGCCGGCGTCATCAAGAGCCTGAAAGTGAAGCTGGGCGATCGCCTGAAAGAAGGCGACGAACTGCTGGAGCTGGAAGTCGAGGGCGCCGCCGCGGCGCCTGAAGCGGCCGCGCCGGCAGCGGCCCCGGCCGCCGCTGAAAAGCCTGCTGCCGCACCGGCTGCCGAAGCAGCCCCAGCACCGGCGGCCGCGCCAGCCGAAGCGTCTGTCCAGGACATCCATGTCCCGGACATCGGTTCGTCGGGCAAGGCCAAGATCATCGAAGTCCTGGTCAAGGTCGGCGACACCGTCGAAGCCGACCAGTCGCTGATCACCCTGGAATCCGACAAAGCCAGCATGGAAATCCCATCGCCCGCCGCCGGTGTGGTGGAGAGCGTCGAGATCAAGCTGGAAGACGAAGTCGGAACCGGTGACCTGATCCTGAAGCTGAAAGTGGCCGGCGCTGCTGCTCCTGCCGCGCCAGCACCTGCTCAAGCCGCCGCGCCGGCTGCCAAGGCCGAAGCCGCTCCCGCTGCCGCCCCTGCCGCTAAGGCCGAGGCTGCGCCAGCACCGGCCCCTGCCGCGACCCCTGCGCCAAGCGGTGCCAAGGTTCACGCAGGCCCTGCAGTGCGACAACTGGCCCGTGAGTTCGGCGTCGAGCTGTCGGCTGTCAGCCCAAGCGGCCCACACGGCCGCGTGCTGAAAGAAGACGTGCAGGTGTACGTCAAGGCCATGATGCAGAAGGCCAAGAACGCACCGGCCGAAGGCGCCTCGGGTGGCGCGGGCATTCCGCCGATCCCGGCGGTGGATTTCAGCCGCTTCGGCGAAACCGAAGAAGTAGCCATGACCCGCCTGATGCAGATCGGCGCGTCGAGCCTGCACCGCAGCTGGCTGAACATTCCGCACGTGACCCAGTTCGACCAGGCCGACATCACCGAGCTGGAAGCTTTCCGCGTGGCGCAGAAAGCCGTGGCGGAAAAGGCCGGCGTGAAGCTGACCGTGCTGCCCCTGTTGCTCAAGGCTTGCGCGCACCTGCTCAAGGAACTGCCGGACTTCAACAGTTCGCTGGCTCCAAGCGGCAAGGCTGTGATCCGCAAGAAGTACGTGCACATCGGCTTCGCCGTCGACACCCCGGAAGGCCTGCTGGTACCGGTCATCCGCAACGTCGACCAGAAGAGCCTGCTGCAACTGGCTGGCGAAGCCGCTGCCCTGGCCGAAAAAGCCCGAAACAAGAAGCTCACCGCCGACGACATGCAGGGCGCCTGCTTCACGATCTCCAGCCTCGGCCATATTGGCGGCACCGGCTTCACGCCGATCGTCAACGCGCCGGAAGTGGCGATCCTGGGTGTTTCCAAGGCCACCATCCAGCCGGTCTGGGACGGCAAGGCCTTCCAGCCGAAGCTGATGCTGCCGCTGTCGCTGTCCTACGATCACCGCGTGATCAACGGTGCCGCTGCTGCACGCTTCACCAAGCGTCTGAGCGATCTGTTGGGCGACATTCGTACCATCCTGCTGTAACGCCGAGTGGCCCTTCCCCAGGGAAGGGCCACTCGCACCGCTGTTTTCCGAGCGCCACGCTCGTACCTCAACCCCGTCCATTTGACGGGGCTTTTTTTGCCTGGCCGTCAGGGCTGAAGCGCCACGCCGTACACCGGCAAACTTTCCTACCCTTCCCCGCCTGACTGACTACGCCCTCTGTTAGTCATTGCCCACATCCTGCGTCCCCTCGCCTGTCGATATTTGTCCCGCCTCGCGCCTTAGCATCGGCACAGCGCGACACCCTTGCGCTCGTACCCTCCTTAACTGAAACGCTGCATTTCGAATGGATTCGAATATGTTCATACCCACCGTCGGCCCGATCGTTGGCCACACCACGACGGATCACGCGCGGATATTCTTGCGCGGCGATCATGACAACAGCCTGGTATTCGCCGGTGTTCGCTACCGGCGCCTGGGCGACGCCCACTGGTCGAAGGGCCATTTCGTCCAGTTGAAGGCCTACCGCGACATGTCCGATGTCATCGTGCTCGATGGCCTTGAGCCCGGTACGGCCTATGAATACCAGGCAGGCTGGTTCAGCCCGCTAAGCCCGACCCACACCATAGGGACCGTTGAGGAACTGCCGCTGCAATGGCCCAGGAACACCTATCGCCTGCGCACGCCAACCAACGAGCCCGGCCTGCCGCGCGCCTATATCGTCGGCTCCTGCCGCTACCTGCGGATCACCGCCGGCGTGCCTTCGCGGCCCGCGCTCGGGGACCGCACCTTTGCCGGCATCAACCGCGTCGTGGCCCAGGCCGACCCGCCGATCAGCGCGGTCCTGATGACCGGGGACCAGGTCTACCTCGACGACCTGAACGTGGTGGCCCCTGACCGGACCTACAAGGACATTCTCTTCAAGTACCGCACGGCATTCTCCCAGCCGCACATCCGGCGACTGATGGCGCAGGTGCCCACCTACATGATCCTCGACGACCACGAAATCGAAGACAACTGGCCCGCCAACAGGTCCGGCAACGACGAGGTGCTCTATGCCAACGCCATGAGTGCGTACGCGCTTTACCAGGCCAGCCATGGCCCGGCCCATGAACGCTTGGCCAACGGCACGCTGGATAAGTCGCTCAAACGCTACTGGTACCGGTTTGCCCACGGCGACGTCGGATGGTTCGTCACCGACAGCCGTACCCAACGCAACCTGTCGGCAGATGACCGCCGCCTCCTGGATGAAGAGCAGGAGCAGGCCCTGCTCCAATGGCTCGTTGGCAGCCCCGCCCGGGTCAAGTTCGTGGTGACCAGCGTGCTGTTCTACCCCGACAGCAAGCGCAATGATGGAGATGCCTGGCAGGCCTTCCCGCAACAGCGCCTGCGGCTGCTGGAAACCCTGCGCAAGCATCGGGTCAGGAACGTGATCTTCATCTCGGGCGATGTCCATGGCGCCATGACCAGCCGCCTGCGACACAGCGAGGATCCTGATTTCGAAGTCAACACCCTGGTGGCCTCGCCGTTCTGCAACAGCAAGCTGCTGCCTTATGCCAAGGCCACGGATTTTATCTTCGACCAGCCCATGGCCCGCACGGGCGACGGAGAATATCGCTACGAACTGACCAGCAAAGTCCTCAGCCAGGATAACTTCGCACGCCTGAACATCACGGCCCAGAGCGTCCAGGCCACATTCCACGACCGTGACGGCAACCCGGTGCAGACCGTCGATATTCCCTTGCGGTGACGGACGGCATCACCTGGCGTGCCCTCTGATCGGCTGGCGACTGGAGAAATCCCTTCGTCGGCCGATAAAAGGTTTATAGCACTTGGCCTTCATGTCTCTTGTCAGCCAGTGCCGCAATGATGCAACCTTGCGGCAGTCCGTAAGAACGAGGGCGTCAGCCCGGCGCGATCAGCATTTTCGAAGCGAGTTTCCCCATGAAAAGCCAACCCGATGCCGCCAGCCGTATGGCGGCCGAGGTAGTGACGCAGTTACCGGTGCCCTCGCGGCTCGGTATGCTGCGTTTCGAACGGCTGAATGAAGCGAGCTGGGCGCTGCTGTTCCTCGATCCCAATTGCGAGCGCTACTTCGGCCTGCCGGCGGTGGAGCTCTGTTCGCTGGTCAGCGCGCCCTACGCCAGCCTGATGGAACCCGAAGCGCGCTACCAGTTGCATGACACCATCCAGGAACAACTGGCTCAAGACTCGCATTACCAGATCCGCTATACGCTGCACACCGCCAAGGGCCCGATGAACCTGCTGGAAACGGGCGAAGCCTATAAGCAGCACAATCGTCAGTTGTTACGCGGCTACCTACTGGTGGTGGACAGCCTGCTGCAAGACGAGCCGTCCCTGCCGGCCGTCGACCTGGAAACCCAGAACTCGCGCCTGCAGATTGCCTTGGAGTTGAACCAGCGCGCCCAGCAGGAGCAACTCCAGCATCTGGACCGGGTACGTGCCCAGCAGGACCTGATCCTGCTGCTGACCCGACAACGCTACAGCGCTAACAACTCCCTGCTCGAAGCCGCCGAACTCATCACCCGCAGTGCCTGTGACATCTATCAGATCGACAGCGCCAGCCTCTGGAACCTCGAAGACGGCAAGCTGGTGCCGATCACCGCCTTCAACCGAGCCTCCCAAGCGCACTTCCTGCCAGCGGCCATCGACGCCAGCGACTACCCCAACTACATGGAAGCGCTGCAATCGTGTCGTGCCATCGATGCCCACAACGCCATGCGTGACCCGCGCACCCGGGAACTGGCGGAGAACCTGCGCGCCCGCGACGTCAACGCCATCCTCGACGCCAGCGTGCGCATCGACGGCCAGGTGGTGGGCGTGCTGTGCCTGGAACAGGTCGGCGTCACCCGCGCCTGGCAGTCCGACGAAATCGCCTTTGCCGGTGAGCTGGCAGACCAGTTCGCCCAGGTGATCAACAACCACAACCGACGCACCGCCACCAGCGCCCTGCACCTGTTCCAGCGCGCCGTGGAACAGAGCGCCAACGCCTTCCTGCTGGTCAATTGCGACGGCGTGGTGGAATACGTCAACCCGAGCTTCACGGCGATCACCCAGTACTCCACCGAGGAAGTCCACGGCCAGCGCCTGTCCGAGCTGCCGGCCCTGGAGAATCTCAGCGAACTGCTGTTCGACGCACCGTCCGCCCTGGCCCAGAGCAACAGCTGGCAAGGCGAGTTCAAGAGCCGGCGCAAGAACCTGGAACCCTACTGGGGCCAGCTGTCGATTTCCAAGGTCTATGGCGACAATCGCGAACTGACCCATTACATCGGCATCTACGAAGACATTACCCAGACCAAGTTGGCCCAGCAGCGCATCGAACGCCTGGCCTACACCGACAACCTGACCAACCTGGGCAACCGTCCGGCATTCATCCGCAACCTCGATGAACGCTTCGCCCGGGACAGCGATTCGCCCATCAGCCTGCTGCTGGTGGACATCGACAACTTCAAGCGCATCAACGACAGCCTCGGCCACCAGACCGGCGACAAGCTGCTGATCAGCCTGGCGCGGCGCTTGCGCAACAGCCTGAGCCCCAGCGGCAGCCTGGCGCGGTTCGCCAGTAACGAGTTCGCCGTGCTGCTGGACGACACGGACCTGGAAGCCGGCCAGCAGGTCGCCAGCCAGTTGCTGATGACCCTCGACAAACCGATGTTCGTCGATAACCAGTTGATCAGCGTGACCGGCTCCGTGGGCCTGGCCTGCGCACCGTTGCACGGTCGCGATCCCCAGACCCTGATGCGCAACGCCGGGCTCGCCCTGCACAAGGCCAAGGCCAACGGCAAGCATCAGGTGCAGATCTTCACCGAGGCCTTGAACGCCGAGGCCAGCTACAAGCTGTTCGTGGAAAACAACCTGCGCCGAGCCCTGACCCAGAACGAACTGGACGTGTTCTACCAGCCCAAGCTATGCCTGCGCAGCGGTCGACTGCTGGGCATGGAAGCGCTGCTGCGCTGGAACCATCCCGAAAAGGGCATGATCCGTCCCGACCAGTTCATCAGCGTGGCCGAAGAAACCGGCCTGATCATCCCCATCGGCAAGTGGATCGCCCGCCAGGCCTGCCGCATGAGCAAGCAACTGACCGCCGCCGGCCTGGGCAACCTGCAAGTGGCGATCAACCTGTCGCCCAAGCAGTTCTCCGACCCGGACCTGGTCGCCTCCATCGCCAGCATCCTCAAGGAGGAGCAACTGCCCGCCCGGCTGCTGGAACTGGAGTTGACCGAAGGCCTGCTGCTGGAAGCCACCGAAGACACCCACCTGCAGCTCGACCAGCTCAAGCGCCTGGGCCTGACCCTGGCGATGGACGATTTCGGCACCGGTTATTCGTCCCTGAGTTACCTGAAGAAATTCCCGATCGACATCATCAAGATCGATCGCAGCTTCATCCATGAGATCCCGGACAACCAGGACGACATGGAAATCACCTCGGCGGTGATCGCCATGGCCCACAACCTCAAGCTCAAGGTCGTGGCCGAAGGCATCGAGACCGCCCAGCAACTGGCCTTCCTGCGGCGCCACCGATGCGACGTCGGCCAAGGCTACCTGTTCGACCGGCCGATCCCCGGCGCCGAGCTGGTCGAGAAGCTCAAGCGCTACCCGCGCGGACCAATTGACTGACAGCGATGTAACACTCGGGCACACTGACAGTCTTATTGCGTGAACTCGCTCAACTCAATCTGACTGAGAGGACTGATGATGGTCTTGCGCTCGGAAATCCTGGTGAACAAAAACGTGCTCCCTACTCAAGAACAAGCCCTGCCCGGCCGCGAAACCCCGATCAAGGTGCCGGACGAGCACTTCGTCAACGGCAATCCGCTGCTCGGCCCATTCCCGGGCAACGTCGAATTCGCCATCTTCGGCCTGGGTTGCTTCTGGGGTGCGGAACGCCGCTTCTGGCAACGCGAAGGCGTCTACAGCACGTCGGTGGGCTACGCCGGCGGCTTTACCCCCAACCCGACTTACGAAGAAGTCTGCTCCGGCCTGACCGGCCACAGCGAAGTGGTGCTGGTGGTCTACGAGCCGGAGAAGGTCAGCTACGAAGCCCTGCTGGCGATGTTCTGGGAACTGCACAACCCGACCCAGGGCATGCGCCAGGGCAACGACATCGGCACCCAGTACCGCTCGGTGATCTACTGCACCACGCCCGAGCAACTGGAAGCCGCGAAGAAGAGCAAGCAAGTGTTCCAGGCAGAGCTGGCCAAGGCTGGCCTGGGGGACATCACCACCGAGATCGACGAGGCGCCGACGTTCTACTACGCCGAGGCGTATCACCAGCAATACCTGGCGAAGAACCCCGAGGGCTACTGCGGGATTGGCGGCACAGGCGTCTGCATGCCGCCGAGCCTCGCGGGTAACTGAGCCCCAGCCCGATGCAAGGGAAGAAGGTGTCCGGTCATCGCCCTTCCCTTGCACTTGACCGCAAACTTGATCTACAGACTGCATATTGCTACTTTTGGCTCTACAGACCCAAAAGGTAATCGTCATGACCCCTGCTCTTTCAGCCCAAGCCTTGACCAAGGACGAGTGCGTGACCGGTCTTCGGACGGTGCTGGGCATCCTGGAAAAATGGCAGGCAACCAGTGACCAGGCCTGTCGGATCCTGCGTATTTCCCGCAGCACCTATACACGCGCCAAGCAACGTGAAACCAACTGGTCCGTCAGCCTGGACTCCGACCAGTTGCAACGCATCAGCCTGGTGCTGAATATCCACGGCGCCTTGCGCCTCATTTTCGACAACCCCGAAAACGTCTATGGTTTTGCGGCGATGCCCAATGAGAACGAGTTTTTCAATGGGCACGCCCCGCTGGAGATCATGGCCCGGGGCGACATGATTTCCCTCTACGAGACGTTTCGCAGGATCGACGCGTTGCGAGGCGCGCAATGGTGAAGGCCGGCGATCTGCCCGAACGGCCCGGCGAGCCCCTGACGGCCCATAGGCTGGTGAACTCCAAATTCCCGCCCATCGCCCTGTTCGACGATGTGGCCGACGCTGATGAGTTCGAAGTCCTTTATCGGATCCAGGCCCTGACCAACCCCAGGCTGCAGAACGAAGTGGGACGCCTGGAACTGATCGCCCGCCAGGAAATCCCCTTCGGCATTCCGGGCTGCGCCTACGCGACGGCGCCGTTCACCCACGTCAATCCCGCCGGTTCGCGGTTCAGCGACGGCAGCTTCGGCGTGTTGTACCTGGCCGACACCGCCGAAACGGCGCTGGCCGAAGTGCAGTACCACCAGAACCACTACTGGTCGAAGGTGCAGGGCCTCAACTATGAACGCTTTGTCTTCCGCGAGCTTTCCTGCCACTTCACGGACGCAGCGATGAAAGATGCGCTGATCTTGCCCATGACAGACCCCATCTATGACCCGGATGACTACAGCCATGCCCATCTGCTGGGCAAGGCCATCAAGCGCGAAGGTTGTCCGGGGCTGCGCTACCGATCGGTACGCAACCCGGGTAGCCATTGCTGGGCGCTGATGACCCCGCGCCCGGTGTCATCGATTCTTCAGGCCGCTCACTACGAGATGATCTGGAACGGCCGGATCACCAGCGTCAACCTGATCACCGGGGCTTGAGCCGGGCTTCAGGAAGGCCTTGTGGGAGCGAGATTGCTCGCGAAAGCGCCCGCCCTGGCGCCTCGTCAACACGAATCAATGCTCGGCGATCAACCAATCCATCTGCCAGCCACCCTGGGTCTGCCCGAGCTTTTTCGACAGCCACGGCAGCAGATCGCGCAACTCTTCCTCCAGTCCCCACGGCGGGTTGGCAATGGCCAGGCCGGAGCCGTTCAGGCTGTTGGGAGTGGCGAGCGGGTGGACCAACAGCTCCACGCGCAACAATTTCGGCGCGCCGGTGCCAGCCAGGTCCTGGTAGAAACGGCGCAACAGGCGCTGATCCTTCACCGGGTACCAGATCGCCGCCACCGTCTGGCGCATCCGACCGATGGCTTCCTTGAGGGAGGCGGCGCAGCGCTGCATCTCGTCAAGCTGTTCGAAAGGCGGGTCGATCAACATCAGGGCGCGCTTCTGCGGGACCGGTAGCAACGCCCGAGGCACATGCCAACCTTCGCCCAAGTGCACCGCCACGCGACGGTCGCCCTTCATGTTGTCCTTGAGCAGCACGCCGTCTTCGGGGTGCTTCTCGTTGAGCAGCACGCGGTCCTGCGCACGGGTCAGGCGCCGCGCCAATTCCGGGGAACCGGGGTAGTAGCGCAACTGCCCGTCCGGGTTCATGTCGTGCAGGACTTTCATGTAATCGGCGGTCAGCGGCGGCAGGTCATCCTGGCCCCATAACCGCGCGATGCCTTCCAGGTATTCACCGGTACGATTGGCCTGGTCGCCCTGCAAGTCGTACAACCCGATGCCCGCGTGGCTGTCGAGGTAGGCGAAGGGCTGCTCCTTGCGCGACATCAGCGCGATGAGGCGGGTCAAGGTCAGGTGTTTGAACACGTCGGCGTGATTGCCGGCGTGGAAGGCATGGCGATAATTCATGGCGGCTCCTGCGAAGGGCGACGAGTTTACCTTGAAGTGCGCCGAACGTCAGGGTTCGCAGCCGAGTGGGCGGTCCCCCAGTTCGAGCGCCAAAAATTGCAGCAATGCCGCCTTCAGCGGTTGCCCGGGCGCCTTGAGGAAATGCGCAACCTTGCGCCGCAGGATGCGCTCGTCAACCTGCTCGAACAGGTCCGGGTGCGCTTCATCCAGCCACCTGAGCAGGTTATCCAGCAGGCAATCGCTCGACTCATCAGCCAATGACCTGAGCAACGCCTCCGGCACCGTCCACCATGGGAACGCCCGGGCCTCACACCGGGCATTGCCTTGCAGCGCCAGCGGCTGGCCATTGATCAGGCAGCGGCTGAGCACCGGCAGCAACACGGCGGCATCAACGTGCGCCGATTGCAGGATCGGCCGCACGAAGCGCCCATCCCAGAAGCGGAAAAATACCGCCTTGGCGTCGGGCAACAACACCTGTGTCAACCCGCACAGATGTTCGGCAACCCTTTGCTGGCTGGCAGAAGACACCGCCAGCCAGCCCCAATCGAGCGCATCGGTGGTCGCTATCCAATCAAGAAACTCACTGTCCGGGGTGACAAGCCCTACATATGGCATGACCGATTCCCACTCGGCGTACGGCGTGCCCGCCCAGATCGGGCTCGCCGGCGTGGTCATCGAGCGCTTCCAGGCAGACAGCGGCCCTGCGCCGCTGGCGTTGCTGACGATGGCGAACAGTTGCTCGGATGCCCGCAACGGGTGGTCTCGGAGCCAGGCACGGGGCGTCATGGGCGCACCTGGAAAACAGCGGGCCCATGAAGGTCCGGCGGCATGCTGCAAACGCCCATCCGGCATCGCTCACATTCTTCACAGAACGGCGCCTGGCCTTGCAAGCTCAGGATTTGCCCAAGACTCAGCCGAGGAGCCGCGGCGGCGAGCGGGCTCTCAGGGCCGCGGGAAACGCCAGGCGCCGCGCCCATCACGGCCATCGGCGCGCCGCCCACTTCGATGGGCACGCTACTGAATATCCCGCCGGCACCGATATTGATCCAATGACCACCGGCCTGGATCGTCGCACTGACGCCGGCATCCAGCACCACCTGCTGGCCGGCACCGACATGGTATTGCTGGGCAGCACTGAGGGCCTGGCTGGTCACGTGGATATGCCGTTCGCCGATCACCCGCAAGTGATCGTCCTGACGGACTTCAACCTGGCGCCGGCCGTGGGTCGTGCGCAGCTCATCAGCCTTGAGCTCGTGCCGCGACGCCCCCGTGACCACGATGCTGCGCTCGTGATCGACTTGCACCCGCTGGTCATGCAAGACGTGCTGGGTCCAGTCGCGCTGGGCGCGCAGATAGATTTCCTCGGCGCCCTTGCGGTCTTCGATACGCAATTCGTTGTAACCACCGCCTCCCGGGCTGCTCTGGCTGCGCAGGATGCTGCGGGTCTTGTCCGCCGGCAGGTCCAGCGGCACCGGGTTGGCGCCGTTGGGCAGGCAACCCACCACCACGGGCTTGTCCACGTCACCGTCGATGAACCCAACCAGCACCTCCATGCCAACCCGCGGGATCATCACCCCGCCATAGCGATCATGGGCCCAGCCGGAGGCCACGCGCAGCCAGCAACTGGCATGCTCATCGCCCTGGCCTTCGCGGTCCCAGACCAGTTGCACCTTGACCCGCCCGAACGCATCGCAATGGATCTCGCTGTCGACAGGCCCGGTCACCACGGCTGACTGGTAACCGTGGGCACGGGGCTTTTCCTGCGCCAGGGGCGGACGGTAGAGCACATCCCAGGGCGTGGCATGGAAGGTGTTGCGGTAGCCTTGGAAATCCTCCAGGCCGTCATCGCTCGCGTCCTCCAGCACCTGTGGCTGGCGGCCATGATGGGTGATGGCCGTGAGCAACCAGAGATCGTTCCACGGCGCGCGAGGATGGCCCTGGATGTGCAAGAAGTGCCCGCTGGCCAGGGCTCGCTGGTCACTGTGCCCTTGCGCCAGTTGGTAGTCGGTGCCGTGGCGCTCAAGTGCACGCTGGGCCAGGTGCCGGCCCTGCTCGCGATCGGCAAACTGGCCGGGGTAGCGATAGTCCTCCAGCGCCGGCAGTTGCTGGCTGTCGACGTCAGCCTGCAGCACCAGCCCGGGCTTGCGAAAGTCGTGGTCGCGCAACGTCACGGCAGTGGTCCGGGCTTCGAGCCGCACCGCCAGGCGCATGATCGTCGGCTCGCTGGCCGCCATGCCATTGCCCGGCAGATAGCGCGTCGGCTCGGGCAAACGGGGAAACACCGTCTGATCGTCGCCAAACACCAGCAGATGGCCGCCGGGGCTGTGCCGGAAGTGATAATGGATGCCCACCTCGGCACAGAGCCGTTCGATGAAGGCCAGGTCGCTCTCGGCGTACTGCACGCAATACTCACGCTCGGGGTACTGGCCACCGAGGCTGAACTGGAATGCATCGCCCTGGATACCGTGCTCGCCGAGGATCCGGGCGACGATCGTCGGCACGCTCAGGTGCTGGAAAATCCGTTGATTGATGCGGTGACGCAGGTAGGCGAGGCGCGGCACCAGCGTGATCCGGTAACGGGTCAGGCGCTTGCCCGAGTCGCCCTGGGCCACACTGTAGACTTGGCCGTGAAGACCCCGGCCATGATCGTCGAGCTCCAGGAAGGCCTGGCGGTGCAGGAGTTCTTCCAGGGCCAGGTCGGGCCGCTCGCTGACCAGTTCCAGGTCAACGCGATAGGGCTGGCTGATGGCTTCCTTGCCTGTGAATTCCAGCACCTTGAGCGCATGGGGCACGCCGTCGAGCGTCAGGGTGAAACGGGGCAAGTGGGCAGGTGCGACCATCCGATGTCCCTCTGCTGAATGAAGGCTGGCGATTCTGCACGAACCATCGGGTGAACAACCCCCTCACCCGGAAAAACAGATTTGCCCTACGACCTAGACGTAGAAAAAGCCGCGAGACAGGCAGTATTTTCCGATAGACATTCTTCAACGGTGGGAGCGAGCCTGCTCGCGAAAGCGGCGCCCCCTTCAACCCGGCTCCATGCACCGCCCCTGGACCCGCCATAAAAAACGGCCCGCCTCCACAAGAGACGGGCCGTTTTGCGATACAACCTTCAGCCAGCCATCAAGGCTTCGCCGAACGCCTTACTGGTTCAGGCGGAAATCTTTCTCGGCTGCTTCGAAGCGCTGCAGCATACCGGTGGTAGGCGAGCCCATCTTGCTGACGAAATAGATGGCCAGGCTGGCGAAAATGAAGCCTGGGATGATTTCGTACAGGCCCAGCAGCTCGAAGTGCTTCCAGACGATCACGGTAATCGCGCCCACCAGGATGCCGGCCAATGCGCCGTTACGGGTCATGTTTTTCCAGATCACCGAGATCAGCACCACCGGGCCGAACGCGGCACCGAAGCCGGCCCAGGCGTAGCTCACCAGGCCCAGCACGCGGTTATTCGGGTTGGCCGCCAGGGCAATGGCGACCAACGCCACCAACAGCACCATGGCGCGGCCGACCCAGACCAGTTCCAGCTGGGAAGCGCCCTTGCGCAGGAAGGTTTTGTAGAAGTCTTCGGTCAGGGCGCTGGAGCACACCAGCAACTGGCAGCTCAGGGTACTCATCACCGCCGCCAGGATGGCGGACAGCAGGACACCGGCGATCCATGGATTGAACAGCAGCTTGGCCAGCTCGATGAACACGCGCTCGTGGTTCTCGGTCACAGGACCTGCCACCTCAGGGTGAGCCGAGAAATAGGCAATCCCGAAGAAGCCGACCGCCACGGTGCCGCCCAGGCACAGGATCATCCAGGTCATGGAGATGCGACGGGCGTTGGCGATCGACTTGACCGAATCAGCGGCCATGAAGCGCGCCAGGATGTGCGGCTGGCCGAAGTAACCCAGGCCCCAGCCCATCAGCGAGATGATGCCGATGAAAGTGGTGTTCTTCAGCATGTCGAAAGACGCAGGGTCTTTCGCCTCGATGGCCAGGAACGTGGTGTCCACGCCACCGGTGGCCAGCAGCACGATGATCGGCGTCAGGATCAACGCGAAGATCATCAAGGTGGCCTGGACGGTATCGGTCCAGCTCACGGCCAGGAAACCGCCGACGAAGGTGTAGGCAATGGTCGCGGCAGCGCCGGCCCACAGCGCGGTCTCGTAGGACATGCCGAAGGTGCTCTCGAACAGACGGGCACCGGCGACGATGCCGGAAGCGCAGTAAATGGTGAAGAACACCAGAATCACCACGGCGGAGATGATCCGCAGCAGGCCGCTCTTGTCTTCGAAACGGCTGGCGAAGTAGTCCGGCAGCGTCAGCGCGTCACCGTTGTGTTCGGTCTGTACCCGCAGCCGCCCGGCCACGAACAGCCAGTTCAGGTAGGCACCGACGATCAGGCCGATGGCGATCCAGCTTTCCGAGAGGCCCGACATGTAGATGGCGCCCGGCAGGCCCATCAACAACCAGCCACTCATGTCGGAGGCACCGGCAGACAAGGCCGTAACCACGCTGCCGAGGCTGCGACCGCCCAGGATGTAATCGGAAAGGTTGTTGGTGGAGCGGTACGCCATCAGGCCGATCAGGACCATGGCTGCGATATAGATCACGAACGTGATCAGGGTTGGATTGCTAACACTCATGAATAACGCCCTGGCTTTGTTTTTATGTTGCGGTGGCAGAGGCAGGCGTCGACCACACGAACAGTATGGCGACGATTGGCAGGCCCGCGAATGTATGACCGATGTTTCCCCAGGAAAGCCATCGGCGGATGCTCCTCGGTCGAAACCGGTTGCACCTTGGCGGCGAATCCTATTCAAGAAACGAAATTAGGTGCAACCAGTTTCGCTCGAATAAGTTGCACCTGATCGGTTTTATCGGAAAAACACCAGGTTTTGCGCCGTTTTAGTGCAAAGGCGACGGCGCAATCGGAGCATCGGGCACCAATAAAGTGCAACACCAGCAAATCGGAGATTCTTTCCTGATGAGCTGCCGAGTATTTCATCCAAAAAAGGGTTGCACCCGGTTGCACCTCATTCGGCGCGCAGCTAATCTTGCCGCCAGCTGATGCCACGCGATCGTGGCAAACATGAGGATAAAAATATGGCTACCACTACCCTCGGGGTCAAACTCGACGACCCGACCCGCGAACGCCTGAAGGCCGCCGCAACCTCGATTGATCGCACGCCCCATTGGCTGATCAAGCAGGCAATTTTCAATTACCTGGAGAAACTCGAGGGTGGTGCAACCCTGACCGAGCTGAACGGTTCGACCCGTGCCGACAGCGACGATGCCGGTGAGGTCCAGGCCGACCACGCCCACCAATGCTTCCTCGAATTCGCCGAAAGCATCCTGCCGCAATCGGTGCTGCGCGCGTCCATCACCGCCGCCTACCGTCGCCCCGAGCCGGAAGTGGTGCCCATGCTGATCGAGCAGGCCCGCCTCCCCGCGCAAATGGCCGAGGCCACCAACAAGCTGGCCGCGTCGATTGCTGAAAAACTGCGCAATCAGAAGAGTGCCGGCGGACGTGCCGGGATTGTTCAGGGCTTGCTGCAGGAATTTTCCCTGTCGTCCCAGGAAGGCGTGGCACTGATGTGCCTGGCCGAAGCCCTGTTGCGGATCCCCGACAAAGGCACCCGCGACGCGCTGATCCGCGACAAGATCAGCACCGGCAACTGGCAGCCGCACCTGGGCAACAGTCCTTCGCTGTTCGTCAACGCCGCCACCTGGGGCTTGCTGCTGACCGGCAAGCTGGTCGCCACCCATAATGAAGCAGGCCTGACGTCGTCCCTGAGCCGCATCATTGGCAAAAGCGGCGAGCCGATGATCCGCAAGGGCGTCGACATGGCTATGCGCCTGATGGGCGAGCAGTTCGTCACCGGCGAGACCATTGCCGAAGCCCTGGCCAATGCCAACAAGTTCGAGACCAAGGGTTTCCGCTATTCCTACGACATGCTGGGTGAAGCGGCACTCACCGAGCACGACGCCCAGAAGTACCTGGCCTCGTACGAACAAGCCATCCACTCGATCGGCAAGGCGTCCCACGGCCGTGGGATTTATGAAGGCCCGGGTATTTCCATCAAACTCTCGGCCCTGCACCCACGCTACAGCCGCGCCCAGTACGAACGCGTCATGGACGAGTTGTACCCGCGCCTGCTGTCGCTGACCCTGCTGGCCAAGCAATACGACATCGGCCTGAACATCGACGCCGAAGAAGCCGACCGCCTGGAGCTGTCCCTGGACCTGCTCGAGCGCCTGTGCTTCGAGCCGCAACTGACCGGCTGGAACGGCATCGGTTTCGTGATCCAGGCGTACCAGAAGCGCTGCCCGTATGTGATCGACTACGTGATCGACCTGGCCCGCCGCAGCCGTCACCGCCTGATGATCCGCCTGGTAAAAGGCGCCTACTGGGACAGCGAGATCAAGCGTGCCCAGGTCGAAGGCCTGGAAGGCTACCCGGTGTACACCCGCAAGGTGTACACCGACGTTTCCTACATTGCCTGTGCCCGCAAGCTGCTGTCGGTGCCGGAAGTCATCTACCCGCAATTCGCCACTCACAACGCCCATACCTTGTCGGCCATCTACCACATCGCCGGACAGAACTATTACCCGGGGCAGTATGAGTTCCAGTGCCTGCACGGCATGGGTGAACCGCTGTACGAGCAAGTTGTAGGCAAGGTTTCCGAAGGCAAGCTGAACCGTCCGTGCCGCGTGTACGCTCCAGTCGGCACCCACGAGACACTGCTGGCCTACCTGGTTCGTCGCCTGCTGGAAAACGGCGCCAACACCTCGTTCGTCAACCGCATTGCCGACCAGTCCATCTCGATCCAGGAACTGGTGGCCGACCCGGTCGCCAGCATCGAACAGATGGCGACCCTGGAAGGTGGTTTCGGCCTGCCGCATCCGCGCATCCCCCTGCCGCGTGACTTGTACGGCAGTGAACGCGCCAACTCCAGTGGCATCGACATGGCCAACGAGCATCGCCTGGCTTCGCTGTCCTGCGCGCTGCTGGCCACCGCCCATAACGACTGGAAAGCCGCGCCGATGCTCGGTTGCGCCGCCAGCGAGCAGACCCCGGCACCGGTGCTGAACCCGTCCGATCATCGCGACGTGGTTGGCCATGTCCAGGAAGCCACCGTCGCCGATGTCGACAACGCCATCCAATGCGCCCTCAACGCCGCGCCGATCTGGCAGGCCACGCCACCGGCCGAACGCGCCGCGATCCTGGAGCGTGCCGCCGACCTGATGGAAGGCGAGATCCAGCCATTGATGGGCCTGCTGGCCCGCGAGGCCGGCAAGACCTTCGCCAACGCCATCGCCGAAGTGCGTGAAGCGGTGGACTTCCTGCGTTACTACGCGGTGCAGGCGCGCAACGACTTCACCAACGACGCCCACCGCCCATTGGGCCCGGTGGTCTGCATCAGCCCGTGGAACTTCCCCTGGCCATCTTCAGCGGCCAGGTGGCGGCCGCCTTGGCCGCGGGCAACCCGGTCCTGGCCAAGCCCGCCGAACAAACCCCGCTGGTGGCGGCACAGGCCGTGCGCCTGTTGCTCGAAGCCGGCATCCCCGAAGGCGTCCTGCAACTGCTGCCGGGCCGCGGTGAAACCGTCGGCGCCGGCCTGGTGGGCGACGAGCGGGTCAAAGGCGTGATGTTCACCGGTTCCACCGAGGTCGCTCGCCTGCTGCAACGCAACATTGCCGGTCGCCTGGACAACCAGGGTCGCCCGATTCCACTGATCGCCGAAACCGGCGGCCAGAACGCGATGATCGTCGACTCCTCGGCCCTGACCGAACAAGTGGTCATCGACGTGGTGTCCTCGGCCTTCGACAGCGCCGGCCAGCGCTGCTCGGCCCTGCGGGTCCTGTGCCTGCAGGAAGATTCCGCCGACCGCGTCATCGAAATGCTCAAGGGCGCGATGGCCGAGTCGCGCCTGGGCAACCCCGAGCGCCTGTGCGTGGATATCGGCCCGGTGATCGACGCCGAGGCCAAGGCCGGCATCGAGAAACACATCCAGGCCATGCGCGACAAGGGCCGCACGGTGTACCAGATGGCACTCGCCGACAGCGACGAGTGCAAGCGTGGCACCTTTGTCATGCCGACCCTGATCGAGCTGGAAAGCTTCGACGAATTGCAGCGCGAGATCTTTGGCCCAGTGCTGCACGTGGTGCGCTACAAGCGCAAGGAGCTGGACCAGTTGATCAACCAGATCAACGCCTCCGGCTATGGCCTGACCCTGGGCGTACACACCCGCATCGACGAGACCATCGCCAAGGTGATCGACAACGTCCACGCCGGCAACGTCTACGTGAACCGCAACATCGTCGGTGCCGTGGTCGGCGTGCAGCCATTCGGCGGCGAAGGTCTGTCGGGCACTGGGCCGAAAGCCGGTGGTCCGTTGTACCTGTACCGCCTGTTGTCGACTCGTCCTACCGACGCGATCCAACAGTCCTTCGTACGCAGCGATGCCCTCAATGCACCGGACCTGCGCCTGCGCGACGCCATGAGCAAGCCGCTGACCGCCCTGCAAGCCTGGGCCGATAGCCACAAGCTCGCCGAACTGAGCGCCCTGTGCGTGCAGTTCGCGGCCCAGTCGCAAAGCGGCATTACCCGCCAGCTGACCGGCCCGACCGGCGAACGCAACAGCTACGCGATCCTGCCGCGCGAACACGTGCTGTGCCTGGCCGACGTGGAAGGCGACCTGCTGACGCAGCTGGCGGCCGTGCTGGCGGTGGGCGGCTCGGCGGTGTGGCCGGAAACCGACACGAGCAAGGCCTTGTTCGCACGCTTGCCGAAGGACATTCAGGCGCGCATCCAGCGGGTTTCCGACTGGACCAAGGACGATGTGGTATTCGACGCCGTCCTGCACCACGGTGACTCGGATCAACTGCGCAGCGTTTGCCAGCAAGTGGCCAAGCGTGCCGGCGCCATCGTCGGGGTTCATGGCCTGTCACAAGGGGAAACCGGCATCGCGCTGGAACGCCTGGTGATCGAACGCGCCCTGAGCGTCAACACCGCGGCGGCGGGCGGCAACGCCAGCCTGATGACCATCGGTTAAGCCGCTGCAAGCCAGGCGCCCGCAATGGGTGCCTGGCCATCGAAATCCCCTGTGGGAGCGGGCTTGCTCGCGAAGTCGGTGTATCAGTCGACATCTATCCGTCTGATACACCATCTTCACGAGCTAGCCTGCTCCCACCAGGGATTAGTGTCCCCCTCGCCCCTCCATCACTGTCATCAATCATCCTGTTCAACCTCTATTCCCACACCTAGACTCGGCCCATTCCAAACAAGGTAGGCCGCCATGTCCGAGACGTTGCTCAGTTCCCGTAATCTGGCTTTCGAGCTGTATGAAGTCCTTGATGCCGAGGGCCTGACCCAGCGCGAGCGGTTCGCCGAACACAATCGCGAGACCTTCGACGCCGCCATCGGCACGGCCCGCAGCATCGCCGAAAAGTACTTCGCGCCACACAACCGCAAGAACGACGAAAACGAACCCCGTTACGAAAACGGCCAGGCCGTGCTGATTCCCGAGGTGAAGCCGGCGGTGGACGCGTTCCTGGAAGCGGGCTTTCTGAACGCCGCACGCAGCTTCGACGCTGGCGGCATGCAATTGCCGACGTTGCTCTCGCAAGCCTGCTTCGCGCATTTCCAGTCAGCCAACGCCGCGTCCACTTCTTATCCGTTCCTGACCATGGGCGCGGCGAACCTGATCGAGAGCTTCGGCAGCGAGGAGCAGAAGCAACGCTTCCTGCAACCGATGATCGACGGCCGCTTCTTCGGCACCATGGCCCTCACCGAACCCCATGCGGGCTCGTCGCTGGCGGATATTCGCACGCGAGCGGAGCCGGCAGCCGACGGCACCTACCGGCTCAAAGGCAACAAGATCTTCATTTCCGGCGGCGATCATCCGTTGTCGGAAAACATCGTGCACATGGTCCTGGCCAAACTGCCGGACGCCCCGCCGGGGGTGAAGGGCATCTCGCTGTTCATCGTGCCCAAGTTCCTGGTCAATGACGACGGCAGCCTCGGCCAACGCAACGATGTGCTGCTGGCCGGGTTGTTTCACAAGATGGGTTGGCGCGGCACCACCTCCACGGCGCTGAACTTCGGCGACAACGGCGAGTGCGTCGGTTACCTCGTCGGGAAACCGCACCACGGCCTGAGCTATATGTTCCAGATGATGAACGAGGCCCGGATCGGCGTCGGCATGGGCGCGGTCATGCTCGGTTACGCCGGCTACCTGTATTCCCTCGAATACGCCCGCGAACGTCCGCAGGGCCGGGTCCCCGACAGCAAGGACCCGACCACCGCCCCGGTGGCGATCATCCAGCACGCCGACGTGCGCCGCATGCTGCTGACCCAGAAGGCCTACGTCGAAGGCTCGTTCGACCTGGGCCTGTACGCAGCGAGGCTGTTCGACGACACCACCACCCTCAAGAGCGAAGTCGAGCGCCGGCAGGCCCATGAATTGCTGGACCTGCTGACGCCCATCGTCAAATCCTGGCCCTCGGAGTTTTGCCTGAAGGCCAACGAACTGGCGATCCAGATTCTTGGCGGCCACGGCTACACCCGCGAATACCCGGTGGAACAGTATTACCGCGACAACCGCTTGAACCCGATCCACGAAGGCACCCACGGCATTCAGTCCCTGGACCTGCTGGGGCGCAAACTGGCGCAGAACGGCGGCGCCGGTCTCAAGCAGTTGATCCGCCTGGTGGCCGACACCACCGAGCGCGCCCAGGCACACCCGTCGCTGACGCCGTTGCACCAACCACTGGAAGCCCTCGTGGCGCGCCTGCAGACCGTCACCCTCGGGCTGCTGACAGACCTGGCCCAGGGCAAGGTCAACAGCAGCCTGGCCAACTCGGCGCTGTACCTCAAGGTGTTTGGCCATATGGTGATCGGCTGGCGCTGGCTGGAACAGGCAATTCGCGCCGAGGAAGGCCTGGCCAGGGGCAGTGCGGTGGACCAGGACTTCTATAAAGGCAAGCTGCAGGCGGCGCGCTACTTCCTGACGTGGGAGGTGCCGGGTTGTCATCATGAATTGGCGTTGCTTGAAGCGCGGGATGGGACTTGCCTGGAAATGCGGGATGAGTGGTTCTGAGGCTGGGGGCGCTTTCCAATTCTCTGGGGAGTGAGCCTGCTCACGAAGGTGGCCTTAAAGCCAACCTGTTCTTGAGTGAACGCATTTCCCCTGTGGGAGCAGGCTTGCCCGCTCCCACAGGAATCATCGAACCCTTCAGGCCTGCTGAATGGTTTTGGAAATGACATCCACCGTGGCACTGACCTGCTCCTGGTACCGCTCAAGCTCCGCCTGATGCTGCTTCTGCATATCGATCTGCTGCGAACACAGATTCATGGCCGCCAGGACCAACAAACGATCACCGATCAGCGTCGGGTATTTGCGCTTGGTATCGGCCAGCGCAGCCTTGAGCATCGCGGCCGCGTCCAGCAAGGCCTGCTCCTGCCCGGCCGGCGCCTTGATCGAATAATCCTCTCCCAGGATCGAGATGACCGTCACCCCCTCGGCGCCGTGCCTCATGCGCTGACAGGACCGGCGCTAGCGCGCTCGATCAAGGCCTGGATGCGGGCGGCGGCGGTGCCGTGCAGTTCTTCCTGCTCCATCAGGCTCAGTTGCAGACTCTCGTTTTCATCCTTGGCCCTGGCGAGGTCCGCGCTCAGGGTTTCGTTCAGGCCAGTGAGGTGGCGATTCTGTTGCACCAGGTCATTGACCAGTTGCTCCAGCTGGCTGAGGGATGTTTCCAACATATTGATTTCCAGGGTTTTTCAGGGGGCGCGTACGATAAAGAAAAGTCATCGGCGACGCCACGGTTACGGGCAGCGGTGCTTCGCTGACGAGTTTTAGAGACTGCGATTCAGGGATCTGGTTCCTACCCTTCGTCGCGCCACCGCCCTTGAGCCGCGACAAAAGCCCGCAGCGCCCTCAAGACTTCAGGTGCATGACCGATAAGTCCGGTATATCCGTCACAGCCCGCACGGAAGCGCTTCCATCCGGTACTTTCCATGTCTCTACGTAATATGAATATCGCCCCGCGGGCGTTCCTGGGGTTTGCCCTGATCGGCGCCCTGATGCTGATCCTCGGGGTGTTTGCCCTGGCCCAGATGAGCAAGATCCGCACGTCCGGCGAGAACATCGTCCAGAACAGCGTGCCCAGCATCAAGGCCCTGGACGAGTTCACCCAGCTCACCTTGCGCCTGCGGGTGCTGTCCTATCGTCTGCTGGTGAACCGCGAACCGGACATCCAGCAAAAAACCTACGAGCTGTTCGAACAACGCAACCAGCAGATCCGGGCCGCCCAGGCCACCTATGAAAAGCTCATCAGCGCCCCGGAAGAACGGGCCGCCTACGAGCAATACGTGCAACTGCTGGGGCAATACCGTCAGCTCGAAGAGCGGATGAAGACCCTGTCGCGCAATAACCAGATCGATGAGCTGCGCACGCTGCTCAACACTGAGCTGCTGACCAATTCCGATGCCATCAACGTGGTGATCAACCGCCTGATGGAGATCAACAACCAGCAGGCCGAGCACCTCAACCAGAGCGCTGTGCAACAGTATTCAACGGCGTTCACCTGGGTCGTCGCGCTGCTGGTCATCGCCACCGGCCTGACCCTGCTGTTCGCCTGGCTGCTGACCAACAGCATCACCCGGCCGATTGGCAGCGCGCTGCAAGCCGCCGAAGAAATCGCCAAGGGCAACCTGACCCGGCCCGTGCTGGTCGATGGCAGCGACGAAGCCGGTCGCCTGCTGCGGGCGATGGCGACCATGCAGGACAAACTGCGCGACACCTTGCAGCGCATCTCCGGCTCGGCCACGCAACTGGCCTCCGCCGCGGAAGAACTCAACAGCGTCACCGACGAAAGCGCCCGTGGCCTGACCCTGCAAAACAACGAAATCGAGCAGGCCGCGACCGCGGTCAACGAGATGACCAGTGCAGTGGAAGAAGTGGCCCGCAATGCGGTCAGCACCTCCGAGGCCTCGAAGAACGCCACCACCTCCGCTGGCGATGGCCGCGACCTGGTGCAGGAAACCGTCGGTGCCATCGAACGCATGAGCGCCGATGTGCAAAGTACCGCGACGCTGATCGGCAACCTGGCCGACGAATCCCGGGACATCGGCAAAGTACTGGACGTGATCCGCGGCCTGGCCGATCAGACCAACCTGCTGGCGCTCAACGCGGCCATCGAAGCCGCCCGTGCCGGTGAAGCCGGTCGTGGTTTCGCCGTGGTGGCGGACGAAGTGCGCGCCCTGGCGCATCGCACCCAGCAGTCGACCAGCGAAATCGAACGCATGATCGGCAGCATCCAGAACGGCACCGAACAGGCCGTGGATTCGATGCGCAACAGCACCGAGCGCGCCGAGTCGACCCTGAACATCGCCCGTGGCGCCGGCCTGTCCCTGGACACGATCAACACCGCCATCGTCGAGATCAACGAACGCAACCTGGTGATCGCCAGCGCCGCCGAAGAACAGGCGCAAGTAGCTCGTGAAGTCGACCGCAACCTGGTGAACATCCGCGACCTGTCGGTGCAATCGGCCACCGGCGCCAACCAGACCAGCGCCGCCAGTGCCGAACTGTCGCGCCTGGCCGTCGACCTGAACAGCATGGTGGGGCGCTTCAGTCTTTAAGACCCTATCTGCCTTTGTGGCGAGAGCTTCCTGTGGCGAGGGGATTTATCCCCGATCGAGTGCGAAGCGCTCGCCATCGATTTGTATGGCAGCAAAGATTTTGGGGCTGCTTCGCAGCCCAACGGGGATAAATCCCCTCGCCACAAAGGGCAGTACCAATCCCATGGCCGCAGATGGCTATCCAAGGTTTCATCGCTCCCTCGTTCAAAAGCTTTTTTGACAGCAGCGCATTTCAACAGGTTAGAATCGCTGGCACGCAGACTGCATGGTCAGTCTGTGTCCGCCCTTAAGCTTTTCCGGAGTACTGCCTTTGACTGCGACGACCATCAACAGCCTGTTCTTGATCGGCGCGTTGCTGGTGAGTGCGAGCATTCTGGTCAGTTCTCTTTCGTCCCGCCTGGGCATCCCGATCCTGGTGATCATCCTGGCCGTGGGCATGGCAGCCGGTATCGACGGCGCCGGTATTCTGTTCGACAACTACGCCACGGCCTACCTGGTCGGCAACCTCGCCCTGGCTGTCATCCTGCTGGACGGCGGTTTGCGCACCCGGGTCTCGAGCTTTCGCGTGGCGCTCTGGCCAGCGTTGTCGCTGGCCACGGTGGGCGTGCTGATTACCACCGGGCTGACCGGCCTGGCGGCGGCGTGGCTGTTCAACCTCAACCTGATCCAAGGCTTGCTGATCGGCGCCATCGTCGGCTCGACCGACGCCGCGGCGGTGTTCTCGCTGCTGGGCGGCAAGGGCCTGAACGAGCGGGTCAGCGCCACCCTCGAGATCGAGTCTGGCAGCAACGACCCCATGGCGGTGTTCCTGACCGTCACCCTGATCGGCATGCTCGCCAGCGGCGAAACCGGCCTGCACTGGAGCCTGCTCGGACACTTGGTGCGCGAGTTCGGCATCGGTGCGGTACTCGGCCTGGGCGGTGGCTGGTTGATGCTGCAATTGGTCAACCGTATCCACCTGGCCAACGGTCTCTACCCGATCCTGGTGATCAGCGGCGGCCTGGCCGTATTCGCCCTGACCAACGCCTTGCACGGCAGCGGTTTCCTCGCGGTGTACCTGTGTGGCCTGGTGCTGGGCAACCGCCCGGTGCGCAGCCGCCACGGCATCCTGCACATGCTCGACGGCATGGCCTGGCTGGCCCAGATCGGCATGTTCCTGGTGCTGGGGTTGCTGGTCACGCCCCACGACCTGCTGCCGATCGCCCTGCCCGCCCTGGGCCTGGCCCTGTGGATGATCCTGTTCGCCCGCCCGTTGTCGGTGATGGTGGGCCTGCTGCCGTTCAGGGCGTTCCACGGTCGCGAGAAAGCGTTCATTTCCTGGGTCGGCCTGCGCGGCGCGGTGCCGATCATCCTGGCGGTGTTCCCATTGATGGCCGGCCTGCCCCACGCCCAGCTGTACTTCAACCTGGCGTTCTTCATCGTGCTGGTGTCGCTGCTGGTGCAGGGCACCAGCCTGCCATGGGTCGCCAAGTTGTTGCATGTCACTGTCCCACCCGAGCCGCTGCCGATTTCCCGGGCCGCACTGGAAGTCCACGTCACCAGCGAGTGGGAGCTGTTCATCTACCGCCTGGGCAAGGAAAAATGGTGCATCGGCTCGCCCCTGCGAGACCTGAAAATGCCCGAAGGCACCCGCATCGCAGCGCTGTTTCGCGGCCAGCAACTGCTCCATCCGTCGGGTAGCACGGTGTTGGAAGTCGGTGATTTGCTGTGTGTCATCGGCCACGAACACGACTTGCCGGCCCTTGGCAAACTGTTCAGCCAGGCACCGCAACGGGGCCTGGATCTGCGCTTTTTCGGCGACTTCGTACTGGAAGGAGATGCCCAGTTGGCTGCGGTTGCGGCGCTGTACGGGCTGAAGCTCGACGGCATCGATCCGGACATGTCCCTGGGCCGTTTCATTGCCCAGAAAGTCGGCGGCGCGCCGGTGGTCGGCGACCAGGTGGACTGGAACAATACCCTGTGGACCGTCGCGGCCATGGACGGGAACAAGATCGGCAAAGTGGGCGTCAGATTCCCCGAAGGAAGTCGCCCGGGTCCCGGCTTGTTCCTCTAAACTGCTCCCACTCTCACTTGCTCGACCGGTCTCTATGCCTACCCTGCGCTCCTTTTTCGCCGCCGCCCTGCTGGGCCTGAGTCTCTCCGTCTGCACCCTGCAAGCTGCCGAAGTGCCCGCCCGTGAGTCGGTGCAGGCCAACCTGGACAAGATCGCCGACCGCAAGCTGCCGGAAGCCGACCAGAAGGCCTTGCAAGCGGTGCTGCAAGGCACCCTGACCCAGTTGAACAACAAGGCGGACTACGAACAGAAGCTGCACGCCCTCAAGCAACAACTGGCCAACGCGCCGAAACAGAACATCGAAAACCAGCGCGAGCTGGCCCGGCTCAAGGGCACCAGCGTGGTGCCGGTGGCGCAACGCTACGCCAACCTGCCGATCCCCCAGCTCGAACAGATGCTCGCGGAGCGCTCCACCCAGCAGGGCGATCTGCAAAAAGCCCTGGCCGACGCCAACAGCCTGATCATCACCGCCCAGACCCGCCCCGAGCGCGCCCAGGCTGAAATTTCCAGCAGCCAGACCCGCATCCAGCAAATCAACGCCATCCTCAAGGTCGGCCGGGACGCCGGCAAGCCCCTGAGCGGCGAACAGCGCGACCAGCTCAATGCCGAACTGGCCGCGCTCAACGCCCTGATCCCGTTGCGCCGCCAGGAACTGGCCGGCAATAGCCAGTTACAGGACCTGGGCAACGGCCAGCATGACTTGCTCACGGAAAAGATCGACCGCATGGAGCAGGAAATCCAGGACCTGCAAAACCTGATCAACCAGAAGCGCCTGGCCCAATCCCAGGAGACGGTGACCCAGCAATCCATCGAGGCCCAGAAAGCCGGGAGCAGCAGCCTGCTGGCCACCGAAAGCGCCGCCAACCTGAAGCTTTCCGACTACCTGCTCAAGAGCACCGACCGCCTCAACGAAGTCACCCAGCAGAACCTGCAAACCAAGCAACTGCTCGACAGTGTCACCCAGACCGACGCAGCCCTGGACGAGCAGATCAGCGTACTCAAGGGCAGCCTGCTGCTCTCCAAGATTCTCTACAAGCAGCGCCAGACCCTGCCCCGGCTGAAGCTGGATCAGAACCTGGCCGACCAGATCGCCGACATCCGCCTGTACCAGTTCGAAGTCAGCCAGCAGCGCGAGTTGCTGAACAACCCCAGCGCCTATGTCGACAGCCTGCTGGCGTCGCAACCGTCGGAGCAGGTCACGCCGCAACTGCGCAAGACCCTGCTGGACCTGGCCCTGACCCGCGTGGACCTGCTGGAGCGACTGAACCGTGAGCTGAGCGCGGTCCTCAACGAATCCATCACCTTGCAGCTCAACCAGAAGCAACTGCTCAGCACCGCCCAGAACCTGCGGGCCACCCTCGAAGAGCAGATGTTCTGGATCCCCAGCAACAAGCCGCTGGACCTGGAATGGTTGCGCGCAGTGCCGGCGCGGCTGGAAAAACAGGTCGATTCGTTGCCCTGGGCCTCGAGCCTCAGCGAACTGGCCGACGGCCTGACTCAACGGCCGCTGCTGTTCCTGCCCCTGGCGTTGCTGATCGGTGCCCTGCTGTGGCGGCGCAAGAGCCTGTACGCGCGCCTGAACAAGGTTCACCAGGACGTCGGCCACTTCAAGCGCGACAGCCAACTGCATACCCCCCAGGCGATCCTGATCAACATTCTGCTGGCAATGCCGGTGGCTCTGGCACTGGCGCTGTGCGGCTACGCCCTGCAGATCGACGCCCGCGGCCAGAACGCCAACCTTGGCGCGGCGCTGTTGCAGATCGGCCAGGCCTGGCTGGTGTTCTACACCGCCTATCGAGTGCTGGCGCCGGGCGGCGTAGCCGAGCTGCATTTCCGCTGGGAGAAACCCCAGGTCGAATTCCTGCAAGGCTGGATCCGCCGCCTCGGGCTGGTGGTGCTGGCGCTAGTGGCCGTGGTGGCGGTGGCCGAGTTGCAACCGGCGGCCCTGGCCGACGACGTGCTGGGCATGCCGGTGGTGCTGACCTGCTACGCGCTGATGGCGTGGCTGCTCAGCCGCTTGCTACTCAGCAGCCCGACGCACAAGAACACCTCGCTGTTTCGCAAGGCCGTCGGGGTGATGTTCACGGCCTTGCCGATCGCGCTGTTCGTGGCCGTGTGCTTCGGCTACTACTACACCGCGCTGAAGCTCAGCGACCGCTTGATCAACACCCTGTACCTGCTGATGTTCTGGCTGGTGATCGAAGCCACGTTCGTGCGCGGCCTGTCGGTGGCGGCGCGGCGCCTGGCCTACCAGCGCGCCCTGGCCAAGCGCCAGGCCGCCAAGGAAGCCGGCGACGGCGAGGCGGTGGTCGAGGAACCGACGCTGGACATTGAGAAGGTCAACGAACAGTCCCTGCGCCTGATTCGCCTGGCTCTGCTGGGCGGTTTCATGGCCGCGCTGTACTGGGTCTGGTCGGACCTGATCAGCGTGTTCTCGTACCTGGACAACATCACCCTCTACGAATACACCAGCGGCACCGGCGCCAACATGAGCATGGTGCCCATCAGCATCGGCGACATGCTCGGCGCCCTGATCATCATCGGCATCACGTTCGCCCTGGCCCGCAACCTGCCGGGCCTGCTGGAAGTCTTCGTGCTGTCGAAGCTGAACCTGGCCCAGGGCAGCGCCTATGCCACCACCACGCTGCTGTCCTATGTGATCGCCGGTGTCGGTTTTGTCACCACCCTCTCCACCCTCGGCGTGAGCTGGGACAAACTGCAATGGCTGGTGGCCGCGCTGTCGGTGGGCCTGGGCTTCGGCATGCAGGAAATCTTCGCCAACTTCATTTCCGGGATCATGATCCTGTTCGAGCGCCCGGTGCGCATCGGCGACACCATCACCATCGGCAACCTGTCGGGCACGGTCAGCAAGATCCGCATTCGCGCCACCACCATCACCGACTTCGACCGCAAGGACATCATTGTCCCGAACAAGACCTTCATCACCGGGCAACTGATCAACTGGTCGCTGACCGACACCGTCACCCGGGTAACCCTGAAACTGGGCGTCGACTACGGCTCGGACCTGGACCGTGTCCGCGAACTGCTGCTCAAGGCCGCCCGCGAAAACCCACGGGTGCTCAAGGAGCCGGAACCGATCGTGTACTTCCTGAACTTCGGTGAAAGCACCCTGGACCACGAGTTGCGCATGCACGTGCGCGACCTCGGTGACCGCAACCCGGTGCTGGACGAGATCAACCGCTTCATCAACCGCGAATTCAAGAAAGAGCACATCAACATTTCGTTCCGGCAGATGGAGATCTACCTGAAGAACCTGCACGGCCAGGAGTACAAGCTGGTCCCGGCCGAGCCCGACAACAAGACGCTCTCGCCCGTGCCTTCGACCGTCGCCAGCATCAAGCCGGTCCCCGAACCACCGCAACAGACACTCGACTGATCGCGGGGTGCCTTGAGGCATCGCGCCGGAGACGGCCATGAAAACGCTGGAAACCCTGACCTTCGACAACCGCTTCGCCCGCCTGGGCGACGGTTTCTCGGCCCATGTGCTGCCCGAGCCGATCGACAATCCCCGGCTGGTCGTCGCCAGCCCGGCCGCCATGGCGTTGCTCGACCTGGACCCGGCCGAAGCCCAGTCACCGTTGTTCGCCGAGCTGTTCGGCGGGCACAAGCTGTGGGCCGAGACCGAGCCTCGGGCGATGGTGTATTCGGGGCACCAGTTCGGCCATTACAACCCGCAACTGGGCGATGGCCGCGGGCTGCTGCTGGGTGAGGTGTACAACGAAGCCGGCGAGCATTGGGACCTGCACCTCAAGGGCGCCGGCCAGACCCCTTTCTCGCGGATGGGCGATGGCCGCGCGGTGCTGCGTTCGTCGATCCGCGAATTCCTCGCCTCCGAAGCCCTGCACGCCTTGGGCATCCCCACCACCCGCGCGCTGTGCGTGATTGGCTCGGACACCCCGGTCTGGCGCGAAAAACAGGAGCGCGCCGCCATGGTCCTGCGCCTGGCCCCCAGCCATGTGCGCTTTGGTCACTTCGAGTATTTCTACTACACCAAGAAGCCCGAGTTACAGGCGGCCCTCGCCGAGCACGTGCTGAACCTGCACTTTGCCGAATGCCGTGAACAGCCGGAGCCGTACCTGGCGATGTTCCGCGAAATCGTCGAGCGCAACGCCGAGCTGATTGCCAAATGGCAGGCCTACGGCTTCTGCCATGGCGTGATGAACACCGACAACATGTCGATCCTGGGCATCACCTTCGATTTCGGGCCGTTCGCCTTCCTCGATGACTTCGACGCCCACTTCATCTGCAACCATTCCGATGACCAGGGCCGCTATTCATTCAGCAACCAGGTGCCCATCGGCCAGTGGAACCTCAGCGCCCTGGCCCAGGCCCTGACGCCTTTCATCAGCGTCGAAGCCCTGCGCGAAACCCTTGGCCTGTTCCTGCCGCTGTACCAGGCCCACTACCTGGACCTGATGCGCCGCCGCCTGGGCCTGACCTGCGCCGAAGAGGACGACCAGACGCTGGTGGAGCGCCTGCTGCAATTGATGCAGAACAGCGGCGTTGACTACAGCCTGTTCTTCCGCCGACTGGGTGAGCACGCCCCCGAACAGGCCATCGCGCAGTTGCGTGATGACTTCGTCGACCTCAAGGGCTTCGACGCCTGGGGCGAACTGTACGTCGCCCGCGTCGGCCGTGACGGTGCGGCGGACCAGGCCCAGCGCCAGGCCCGCATGCACGCGGTGAACCCGCTGTATGTGCTGCGCAACTACCTGGCGCAAAACGCCATCGATGCCGCCGAGGCCGGCGACTACGACGAAGTCCGCCGCCTGCACACGGTGCTGAGCAAACCGTTCGAAGCACAACCGGGCATGGACCGCTACGCGCAACGTCCGCCGGAGTGGGGCAAGCACCTGGAGATCAGTTGCTCTTCGTGATGCCGTTCCACAGTAGCAACGGCATCACATAACCCCGTCAGATAAAGGTTTCCACCGAGACGCCGAAACGCTCGGCCAACCAACGGATCTGCCGCACGTTGAGTTGGCGCTTGCCGCTCAGCACCTCCGACACCACCGATTGGGTACCTACCCCAGGCAGGTCGCTCTGGTTCAGCCCATGTTCACGCATCAGATAACGCAACGTCTCGACGCCGCTGGCCTTGGGCATGGGACGATGCTGATGATCCCATGCCTCGATCCATTCGCCGATGATGTCCACCAGGCTCATAAGTGGATGGGTTTCGTCTTCGCCGATCCGCTCCAATAATTCATCCAAGGCCCCGGCCAGCCGATCGTAATCGTCTTCACTCCTGGGTTTGCGCAGCAGAGGCGACACAAACTCCCAATGGGCGGCGACTTGCTCAATCAGTGCACTCATCCCTTTTCCTCCTTCCACTTACCTTTATCGTACGCTTGATGGTCCAACACGCTCTTGATGTACAAACGCCGGGCCCGATAGCGAACCACGGCGATCAATCGCAATTTATTGCCACCGATGTCGAACACATGGAGCGGCCCGACTTTGTCGATGGCAGGAAAAATCGACTTCATCGCTGCAAAATCGATCGGATTGTTGCGCTTGATCAACCGATACCATTGATCCAACGCGCTGGCTGAATGTGGCCATCGCTCCTTGGCCTCCCAGATACGCTTCTCAGTTATCACATGCATGCAATGTCCTTATCGCACTTTGCTATAGAGGAGTTAAACATAGATCGAGCTCATCGCAAATCGCGATAATCCCGAGTAGACAAGCGGTTGCCAAAGTGCAACTTCAGCCTAGCGACCGCAGACGCCACCCTCCGGCTGAAAATGTGAGCAGGTGTGAGACTTGCGCACACCTGCAACCCATCGAACACGCCCTGTGTTCTGCGCTAGGCCATGTCACTGCGACTGAATTCCTCGGCCAGGAAGTCAATCAGCGTACGCACCGACGGCAGCAACCCGCGCCGTGAGGCGAAGATCGCGTGGACGATCCCGCATTTGGGCGTCCAACCCGGCACCAGTTCCACCAGGCGACCGGCCGCCAGGTCCTCGCGCACCACCACGTTGGGCAGGTGGGCGATGCCGACGCCCGCCAGCACGGCGTGACGCAGGGCCAGCAGGTCGTCGGTGACCATGCGCGGTGCGTGACGAATCAACGCACTGGCGCCGTCCGGGCCGAACAGCTCCCACTGGTATTCCCGCTGCGCCGAGCCCCAATGCACGCTGGGCAGCCCATTGAGGTCCGCCGGGGAAGCGGGTGACGACAAGCGCTCGCGGTACATCGGGCTGCCCACCAGGCATTGGGTGCTGTTGCCCAGCACCTTCATGACCATGTCAGTGTTTTCCAGCGGCGGGAAGCGCACCCGCAGGGCAATGTCGAACCCTTCGTGGATCAGGTCGACCCGGCGGTTGGTGCTCTCGATGAACAGCTCCACCCGCGGGTACTGGAGCATATAGCGGGTCAGCATCGGCCCGACCCAGCTGTTGAGCAACGCCGTCGGGCAACTGATGCGCACCAGGCCCTGGGGCTCGGAGCGGTTGCGCTCGATCACTTCGGCCGCGCTCTCGGCCTCGACCCGCATTGCCAGGCAACGCTGGTAATAGGCCTGGCCGATCTCCGTCAGCGTGCAGTGGCGGCTGGTGCGGTGGATCAACCGCACGCCGAGCCGCTCCTCCAATTGGGCAATACGCCGGCTGAGCTTCGACTTGGGCATGTCCAGCGCCCGGCCAGCGGCGGCGAAACCACCGTGCTCCACCACTTGGGTGAAGTAGTACAGCGTGTTGAGGTCTTCGATGATCGTTCTCCAAATAGAACGCTAAGGCGGATTTTTGCAGTCTAGCGCATCAAAGGTGTCGCTTTTAATCTATATCCATCGCTTAGGAACACCTTCACACCCGTTAATCACGCCGAACCGATCGGCACCCAAACTTGAGAGGATTCACCATGACCACTTCCTACAACCGCCTGGACAAAGACAACGCCGCCGTTCTGCTGGTGGACCACCAGGCCGGCCTGCTGTCGCTGGTGCGCGACATCGACCCGGACCGCTTCAAGAACAACGTGCTGGCCCTGGCCGACCTGGCGAAGTACTTCGAGCTGCCGACCATCCTTACCACCAGCTTCGAAACCGGCCCCAACGGCCCGCTGATGCCTGAACTCAAGAACCTGTTCCCGGATGCGCCGTACATCGCCCGCCCCGGCCAGATCAACGCCTGGGACAACGAAGATTTCGTCAAGGCGATCAAGGCCACCGGCAAGAAACAACTGATCATCGCCGGCGTCGTCACCGAAGTCTGCGTGGCCTTCCCGGCGCTGTCGGCCCTGGCCGAAGGTTTCGAGGTGTTCGTGGTCACCGATGCCTCCGGCACGTTCAACGAGCTGACCCGTGACTCGGCCTGGGACCGCATGTCCACCGCCGGCGCTCAATTGATGACCTGGTTCGGCCTGGCCTGCGAGCTGCATCGCGACTGGCGCAACGACGTGGAAGGGCTGGCGACGTTGTTCTCCAACCACATCCCGGACTACCGCAACCTGATGACCAGCTACAACACACTGACCAACGCTAAATAACAGCGACGTCGTACACAATGTGGGAGCGGGCTTGCTCGCGAAGGCGGTGTATCAGTCGACATCCAGGTGTCTGATACATCGCCTTCGCGAGCAAGCCCGCTCCCACATGGGTTTTCGGTGGTTTCTATATAGTGTTCAATCTGTGCCAATGATTTTTCCGGGAGACTGACCTGATGCTGATCCCCTGCCCCCACTGCAACGGGCTCAACCGCATACCCGCCGAACGCCTCGGCGACCAGCCCAAATGCGGGCGGTGCAAGGCCCCCGTGCTATCGAGCGAACCGTTCGAACTCAAGCAAGGCGATTATGCCAGCCAGATCAAGGGCGACCTGCCGTTGTTGGTGGATGTGTGGGCCGACTGGTGTGGGCCGTGCAAGGCCTTCGCCCCCGTGTTCGAGCAAGCCGCCGCGCAACTGGTGGGCAAATGCCGGCTGGCCAAGCTCGACAGTGAGGCCAACCAGGCGTTATCGGCGCAATTGGGAATCCGCTCGATTCCCAGCCTGATTCTGTTCAAGGACGGTCGGGAAGTGGCGCGCCAGAGCGGGGCGTTCCCGTTGCCGCAACTGATGGCCTGGTTGCGCAGCCAGGGGATTTGAAGCCACCTCATTGTGGGAGCGGGCTTGCTCGCGAATACGCTATGTCATCCAAAGCTTGGGTGGCTGATACACCGCATTCGCGAGCAAGCCCGCTCCCACAGAGGGTTATGCTCGGATTCAGGCGCTTTCCAGCATCCCATGCAACTCGACGAACTGCTGGGTCAGCTTGTGCCGTGGGTCCAGGTGGATCAGCGGCAGGCTGGCCTGGTGGGACTCGCGCATCCGCACCGAACTGCTCAGGTACACCGGCAGCACCGGCAGGCCCTCGGCAATCAGTTCGTCCAGGATCTGCTGGGGCAGGCTGGCGCGGGCCTGGAATTGGTTCACCACGATGCCTTCGACTTCCAAGCCCTCGTTGTGGTCGTCCTTGAGCTCTTCGATTTCCGCCAGCAGGCCATACAAGGCCTGCCGGGAGAAGCTGTCGCAGTCGAAGGGTATCAATACACGATCGGCGGCAATCAACGCAGAAACCGCATAGAAGTTCAACGCCGGCGGCGTATCCAGGTAAATCCGGTCGTAGTCCTCCTCCAACTCTTCGAGCAGTTTGCGCAACTTGTTGATCTTGTGTTTCGCCTCGAGCTTGGGCTGCAAGTCCGTCAGCTCAGAGGTGGCGGTGATGACGTGCAGGTTGTCGAACGGGGTTTCGTAGATGTCCACCTTGTTCTTTTTCGAGAAGGGCCCGGACGACAGGGTCTGCTTGAAGAAGTCGGCGATGCCCATGGGAATGTCGTCGCCCGTCAGGCCGGTCAGGTATTGGGTGGAGTTGGCCTGGGCATCCAGGTCCACCAACAGCGTGCGATAACCCTCGCTGGCGCTGACCGCCGCCAGATTGCAGGCGATGCTGGACTTGCCCACGCCACCTTTCTGATTGAACACCACACGCCGCATGACAAGACCTCCGTGTATCAAAGATTCCCGAGTGTAGTTGGCCGCAGCCCCGCTTCGCTACCTTCTACGTAGAAGGACTACAGCATCAGTGGCTTTTTCCAACAAGGCGACGTCCATAAGCGCCGGGAATGACAGAAAACACCGGCAGACAGGCGGGCTCCGATCACCAGAATGAGCCGTCCCTCACATTAAGCGGACCAACCGGTACATTTTGCTGGGCAAAATGTAACCAGTATTTGCTACAAGCCAACCGCACCGGGATAATGCGCGCCACTTGGGTCGCAGGACCGTGCAGGGTTGGACGCGGGTCAGATCGCTGACCGTGACAAATAAAAAGCCCGCAGGGGTGGGGTGAACGCTTTTGATCAACTTCAACATCGCCCAATGGCGCGCGTGGGCCCCTGGGCTCGAAAGCGTGGACGATTGGCAGGCGTGGAGCCGACAGCCGGTCGTGCTGGCCGCCAGCGATGCCGCCCCGGACGTGTCGTTCCTGCCCGCCATGCAGCGCCGGCGCCTCAGCCGCCTGGCGCGGATGGCCTTCAGTGTCGGCTGGCCCCTGGCCGAAGACCGGCCGGACCTGCCGTTGGTCTTTATTTCCCGCCACGGCGAAACCCCACGCACATTTGAGATTCTCAAGGACCTGGCGGCCGACCAACCCTTGTCGCCGACCCAGTTCAGCTTGTCGGTGCACAACGCCGTGATCGGGCTGTGGTCGATCATGCGGGGCGAAACCAGCGAAATGACTGCCCTGGCCGCCACTGGCGACGGGCTGGAGCACGGCGTGCTGGAAGCCGCCGCGTTGCTGAACGAAGGGGCGCCGGCGGTATTGCTGGTGATCACCGAAGAACAACCGCCGCAGGTCTATGCGCCGTGGGTCGACGACGTACCGTTCCCCTACGCGCTGGCACTGCTGCTGACCCGCGGCGACGACTGGCAACTGGACCTCGCCGCCCAGGACGGACAACCGCCGGGCAGCGAGTGGCCCCATGCCCTGGACCTGGTGCGTACGCTGCTGAACCACCAAACCACCTGCCAACATGCCTGGAAGAATCGTCTATGGACCTGGCAACGCAACCGGTGACCGGTAAACAACGCGACGCCTACTATTGGCGCCTGGTCGCGACCGCCGCAAGCTTTGCCCTGTTCGGGTTTGGCGGGTTGTGCCTGCGCCTGCTGGTGTTCCCGTTGCTCGCCTGCCTGCCCGGCGATGCCCAGGCCCACCGGCACAGAGCCCGCCGCACGGTCGGGCGATTGTTCTGGTGCTTTATCCGCTTCATGGCCCGCACCGGGGTGCTCACCTACCAGATCGACGGAGCCGAACGACTCGGCCGGCCCGGGCAGATGATCATCGCCAATCACCCGTCGCTGATCGACGTGGTGTTCCTGATCGGGCTGGTGCGCGACACCAACTGCGTGGTCAAGCAAAGTCTGTGGGACAACCCTTTCACCCGCGGCCCGCTGCGCTCGACCCAGTACATCAGCAACGACGGCAGCATGGACATGCTCGATGCCGCCAGCAACGCCCTGCAAGAGGGCCAGACCCTGATCGTCTTCCCCGAAGGCACCCGCACCCAGCCAGGCGAAGCGCCGGCATTTCATCGGGGCGCGGCCGCCATCGCGCTGCGGGGTGCGAAAATCCTCACGCCCGTGACCATCAAGGTCAGCCCCACCACCCTGACCAAGGCCGAACCCTGGTATCGCATCCCCGCGCGCCGCGTGCATTTCAGTTTCCGGGTTGGTGCCGATATAGACCCACAGGCATTCGCCGCGCTCGGCCCGCCGCCGCAAGCGTCGCGCAGGCTCAACGATTTTCTGCATCACTATTTCATCAAGGAGCTCGCCGAAGATGAGCGATCTGCACCGTGACATCAAACAGCTGATCATCGACGCCCTCGGCCTGGAAGACATCGGCATCGACGACATTGGCGACCACCAGACCCTGTTCGGCGAAGGCCTGGGGCTGGACTCGGTAGATGCCCTGGAGCTTGGCCTGGCGATCCAGAAACAGTACGGCATCAAGATCGACGCCGACGCCAAGGACACCCGTAACCATTTCAGCAATGTGGCAAGCCTTGCGGCCTTCGTCACTGCAAAACGCCCCTGAGACCGGACCATGCAAACTCGTGACGACATTTTCAACACCCTTCGCGATGCTCTGGTCGAGCTGTTCGAGCTGGACCCCGATCGCGTGACCCTGGAATCGAACCTGTACCAGGACCTGGAGATCGACAGCATCGACGCGGTCGACCTGATCGATCACATCAAGCGCCAGACCGGCAAGAAGATTGCCGCCGAGGAATTCAAGTCGGTGCGCACCGTCAACGACGTGGTCGAGGCGGTCTATCGACTGGTCCAACCGGCCGCATGACCCGGCTGATTGGCCTCGGCCTGCTGCTGGCGGGCCTGCTGTACCCCTTTGCGGTGTATTTCGGCATGGAGCACTTCGCCCCATGGCAGTTCGGACTGCTGCTGGGTAGCCTATGGTTGGCCCGGGCCCTGCTCGGCAGGGGCGGGCCCGGCAGCCATTGGATGGCGGCCACGGCGATCGGCTTCTGTGCCTTGCTCGCGTGGTTCGACAGCCCGGCCCTGCTGCGTTGGTACCCGGTACTGATCAGCGCGTTCATGCTGGGGCTGTTCGCCCTGAGCCTGAAGTACGGTCCGCCGATGATCGAACGCCTGGCCCGCCTGCGCGAGCCGCAGTTGCCAGCCCGGGCCGTGGTGTATACGCGTCAGGTCACGCGGGCCTGGTGCGTGTTTTTCCTGTGTAACGGTTTGCTCGCCGCTGCCCTGACCCTCTGGGCGCCGCTGAGCTGGTGGATGTTGTACACCGGCCTGATTTCCTACGGATTGATGGGGCTGCTGTTTGCCATTGAATGGCTCATACGACAACGGGTAAGAGGCCGCCCATGAATTGGATAACACTTGAGCAGATGCTGCTCGAGGCTCAGCCGGAGCGTGCCGTCGCGGTCGCCCCGGCACTGGATCATGCGCAACTGCGCGACGCCGCGCTGCGCCTGGCCGCTGGCCTGCAAGCCCGGGGCGTGCGACATGCGGCCGTCCACCTGGAGGACGCCGCCGACCTCGCCATCACCCTGCTCGGTGCCTGGCGCGCCGGAGTGCGCGTGCTGTTGCCCGCCGACCTGCAAGCGCAGACCCGCCAGCGTTGGGCGGCGGAGGTCGACCTGTGGCTGACCGACCAGCCCGGCGACACTCACCCCGATGACGTGCAACAGGCGCCGATGACCGCCGCCCCGCTGGACCTGGACCGCTGCTGGCTGAGCCTGTGCACCTCCGGCTCCAGCGGCGAGCCCAAGCGCATCGAGAAAACCCTGCGCCAGTTGAGCAACGAGGTCCACGCCCTGGAGCAACTGTGGGGCGCCGAGCTCGGCCCGGCCTGCATGATCGGCAGCGTCGCCGCCCAGCATATCTATGGCTTGCTGTTCCGCGTGTTGTGGCCACTGTGCGCCGGGCGCACGTTCGTGCGTCGACAGTTGGCGTTCCCGGAAGACCTGCAACGCGCCAGCCGCGAGCATCCGGCTTTTGCCTGGGTCGCCAGCCCGGCGCTGCTCAAGCGCATGGGCGACAACCTCGACTGGACAGCCCTGAGCGCCGTGCGCCGGGTGTTTTCTTCCGGCGGCGCGCTGCCGTCCGACGCCGCGCACAGCCTGCAACAGCGCCTGGGACAATGGCCGACGGAAATCTTCGGCAGTTCTGAAACCGGCGGCATCGCCTGGCGCCAGGGCGCTGAGCTGTGGCAACCCTTCGTCGACGTCGAACTGAGCCAGGACAGTGACGGCGCGCTGCTGATCGCCTCGCCCTACTTGCCGGCCGGGCACGTGGAACACAGCGCCGACGCGGCGCGAATCGCCGAGGATGGACGCTTCGAGCTGCTCGGGCGGCTGGACCGGATCGTCAAGCTCGAAGAAAAACGCATCTCCCTGCCGATGCTGGAACAGGCACTGGTGGCCCACGACTGGGTCAGCGAAGCCCGGCTGGGGGTGGTGCAGGAAAATCGTGCCTCCCTCGGCGCGTTGGTGGTGTTGAGCGAAACCGGCCTGCGCACCTTGCGCAACCAGGGCCGCCGCGCCGTGACCGAAGGCTTGCGCCGCCACCTGGGCGAACATTGCGAAACCCTGGCCTTGCCGCGGCGCTGGCGCTGGCTGCGGCAGCTGCCGCTCAATGCCCAGGGCAAGCTGCCCCAGGCCGAAGTCGAAGCGTTGCTGCTGGCACCCCGCCCCAAGGCCCCGGAAGTACTGGCCCAGGTCGAAAGCGACGGTGAGTGGAACCTGCAACTGCGGGTGCCGCCGGACCTGGCCTACTTCAGCGGCCATTTCCCCACCGCACCGGTACTGCCGGGGGTGGTGCAGGTCGATTGGGCCATGAGCCTGGGCCGGCAACTGCTGGACCTGCCACCCCGGTTCGCCGGCATGGAAGTGCTCAAGTTCCAGCAACTGGTGCGCCCCGGCGATGAACTCCAGCTGCACCTGCGTTTCGACGGTGAACGCGGCAAGCTGTACTTCGCCTACCGCAACGATACGGCGGCGTGCTCCAGCGGGCGGATTGTGTTGGGGGCGGCTGATGAGTAATCCACCTGCTCGAACGCCCCCCCTGTGGCGAGGGGATTTATCCCCTCGCCACAGGGGAACGTCGGAGGCCAGGAACCATGCATAACCCCTGCGCCGTCATCCCCGTCTACAACCACGAAACCGCCATCACGGCGGTGGTCCAGGCGTTGCTCGCCCATGGCCTGCCCTGCGTGTTGGTGGACGATGCCAGCAGCCCGTCCTGCGCGGCGGTGCTGGAACGCCTGGCCGAGGATGAGCGGGTGCATCTGGTCAGGCTGGCGGTCAACCAGGGCAAGGGCGGCGCCGTCATGACCGGGCTGCGGGAAGCATCGCGTCTGGGCTTCACCCACGCCTTGCAGGTGGATGCCGACGGGCAGCACGACCTCGGCGACGTGAACACCTTCATCGAGCAGTCCCGCGCCTACCCCGACGCCCTGATCTGCGGCTACCCCCACTACGACGCCAGCGTGCCGAAAGGCCGGCTGTACGCGCGCTACCTGACCCACGTGATGGTCTGGATCAACAGCCTGTCCCTGCAAATCCGCGACTCCATGTGCGGCTTCCGGGTCTACCCGCTGCCCCCGACGCTGGCGCTGATCGGCTCGGCCAACATCGGCAAGCGCATGGATTTCGATTCGGACATCCTGGTGCGCCTGGCCTGGCGCAACCAACCGATGCGCTGGCTGCACACCCGGGTGCATTACCCCCAGGACGGTGTCTCGCACTTTCGCCTGTTCCACGACAACGTGCTGATCTCCAGCATGCACACCCGGTTGTTCTTCGGCATGCTGGTGCGCCTGCCGCTGATTCTCTGGCGACGGTGGCGGGCATGAGCCTCGACGCGGACAAACAACACTGGGCCGACCGCCAGGAGCGCGGCAGCTTCTGGCTGATGAAACTCACCGCATTCGCCGCCAAGGTCCTGGGCCGGCGCCTGCTGACGCCGGTGCTCTACGGCATCGTGCTGTACTTCTTCATTTTCGGCCGCAGCGCTCGCCAGGCCGCCTGGCAATACCAGCAACGCCTGGCCGAATGGAGCGCGCGTCCCGAACTGCGTCCGACCCGCCGGCGGGTGTTCGGGCAGTTCATGGCGTTCGCCGACTCCCTGCTCGACAAGCTCGATGTCTGGAACGGCAAGCTGAGCATCGAGCAGATCGAGATCGTCGACACCGCGCTGCTGCGCAATCACTTGCGTGACGCCCGTGGGCAGATGCTGGTGGGCGCGCACCTGGGCAACCTGGAAATGTGCCGGGCCCTGGCCGAGCTGGGCGAGAAGGTCACCATGAACGTGCTGGTGCACACCAAGCACGCCGAGCAATTCAACCGTTTGCTGGGCGAAGCCGGCGCCACGCACCTGCGCCTGATCCAGGTCAGCGAGCTGGACCCGGCCGTGATGCTGCAACTGAGCGAGCGCCTGGAGCGCGGCGAGTGGCTGGCGATTGCCGGCGACCGCGTGCCCCTGCACGGCGGACGCAGCGTGACCGTGGACTTCATGGGCCACCCGGCCGCCTTTCCCCAGGGACCGTGGCTGATGGCCGGCCTGCTCAAATGCCCGGTCAACCTGCTGATGTGCCTCAAGCACGAGGGGCGTTACCGCGTCACCCTCGAACCTTTCGCCGACGCCGTGGTGTGGAAACGCAGCGAACGCGAGCAAGTGATCGCCCACTGGGCCGGCCGCTACGCCGAGCGCCTGGCGCAATTCTGCCTCCAGGGGCCCCAACAGTGGTTCAACTTTTACCCTTTCTGGAAGACCGATGACGATGCCCACTCTTGAGCCGGTAATCTTTGGCGAACGCCCCTTGCGCATCGAAGAGGTGCTGGCCCTGGCCAACCGTCAGGCGCCGACGCAGTTGCAGGACGACCCGGCGTTCCGCCAGCGCATCGCCAAGGGCGCGCAGTTCCTCGACTCCCTGCTGGACAAGGAAGGCGTGATTTATGGCGTGACCACCGGCTACGGCGATTCCTGCGTGGTGGCGGTGCCGCTGCACCACGTCGAGGCCCTGCCGCGTCACCTCTACACGTTCCACGGCTGCGGCCTGGGCAAGCTGCTGGACGCCCAGGCCACCCGCGCGGTGCTGGCCGCGCGCTTGCAGTCGCTGTGCCACGGCGTGTCCGGGGTGCGGATCGAATTGCTGGAGCGCCTCCAGGCCTTTCTCGAACACGACATCCTGCCGCTGATTCCGGAAGAGGGCTCGGTCGGTGCCAGCGGCGACCTCACGCCGCTGTCCTACGTGGCCGCGACGCTCTCCGGCGAACGCGAGGTGATGTTCCGGGGCGAACGTCGGCAGGCCGCCGATGTGCACCGCGAACTGGGCTGGACCCCGCTGGTGTTGCGCCCCAAGGAAGCCCTGGCGCTGATGAACGGCACCGCCGTGATGACCGGGCTGGCGTGCCTGGCTTTCGCCCGGGCCGATTACCTGCTGCAACTGGCCACCCGCATCACCGCGTTGAACGTCGTCGCCCTGCAAGGCAACCCGGAGCACTTCGACGAACGCCTGTTCGCCGCCAAGCCGCACCCGGGGCAGATGCAGGTCGCCGCGTGGCTGCGCCAGGACCTGGCGATCGACGCACCGACCGCGCCGCTGCATCGCCTGCAAGACCGCTACTCCCTGCGCTGCGCGCCCCACGTGCTCGGCGTGCTGGCCGACAGCCTGAACTGGCTGCGCGCGTTCATCGAGACCGAACTCAACAGCGCCAACGACAACCCGATCATCGACGCCGAAGCCGAGCGGGTGCTGCACGGCGGGCATTTCTACGGCGGTCACATTGCCTTCGCCATGGACAGCCTGAAGAACCTGGTGGCCAACGTCGCCGACCTGCTCGACCGGCAACTCGCCCTGCTGGTGGACGAGCGCTACAACCATGGCCTGCCGAGCAACCTGTCGGGCGCCAGCGCCGACCGGGCGATGCTCAACCATGGCTTCAAGGCTGTGCAGATCGGCACCAGCGCCTGGACCGCCGAAGCCTTGAAGAACACCCTGCCGGCCAGCGTGTTCTCGCGCTCCACCGAATGCCACAACCAGGACAAGGTGAGCATGGGCACCATCGCCGCCCGGGACGCGATCCGGGTACTGGAACTGACCGAACAGGTCGCCGCCGCCACGCTGCTGGCGGCCCACCAGGGCGTGTGGCTGCGCAGCCGTGCCGAAGACGCACGACCGCTGCCGCCGGCCCTGGCCGCCATGCACGCCGAACTGGCCGAGGATTTCGCCCCGGTGATCGAAGACCGTGCCCTGGAAGGCGAACTGCGCCTGTGCCTGCAACGCATCGCCGAGCAACACTGGAGGCTGCATGCGTAGTCAGGGTGTGTTGCACGTAGAGACACAGGTCGTCGTGCCGTTTTTCGACGTCGACTCGATGAACGTGGTCTGGCACGGCCATTATGTCAAATACCTGGAAGTGGCCCGCTGCGCCTTGCTCGACCAGATCGGCCACAACTACAACGACATGCTCGAATCCGGCCACGCGTGGCCGGTGATCGACCTGCAACTGCGCTACATGCGCAGCGCGGTGTTCGGCCAGACGCTGACCGTACGCGCCAGCCTGGTGGAATGGGAAAACCGTCTGAAGATCAATTACCTGATCAGCGACGCCAGCACCGGCGAACGCCTGACGCGGGCCAGTTCGGTGCAGGTGGCGGTGGAGATCGCCAGCCGTGAAATGCTGCTGGCCTCGCCGCGGGTCTTCGTCGAAGCCGTTGAAAGGATGCTGCCATGAAACGCCTGTGCACCTGGTTGTTGCTGTGCTGCCTGTCGCCTTTGGCCCAGGCGTTCGACCTGCAACAGTTGAGCGAGCAACTGGCCCGCCCGGAGGTGATCCACGGCCCGTTCATCCAGGAAAAACACCTGCGCGCCCTGCCCCAGCCGCTGATCAGCAAGGGCCGCTTCGTCCTGGCGAAAAACCACGGCCTGCTCTGGCTGCTGCAAACCCCGCTGCAACAGGACTACCGCATCACCGCCCAAGGCATCGCCCGACGAGACGGCAATGCCTGGCAAATGCTGCCAAACAAGAGCGCTGGCGCCGAACAGAACCGGCTGTTCCTGGCGGTCCTGCAGGGCGACAGCAGTGGCCTGCTACGGGATTTCGAACTGAGCCTGGCGGGCGAGCCGCAGCAATGGAAGCTCACCCTGACCCCGCGTTCGGTGTTGCTCAAGCAGGTGTTCAACCAGATCAACATCGAAGGCGGCGAACTGGTACAGCGCATCGAGCTGATGGAGACCCAGGGCGACCGCACGGTGCTGCGCATGCAGGACAGCGTCGCCACGCAACCCTTGAGCGAAGCGGAGCAACATGACTTTGCGAAGTGAACGCAGGCTTCCAAGGCTGTTCCTGATCCTGCTGCTGGCGGTGCTGGCGCTTGCCGGTTGGCAATGGCGCCACGGCGCGCCGCTGTCGGCCAACCTGATGGAACTGGTGCCGGGCGTTTCGCCCGATGCCTTGGAGCTCGTCGCCGAGCAACGCATGCAAGAACCGCTGAACCGCGAAGTGCTGGTGCTGGTCGGTCACGCTGACCGCCCGCACGCCATCGCCCTGGCGCAAGCGCTCGGCCAGCAGTGGCAGGCCAGCGGCCTGTTCGACAAGGTCCAGTGGACGTTACAGGCCGACCTGCCTGCGCTGCGCACACAGTTGCTGGACGGACGCCTGGCGATGCTGTCGACGGCGGACCGGCAGCAACTGATCGACCAACCCCAGGCGTTCATCCAGCAACGGGTGCAGGCGTTGTTCGACCCGTTCAGCGGCTTCAGCCTGGTGCCCAGCCAGGACGATTGGCTGGGCCTGACCGGCCGTATCCAGAACAGCCAACCCCAGCGCGGCGCCATCCAACTGGACGTGGGCAGCGGCGCGCTGGTCGCCGATGCCGACGGCAAAAGCTGGGTGATGCTGCGGGCCCGCACCCGCGGCAACGCCTTCGACATGAACCTGCCGTTGCAAGTGGCCGACCTGCTGCAACGCAGCCGCGATCAGGCGACCCAGGCCCAGGGCCAACTGCTGGCGGCCAGCGGCCTGCTGTATGCCGCCGCCGGCCAGCAACAGGCCTCCCGGGAAATCACCTGGGTCGGTGGTGGCGCCACGGTGGGCATCCTGTTGCTGCTGTTGCTCGCCTTCGGACGCCTGCGGGTGTGGCTGGCGTTCGTGCCGGTGCTGGTCGGCATGCTGTTCGGCACCGTGGCGTGCGTGGCGCTGTTCGGCCGCATGCACGTCATGACCCTGGTGCTGGGTTCCAGCTTGATCGGCGTGGCGGTCGACTACCCGCTGCACTACCTGTCCAAGAGCTGGAGCCTCAAGCCATGGCGCAGTTGGCCGGCCCTGCGCCTGACCCTGCCAGGGTTGAGCCTGAGCCTGATCACCACCTGCATCGGCTACCTGGCCCTGGCCTGGACACCGTTCCCGGCCCTGACCCAGATCGCCCTGTTTTCCGCCGCCGGGCTGCTTGGTGCCTACTTGAGCGCGGTGTGCCTGCTGCCCGCGCTGCTCAAGGGCGCCGACCTGCGCCCCGCCCAATGGCCGCTGCGGCTGTGCGAGTGCCTGCTCCAGGCCCGCGAAGCCTTGCTGGCGCGGGTAGCCACGCCCATTCTGCTGGGACTGCTGCTGGTCTTTTGCGCCGGCGGCCTCTGGCACCTGTCGACGAAAAACGACATTCGCCAGTGGATCGGCACGCCCCAGCACCTCACTGACGAGGCCCGCGAGGTGGCGCGCATCACCGGGTTCCAACCCACCAGCCAGTTCTTCCTGATTCGCGCCGACAACCAGGCCCAGTTGCTGGAGCGTCAGACCGCCCTCAACGAGCGGCTGGACCAGCTCGTCGGCCTGGAAAAACTCCAGGGCTACCTGTCGCTCAACCAACTGGTCAGCCCGCCGGCCGAACAGCAGAGAGTCCGCGAGGCCCTGGCCCGGCTGCCGGCGTTCTGGCAACCGTTGCTGGACCTCGGCGTGCCGGTCGCGGCACTGCAGGCGGAGCTGGCGCAATTGCAGGCACTGCCAGTGCAAGACATCGACGCCGCGCTGGCCGGGCCGTTGGCCGAGCCGTACCGCACCCTCTGGCTCGGCCCGACCGCCCAAGGCGTGGCGGCCATGATCAGCCTGCAAGGCTTGAACGACGCCGCGCTGTTGCGGGTACAGGCCGTGGACCTGCCCGGCGTGCAACTGGTGGATCGCCTGGGCGACCTGAATAGGGTCTTTGCCGCCACGCAGATCAGCGCCGCCGAGCTGAAACTGGCCTCCTGCGCGCTGATCGTGCTGGTGCTGATCTGGCCCTTCGGCCTTGGCGCCGCCTTGCGCATCGTCGCCCTGCCGCTGCTGGCGGCGTTGTGCAGCCTGGCGAGCCTCGGCTGGCTGGGGCAGCCGCTGACGCTGTTCAGCTTGTTCGGCCTGTTGCTGGTGACGGCCATCGGCGTCGACTACGCGATCCTGATGCGCGAACAGATCGGTGGCGCCGCCGTGAGCCTGCTGGGCACCCTGCTGGCGGCGGTCACCACCTGGCTGTCGTTCGGCCTGCTGGCGTTGTCCAGCACCCCGGCGGTGAGCAATTTCGGCTTGGCGGTAAGCCTGGGACTGGCCTTCAGCTTCATGCTCGCGCCATGGGCCGGGCACCGGGCCCACGATGCCGTCCTGGAGCCCGCGTCATGATGATCCTGCTGTTCTGGCTCATGGCCCTGGTTTTGTTTGCCGCCGCCACGCGCCTGGGCCGGCGGTTCGGGCTGATCCCGATCGTCAGCCAGTTGCTGCTGGCAAGCCTTGGCCTGCCGTTGCTGATGTATTTCTGGGTCGAGCCCGGCTGGCAACTCAGCGGCGCACAACTGGTGTCGCCGTTGTGGCTGAAGAACCTCTACAGCCTCGCGTTTGCCGTGTTGCTGGGGCACATCCTCAGCGACGTGATCGACCTGCGCCTGGACCGTCAGAGCGTGAAGATCGCCCTGCCGAGCTTCTCCGTGCCGTTTGCCTGCGGCCTGGCGACGGCGCTCTGGCTGTTGCCAGCACAACCCTGGATCAGCTCCCTGGCCGTGGGCCTGCTGTTCGCAATCACCGCGATCCCCGTGCTGTACCTGTACCTGCGCCACATCGACTACCCGCCTGCCGCTACCCGGCGGCTGGTGCAAACGGCGATCCTCATCGATCTGGCCTGCTGGAGCCTGTTCGGTCTGGCCCAGGGTAGCCTGCACTTGGGCAGCCTGTTGCTGCCTCTGGCCGGTGCCTGCCTGCCGCTGGTGTTGCGCCTGCTGGGCTTGCGCCAGCCGTTGCTGCACAGCGGCCTGTTCTTCGCGCTGTTGGTGGTGGCCGAGCATTACCGGCTCAACGCGCTGATCGTCGGCATCGGCTACCTGCTGTGCATGGCCGCGCTCAAGGTGCCGCTGATGCTGCCGCTCAACGCGGCCTGGATGCAGGGCTTGCAGACCTACCTGGCCATCCCGCTGATCCTTACGTTCGGCATCGTCCAGATCAACGTCCACAGCGTCCTCGACAGCCTCGGCGCCCTGCAACTGGCGGCGTTGCTGCTGTTGCCGATTGCCAGCAAACTGTTGGGCAACTGGCTGGGGCTGGGATGGGCCGGCGCGTCGTTCGCCGGTGCCAGTCGCTGGCGTGAAAGCGTCTTGCTGAATATCCGCGGCTTGAGTGAAATCGTGTTCCTCAACCTGCTCTTGCAACAACAGCTCATCAGCCCGGCGTTGTACTTCACGCTGATGCTGATGGGGCTGATCGCGACATTGCTGCCGGCCGTCGCCGGCTTCCACCGTCTACCCTCGATTGCCGCCCCGGCCAGGAGCCCCCGTGCCAACAGTTGAAATGGAACGTCGACAGGTCGTCATCATCGGCGCAGGCCCTTCCGGCGCCATCGCCGGCGCCTTGCTCAAGCGCAAGGGCCACGACGTGCTGGTCATCGAGCGCCAGCATTTCCCACGCTTCTCCATTGGCGAGAGCCTGCTGTCCCACTGCCTGGATTTCGTCGAGGAAGCCGGCATGCTCGAGGCGGTCAATGCCGCCGGGTTCCAGCGCAAGAATGGCGCGGCATTCGCCTGGGGCGAGCGCTACAGCGCCTTCGATTTCGGTGACACGTTCAGCGCCGGCAAACCCACGACCTTCCAGGTGCAACGCGCCGACTTCGACAAGTTGCTGGCCGACCAGGCCGCGCTGCAAGGCGTGGAGATCCGCTATGGCCAAGCCATCACCCAGGCCGATTTCAGCCTCGACCGGCCACAACTGGCGGTGCAGCGCGAAGACGGCAGCGAGTACCGGGTGCAGGCCGATTTTGTCCTCGATGCCAGTGGCTACGGCCGGGTCCTGCCACGCCTGCTGGATCTGGAAGCGCCGTCGAACTTCCCGGTGCGCCAGGCGGTGTTCACCCACATCGAGGATCGCATCGACGCGCCGACGTTCGACCGGGAAAAAATCCTGATCACCACCCACCCCACCCAGCGCGACGTGTGGTTCTGGACCATTCCGTTCAGCGGCGGACGCTGCTCGGTGGGCGTGGTGGCGGCCGCGGAGCATTTCGCCGGCCGCACCGACGACCTCGATGCTTGCCTGCGCGGTTTCATCGACGAAACCCCGAGCCTGGCCGGCGTGTTGCGCAACGCGGTGTGGGACACCCCGGCGCGGACCATCGGCGGCTACTCGGCCAATGTCAAAGCCCTGCACGGCCCGGGCTTCGCCCTGCTGGGCAACGCGGCGGAATTCCTCGACCCGGTGTTTTCCTCCGGGGTGACCATCGCCATGCGTTCGGCGAGCATGGCCGCCGACGTGCTGCATCGCCAGTTGCAAGGCGAAACCGTGGACTGGCAAGGCGAATTCGCCGAGCCCCTCAAGCGCGGCGTCGACACCTTCCGCTGCTATGTCGAGGGCTGGTACGCCGGCACCTTCCAGGACGTGATTTTCTACACCGAAGGCTCGGCCGACATCCGCCGCATGATCAGCTCGATCCTGGCCGGCTACGCCTGGGATGAGCGCAACCCGTTCGTCAGCGAGCCCAAGCGCCGCCTGCGCATGCTCTCGGAAATCTGCGCGAGCCCGGCGCCGGGTCAGCAGCCATGAACTACCTGAGCGACAACTACGTCGAAGAGACCCGCTTCGGGTTCTGGTTCCTGCGCAGCCACACCTGGCAACACCACGTGCTGCGGGTGGCGATCAATGACCTGCGCGGCCTGTTCAACGGCCCGCTGCCAGCCGACCCGGTGCTGCTGGACGCCGGTTGCGGCCAGGGCAAGTCGTTCCAGTACCTGCGCCAGGCCTTCGCGCCGCAGCGCCTGATCGGCGTCGACGCCGACCCCCACAGCCTGGCACTGAGTGCCGAGGAAGCCGCGCGCCAGGGCATGGCCGTGGAGCTGATCGGCAGCGACTGCGCGCAACTGGCGGTGCCGGATGCCAGCGTCGACCTGCTGTTCTGCCACCAGACCTTCCACCACCTGGTGGAACAGGAAAAGGCCCTCGCCGAGTTCCATCGGGTGCTCAAGCCCGGCGGCTACCTGATGTTCGCCGAATCCACCGAAGCCTACATCGACACCTGGGTGATCCGCTGGTTGTTCCGGCACCCCATGCACGTGCAGAAAAGCGCCGCGCAATACCTGGACATGATCCGCCACCAGGGTTTCCAGTTCGAGCCAGCCAACGTCTCCTACCCGTACCTGTGGTGGAGTCGCGCCAAGGACTTCGGCCTGCTGGAGCGCTTTGGCCTGCGCCGCCCCAAGCCGTTCGGCGAGCGTGAGGAAACCCTGGTCAACGTGGTAGCCCGCAAGCCGCTCGGAGGGGCCGGCGAATGATCCGCACCGCCTTTCGCCACGGCCTGCTGGTCGGCTGCCTGCTGTTGCTCGGCGCCTGCGCCAGCCGTGTGCCGCTGCCCGAGCAGACGCCAACCCTGGCCCTCCCGATGCAATTGCACATCGAACAGCAACTGGCCGGGCAACGCCTGGACTGGTTGCTGGTGATCCAGCGCGAAGGCACCGGCATTCGCTGGTCGATGATGGACCCGCTGGGCATTCCGGTGGCCCGTCAGCGCCTGGTCGATGGCGCGTGGCAAGCCGACGGCCTGCTGCCGCCCAACGCCGAGGCCCGCGAGCTGTTCGCCGCCCTGTTGTTCGCCCTGACGCCTGCCGCCGAGTTGGCCGGCAACTACCCGAGCGCCCGGCAGCAGGGAGCGCAACGCAGCCTCGACCCTCGCTGGCAGGTGCGCTACCAGCAGCCGCAGGCTTTTGACCTGAGCCTGCCCCAAGGCCTGCACTACCGCATCACACCGTTGACCGAGAACGCGCCATGACCGCCTATTTGAATGCCCTGGGCGTGATCTGCGCCCTGGGCCGCGACAAGCGCACCGTGGCGCGCAACCTGTTTGCCGGCGACTGCTCGGGCGTGCGCGTCGAAGCCGGCTGGGTCGCTGAACGGGCATTGCCGGTCGCCGCGGTGACGGGCGAGCTCGCGGCCATCCCCCCGGCACTGGCCGCGCAAAACAGCCGCAACAATCAGCTGCTGCTGGAAGCTGGCTTGCAGATCCGCCCTGACATCGACCGGGCCATCGAGGCCTACGGTCGCGCGCGCATCGGCATTGTGCTGGGCACCAGCACCTCGGGCATCGACGAAGCCAGCCAGGGCATCGCCCATTACCTGCGCGAGCAGCGCTTTCCAGAGGGCTACGACTACCAGCAACAGGAACTCAGCGCGCCGGCCAATTTCCTGTCCGACTGGCTCGACCTGGGCGGTCCGTCCTACGTGATTTCCACCGCCTGCACCTCCAGTGCCCGCGCCTTGATGAGCGCGCGCCGCCTGCTGGACCTGGGCCTGTGCGATGCGGTGATCTGCGGCGGGGTCGACAGCTTGTGCAAGCTGACCCTCAACGGCTTTTCGGCGCTCGAAGCGGTGTCGAGCGAGCGCTGCAATCCGTTTTCGGTGAACCGCAGCGGCATCAACATTGGCGAAGCGGCAGTGCTGTTCCTGATGAGCAGGACGCCCGGCGCTGGCCCCTCGATTGCCCTGCTGGGCGATGGCGCCAGTTCCGATGCCCACCATATTTCCGCCCCGGAGCCCAGCGGCCGCGGTGCCCGCCAGGCCATGGAAAAAGCCCTGCGCAGCGCCGGCCTCGACGCCGGCCAGATCGACTATCTGAACCTGCACGGCACTGCCACCCAACACAACGACGCCATGGAGAGCCAGGCCGTGGCCGGGCTGTTTCCGGCAGGCGTGCCCTGCTCGTCCACCAAGCCCCTGACCGGCCACACCCTCGGCGCCGCCGGGGCCCTGGAAGCGGCGTTCTGCTGGCTGGCCCTGAGCGCCGACAACACCGCCCAGGCCCTGCCACCGCACGTCTGGGACGGCCAGGCCGATCCCGAGCTGCCGGCGCTGGACCTGGCCCAGGCCGACAGCCGCCTCAACCCGACTTTCCCGCGCCGCCTGATGAGCAACTCATTCGCCTTCGGTGGCAACAACGTCAGCCTGATTATCGGAGACGCCCCATGATTGACTGGCCGCTCGCCGAACTGCTGCCCCACGCCGGCGACATGATCCTGATCGACCGGGTCGTCGCCTTCGATGACGAGCAGATCCATACCCGTACCCTGGTCAAGCCTGGCGGCCTGTTCAGTCGCGACGACGGCGCCTTGCCGGCCTGGGTCGGCATCGAACTGATGGCCCAGAGCGTGGCCGCGTTTGCCGGCTGCCATGCGCGCCAGCGCGGCGATGCCGTGGCGCTGGGCTTCCTGCTCGGCACCCGCAAGTTCGAGTGCAACGTCGAGCACTTTCCAGCCGGCACCGAGTTGGCCATCCACGGTGTGCGCTCGCTGGAAGACGACAACGGCATGGGCGTGTTCGAATGCCATATCCATGCGCCCGGCATCCATGCCACCGCCCGCTTGAACGTGTTCCGCCCACCCCAGGCCGCCCATTACCTCAACGAACCGTCCGCAACAGGAAACCTGCCATGACTGAATCCGTACTGGTCACCGGCTCCAGCCGTGGCATCGGCCGCGCCATCGCCCTGCGCCTGGCCCAGGCCGGGCACGACATCGTGCTGCATTGCCGCAGCGGCCGCGCCGAGGCCGAAGCCGTCCAGGCCGACATCCAGGCACTGGGCCGCCAGGCGCGGGTGCTGCAATTCGACGTCAGCGACCGCGCCGCCTGCAAGGCCATCCTGGAGGCCGATGTCGAGGCCCACGGCGCCTACTACGGCGTGGTGCTCAACGCCGGGCTGACCCGCGACGGCGCCTTCCCGGCCCTGAGCGAAGACGACTGGGACACGGTGATGCGCACCAACCTCGACGGTTTCTACAATGTGCTGCACCCGGTGATGATGCCGATGATCCGTCGGCGCGCTGCCGGGCGGATCGTGTGCATGACCTCGGTATCGGGGCTGATCGGCAATCGCGGCCAGGTCAACTACAGCGCCTCCAAGGCCGGCTTGATCGGCGCGGCCAAGGCGTTGGCAATCGAACTGGCCAAGCGCAAGATCACCGTCAATTGCGTCGCGCCCGGGCTGATCGACACGGCCATGCTCGATGAAAACGTACCCGTGGAAGAACTGATGAAGATGATCCCCGCCCAGCGCATGGGCACCCCGGAAGAAGTGGCTGGCGCGGTGAATTTCCTGATGTCCGCCGAAGCCGGCTACATCACCCGGCAGGTCCTGGCCGTCAACGGAGGCTTGTGCTGATGAAGCGCGTCGTTGTCACCGGCATGGCCGGCATCACCTCCGTGGGCAGCGATTGGGAAACCATCGCCGCCAACTTCGCCGCCAACCGCAGCGGCATCCGGCACATGGAAGAGTGGGACCGCTTCACCGAACTGAACACCCGCCTGGCCGGGCCGATCGACGACTTCCAGGTCCCGGCCCACTGGACGCGCAAGCAACTGCGCAGCATGGGCCGGGTTTCACGCCTGGCGGTGGCCGCGGCGGAACAGGCCCTGGCCGATGCGGGCCTGTTGGGCGACGAGTCGATCAAGGACGGGCGCATGGGCGTGTCCTGCGGCTCGTCCACCGGCAGCACCGACGAGATCAAGGCGTTTGGCAACATGCTGCTCAACAGCGTGGCCGAAGGCCTGAATGCCAACTCCTACGTGCGGATGATGCCCCACACCACGGCGGCCAACATCAGCATTTTCTTCGGCCTGACCGGGCGCCTGATCCCCACGTCCAGTGCCTGCACCAGTGGCAGCCATGGCATCGGCTATGCCTATGAGGCGATCAAGTTCGGACGCCTGCCACTGATGCTCGCCGGCGGCGCCGAAGAACTGTGCCCGACCGAAGCGATGGTCTTCGACGCGCTCTACGCCACCAGCCTGAAAAACGACGCGCCGCAAACCAGCCCGCGCCCCTACGACAAGGGCCGCGATGGTTTGGTGATCGGCGAAGGCGCCGGCATGCTGGTGCTCGAAGAACTGGAGCACGCCTTGGCCCGGGGCGCGCGGATCCACGCCGAGATCGTCGGCTTCGGCAGCAACGCCGACGGCCAGCACGCCACCCGTCCCGAACTGAGCACCATGCGCCGGGCCATGGAACTGGCCCTGGAAGACGCGGGCCTGGCGCCTGGTGCCATCGGCTACGTCAACGGTCACGGCACCGCGACCGAACAGGGCGACATCGCCGAAACCCTGGCCACCAGCAGCCTGTTTGGCGAACGCATGCCCATCAGCTCGCAGAAAAGCTTCCTCGGCCACACCCTGGGCGCCTGCGGCGCGCTGGAATCGTGGTTCAGCATCGAAATGCTCAACCGCGACCTCTACGTACACACCTTCAACCTCGACGAGGTTGATCCCGAATGCGGCAAGCTTGATTATCTGCGCGACGCGTTCCGGCCGATGAGCCATGAATACGTGATGAACAACAACTTCGCCTTTGGCGGGGTCAATACTTCGCTGATTTTCCGCCGCTGGCGCTGAATCGGATTCAACTTCCCGTTACCCCCGTCAAGGAGACCATGATGTCGCTGAAGAAAATCGCCGTTACCGCCGCCCTGTTGCTCAGCACCCTGCCGGCCATCAGCCAGGCCCGTGATACCGCGTTGTTCCTGCCGTTCGACAAGGTTGTCGCCGAAGCCATCCGCACCGGCAAGATCGACGGCAGCGTGAAGTTCTACCTGGCGGGTAACAAGCCGGCCGGCAACGTCACCGTGATCAGCCCCGGTGCCGTGACCAACAAGAAGACCAACGCCTTCAACAAGTCCGACGAAGTGGCGTGCGAATGGGTCCTGCAATCGGCCCTGATCAGCCTGCACCAGGCGGCCAAGAACGCTGGCGCCAACGCCGTGACCAACATCGTCAGCTTCTACAAGAGCAACGAACGCAAGGACCCGACCACCTACGAATGCCACGCCGGCGCAATCATGGCCGGGGTCGCGCTGAAAGGAGACCTGGCAAAAGTCCAGTAAGCCCTGCGTTGATCACTCCCACGCTCCGCGTGGGAATGATCAGCCCTTGCTAGCTTGCCTGGCGCCGCGCCGGGCGGTATCTATCTACCGCCCGGCGCTCTCCGCGCTTCAATAGGTTGTTCTTCCGAACACTTTCCCAGGAAGAACAACATGCTGGACACCACCCCCTCGCGGGCCGATAGCCCGACAGACCCGAGCGCCCCGCTGATAAACCTGCTGGAGGCCTCGCAGCAGCGGATGATTCGCCTGAACGGCGCCATGCCACGTTCCTCGACAGTGCTGGCCCGGCACCTGAATGACGGGCTGCGCCGCGTCCTCCCCGACCTGTCCGACCACCTCACCGCCCAGGACCTGTTCGTCTGCCGGCAGCAGGACGGGATCAAGACCACGGTCCGCCTCGATACGCTGTTCGAGCGGGCGATCGCCGGGCGCTTGGATGCGCTCGCATTCTTCGACGAGGCCAGCGACATCGAACTCGTCATCGATCAGCATCACACCCGGCCCACCTCCCAAGCCCTGGCCAACCTTAAGCACCTGATCAGCCTACCCCCGGCGTCGTGCATTCAACTGCTGACCCAGGCCTTGGACGACTTCTGGGCCAGCTCCGCCGATTTCAGCCAGGGCCTGAGCATCAGCCAATGGCTGGCCACCGAGCTGGCCCTGCAACTCAGGGCCCAGGCAGACCTGCACCAGTTGGACGCAACGTTGCGCCCGTCGATGTACAAGGCGTTGACGGAGCGCACGCTGCCGGCACCGGACGCAGCGTCGCGGGCACGGATGGCGGAACACCAACGTCCCGGCGTCCACAGCCTGAGCGTGATCCCGTCCGGGTGGGCGGTCAGCGTGCCGGTGCCCATGGCCGCGGTGCTGACCCAACATGCAGACCCCAACGAGTCAGGCGGCGCGCTGCTGTACCGTCCCGGCGAGCCGCTGCACATCCACGACGACCTGGCGGCGCTCAAGGCCAGCCTGAAGGAAGACGGCGACCCCGGAGACGAGATCGAAACGGCCCCCATCACCGAAAATTTCCTGGCCCGCCTGGTCAGCGAACTGCGGACAGAGCAAAAGAGCGCCGTCGCCAGCGTGTTCCTCGGCGGCCCGGAACAAACACAGGAGATCGGCACCTGGTTGGGCAGGCTGGACGCCGCCGCGCAACTGGGCAATCGGCTGGACCTGGCCGCGGCCATGGACGAACGCGAATTGCGGCTGGGGCTGAACAAGCTCGACGACTGGTTGCACGGCAACCCTCACGTCACCGGCGGCGATCGCCTGGCGTGGTGGGAAGCGACCCAAGCCGTGCAAACCACGCTGGTGGACAAACCGCCCGCGCCAGACCCGGTGACACTGGCCACCCCGGATGCCCTTCGCGCTCGCACCCGCACCTTGCTCGCAGGTTTGATCCGCGAGAAATACCCGCCGGTCGACCCCGACGATGTGTCGCTGAGCATCCGCAAAGAGGTGATCGACCCCCACGCCCCGACCGGCGGCTCACCGTTTGGGTCCGGAGTATCCCAAGGCAGTGTCAGGGGCGTCGTCGATGATCGTCGCTCCCTGACGCAATGGGCAATGTCCAACCTGACGCTGGAAGAACGCAATGCGCCTCACACCACCGTGGATGGGCCGCTGAGCTTCGCGCAGATTGTCGAGGTCATCGAAAGGGCCAATGTGGGCGCCCGCCTGCCGACCGAAGTGCAAGTGGCCGCCTGGCAGACCCAAGCGCCCTGGATGGCCCTGAAAGCGCAGCAGATGCGCGCACAGGTGTGGGCGGCGCACATTTCCGGCGACCTGCGGCATGACCGCGACAATACCGGGCTCAAACTGGTGCTGGCGGCGCTGGACAGCCCCACGGCGAAAGGCCGTGGCAAGGTCGGCGGGCATGAGGCGGTGGTTCGTCAACTGCAATGGGGCGACAGCGTCTTGAAAGACGTGCTGGCGTTCGGGGTCAAGTCACTCGCCAGTCGCCCTTCGCTGACGCTCTACACACCGGGCGCTCCCGACGGCAAGGTGTTCAGGGACGTCGACGCGGCGAGCAGCCGGACGCTGGAAGCGAGCGTGGTGCAGACCCTCACCGCCACACCGCAGATGACCCGCTGGCTGATTGCGCAGTTGCCGTTACTGGAACAGGCCGAGCAGCTTGCCAGCCTGGTGCCGCTGTCAGAAAACCTGACGTTCGAGCAAAAAATCAAGACCGTCACGCGCTCTGTCTTCGCCTGGACGAAGGACCGGGCACAGAATGACTTCGCGAAGAAAATTGCCGCCCCCACGGTGGAGGCCGACCTGTTCAAGGTGCTGCACGAAACGCAGATCACCCACGCGATCAAGACCACGCAGATGCTGACGGTGAGCAATGCCGAGCGCGACAGCGCGTTTGCACAGCAAGGGCGTGGGAACGCCGTCATGCTGCTGACCGGCGCCATGTCGATGTTCCCGGTGGGACGGCTCGGCGGCCTGTTGGGTCGCGCGATCCTGCCAACCATGGTGGGCGGTGCCGCGGTGTCGGCCATCGATGACGAAGGCGGTAGCGTTCACCAATGGACCACTGACTTTATCGCGGGGCTGGGCGAGGTCATCGCCGAAGCCGGCCAGGACCTGATCATGGCCCGCGCTGGGCGCCGTCGGCAGGCACGCCCGACGCTGTCGTCCCTGCCGCGGCTACCGGATCCGGAGCTGGACCCCTTCCGCCTCAACGGCTTCGACGGGCACGGGTTGATTGCCGAGGGGCGCCACCGGTACAGGGGCGCTGATGGCCAGGGCTACCTGATGCTGGGGGATGGCTATTACAAAACGGCGGTCCAGGCCGGCGAACGGATCATCTATGCGCCGGACAACCGCTCGAATCAGCGAACGGTCGTTTGGGAAAATGACCGCTGGCGCGTGGTGGAGCGCGATCGGCTCAGGGGCGGCGGCCCGTTCCTGAGCCTGTTCGGGCGTCCGCCGGAAACACCGCAGCAGCGTACATGCGCCGCCTTGGTGGAGGCCGTACTGGTGATGAATCGCTACCCCACCCGTGAAGCCGTCAGCACCGCAAAGGCCATTTTCGACTCGATGCCCGAAGCGCTGGCCGAACGCATACTCCGCGAGAGCATGGCGGACGTCGGTGTCGCCGACATCAACGCTTACCGTACCCAGATAACCGACTGGACCCGCAGCCAGGGTGATCTGGCCAAACGCAGGGCCAGCCTGCGGGACCTGCTGGACAAGATGAACACCTGGAGCATCGTCGTGCTCAGTTGCGAGAGCATCGAGACCAACGTCTCCAGCGTTACCCTGAGCGAAGCCCAGAAAATAAAAATCTACGACACGATAATGACGCACAAGAATATCTTCTTCACCGAAGACCGGATCCAGGTCCATACAACGGTCATCACCGACAACATCACCGGCGCCATCTTCATGACGTTCACCTCCAAAGGCGGAAAGAAGAAAGCGGCCATGGACAAGATCGCGAACGACACCCGGGAGATGCTGAATGCCGTGGAAGCCAGGCTGGAGGCCCACGTGCAGGCGCGATTGCCCGGCAATAATCCAGAAGCACAGTCGGCCCGGGACAGCTACACGAACTCGGCGCAATACTACAACGAGCTGATCACCGCCCTGCGCGAAGAAAAGCAGCGCAGGCACAAGCCCGGGCTGCTGACCGAGATCCGCAACAATCGAGTGCCCTACATCATCGCCAACAAAGGCCAGGCACAACGCGACGTCACACTGCTCACCGGGGAAGACATCACCAACTTCAGCCGGACACTGGCCAACTACGAACCCTTCGACATCGAGCTCGTGACCCAGGCCCGAAGCCACAAAGTGGAAGGCACAACGTCCGCCGAGCCCTCCACGGCCTTGCCCGCCCCGTCGCCGGCACCGGACAAGTTCACCGTCACCAACAGCCCATTGGCTGAAGCCCAGATGGCGTACGCCACCTTCTCGCAGGCCGCTCAAACCAGGGTGAACGTCATCACGGAAGATATTCGTGCGGGACGGATCACCACCAAGAAGATCAACCGCTACTACTGGTACACCATGGCCCAACTGACCCCGGGCGGCGGCAAGGGCGCCTGGCGCGCCGCGTTTGAACGCAAGGGCGATACCTGGACACTCCAGGGGTTCTACGACTACCACGTCAACGGACCTGCGACGGTCTGGGAAGGCTAGTCAATGCGTGGCGAGGGAGCTTGCTGCCTCGCCACGGCCGTCGACTTTACTTGCTCTAGCGGGCCTGGTCGCTGTCAGCATCGCCACATAACAACGCCACGAACGCCCGCGCCATCGGCGAGCGCTGGTCCTTGCGTTGCACCAGCCACACCGCCGACACCGCCGCCGGATCGAGCAGCGGGCGGTAGACGACGCCGTCGATGCGCATGCGCTGGTAGGAGGCGGGCAAGACCGAAACACCCAGCCCCGCTGCCACCAGCCCGATGATGGTCATCGCCTCGCCGGCTTCCTGGGCGAAGTGCGGGCTGAAACCGGCGTCGCGGGCCAGGCTCAGCAATTGCGCGTAGAGACCGCTGCCGTAGCTGCGAGGAAAGAACACGAACGGCTCCTGGGCCAGCGCCGACAGGAACAGCCCGGCATCGCTGCCCTGGGCCAGCGGGTGCTTGGAGCTGAGCACGGCCACCAGCGGCTCGCGGCTGAGTTCGATCTCGCTCAGGGACTCGGGCAGCGGCAACGGTCGCATGATGCCCACCTCGATCTCCCCCTCCATCAAACCGTCGGCCACCTGGGTGCTGCTCATTTCCCGCAGGTTCAGGTGCGCGGCGGGAAAGCGCTGGCGGAACGTGAACAGCGCCTGGGGGATCGTGGAGTTGAACGGCGCCGAGGAGGTGAAGCCGATCTTCAGCTCGCCCAGCTCGCCTAACTGCGCGCGACGGGCCACATCGGCGGCCTTGTCGACCTGGGCCAGCACCCGCCGCGCCTCGTCGAGGAACAATCGGCCGGCCTCGCTCAACTCGACCCGGCGATTGGTGCGCTCGAACAAACGCGCGCCGACTTCCTGCTCCAGCGCCTGGATCTGCTGGCTCAGGGGTGGTTGGGAGATGCCGAGGGCCAAGGCGGCACGGCCGAAGTGCAGTTCTTCGGCCACGGCGATGAAGTAACGCAGGTGACGCAGTTCCATGGTCCACCTAACAAGTCGCAAAACGTCTTAAACAGGTCGAACAATATATTGGATAGAAACATTAGCCGGCTATATGCTTTTTTCACTGCCTGCCTGATCGTGCTCCTGCGAGGTCCACCGTGAAAACTGCTGTCGCGCCACTGGCCCATGAAATCCCCCCCGCGTACAGGATGACGTCGTCACTGAACTGAAGGACATCTACATCGAGAAAGGCACGCCGATGTTCATGCGCACGGTGCTGGCGCTGTTTTGCGGCGGCTTCGCGACGTTCGCCTTGTTGTACTGCGTGCAGCCGATGATGCCGTTGTTGTCCAAGGAGTTTGCCGTCAACGCGGCGCAAAGCAGCCTGATCCTTTCGGTGGCGACCGGCCTGCTCGCCATCGGCCTGTTGATCACCGGCCCGATTTCCGACCGCATCGGCCGCAAGCCGGTGATGGTCGCCGCCCTGTTCGCCGCCGCCCTGTGCACCCTAGCCAGCGCCATGATGCCGACCTGGCACGGCGTCCTGCTGCTGCGTGCGCTGGTGGGGCTGTCGCTGAGCGGGCTGGCCGCGGTGGCGATGACGTACCTGAGCGAAGAGATCCACCCCAAGCACATCGGCCTGGCGATGGGGCTGTACATCGCCGGCAATGCCATCGGTGGCATGAGCGGACGCTTGATCACCGGCGTGCTGATCGACTTCGTCAGTTGGCACACCGCGATGCTGGTGATTGGCGGCCTGGCCCTGATCGCCGCGGCGGTCTTCTGGCGGATCCTGCCGGAGTCGCGCAATTTCCGGCCCCGCTCGCTGCACCCGCGCAGCCTGCTCGACGGCTTTACCCAGCACTTTCGCGACGCTGGCCTGCCGCTGCTGTTCCTTGAAGCCTTCGTCCTGATGGGCGCCTTCGTGACCCTGTTCAACTACATCGGCTACCGCCTGCTGGCCGAGCCTTATCATCTGGACCAGGCCTTCGTCGGACTGCTGTCGGTGGTGTACCTGTCGGGTATCTACAGCTCGGCAAAAGTCGGCGCGCTGGCGGACAAGCTGGGGCGGCGCAAGATGCTCTGGGCAACCATCGCGCTGATGCTGGCCGGCCTCGCACTGACGATGGCCACGTCGCTGATGCTGGTGATCCCGGGCATGCTGGTGTTCACCTTCGGCTTCTTCGGCGCCCACTCGGTCGCCAGCAGTTGGATCGGCCGCCGCGCCCTCACCGCCAAGGGGCAGGCCTCCTCGCTTTACCTGTTCAGCTATTACGCCGGGTCGAGCGTGGCCGGCACGGCGGGCGGCGTGGCCTGGCACGTGGGGGGTTGGAACGGGGTCGGCCTGTTCATCGGCGCGTTGCTGGTGGTGGCCTTGTGGGTGGCGGTGAAGCTGGCGAAGTTGCCGGTGTTGCCAGGTAACCTGGCGGTTTAGACAGACACCGCCAGGATCGGCCCAGTCCCTGTGGCGAGGGGATTTATCCCCGTCAGGCTGCGAAGCGGCCTCGGTTTCTACGCCGCAGTGCAGTCCAATGGCGAGCGCTTCGCACTCGAACGGGGATAAATCCCCTCGCCACAGGCGCCTCTTTCCAACCAATCATTGTGCCAACACCACCCGCGCCTCCAACACCTTCCCCCGCACCTCCAGGGTCAGCGCGTGCAGCACCGCGCCGTCGCGTTCGTGGCGGTCCAGCCAGTGCAGCAATGGGTTGGCGTCACCGGTGACCATGAGTCGCAGCGCATCGCCATCGACCTCCATCTCGGCGATGTCTAGCCCTGCCGCCGTGGCGCTGTCATTGACGCGCACCGACAAGGGTCGGTCCGCGGTGTCCCGGGCCGGTGCCGCGCGCTGGATCCGCACGCTCAGTTCGGCCTGTTGGCGGTACTGCCGCTCGGCGACTTCAAGCCGTTGCGCCATGGGGCGCCCGATCGAGGTGTAGCCCACGGTCACCAGCACCAGCCCGGCCGTCCCCAGCAACAACCCTTGCTCACGGCGCGACACGCCTGCCCAGGCTTGTTTCAGCCTCTGTAGTGCCTTGACGTTCATCCACCGTTCTCCAGCGTCAGGATGGCCTGCACGCGATTGCCTTGTTTGCTCGCACTGCCCAGGATCAGGGGCAGACCGTTCTGTTGGCCGCGTTCGCGCAGTTGTTCCAGCTCGACAAAACTGTTGGCCGTCAGTTGGAGCTTCCAGCCCTCGCCTGCGCGAAAGTCGATGCGCTGCACCTCGACATGACTGGCGCCGACGACACGCTCCACCAGATGAACCAGGCGCGCCACCTGGGTGTCCTGGTCCTGTCCGCCGCGCCCCTGCATGGCCTGGAACTGCGCGGCCAGGTCGACGATGCGGCTTTGTCCGGGGTACAGCGCCCGGAACCGCTGCTCGCTCTGGCTGTACAGCCGTCGCGTTTCGCCTTCCAGAAAGCGCACGCGGGCTTCGCTGAACACCCAGCTCAGCACCAATACACCCAGCGCCGCGGCCATCGCACCGCGCCATGGCAAGCGCTGGCGGCGGCGCCGGAACTCGCCTTGCAACAAGTCAACGGGGTGTCCGCCCGCGCTCAGCAACCACTCATCGATGCCCGGACGGTCGCGGGCCTCGTCTAGCCAGTGGATGTCCTCGCCAAGACTCGGCTTGAGCACCGTCAGGGCCGGGCCCGACAATGCCACCCGTGCCGCCAGCGCGCCGCCCAGCAACCAGCGGCCAAACCAGCGCACGCCAAACGCCTGGTCACCGGCCAACAGGTCGGCATCGACGTGCACCGCCCGCACGGCGACGCCCTGTTCGTCGAGCAAGGCCAGTAACGCCCGGAACCGGTCCCGTTGCGTCACCAGCAGCGGGTAACGGTGCTGCCGGTCCCGGGCGCCGACGGCGATGTGCAGCACTTCCAGGTTTTCACTCAGTTGCTCTTCGATGGCGAATGCCAGCGCCTGGGGTCGCGGCGGGCGGCGAGAGGGCCAGGGGTCGCTGCGCACCCAACTGCACAGTTCCATCGGCAACAGCACGACGACCTCACGCCCGAGCAGTTCACGGGCCGCTTCGTGCAGGGGCAAGCAGCGTCGCTCGCCCGTCGGCGACCATATGCAGCAGGGCCAGTTGGCAGAGGGCGCGCCCAGGCCTTCGGCGGTCAGGTAAAGCCAGGTTTTCATCAGGGGAGCTCACCAGGGCTGAAGGGTAAGAAACGACGCTGGCGCACGGTCCAGCGTCCGGTCGTGGCATCACGCTCGAGGTCCGAAGCCAGGCGCAGACGGTTGCCGGCGCGGGTCACGCTCACGGTGATGCGGAACCAGCGACTGGTCACGCCCAGGCCATGGCTGCTGAGGCCCAGGCCGGCCACCAGCGGATCATTGGTAAACGCCTGCACACTGGCGTAGGGCGTTTGCCAGCGCCGCTGGGCCAACGCCCTGGCCGGCTCGCCCTCCATGCCGTCGAGGGTCATTAGCAACAGCGGCGGCGCGGTGTTGACGTTCAACCGGGCCTCCTTGGGCAGCAGCACCACCCAAGGCGCCAGGCGCCGCAGCATCGAGCCATCGATGCCAGGCAACAGGCGCAGTTGACTCAACTCGTGCACCACCCCGACCTGAGGCAACGACATCGATGGCAGATCCAGCAAGGCAAGCAATCGGCTCCATCGACCCAAGGTCACCTGGTCGACTTGCCCCTGGGCCAACAACGGGGTGAGGTTCAGCCGCGCAGACAAATCCTCGATCGCGACGTGGACCTGGGCGTCGTCCAGCGCCCAGGCCGGTTCGCGCCGCGCCCAGTCCTGGCTCAGGTCAACAACCCCGGACGGCGCGGCCACGCTCTCTTGCAGCACCGCTTGCGCCCAGGCTTCCCCGGCCAGCCCAAGCTGGCGCAGCTGGACCTGTTGCAGCGGCTGGGCGCTGCTGTGCAACAACAGGCGATGGCTATGCAACATGCCACCGATCACCAGCAACGCCAGGCTCAGCACCAGCAGCACGCTGATCAGCGCTACCCCTCGCTGTCGACTCACGGCAACGCTCCCGGCAACAGCAGCACCCGACGGACCTGTTCGAAACGCCCGGTCGACACCACCAGTTCCAGTGCCAGCGGCGCGACCTCACGCACGGTTTCGCTGCGCCAGCCGCGCTGCGGATCGAACACCCGCCAGCTCAGGCCGCGCACCTCGTCGAGCAATTTCTGCTGCTGCACAACGGTGCTGCCTTCTGCGCGACTGTCGCGCCACAGCACGCGGTCTTCGAGTCGATAAGCCACCGCCTGCCGCTCGCTGCGCGGCAGATCCTGTGGGTTGCGCCAATGGCTGCGCTGCAATTGCAGGCCCGTCGGCGCGAGCACGACCGAGCCAAGGACGGCCTGCCAGGCATCGCGCTCGATCACCCCCACGGCCCGTTGCAAGGCGCGGATGTCTCGCTCGTGATGACCGGCGCCTTGCTGGGCTCGCACGACGCCGTCGAACAGCCGCCAACTGGCCAGGCCGAGCAAGGCGAAAATGGCAATGGCGATGACCAGTTCCAACAAGGTGAAACCCGACTGTCTATTCATCACGCTGGCGGATCCACCCCAGGGTGCGGTGCACAACCGCCGGACTGCCGGCTCGGCTGACCTGGATCTCGACCTGGACCAGGCGCGGATCATGGGCCGCGGCGATACGCTGTTGCAGCGTCCAGTCGCGACGCCCCAGGCGCAGGTCCAGCCGTTGCTGCCCAGGCGCCGGGGTCGGGTGCAGGCGCAGCTCGCTCAACTGATTGTCCGCCAGCCACGCGCCGAACAGCCGCTCCTCCAGCCCGGCGCCCTGCTTGAGCACGAACTGGCTGGCAGAAAGCACCGCTGCCGACACCGTGGCAAAAATCGCCAAGGCGATCATGACTTCCAGCAGGGTGAAGCCGCGGCTATCGACCGCCAGCCTGCTCGCCTTACTCATCGATCGAGGGCTCCGACAGGCCATCGCTCGACACCGCGGACAAGCGCTGGCCGGCGACCTGGACAAACAGGCGAAACGGGCTGATTTCATCGCTGCTGAGCATCAGCAACTGCGGCGCGCCCGGCGTGTCATCGAGGGCCATGGCGTGGCCGTCCTGCTCCAGGCCAAGGGACAGTGGCTGCGGCAAGCGTTGCAAGGTCGCTACCGCGGTCCAGCCCTGGGCGTCGAGGCGCAGCGCCTGATAACCGTGCTTGTGTATGCGCAGTCCATATTCCTCGCTCTCCAGCACCGCCCGCTCGCGCAACTGCTGCACCACCCGGATGAACGCCCCGGCTTGCTGACGCGCTTCCCTGGCCGGGTTCGGGCCCACGGCGAGGCTGACCATGCCGGCCGCGATCGCAATCAAGACGATGACTACCATCAGTTCCAGCAGGGTAAAACCCCGGCAACGGGCGCAACTGCGGCCACCTGAGTCGTGGCGAAGTAGCCTGCTGCCGTTCGAGTGCGTAGCACTCAAGGGGGCCGCTACGCGGTCCAGCGGGAGCAAGCTCCCTCGCCGCGGGTTCAGCGCGTTCCCTGGGTGAACGGTATGACGGTAACCGGCGCGCATGTTCATTCGGTCCAGTTGCCGATGTCGGCCGCCAGCCCATCGCCACCCGGTGCGCCATCGGCGCCCAGCGAATACAGGTCATAGCTGCCGTCCAACGACCTGAGGCCCGGACTGAGGTACTGGTAAGGCGTGCCCCACGGATCGATCGGCAGGCTCTTCAGATACCCCTGGGGGTTCCAGTTCCGCGGCGCGGGCGTGCCTCCCGGACGCTTGCTCAGCGCTTCGAGGCCCTGTTGGGTCGAGGGGTACTGGAAGTTGTCGAGCCGGTACATTTCCAGCGCCGTGGCGATGGCCTGGATGTCGGTCCGCGCCGCCGTGGCCTTGGCCTGGTCGGGGCGGCTCATGAATTGCGGCACCACGATGGCGCCGAGCACGCCGATGATGACCACCACCACCATGATTTCAATCAGGGTAAAGCCACGTTGAAGAGGTACCGCTCGGTTGTCTGGAGAGTGCATGGGTCAATTCACCAATTGGTTGAGGCTCAAGATAGGCAGGAGGATGGCCATGACGATCAGCAGCACGACGCCGCCCATCAACACCAACATGGCCGGTTCGAAAAGACTCACCACCAGGGCAATCCGCGCCGCGAGGCTGGCTTCCTGTTGCTCGGCGGCGCGGGCCAGCATGCTGTCGAGCTCACCGGCCCGCTCGCCGCTGGCGATCATGTGCAGCATCAGCGGCGGGATATCGCCGCCGCGCTCCAGGCCACGGGTCAGCGTCCCACCCTCGCGGACCGAGCGGGCGACGTCGGCCATGCGCGCGCGAATCGTCAGGTTGCCGATGACCTGCGCGGCAATGTGCAAGGCGTCAACCAGGGGCACCGCGCTCTTACTGAGGATCGCCAGGGTGCTGGCGAACCGCGCAGCTTCCATCGCCCGCAACACCTCGCCCAACAACGGCAGCCGCAACAGCAACCGATGCCAGCGCAGGCGCCACGCCGGTTGACGCAAGCTCCAGCGCCACACCGCCACGAGCCCGAGCAACGCCGCGAACAGCCACAGGCCGTGGCGGCGCAAGCCATCGCTCACGGCGATCAGCGCCTGGGTCAGCCAGGGCAGCGGCTGGCCGCTGTCGATGAAGATCTTCACCACGTCCGGCACCACGTAGCCCAGCAGGAAGGCGACGATCGCGACGCAGGCCAGCAGCAGGATCAGCGGGTACACCAACGCCAGTTGAATGCGCTGGCGCGACGCCTGGCGCGCCTGGGTGTAGCTCGCCAGTTGCTCCAGCACCTGGCCGAGATGACCGGACTGCTCGCCCGCCGCCACCGTGGCGCAGAACAGCTCGGGAAACGCCTGGGGAAACGCCCGCAGGGCCGTCGCCAGCGCATGCCCTTCCATCACCCGGCCACGCACCGCCGACAGCAGTTGGACAACACGACGTTTCTGGTTCTGTTGCGCCACCGCCGCCAGCGACTCTTCAAGGGGCAGGCCGGCCTGGATCAAGGTGGACAGTTGCAATGTCAACAAGGCCAGCTCGGCCGGGCTCAAGCGCGATCCGGCATAACGGCTGCGCAAGGTTCGCCGTTCCCCGCCTTCGTGCAGTTCCCAGGGCAGCAAGCCGCGTTCGCGCAACAACTGCCGGGCCTGACGGGCGCTGTCAGCCTCCACGCGGCCCTTGCAGCGTCGGCCCTGGGCATCTTCGGCCCGATAATCGAAGGTCGGCATCGGGCTAATCCTCTTGGGTGACGCGCAACAGTTCATCGACGCTGGTCAGGCCTTCCAAGACCCGTTGGCGGCCGTCCTGGAACAAGCTGCGGGAGGTCTTGCGCGCCTCGCTCGCCAGCGCTTGCTCGGTGGCGCCCTGGTGAATCAGTTGCGAAAACGGGCTGCTCACCGTCACCAGCTCATAGATACCGAAACGGCCGCGATAGCCTTTCTGGCATTGCTCGCAGCCCTGGGCCTTGAACAGCCGGGGCGCGGCCGTTGCAGCCAGCCCCAGGCGCTGGCAGGTGGCGGCATCGGCCACGTAGGGCACCTTGCAGGACGGGCATAACCTGCGCAGCAAGCGCTGGGCGACGATGCCGGCCAGGGACGATGCCAGCAGGTAGGCGTCCACCCCCATGTCCACCAGCCGCGTGACCGCACCGACGGCGGTGTTGGTGTGCAGCGTGGAGAGCACCAGGTGCCCGGTCAGGGAGGCCTGGACGGCAATTTCGGCGGTCTCGCGGTCGCGTATTTCGCCAACCATCACCACGTCCGGGTCCTGGCGCAGGATCGCCCGCAAGCCACGGGCGAAGGTCATGTCGACCTTCGGGTTGACCGGCATCTGGCCGATGCCCGGCAGGTGATATTCGATCGGGTCTTCGACGGTGAGGATGTTGCGGCTCTGGTCGTTGAGGCTGCTCAACGCGGCGTACAGGCTGGTGGTTTTCCCCGACCCGGTGGGGCCGGTGACCAACACGATGCCATGGGGCTTGCCGAGCAATTGCCGCAGGCTCGCCAGGGTGTCGTCGGGCAGGCCCAGGCGCAGCACGTCCAGGCGTCCGGCCTGCTTGTCGAGCAGGCGCAGCACCACGCGCTCGCCGTGGGCCGAGGGCAGGGTCGAGACCCGCACATCGACTTCGTGCCCGGCCAGGCGCAAGGCGATGCGTCCGTCCTGGGGCACACGTTTCTCGGCGATGTCCAACCGGGCCATGACCTTGATCCGCGACACCAGCAGGCTCGCCAGCTCCCGGCGCGGGCGCAGCATTTCCTGCAACTGACCGTCGATGCGCATGCGCACCGACAGGTATTGCTCGAACGTCTCCAGGTGCACGTCCGAGGCGTGCTCGCGAACCGCCTCGCTGAGCAAGGCATTGATCAGCCGGATGATCGGCGCATCGCCCTGTTGCTCCAGCAGGTCGGTGGTCTGTGGCACCTGGTCGGCCAGGCTGAGCAGGTCCAGTTCTTCGTCCAGGCCTTGGGCAACCTGCTCGGCGGCGCTCTGGCCCTGGCGGTAGACACTGGCCAGGCGCACCGCGAACAGTGCGGGCTCAAGCACCTGGATCGGCAATTCCCGACCACACAGGCGCCGCACTTCGGCAATCGCGGTCAGCGCCGCATCGCGGCGCATCACCAGGCTCAAGGTCGGCCCCGCGCCTTCCAGCAGCACGCCGAAGCGCCTGGCGAAACCAAAGGGCAACACGGCCTGCGGGTCACTCACAAGTCACCCGCCTGCGCGGTGCCCGCGGCCGTCTCCGACGCCTCGAACAACTGGCGCGCGTCCCGGGGCAGCAACAGCGAATTGTTCTGCCGCGAGCCGGGCTTGCTCAGCTCACGCAACGCGTCGTAGCGCTGCCGGCTGACATCGGCCAGGTCTTCGTTGTTACGCACGATGGTGGGACGCAGGAAGACCATCAGGTTGCTTTTGGTCTGGGTGTCGCGGGTCCAGCGAAACAGCGCGCCCAGGTACGGAATGCTGCGCAGCAACGGCACGCCGCTTTCCTCGGTACGTACGCTGTCGCGGATCAGCCCGCCAATGACGATGATCTCGCCGTCGTCCGCCAGGATCGTGCTCTTCAAGGCGCGCTTGTTGGTGATCAGGTCGGATGAGTCCACGCCGGTGACCGAGGGGGCGATGTCCGAGACTTCCTGCTGGACCTCCAGGCGCAGGGTGGAACCTTCGTTGATGTACGGCTTGACCTTGAGGCTGATGCCGACGTCCTTGCGCTCCACGGTGGTGAACGGGTTGTCGGCGCCGTTGCCGCTGGTGGCGTAGGAGCCCGTCTTGAAGGGGACGTTCTGGCCGACGATGATTTCCGCCTCCTGGTTATCCAGGGTCAACAGGCTGGGCGTGGACAGCAGGTTGCTGTGGGTATTGCTCGCCAATGCCGAGACCAGTGCGCCGAAGCGATCACTCCCCAACTGCAGGACCGCGCCTTCTGGCGCGCTTTTCAGTGCATCGGCATCCAGCCCGCCGAAGATCGGCACCTTGGTGCCGGGAAAATTGATGAAGCCTGTGGCACTGCCGCTCTTGAGGCCCCATTGCACCCCCAGGGCCTCAGCGATGTCCCCGGTGATCTCGACGATGGCCGCGTGGATGAGCACCTGGGCGCGCGGTTGATCCAGTTCCCGGACGATGTTTTCCACCGTGCGCACCTGGGCCGGCTCGGCGAGCAGCACCAAGGCGTTCTGGCTTTCGTCGGCCTTGATCATGAAGCCACCGTTGACGGCGCTTTCCCGCTGGCCGGCCAGAGCGGGCGTGGTTTTCCGGTCCTGGCCGACCGCTTCCAGCACCTGGGCCAGTTGCTTGGCATCGCTGTGGCGCAGGCGGATGACCCGCGCGTTGCCCTGGGAGGCGGCCGCTGGCACGTCGAGGGTCCGGGCCAGGTCCGCCAGGCGCTGGCGCACCGCCGGCGCGCCGATGATCACCAGGCGATTGCTGCGCGCGTCGGCAATCACCAGGCCCGCCGTGTCGCCGTCGCGCTTGCCGGTGGCGGCTTCCATTACCGGCGCGATGTCCACGGCCTGGGCATGGCGCAGGGGCAGCACCACGTGATTGCGGTTACGCCCGGCGTCCAACTGCGCCACGACCCCGGCAATGCGCTGGACGTTGGCGGCGGTGTCGGTGACCACCAGCGCGTTGGAGGAAACCGAAGGCCCGACGTAGCCATTGACCGACACCAGCGGCCGGACCAACCCGGCGACATCGGCGGCAATGCTCGAATGCAAGTCCAGGACCCGGGTCACGAATTGCGATGGCGTGGCGCTGTTGGCGTCGCTGGCGCCGGCCCGGGTCTTGGCCTCGGCGACCGGGGTGATCAGGATCCGCTCACCTTCATCGATCACCGTGAAGTTGTGTGCATCGAGCACCGAATAGAACAACCGGCGCACGCCTTCGCGGTCCAGTGCCTGGCGCGACATGACGGTAATGCGCCCGGACACTCTGGGATCAAGCACCACGGTCTTGCCCAGGATTGCCGAGATTTCCTCGACCACGTCACGCAATTCGGCATTGTTCATCGCCAGTTGCCAATGGGTTTCCTCGGCCCGCAATGAGCCGGCAAAGGCCAGCGGGCCGCACACGGCAAGGCAGAACAGGACGCGCGATACGGGGCCCCGGATAAAACTGTTCATCAATTCGATCACTCTGTTTGCCCGACGACCGGGCGTAGGTATTGCGAGGAAGGCAGCGTGGCCTGGCGCGGCGGTTCGGCAGCCACCTGGCGCAACAGCGGCGGGGTCGCCGGTTGCAGGGCCAGGCGTTCTTCGCGCCCGTTGCGCCACAACATCACGTGGCCGGGTTCGACCCGGCGCAACACGCTGCCACCGGGCAAGCGTTCGCCCACCTGGTAGATGCGCGGCCCCGCCGCATCCGCCAGCAACGCCCGCGACAGGCCCTGGTCGACCACGAAGCTGGCCTGCAACGTCATCGGTTCCGCGCTGGCTGCGTGGGCACCTTCGGGGGCCAGGCCAAGCACGGTCGCCACCGCCTGCACGTTGGGCAAGCCGCGAGTGGCCGGCGCGGCAGCCACCACCGGCATATCCCGACCCAGCGCCTGGCGAAAACGCCACTCGCGCTCCACCAGCCAGCCTGCGTACAGCAGCGGCACGAGCACCAGCAAGGCCGTCGCTGAACGGCTGCCGGCCCAACGGGCAAGGCTCACCGCGGCGACCGCTGCACGGGCGCGTCCGGCTGCCGTGCAAAGGACATGCGCCGCACCACCCGACGCCCGGAAAATTCATGCCAGGCCACGGCGCAAAGATGCAGCACGATGAGCAGCGACAACACCGCGCAGGACACGACATGGGCCGCGTTCGCCCAGTCGATCAGCGCCGGATCGTCCAGCGGCTGAGGGAGCTGGAAAAGCCCGAACACACTGATGGCGCTTTTCATCATCAGTACCCCGGTCACCAGCACGACGCCGATGACCAGGTAGATCGAGGCATGCACCGCCAGGGCCAGCCGGTGGATCGCCGAAGGCGTCGGTTCCCGGGTTTGCAGCGCGCCGACAAACAGCCAGAGGCGCCAGGCAAACAACGGGATGAACAGCGTGGTCAGCGACACATTGAGCGAGCCGACCCAATGTTCGGTGGCCGCCGACACCGGGTAATACGCCACGTAAAAGCCCGACACCAACGCCCATAGAATGATGACCGCGGACAGCCAGTGCAGCAGCACCCGCCGTGCACAGTAATGAGAGGAATGCATCATCACGTTCTCGCTTGAAGGCCCCAGGCAGCCCATCCGGATTGCCTGGGGCCATGCCTGTCGGGACTTACAGCTTGTCCCAGGCGCTTTGCCAGGAAGCACCGACACCCGGCTCGAAACCGTTGGCCGTCGGCGTGTACTGCTTGCAGTAGCCGGAGGCCGGGAACGGCTTGCATTCGAAGACTTCATCGGTTTTCGGCTGCAGCACTTTCGTGCCGGCGGCGTAGTCACTGAGGCCTTCCGGGAAGACGAAGTCGTACTCGATGCCCGCGCCTTCACCGCCGAGGGTGACAGGCTGGGTCTGCTGGCGAGTGGTCCGGCCGTCTTCGGTGGTGCCCACCAGCGTCAGGGTGTGGGCGCCCGGCGCGCTGCGCACGTCGATACGCAGCTCGGTGTTGCCTTCGCCAACGGTCTGGCTCACGACACCGACCTGCTTGTTGTTCTCGTCGAACAACGTGGCTTCGACGTTCATCCTGCGGTTGGTCTGCGCAGCGAACGTCATGCCGACCCGCCCGTTGTCGAGGACGTACTCCGGCTGCAAGCCCGCGATGGCCATGCTCGCGCTGGCGTCTTCCTTCATGTCCAGTTGCACTTCGTAACGGCTCACGCCGCTTTCTTTCTGGGCGTACAGCTTGTTGGTGCCCTGGACTGGCGTGATGTTGCCGTCCTCATCGCGGATACCGGCACGAATCTGGGCATGGGCCTGGTTGATGGCTTCGGCCAGTTTGAACGACCAGTTCTCAGGCTTGCCTTCTTCAGCGTTGTCGATGCTGATCTCGACGCTGTACTGCGGGTTTTCGCCGGTCGCGGAAAAGGCTCGGGCCTTGACCTTGTCACCCGCCAGCAGCGAGGTCGACGGCGCGATGCTGCCCACCGGCGACCAGCCGCCCGGCAATGCCGCTTCGGCGAGGATGTTCACATCCGCCGGGTTGTAGAACGCGTTGTCGGTATCGCCCACCGTCCACACCGCGAGGATGACGTGATGCCCCGACTTGCTGTCGGGAATCACACAGTGGTGCTTGGTGCCACTCACTGGAACCTGATGAGCGCCATCGATCGTGCAGAATGGAGCGCTGTCGAACGACGCACGCTTGAGCGGCTCGTTCGGGTTCCAGCCGTCGCGAGTGATGAAATATTCGTGCTTGGTCGCCGGGTGCGGGGCGGAGTATTGCCATTGGAAGTCGATCTCCCGATCCCTGATTTCGGTCAGTTGCCAGCGAGAAGCAGACTGCGCATCCAGGGCGGAAAACAGCGAATTGCCGCCGCTGGCGATCTTGCCGTCGATGGGGCCTTGCAGCGGACCACCGCCTGCGCCATTCGGGAAACCCTTGAACGTCTCACCGGTGCTGTGAGGTTCATATTGCGCGCCACCACAATGATTGTTTTCACCTTTCTGGCACAAGAATGCACGCGAAGGCGGTACTTCAAGAAAACCGTGGGCAAGTACGCCCTGGGACGCGGCCAGTGCCGACAATAGAACCAATGACGACGCACACCCCGTTAATGTGCTGCGCGTGTTGAAGTTGTTTTTCATATAAGTTCCAGACTAGTCATCGAGATTTAAGGACGTATAACCGTCATCTTGAAAGGCACGCCGGATCGTTTGGCGCCGCACCTCGCAAGCGCCGAAACCTTATAGAAAATCGAAACCTCGCTATGTAGGGCAAATCTCCCAAGGGAGAAGGAATGATCTCTGAATCGATTTCCCCTTACATGACAAAAGAAATCTCTTACCCATAGAAACAGCCACCCAACATAAACAAACAGAAAACATCAGACGTGAATGAGTTTGATGTTGAGTGGATAAACAACGGGCAATAAAAAGCCTGTCCGGCACGGGTCCGGACAGGCTGGGGTCAACGTTGCAACTGTTACGGGTGGTATTGCGCCGACAACTCGTGCACCGCCCGCAGGAAGGCACCGGCGTGTTCCGGATCGACTTCCGGGGTGATGCCATGGCCGAGGTTGAACACGTGGCCACTGCCGCTGCCGTAGCTGGCGAGGATACGTGCGACTTCGGCACGGATGGCCTCGGGCTTGGCATACAGCACGGTCGGGTCCATGTTGCCTTGCAGGGCGACCTTGTGACCGACGCGCTCACGGGCGTTGCCGATGTCGCAGGTCCAGTCCAGGCCAAGGGCATCGGCGCCAACATCGGCGATGCTTTCCAGCCACAGGCCGCCGTTCTTGGTAAACAGGATCACCGGGACCTTGCGGCCCTCGTGCTCGCGGATCAAGCCGCTGACGATCTTGCTCATGTAGGCCAGGGAGAACTCCTGGTAAGCCGCCGCCGACAGGTTGCCGCCCCAGGTGTCGAAGATCTGCACCGCTTGCGCGCCGGCCAGGATCTGGCCATTGAGGTAGGACGTCACCGACTGCGCCAGTTTATCCAGCAGCAGGTGCATGGCTTGCGGGTTGTCGTAGAGCATGGCCTTGGTCTTGCGGAAGTCCTTCGACGAGCCGCCTTCGACCATGTAGGTGGCCAGGGTCCACGGGCTGCCGGAGAAACCGATCAGCGGCACACGGCCGTTGAGCTCACGACGGATGGTGCTGACCGCGTCCATGACGTAGCCCAGGTCTTTCTGCGGGTCGGGAATCGGCAGCGCTTCGATGTCGGCCAGGGTGCTGACGACTTTCTTGAAGCGCGGGCCTTCGCCGGTCTCGAAGTACAGGCCCTGGCCCATGGCATCGGGAATGGTGAGGATGTCGGAGAACAGGATCGCCGCGTCCAGCTGCGGGTAACGGTCCAGCGGTTGCAACGTGACTTCGCAGGCGAACTGCGGGTTCATGCACAGGCTCATGAAGTCGCCGGCCTTGGCGCGACTGGCGCGGTACTCCGGCAGGTAGCGACCCGCCTGGCGCATCATCCACACCGGGGTGACGTCTACGGGTTGCTTGAGCAGGGCGCGAAGGAAACGGTCGTTCTTCAGGGCAGTCATGTCGGCATCCGGAAAAAAAGTGCGGGCATTTTCTCAGAGCGCGACGCAAAAGGCACGGATGCAGGTCAGCCTTTTGTCTATCGGGTCAATTTGTCGCGGTGGACTTGGTATTCCCTACACCACAGAGCGACTGTGGGAGCGGGCTTGCTCGCGAATGCGGTGAGTCAGGCAACATTTCTGTCAACTGATACACCGTATTCGCGAGCAAGCCCGCTCCCACAGGTTTAACTGTACGCCAACCCGAGGTCAGACTTGCAGGTAATCCAGGATCCCTTCAGCCGCATTACGGCCTTCGAAGATCGCCGTCACCACCAGGTCGGAACCACGGACCATGTCGCCACCGGCGAAGATCTTCGGGTTGCTGGTCTGGTGCTTGTACTGGCCTTGCTCCGGCGCCACGACCCGGCCCTGGCTGTCGGTCTGGATGCTGAACTGCTCGAACCACGGCGCCGGGCTCGGACGGAAGCCGAAGGCGATGACCACGGCGTCGGCCGGGATGATTTCTTCGGATCCGGGGATCGGCTCGGGGCTGCGGCGACCGCGGGCGTCGGGTTCGCCGAGACGGGTCTCGACCACCTTCACGCCTTCGACCTTGTCTTCACCGACAATCGCAATCGGTTGGCGGTTATAGAGGAATTTCACGCCTTCTTCCTTGGCGTTCTTCACCTCTTTGCGCGAGCCGGGCATGTTGGCCTCGTCACGACGGTAGGCGCAGGTCACCGACTTGGCACCTTGACGAATCGACGTGCGGTTACAGTCCATCGCCGTGTCGCCGCCACCCAGTACCACGACCTTCTTGCCCTTCATGTCGACGAAGTCTTCCGGCGACTTTTCAAAGCCCAGGTTGCGGTTGACGTTGGCGATCAGGAAATCCAGCGCGTCGTACACGCCCGGCAGGTCCTCGCCGGCAAAGCCGCCCTTCATGTAGGTGTAGGTGCCCATGCCCATGAAGACCGCATCGTACTCGGCCAGCAGTTGCTCCATGGTCACGTCCTTGCCCACCTCGGTGTTCAGGCGGAACTCGATGCCCATGCCGGTGAAGACTTCGCGACGATTGCTCAGCACGGTCTTTTCCAGCTTGAACTCGGGAATGCCGAAGGTCAGCAGGCCGCCGATTTCCGGGTTCTTGTCGAACACCACGGGGGTCACCCCGCCCCGCACCAGCACGTCGGCACAGCCCAGGCCCGCCGGGCCCGCGCCGATGATGGCCACGCGCTTGCCGGTCGGCTTGACCTTGGACATGTCCGGGCGCCAGCCCATGGCGAACGCAGTGTCGGTGATGTACTTCTCCACCGAACCGATGGTCACCGCGCCAAAACCGTCGTTCAGGGTGCAGGCACCCTCGCACAGGCGGTCCTGCGGGCACACCCGGCCGCAGACTTCCGGCAGGGTGTTGGTCTGGTGCGACAGCTCGGCGGCCTGGAGTATGTTGCCCTCGGCCACCAGCTTCAGCCAGTTGGGAATGAAGTTGTGCACCGGGCACTTCCATTCGCAGTACGGGTTACCGCAACCCAGGCAGCGGTGGGCCTGGTCGGCCGACTGCTGGGGTTTGAAAGGCTCGTAGATTTCCACGAACTCTTTCTTGCGTTGACGCAACAGTTTCTTCTTCGGATCCTTGCGCCCGACATCGATGAACTGGAAGTCGTTATTCAGACGTTCAGCCATTGTTAAAACCTCATCAAACTCTTCAGGCGCATATCACTGCGGGTTGGCACGGGTGCTGGAAAGCAACGACTTCAGGTTGGCAGCCTTCGGCTTGACCAGCCAGAAGCGGCGCACGTAGTCATCGAGGTTCTCGGCGAGTTCACGACCCCACTCGCTGTCGGTTTCCTCGACGTACTCGTCCAGTACGCGTTGCAGGTGGCTGCGGTAGGCTTCCATCGCCTCGCCGCTGATCCGCTGGATTTCCACCAGTTCGTGGTTGACCCGGTCAACGAAGGTGTTGTCCTGGTCGAGCACGTAGGCGAAACCACCGGTCATGCCAGAGCCGAAGTTGTAACCGGTCTTGCCCAGTACGCAGACGAAACCGCCGGTCATGTACTCGCAGCAGTGATCCCCGGTGCCTTCCACCACGGTGTGGGCACCGGAGTTACGCACGGCGAAGCGCTCGCCCGCGGTGCCGGCGGCGAACAGCTTGCCTCCCGTGGCGCCGTACAGGCAGGTGTTGCCGATGATGGCACTGTCCTGGGTCCGGTAGACGCTGCCCTTGGGCGGAACGATGACCAGCTTGCCGCCGGTCATGCCCTTGCCCACGTAGTCGTTGGCGTCGCCTTCGAGGTACATGTTCAGGCCGCCGGCGTTCCAGACGCCGAAACTCTGGCCGGCGGTGCCCTTGAAGCGGAAGGTCACCGGTGCCTTGGCCATGCCCTGGTTGCCGTGCTTGCGGGCAATTTCGCCGGAGATCCGCGCGCCGATGGAACGGTCGCAGTTGCAGATATCCAGGGCGAATTCGGCACCGCTCAGGTCGTTGATCGCCGAAGCGGCCATCTCGACCATTTTCTCGGCCAACTCACCCTTGTCGAACGGCGGGTTGCGATCGACCTGGCAGAACTGAGGCTTGTCCGCCGGGATGAGGTCGCTGCCCAGCAACGGGCTCAGGTCCAGGTGATGCTGCTTGGCGGTCTGGCCTTCGATCACTTCCAGCAGGTCGGTACGACCGATCAGTTCCTCAAGCGAGCGCACGCCCAGCTTCGCCAGCCACTCACGGGTTTCTTCGGCCACGTAGGTGAAGAAGTTCACCACCATGTCGACGGTGCCGATGTAGTGGTCCTTGCGCAGCTTGTCGTTCTGGGTCGCCACGCCGGTGGCGCAGTTGTTCAGGTGGCAGATGCGCAGGTATTTGCAACCCAGGGCGATCATCGGCGCGGTGCCGAAGCCGAAGCTCTCGGCGCCGAGGATCGCGGCCTTGATCACGTCCAGGCCGGTTTTCAGGCCGCCATCGGTCTGCACCCGGACCTTGCCGCGCAAGTCGTTGCCGCGCAGGGTCTGGTGAGTTTCGGCCAGGCCCAGCTCCCATGGCGCGCCAGCGTACTTGATCGAGGTCAGCGGCGATGCGCCGGTGCCGCCATCGTAGCCGGAGATGGTGATCAGGTCGGCATAGGCCTTGGCCACGCCAGCGGCGATGGTGCCCACGCCGGCTTCCGCCACCAGTTTCACCGAAACCAGCGCCTGCGGGTTCACCTGCTTGAGGTCGAAGATCAGTTGCGACAGGTCTTCGATCGAGTAGATGTCGTGGTGCGGTGGCGGCGAGATCAGGGTCACGCCAGGCACCGCGTAGCGCAGCTTGGCGATCAGGCCGTTGACCTTGCCGCCGGGCAGCTGGCCGCCTTCGCCGGGCTTGGCGCCCTGGGCCACCTTGATCTGCAGCACTTCGGCGTTGACCAGGTATTCGGGTGTCACACCGAAACGGCCGGTGGCGACCTGCTTGATTTTCGAACTCTTAAGGGTGCCGTAGCGCGCCGGGTCTTCGCCGCCTTCGCCGGAGTTGGAACGCGCACCGAGGCGGTTCATGGCTTCAGCCAGGGCTTCGTGCGCTTCCGGAGACAGGGCGCCCAGGGAAATACCGGCGGAGTCGAAGCGCTTGAGCACCGATTCCAGTGGCTCCACTTCGCTGACGTCCAGCGGCGCCTCGAGCGTCTTGACCTTGAGCAGGTCGCGGATCATCGACACCGGACGGTTGTCCACCAGTGCGGTGTATTCCTTGAACTTGCTGTAGTCGCCCTGTTGCACGGCCGCTTGCAGGGTGTTGACCACGTCCGGGTTGTAGGCGTGGTATTCGCCGCCGTGGACGAACTTCAGCAGGCCGCCCTGCTGGATCGGCTTGCGCGGGCTCCAGGCTTCGGCCGCAAGGGCTTTCTGTTCGGCCTCGATGTCGACGAAGCGTGCGCCCTTGATGCGGCTTGGTACGCCACGGAAGCTCAGTTCGCAGACTTCTTCGGACAGGCCGATGGCTTCGAACAATTGCGCGCCACGGTACGACGCGATGGTCGAGATGCCCATCTTCGAGAGGATCTTGAGCAGGCCCTTGGTGATGCCGCGGCGGTAGTTCTTGAACACCTCGTAGAGGTCGCCCAGTACTTCACCGGTCCGGATCAGGTCGCCCAGCACTTCGTAGGCCAGGAACGGGTACACCGCCGAGGCACCGAAGCCGATCAGCACCGCGAAGTGATGCGGGTCGCGGGCGGTGGCGGTTTCCACCAGGATGTTGGAGTCGCAGCGCAGGCCTTTTTCGGTCAGGCGATGGTGCACCGCGCCGGTCGCCAGCGAGGCGTGGATCGGCAATTTGCCCGGAGCGATGTGACGGTCGCTCAGCACGATCTGGGTGCGCCCGGCACGCGCGGCTTCTTCAGCCTGGTCGGCCACATTGCGGATCGCCGCTTCGAGGCCGATGCTTTCGTCGTAGTTCAGGTCGATGACCTGACGCTCGAAGCCCGGACGGTCGAGGTTGGTCAGCGAGCGCCATTTGGCCGGGGAAATGACCGGCGAGCTGAGGATCACGCGCGAAGCGTGCTCCGGCGATTCCTGGAAGATGTTGCGCTCGGCGCCCAGGCAGATTTCCAACGACATCACGATCGCTTCACGCAGCGGGTCGATCGGCGGGTTGGTGACCTGGGCGAACTGCTGGCGGAAATAATCGTACGGCGTACGCACGCGCTGCGACAGCACGGCCATCGGCGTGTCGTCACCCATGGAACCGACCGCTTCGTAGCCCTGCTCGCCCAACGGACGCAGCACCTGGTCACGCTCTTCGAACGTCACCTGGTACATCTTCATGTATTGCTTGAGCTGGTCGACGTCGTAGAACGCCGAACCATGGTCGTTGTCTTCCATGGTCGCCTGGATGCGCAGGGCATTCTTGCGCAGCCATTGCTTGTACGGATGACGGGACTTGAGCCGGTTGTCGATGGCGTCGGTGTCGAGGATCTGGCCGGTCTCGGTGTCCACGGCGAAGATCTGGCCCGGGCCCACGCGGCCCTTGGCGATAACGTCCGCCGGCTGGTAGTTCCAGACGCCGATTTCCGATGCCAGGGTGATGAAACCGTTGGTGGTGGTGACCCAGCGCGCCGGGCGCAGGCCGTTACGGTCCAACAGGCACACGGCGTAGCGACCGTCGGTCATGACGATCCCGGCCGGGCCGTCCCACGGTTCCATGTGCATGGAGTTGTATTCGTAGAAGGCCCGCAGGTCCGGGTCCATGGTCTCGACGTTCTGCCACGCCGGCGGCACCAGCATGCGCACGCCGCGGAACAGGTCGATGCCACCGGTCACCATCAGTTCCAGCATGTTGTCCATGCTGGAGGAGTCGGAACCGACGCGGTTGACCAGCGGGCCGAGCTCTTCGAGGTCCGGCATCAGGTCGTTGGCGAACTTGGTGCGACGGGCCAGGGCCCAGTTGCGGTTGCCGGTGATGGTGTTGATCTCGCCGTTGTGGGCGAGGAAGCGGAATGGCTGGGCCAGCGGCCATTTCGGCAAGGTGTTGGTGGAGAAGCGCTGGTGGAACACGCAGATCGCGGTTTTCAGGCGCTCGTCGCTCAGGTCCGGATAGAAGGCGGTAAGGTCCGCCGGCATCATCAGGCCTTTGTAGATGATGGTCTTGTGGGAAAAGCTGCAGATGTAGTGATCGGTGTCGGCGGCATTGGCCACGGACGAGCGACGACGGGAGCTGAACAGCTTGATCGACATTTCTTGGTCGCTCAGGCCATCGCCGGCGATGAACACCTGTTCGATCTGCGGCAGGCGCTCCAGGGCCAGGCGGCCGAGGACGCTGGTGTCGATCGGCACTTTGCGCCAGCCAACCAGTTGCAGGCCGGCGGCCAGGATCTCGCGGTTCATGTTCTCGCGAGCAGCCTGTGCCTTCACCGGATCCTGGTTGAAGAACACCATGCCCACGGCGTATTGCTTGGGCAGGGTCACGCCAAACGTTTCCTGGGCAATGGCACGCAGGAACTCATCAGGCTTTTGAATCAGCAAGCCGCAACCGTCACCGGTCTTGCCGTCGGCGTTGATCCCACCGCGGTGGGTCATGCAGGTCAGGGCCTCAATGGCCGTTTGCAAAAGGGTATGGCTGGGCTCGCCCTGCATATGGGCTATCAGGCCGAAACCGCAGTTATCCTTGAATTCATCTGGTTGGTACAGACCTGCTTTCATAGACACTTTCTCACCAGGCTGCCTCTAATCGAGGCAAATTTCTTTTCAATTCAACCAGTTGCATGCCGCGCCGAACGTACGCCAGCTTTGCGGGGGCAAAAGGGAGGTCATTGTACACACCGACACGAAGCCCCACAAATTTGACGACGAACTGTCGCAAATTCATGTCGCATTTGTGAAAGGTTTAAAGCTATATGCTGTGCTAGTCAAAACTTTTTTGGGTTCCGACCGCGACGACTCAAACGCTACTGTGACGCAGACACCACAAGGCGCGCGGCCCGAAAGGTCGCTCGCCCTTGTGGAAATGTTGAGGTTGCCGGGAGAGGCGGCCTGGGTAAGGCCGCCGAATCTTCAGCGAGTTGCAGCCAGTTCCTGTTGGACACTGGCGACAGTGCGAGGCCAAGGTTTACCAGCCTGGACCTTCGCTGGCAAGGCCTTGATGGCGGAAACAGCCGCATCACGGTTGGCAAAGCTACCATAGGTGATGACATACAGCGGCTTGCCGTTGAGCACTTTCTTGAAATAGCGGTACTCGCCGCCCTGCTCCTTGACGAAGTTCTGGGCGGTGGCTTCCGAGCTGGTGCCAAGGATCTGCACCACGTAGTTGCTCGGTGCCTGGCCGGCGTACCAGTTGCCGCCAGCGGCCTTGGCCGGTGCCGCAGGCTTGGCCGCCGGCGCGGCGGGCTTGGCGGCCGGGGCCGGCGTCGGCGCGGGCTTGGCGGTGGCCACCTGGGTCGGGGCCGGGGTTGGCTTGGCGGCCGGGGTCGGTACTGGCGTCGGGGCCGGACCGGCCGGCACGCCGGCTGGCGGCGCGGTGGTGGTCACGGTCGGCGGCGTGTCGCTGCTGTCGTCGATCGGCGGTGCCGCGCCATCGTCACCCTCGGTGATTCCGCCGGCGGCTTCGGCCAGGGGCCCACGCATGACCGGTTGCGACTGGCCGACCAGCGGCAGCGGCATTGGCTGGGTGTTGCCGGCAAATTCCACCGCCGGTGCGCCGCCGTTAGGTTGTGGCGTGCCCTGGCCGAGGGGCAGTTGTGCCTGTTCGTTGGCAGGTGTGCCCGTGGTAGGCGCCTTGTTGCGCCCTGGCATCAGCCAGGCGGCAGCGACCGCGACCACGACCACGGCGGAAATCGCCAATACGTGTTTCTTCGGCATGTTGAACCCCATACTTGGACGCTTCACCGCGGAGCGGCTGGCGATCATGACTTCGATCAGAGCATCGCGGGCAACCTGGTTGATGTTGCCAGGCCAGCCGTCGGCGCTTTGGTGAATCTCAGAGATCTGATCGGCGGTAAAAAGTTCGATACCCCGGCCAGCCCCCTCAAGACGCTGGGCCAGGTATTCACGGGTCTCTTCCTCGGTGTAGGGCGCCAGTTCGATGACGTGGAACCGCTCTTCCTCGAGGCTCAGCTGATCCAGCTCGGCGATCAGCGACGACTCGCCGAACAGGAACACATGGGGACGGCCTTCCGGCGCGCCGGCCGCCAGGGCCAGCAGGGCTTCGAGGGCCGACTCGTCAAGTTGCTCGGCGTCGTCCACCAGCAGGTAGACTTCCTGCCCGGTCAGCGCCAGTTGCACGATCTGGTCGAGAATCGCACCGATTTCGGCCTGGGCCACATTCAGCGCCTCGGCCACCTGGCGCAACACACCCGCGGCATCGCCGGCGCCGCGGGCAGACACCACCACGCTCTGCACGGACTGCTTGTTGGTGCTGGCCACCAGGGCCTGGCGCAGCAAGGTCTTGCCGCTGCCCTGGGGACCGGTGACCACCAGCAGCAACTGGCTGTAACGCGCCAGGTGATGCAACTGGCCCAGCACCGGCTTGCGCTGGGCAGGGAAGAACTTGAAGCCCGGGACCCGTGGCGCAAAAGGGTCGTGACTCAACTGGAAATGGCCGAGGAACGCCTCGTCGGCATGCAAACTAGTCATCGGAATCTTATTAACCTTTAAGCTGAGCCAGGGCGCGGTAGTCCGCTCCCAGCGTGGCCTGTAGAACCTCTTTCGGATAATCGTCGGTCACTACCGCTTCGCCCATGCGGCGCAGCAGCACCAGACGCAGACGACCGTCGATCACTTTCTTGTCGATTGCCATGTGTTCGAGGAAATCCGCCTCGGTCATTTCCTCGGGCGGGATCACCGGCAGCCCGGCACGCTGGAACAGGCGAATGCCGCGATCACGCTCCTGCTCGCTGATCCAGCCCAGCCGCGCGGACATCTCCAGGGCCATGACCGTCCCCGCCGCCACGGCCTCGCCATGCAGCCAGACACCATAGCCCATGTGGGTTTCGATGGCGTGGCCGAACGTGTGACCCAGGTTGAGCGTGGCACGCACGCCCGACTCCCGTTCGTCGGCACCGACCACCGCGGCCTTGGCGGCGCAGGAGCGCTCGATGGCGTAGGTCAGGGCCGTCTGATCCAGGGCTCGCAGGCGGTCGACATTCTCTTCAAGCCAGCCCAGGAACGGCTCGTCGCAGATCAGCCCGTACTTGATGACTTCCGCCAACCCGGCGGACAGCTCGCGGGCCGACAGGGTGTTGAGGGTGGCCGTGTCGATCAGCACCACGTTGGGCTGATAGAACGCACCGACCATGTTCTTGCCCAGCGGATGGTTGATGCCGGTCTTGCCGCCCACCGAGGAGTCGACCTGGGACAGCAGCGTGGTAGGGATCTGGATGAAATCGACGCCGCGCTGGTAGCAGGCGGCGGCAAAGCCGGCCATGTCGCCGATCACACCGCCCCCCAAGGCCACGACCGTGGTGCGGCGGTCGTGCCGCGCGCTCAGCAGGCCATCGAAGATCAGTTGCAGGGTTTCCCAGTTCTTGAACGCTTCGCCGTCGGGCAGTACCACGGAAATGACCGAATAGGCCGACAAGGTGCGAGCCAGGCGTTCCAGGTACAGGGGGGCGACGGTTTCGTTGGAGATGATCGCCACTTGTCGCCCGGCGATATGCGGCGCCAGCAGTTCAGGCTGGTCCAGCAAACCTTCGCCAATGTGAATCGGGTAGCTGCGCTCGCCCAGGTCGACCTTAAGTGTCTGCATGTGTCCCCACAGTGAAGATGGAATCAGGCGTCCTGCCTGCAATTAACGAAAGTCCACGGTGATACGACGCCGCCCAATGGCCATACGCCACGCCCCAAGCGGGCCACGACGGGACGTCGAGGATAGCGCATTTCGCCAGGCGCATTAACGGGGAGGCAGTTGCTGCAAGCGCTCAAGGATGTCCAGCACCACCATCCGCGGCGGCCGTTCATCGGTTTCCACCACCAGGTCGGCGATCTCCCGGTACAGCGGATCACGCAACTCCAGCAGGTCGCGCAGGGTCTTGGCCGGATCGGCGGTGCGCAACAACGGCCGGTTTCGGTCGCGTGCCGTGCGACCGACCTGCTGTTCGACCGACGCGTGCAGGTAGACCACCCGTCCGCCAGCATGCAGCGCCCGACGATTGGCTTCGCGCATGACCGCGCCGCCACCGGTGGCCAGCACCACGCCCTCGAACGCGCACAGCTCGGCGATCATCGCCTGCTCACGGTCACGAAAGCCCGGCTCGCCTTCCTTGTCGAAGATCCATGGGATATTGGCGCCCGTGCGCAATTCAATTTCCTTGTCGGAATCTTTGAACGGCAGGCGCAGCTCTTTGGCCAGCAAACGGCCGATGGTGCTTTTTCCAGCGCCCATCGGCCCTACAAGAATCAAATTTCGCACAGAATCAACGACTCACAGCAATCGCCTGGTTGTTCATGATACGCGGAGTGAGGAACACCAGCAGCTCAGATTTTTTCTCCGAGACCACATCACGCCGGAAAAGGCGGCCAAGATACGGCACATCGCCAAGAAATGGCACCTTATCTACAACCTTGTTCTGAGTATTCGAGAAAACCCCGCCAATCACAATGGTCTCGCCGTCGTTGACCAGCACCTTGGCATTGACCTCGTTTTTCTTGATCGGCGGCACCTCCTGCACCTTGTTCAGGTAATCAGGCTCATCCTTGGTGACCTTGACCTCCATGATGATGCGGTTGTCCGGCGTGATCTGCGGCGTGACTTCCAGCGACAGCGAGGCCTCCTTGAACGACACCGAGGTAGCACCACTGGAGCTGGCTTCCTGGTAGGGAATTTCCGTGCCCTTGAGGATCTTCGCCGTCTCCTTGTCGGAGGTCACGACCTTGGGCTGGGAAACGATTTCGCCGTTGCCGGTTTTCTCCATCGCCGTCAGTTCCAGGTCCAGCAGGACGTTGTCGGTGATGAACGCAATGCCGATCCCCGAGGTGTTGCCTGACACACCCATGTCGACGAACGGCTGGTTGGTGCCCGTACTCCCCGGCGTGCCGATGGTCGTGGAAGTCCCGGACGTGACCCCGGAAGAGTTCCAGTTGCCCTGGTTCTGTATCGAACCGCCCCAGCGAACGCCCAGGTTCTTGTCGTAGTCGACGTTGGCCTCGACGATCCGGGCCTCGATCATTACCTGACGCACCGGGATATCCAACTGCGCGACGATCCGACGCAACTCGTCGAGCCGGTCCTGGGTCTGGTAGGCAATGATGTTGTTGGTGCGCTCATCGACCGTGATCGTGCCACGCTCATCGGCCTTGGCCTCGGCGCTGGTCACCGACTGGAACAGCTTGGCGATGTCCGCGGCCTTGGCATAGTTGACCTGCAGCAGCTCCCGGCGCAGCGGCGCCAGGTCGGCAATCTGCTTCTGGGATTCGAGCTCCTGGCGCTCACGCGCCGCAATCTCGTCGGCCGGCGCCACCAGCAGCACGTTGCCGACCTTGCGCTTGTCCAGGCCCTTGGTCTTGAGCACCAGGTCCAGCGCCTGGTCCCACGGCACATTCTGCAACCGCAGGGTGATGCCCCCCTGCACCGTGTCGCTCGCCACCAGGTTCAGGTTGGTGAAATCGGCAATCAGTTGCAGGACCGAGCGCACCTCGATGTCCTGGAAGTTGAGGGAAAGCTTTTCACCACTGTAGGCGGCGCGATCGGCATTGCGCTTCTGCAAGTCCTCGACAGTCATGGGCCGGACGCTGACGGTGAGCTTGTTGTCGGTCTGGTAGGTCGAATAATCGAAGGTGCCACTGGGCTCGATGCTGATCGTCGCCCGGTCGGTGCCGGCACTGGCATTGACGAACTGCACCGGGGTGGCGAAATCCTTCACATCCAGGCGCACCCGCAGGGGTTCGGGCAGCTGCGTGCGGGCGAAATTGAGGATGATCTTGCCTTCACGCTCCTGGATATCCGGCGCGATGGCGGGGTCGGACAAGTCGATCACGACATTGCCCTCGCCCTGGGTGCCACGCTGGAAGTCCACCCCGCGAATCGCCTTGCCCGCCGGCGCGCGGGCCTTCACCGGAGTCGCACTGGCCAGCGCCGGGCGCGGCGCCGCGGCGGCCGGCGCGGGGGCTGTCGCAGGGGTTATCGCAGGAACCGCGCCCTTGCCCACCACCACGAACAGGTTGTTACCCTCGATGCGGGTGTTATACGGCGCCAACTGAGTCAGCCCTATGATCAGCCGGGTGCGATCCCCTGCTTCGACCACGGTGGCGCTGCGGGCATTGCCGCCGCCCAGGTCATGGCTCTTGCTCGCCAGTTGATTGGTGACGCCCGGCAGATCCAGGGCGATCCGCGCCGGCTGTTCGGTGGTGTAGCCCCGCGGCGTCGGCGGCGGCCCGTCGAAGGAGAGTTTCAATTCGACGCGGTCGCCCGGCAGCGCCGCCACGTCCAGGGTCTTCAGGCCGGCCCCATGAACCATCGGTGATAAGAGCGCTATCCCTAGCGAAACACCAAAGGCTGAAAAAATCCTGTTCATTGTTGGGTTTCCACTAATGAGTGCTCTTTCAAGGGAATGGTCCGTGGTCGCTCCAGCCAGGCGCCCTCGCCATCGGGAACGATTTCGATCACATCGACCTCAGTGGCGGTAATGGCGACGATCCGTCCGTCGTTGCGCCCCAGGTAGTCACCAACCTTTAGCCGATGCACCCCGCTGGCGCCGCGCAGCAGCGCGAAGGAACCGCTGGCATTGGAGATCGTGCCGACCATTTCGAATTGCTCGATATTGAAGCCTTCCAGGTACTGCTTGACCCGGTTGGGATCGGGCCGGACGTTGCGCGAGCCCTGCTGGCGGCCCGCCTGGTCCACCCGGATCTGTCGGGAAAACGGGCTGCGCAGGTTGGCGGCGCTGTAGGTGAAGGTTTGCGCAGGCTTGAACGTCGGCGTCGGCTCGATCTTTCCGGGCGGACGCAGGCGCACTTCGTTCATGTAGGCATCCAGGTCGCTGAAACCGTCGTCGTTGTTGCAGCCCGTCAATGCCAGCAGGCCCGCCAGCAGGCAAACGCGAGACGCCGTGCTCATGGCTGCGCCTCCTGCTCGTTATAGCGGTAGGTCTTGGCCTGGATGCTCATGCGCAGCTTGGCGCCCGCCTCGGGCTCCATGGGCGCGATCTCGAAATCGTGCAGCGTGACGATCCGGGGCAACCCGGCCACGCCGCTGACGAACGTCGCCAGGTCATGGTAGCCGCCGGTGACGGTGATCTGGATCGGCAACTCGATGTAGAACGGCTGGGTGACTTCCGGCAGCAGCTTGATTTCCTCGAACTCCAGGCCGCTGCCCAGGCCGGTGCGAGTGATGTCTTCCAGCAGGCCCGGCACTTCGGTGTCGCTGGGCAACTGCCGCAACAGCACGCCGAAAGACGCTTCCATCTGCTTCATCTGCTCGGTGTAACGCTCAAGGTTCGCCGCCATGTGGGCCTTGCCCGCGAATTGTTCCTTGAGGGTGTTTTCTTCCTCGCGCACCTGCTGCAGCTGGTTCTCCAGGTCACTCAAGGCAAAGTTGTAGCCCAACCCCAGCACCATGGCCACCAGCAGGATGCCCGCCAGCCATTTGATCGGTGCCGGCCAGGAACCGACGTTATTGGTGTCGAGCTCGCGCAAATCGACCTTGCGCAGGGCCTCCAGCCATTCCCCCGGCTTCATTGGGCGTCCTCCGCATCGACTGGACGGGTCTGGCGGACCGTCAGCTGGAAAACGTTGGCCTGGTCAAGCTGACCGGCCGTGGTGGCCTTGACCTCGGTCAGGCTGGGGGTATCGAACAGGTCCGATGAATCGAGGTTGCGCATCAGGTCCGAGACCCGGTTGTTGGACTCGGCGGCCCCCTTGATGGAAAGCGTGCCGTCTTCCATCTTCACTTCGGTGAAGTAAACCCCGTCCGGCAGGGTCCTGGTCAATTGGTCGAAGATGCGCCCGCTGACGGGCCGGTTGCCTTGCAGGTCCTGGATGATGCGCATGCGTTCCAGCAACTGCTGGCGACGGGCCTTGAGGTCGCCGATCTGTTTGATGCGCTCGTCCAGCACGGCGATCTGTTCCGAAAGATGGGTGTTGCGGGCCACCTGATGGTCGATGGCGCTGTCGATGTATTGCACGGCAATCAGCGTCACGCCGACCGCGCCGACCAGCGCACCGACCAACGCCAGCAGGAAACGCTTGCGCCGTTCCTCGCGCAGTTCCTCGCGCCAGGGAAGGAGGTTGATCCGCGCCATCAGTCGAAACTCCTGAGGGCCAGCCCGCACGCGATCATGAGTGCCGGCGCGTCACTGGCCAGCGCACCGGCATTGACCTTGCTGCTCAGGGCCATGTTGGTGAACGGGTTGGCCACCTGGGTCGGCGTGCCCAGGCGCTGTTCGATCAGTCGGTCCAGACCGGTGACCGAGGCCGTGCCGCCGGCCAGCAGGATATGGTCCACCGCGCTGTACTGGCCCGAGGCGAAGAAAAACTGCAAGGAACGCGACACCTGCTGCACCAGCGCCTCGCGAAAGGGTTGCAGCACCTCGCCGACATAATCGTCGGGCAGGCCGCCCTGCTTCTTCGCCAGGCCGGCTTGCTCGGGCGTCAGGCCATAGCGGCGCTGGATTTCCTCGGTGAGTTGGCGGCCACCGAACAATTGTTCGCGGGTATAGATGATGCGCCCGTTGTGCAGGACGCTGAGGGTGGTCATGGTCGCGCCGATGTCGACCACCGCCACGGTCAGGCGCTCCTGGGACGCGGCCAGTTGCGTGGCGAGCAGGCCGAACGAACGTTCCAGCGCATAGGCCTCCACGTCCACCACCCGGGCCGTCAGCCCGGCCAGCGCCAGCGCGGCCTCGCGGACCTCGACGTTTTCCTTGCGACAGGCCGCCAGCAGCACTTCGACCCGCTCGTCACTGCGCGGCGACACGCCCTGGACCTCGAAGTCGATGGCCACTTCATCCAACGGATAGGGAATGTATTGGTCGGCCTCGATCTTGAGCTGGTTTTCCATGTCGTCGTCGGACAGGCCGGCGTCCATCTCGATGGTCTTGGTGATCACCGCCGACCCCGCCACGGCCACCGCCACGCTGCGCACGGGCGTCCGGGCCTTGACCAGAACCCGCGACAACGCCAGGCCCACGCCTTCGAGCTCGGCGATGTTCTTCTCGACCACGGCATTGGCCGGCAGCGGTTCCACCGCGTAGGACTCGACGCGGTAGCGCTCGCCCTGGCGGCTCAACTCCAGCAGCTTCACCGACGTTGAACTGATGTCGATCCCCAGAAGTGCATGGGTTTTTTTATTGAAGAGTCGTAGCACTACCAATTCCCTATGACTATCCGTGAGTTACGGACTCTCTAATATGCGTTGCGTTCAATCACTCCGGTCCGACGGACGTCCGGATGGCATTCCTGGCGAAAAAAAATGCTTATAATGCCCAGCGTTTTTTTCGCTTTGTTGCAAGCACGGGGCCTTCCCTGCACCTGGCGCCTTTTTCATTCTTTGCCTGGATATCCAAAAGCCTTGATTCGTCTGCTGAAATTTTTCGGATGGTCCATCATCGCCGTTTTCTGCGGACTGCTCCTGGGTCTGAGCGGTGCGTTTCTTTACCTTAGTCCGGGTTTGCCGTCCGTGGAGGCTCTGAGAAGTATTCAGTTGCAGATTCCCCTGCGGGTCTACAGCAGCGACAACAAGTTGATCGCCGAATTTGGCGAAATGCGCCGCACACCGATTCGTTTCGCCGACATTCCCCCCAATTTCATCAATGCGTTACTAAGTGCTGAAGACGACAATTTCGCCAACCACTACGGCGTCGATCCCGGCAGCCTGATGCGCGCCGCCAGCCAACTGGTCAAGAGCGGACACATCCAGTCCGGCGGCAGCACCATCACCATGCAGGTGGCCAAGAACTTCTTCCTGACCAGCGAGCGCAGCTTCTCGCGCAAGACCACCGAGATCCTCCTGGCCTTGCAGATCGAGCGGCAGTTGACCAAGGACGAGATCCTCGAGCTGTACGTGAACAAGATCTACCTGGGTAACCGCGCCTACGGCATCGAGGCGGCGGCGCAGGTGTACTACGGCAAGTCGATCCGCGATGTGAGCCTGGCGCAGATGGCGATGATCGCCGGCCTGCCCAAGGCCCCGTCGCGCTTCAACCCACTGGCCAACCCGGCACGCAGCAAGGAGCGGCGCGACTGGATCCTGGGGCGCATGTACAAGCTCGGCAAGATCAGCGAAAGCGACTACACCGCCGCGATCAACGAGCCCTTGAACGCCAGCTATCACGTACCGACCCCCGAGGTGAACGCGCCCTACATCGCCGAGATGGCCCGTGCCGAAATGGTCGGCCGCTATGGCAGCGACGCCTATACCGAAGGCTTCCGCGTCACCACCACGGTGCCCAGCAACTTGCAGGAAATGGCCAACACCGCCCTGCACGAAGGCCTGATGACCTACGATCAGCGCCACGGCTACCGCGGCCCGGAATCGCGCCTGCCCGGTAAGACCCAGGAAGCCTGGGCCCTGGAGCTGACCAAGCAACGCACCATCAGCGGCCTGGAGCCGGCCATCGTCACCTCGGTGGACAAGGACGGGCTCAAGGTCCTGACCCGCAACGGCGAGCAGCAAGAGCATGTCGGCTGGGACAGCATGAAATGGGCCCGGCCGTTCCTGAACACCAACAGCATGGGTGCCAACCCTCGCCAGCCGTCGGACGTGGCCCAGGTCGGCGACCTGATCCGGGTGCAGCGCCAGGCGGACAATACCCTCAAGTTCAGCCAGATCCCGGCTGCCCAGGGCGCGCTGGTGTCCCTCGACCCACAGGACGGTGCCATCCGTTCGCTGGTGGGGGGCTTCGCGTTCGAGCAGAGCAATTACAACCGCGCATTGCAGGCCAAGCGCCAGCCGGGTTCGAGCTTCAAGCCGTTCGTCTACAGCGCTGCCCTGGATAACGGCTACACCGCCGCCAGCCTGGTGAACGATGCGCCGATCGTGTTCGTCGACGAGTACCTGGACAAAGTCTGGCGGCCGAAGAACGACACCAACACGTTCCTCGGGCCGATCCGCCTGCGCGAAGCGCTGTACAAGTCGCGCAACCTGGTGTCGATCCGCTTGCTGCAAGCGCTCGGCGTGGACCGCACCATCGACTACATCAGCAAGTTCGGCTTCAACAAGCAGGACCTGCCACGCAACCTGTCCCTGGCCCTGGGCACCGCGACCCTGACCCCGATGGAAATCGCCACGGGCTGGAGCACCTTCGCCAACGGCGGGTACAAGATCACGCCGTACATCATAGACAAGATCGAGAGCCGCAACGGCGAGACGCTGTTCGTGGCCAACCCGCCACGCGTGCCCACGGGCGAGCAGGCCAGTGATGGACTGGCCGCTCCGTCCACCGAGACGTTCACGGTCAACGCCCTGCCGGGCGAAGCCACGACCGCCCCAGGGGTGCCGCAAGCACCGGCCGTCGCCGAGCGCATCGTCGACGGACGCACCACCTACATCCTCAACAGCATGCTGCAGGACGTGATCAAGCTCGGCACTGGCCGTCGCGCCTTGGCCTTGGGGCGTACCGACCTGGCGGGCAAGACCGGCACCACCAACGAGTCCAAGGACGCCTGGTTCTCCGGCTACAACGCCGATTACGTGACCACCGTCTGGACCGGTTTCGACCAGCCGGAAAGCCTCGGTCGCCGCGAGTTCGGCGGCACCGTGGCGTTGCCGATCTGGATGAGCTACATGGGCGCCGCCCTGAAGGACAAGCCGCCCCACACCCAACCGGAACCCGAAGGCATCCTCAGCCTGCGCGTCGACCCGGTCAGCGGCCGTGCCGCCACCCCGGGCACCCCGGGGGCCTACTTCGAGCTGTTCAAGAGCGAAGACACCCCGCCGTCGGTCAACGAACTGGGCAATGGCGTTGCACCGGGCAGCCCGCTGCCGGCGGACGAAGCGGCGCCTATCGATCTGTTCTAGGAAAGCAGCGGCGAGCCGCAAGCTTCAAGTAAAGCCAAAGCAAGCACGGTAGGCTTCGCCTCTACTTGCAGCTTGAAGCTTGCCGCTCGAAGCTCATAAAAAAACCTGGCCGAGGCCAGGTTTTTTTATGAGCGACTGCTGTTAACCGTTGAACACGTCATCCACGCTCTTGAGCGGGTAGTTCTTCGGATACGGCAGGGTCGCCACGCCCGTCTCGATCGCAGCCTTGGCCACGGCGTCGGAGATCAGGGTAATCAGGCGAGCATCCATAGGTTTCGGAATGATGTACTCACGACCGAATTCCAGCTTGATGCCGCCGTAGGCGTCGCACACTTCCTGAGGTACGGGCAGCTTGGCCAGTTCGCGCAGGGCGTTGGCCGCCGCGACTTTCATCTCTTCGTTGATGCGCTTGGCGCGAACGTCCAGGGCACCGCGGAAAATGAACGGGAAGCCCAATACGTTGTTGACCTGGTTCGGGTAGTCCGAACGGCCGGTGGCCATGATTACGTCGCTACGAGTCGCGTGGGCCAGCTCCGGGGAGATTTCCGGATCCGGGTTGGAGCAGGCGAACACGATCGGGTTCGGCGCCATGCGCAGCAGGTTTTCCGGGCTCAGCAGGTTAGGACCGGACAGACCGACGAAAACGTCGGCACCGTCCAGCGCTTCAGCCAGGGTGCGCTTGTCGGTGGCGTGGGCGAACACGGCCTTGTACTGGTTCAGGTCGTCGCGGCCGGAGTGGATCACGCCGGTACGGTCGACCATGAAGATGTTTTCGATCTTCGCGCCCATGCTCACCAACAACTTCATGCAGGAGATGGCGGCAGCGCCAGCGCCCAGGCAGACGATCTTGGCTTCCGGCAGGGTCTTGCCGGCGATTTCCAGGGCATTGATCATGCCGGCCGCGGTCACGATGGCGGTACCGTGCTGGTCGTCGTGGAACACCGGAATGTCGCACTGTTCGATCAGGGTGCGTTCGATCTCAAAGCACTCTGGCGCCTTGATGTCTTCCAGGTTGATGCCGCCGAAGGTGATGGAGATGCGCTTGACGGTGTCGATGAAGGCTTGCGGGCTCTCGGAGTCGACTTCGATGTCGAACACGTCGATACCGGCGAAGCGCTTGAACAGCACGCCCTTGCCTTCCATGACCGGCTTGGAAGCCAGTGGCCCCAGGTCACCCAGGCCGAGAATCGCGGTGCCATCGGAAATGACTGCAACCAGGTTGCCCTTGCCGGTGTACTTGTAGGCCAGTTCAGGGTCGCGGGCAATTTCGCGCACTGGTTCGGCTACGCCGGGGCTGTAGGCCAGCGACAGGTCGCGGGCAGTAGCGGTGGCCTTGGTGAGCTCGACACTCAGCTTCCCTGGACGAGGATTAGCGTGATATTCGAGAGCGGCAGTTTTCAGATCAGACATGTGGGCATTCCGCTTTTTACTGTGTTGGACAGACGGACCGCCGAGGATACGCGCCTCGCAAAGTCCCTACAAGACTGACCGGTCACCCCTGTCAAGCGCCCTGCCCTACGACTTTGGGCCAAGAGCCGCGAAACATAAGGGCTAGCTGCATACAATCAGCGAGAAAAATGTCTACAATTTTTATTCAGTCGTCACGTTCAGCATGGCCGGGTCGGTCAGCGGCAGCATCCAACGGGCTTGTCCGGGCTCGCGCCCGCCCCGTCGTGAACGGTCGACCACCCAGCCCCGCGCCTCGACCTGCCGGCCCTTGAGCCGTTCAAGGCTCGCCGTGTCGAATTGCCCCAGCAGATTGGGCGCAACGCGCAGCACAACCGAATCCTGCAATTCGATCCAAATCCCGCCGCGATTGCGCCTGACATCACTCACCCGTCCGCTCAGTACGGCGAAGCCCGGCGCCTGGATTTGCTGCGGCTTGAGCACTGGCGAGCGCTTCCACAGACCAAGTCCTGCCTCACGCGCCTGGCGTTCGGCCGCACGCTGACAGGCCACAAGGTCCACATTCGGCGCCACCGCCACGTAGAACCCCAAGCCTTCGGCAAGCAACTGCGCTTCAAGGTTCTGGCCATCGGCCCCGTAGACATGGGCCAGGGTACGGCCGTAGCGGTCCTTGCCTTCCTTGCCGGGCTGCAAGGCCACGCGCCCATCGCTGGCGGCCACCAGGGCTTCGAGCCGACGCCGGGCCGCCACGGCAAAGGGCTCGTCGGAACGCCCCTGCCGCCCCAGCTCGGGGCTGTTGAGGCCGATCATGCGTACATTGCGGCCATCGCTCAGGCGCAGGGTGTCGCCGTCCACCACGCGCTGGACCGTCGCCTGGGCAAGGCCTGCCGGTGCCGAACAGAACGCCTGGGCTTGCCCCAGCCAAATCGCGGACACAAAAAAGGCGCCCGCAAGGGACGCCTTTTTCATCAGTCTGGAGCCGTCGAGACGAACCTCCAAAATGATCAGCCTCAGGCCTTTTTGGTAGCGCCGAAAGCGCCGAAACGATCGGCGAACTTCTGAACGCGGCCGCCGGTATCCAGAGTCTTTTGCTTACCGGTGTAGAACGGGTGGCATTCGTTGCAAACGTCGATCGCCAGGGCTTTGCCGTAGGTCGAACGGGTTTCGAACTTGTTGCCGCAGCTGCAAGTCACGGCAATTTCTGGGTATTCCGGATGGATATCGGTTTTCATGGTGTTTCCTCAGGCTAGCGTGCCGCCACCCAACACTATTGTTGAATACCGCACGTAATTAGGCCGCGGATTCTACCAGACATCGCCAATCACGCAAGCTATGCCTTGTACCAACCGTCTGCTAGGCTCCCGGCCTCATGCACGATACCAATGTGGGAGCGGGCTTGCCCGCGAAGGCGGTGAATCAGTTTGCGGTAATGCCGACTGTGCCACCGCTTTCGCGGGCAAGCCCGCTCCCACAGGAATTGCGCCCAGCCTTTTGAACATGCCTGTCATTGAGATCCCCGCGTGCCCAACGCCATTCTGCGCCTTGCCCTGCCTTCGCCCCTGCGCCGCCTGTTCGACTACCGCGCTCCGGCCGGGGTCCCGCGCGCCCAGTTGCAGCCGGGCATGCGCCTGCGGGTGCCGTTCGGCCGACGGGAGATGATCGGGATCCTGGTGGAAGTCACCGACCACAGCGAAGTACCGGCCGACAAGCTCAAGCCGGCCCTGGCGCTGCTCGACGCCACGCCGCCGCTGCCGGCCTCGCTGTTCAAGCTGTGCCTGTGGACTGCCCAGTATTACCAGCACAGCCTCGGCGATACCTTGAGCTGGGCATTGCCGGTGCTGTTGCGCCAGGGTGAGCCGGCCGAGGCGCGCCAGGAGCGGTTCTGGTCGGTGGCGCCGGGCGCGAGCCTGGACGATCCGCGCATCGCCCGCGCACCGCGCCAGCGCGAGGCCTTGGCGACCCTGGCCCAGCATCCCCACGGTGTGGCGCATCAATTGCTGAGCAAACTGATGCTCAGCAAGGACAGCCTCGACCTGTTGCTGGCCAAGGACCTGGTCCAGGTAGACGTTCGCCGGCATGCCCCGGGCCTGCGCCATGAGCACTGGCTGGCCCAGCCGGAACTGCCGCTCAACACCGAGCAACGGGCCGCCTGCGAGGCGATCCGTGCAGGTTTCGACAGCTACCATGCCTTTCTCCTGGCGGGCGTCACCGGCAGCGGCAAGACCGAGGTCTATCTGCAACTGATCCGCCAGGCCCTGGAAGCCGGCAAGCAGGCTCTGGTGCTGATTCCGGAAATCAATCTCGGCCCGCAAACCCTGGCGCGCTTCGAGCAACGCTTCAACGCCCGGATCGCCCTGGTGCACTCGGCGGTCAATGACCGCGAACGCCTGGACGCGTGGCTCGCCGCCCGGGATGGCGAGGCCGACATCATCATCGGCACCCGCTCGGCCCTGTTCACGCCGATGAAAAACCCCGGCCTGATCATCATCGACGAAGAACACGACGGCTCCTATAAACAGCAGGAAGGCCTGCGCTACCACGCCCGCGACCTGGCGCTGGTACGCGCCCGCCAGGAAAACATCCCGATTGTCCTCGGTTCCGCGACGCCGTCCCTGGAAAGCCTGCACAACGCCTACACCGGCCGCTACGGCCTGCTGCGCCTGAACGAACGGGCCGGCGGCGCCAAACAGCCGCGTTTCCTGCGCCTGGACGTGAAAAGCCGTCCGCTGGACAGCGGTATTTCCGGCCCCATGCAGCAAGCCATCGGCCAGACGCTTGCCGCCGGCCAGCAGGTTTTGGTGTTCCTCAACCGCCGCGGGTTCGCCCCGACGCTGCTGTGCCACGACTGCGGCTGGATGTCCGGCTGTGAGCGCTGCGACGCGCGAATGACCGTGCACCAGCGCTCTGGCGAACTGCGTTGTCATCATTGCGGCCACTGCGAACGGGTGCCCCGGCATTGTCCGCAGTGCGGCCGGGTGGACTTGCGTCCGGTGGGCGCCGGCACCGAACGCGCCGAGGAACGCCTGGGCATCCTGTTTCCCGATTACCCGGTACTGCGGGTGGATCGCGACAGCACGTCGCGCAAGGACGCGATGAATCAATTGTTCGCCACGATCCAGAAGGGCCAGCCGTGCATTTTGGTAGGCACGCAGATGCTTGCCAAAGGCCACCACTTTCCACGGGTGACCCTGGTGTCGATCCTCGATGCCGATGGCGGGCTGTTCTCCGGTGATTTTCGCGCCAGCGAGCGCATGGCACAGTTGATTGTCCAGGTCGCCGGGCGCGCCGGGCGGGCGGAAGAGCCAGGCAAGGTCATCATCCAGACGCACCTGGCGGACCATCCGCTGCTGATCCAACTGACCGAACAAGGCTACTTCGCCTTCGCTGAACAAGCCTTGAGCGAACGGCGCAGTGCCGGCCTGCCGCCGTTCGCCCACCTCGCGCTGTTGCGCGCCGAAGCCCACAAGCCCGGGCAGGCCGAAGGCTTCCTCGACGAAGCCTGCAGCGAGGCGGAGCACCTGCTGGCGCAGCAGAATCTCACCGGGATCGAACTATTGGGCCCGGTGCCCGCTCCGATGGAACGGCGGGCTGGGCGTTATCGGGCACAGCTTTTATTACAGGCTAATGCCCGGGCACCGCTGCATCGCCTGCTGAGTGCCTGGCTGCTGGCGCTGGAACAGATGCCCAGCGGGCGCGCGGTGCGCTGGTCATTGGATGTGGACCCGGTGGATTTGTATTGATTGAGCAGATCGCAAGCTTTGCCCCCTGTGGGAGCGGGCTTGCTCGCGAAAGCGGTGGGTCAGTTGTGGTGATGTTGGCTGTGCCGCCGCTTTCGCGAGCAAGCCCGCTCCCACAGGTGGACCGAGTGCATCCAGGCCAGCAAGAATAGTCATCACATGGCCCCAACCGACCCGCTACAGTTGGCAAGCTCGCCTGGGCCACGGATAATGCCCAGTTTTTCCACCTGCGCCTCGAAGCGCCGCCGCGCCTGCGGTTGATAGAGAAGACCATGAAAGACACCATTCGCCAGCTCATCCAGCAAGCCATCGCCCGACTCGTCACTGAAGGTGTGTTGCCAGAAGGCCTGTCGCCGGCGATTCAGGTCGAAAACACCCGCGACAAGACCCATGGCGATTTCGCCAGCAACATCGCGATGATGCTGGCCAAGCCGGCCGGCATGAAACCGCGGGACCTGGCGGAGAAAATCATCGCCGCACTGCCGGCCGATGAAAACGTCAGCAAGGCCGACATTGCCGGCCCCGGCTTCATCAACTTCTTCCAGAACACCCAGGCCCTGGCCTCGCGCCTGGACGCCGCCCTGGCCGACGAACGCATCGGCGTGCGCAAGGCCGGCCCGCTGCAGCGCACCGTGGTCGACCTGTCGGCCCCCAACCTCGCCAAGGAAATGCACGTCGGCCACCTGCGCTCGACCATCATTGGCGACGGCGTGGCCCGGGTCCTGGAGTTTCTCGGCGACACGGTGATCCGCCAGAACCACGTCGGCGACTGGGGCACCCAGTTCGGCATGCTGATGGCCTACCTGCAGGAAAACCCCATCACCAGCGATGAGCTGTCGGACTTGGAAAACTTCTACCGCGCCGCCAAGCAACGCTTCGATGAGTCGCCGGAATTCGCCGACCGCGCCCGTGGCCTGGTGGTCAAATTGCAGGCCGGCGATGCCGAGTGCCTGGCGCTGTGGACCCGGTTCAAGGACATTTCCCTGTCCCACTGTCAGAAAATCTACGAACTGCTGAACGTCAAACTGACCATGGCCGACGTGATGGGCGAAAGCGCCTACAACGATGACCTGATCAACGTGGTCAACGACCTGCGGGCCAAGGGCATGCTGGTGGAAAGCAACGGCGCCCAGTGCGTGTTCCTCGACCAGTTCAAGACCGCCGACGGCGAACCGCTGCCGGTGATCATCGTCAAGGCCGACGGCGGCTATCTCTACGCCACCACTGACCTCGCCGCCGTGCGCTATCGCAACCGCGTGCTCGAGGCCGATCGGGTCCTGTACTTCGTCGACCAACGCCAGGCACTGCACTTCCAGCAGGTGTTCGAAGTGGCGCGCCAGGCCGGCTTCGTGACCCGCCCGATGGAGATGGAGCACATGGGCTTCGGCACCATGAACGGCGCCGACGGCCGCCCATTCAAGACCCGCGATGGCGGCACGGTGAAGCTGATCGACCTGCTGACCGAAGCCCAGGACCGTGCCTACACACTGGTCAAGGGCAAGAACCCGGACCTGGCCGAAGACGAGCTGCGCAAGATCGCCAAGGTCGTGGGCATCGATGCGGTGAAATACGCCGACCTGTCCAAGCACCGCACCAGCGACTACAGCTTCAACTTCGACCTGATGCTCAACTTCGAAGGCAACACCGCGCCGTACCTGCTTTACGCCTATACCCGCGTGGCCGGCGTGTTCCGCAAACTGGGCAAACGCTTCGAGGAAGTGGACGGCCGCATCGTGCTTGAAGCCGCCCACGAACAGGAGCTGGCGGCGAAACTGGCGCAGTTCGGCGAAGTGCTGAACAACGTCGCCGACAAGGGCACGCCCCACACCCTGTGCGCCTACCTGTACGATGTGGCCGGGTTGTTCTCCAGCTTCTACGAGAACTGTCCGATCCTCAGCGCACAGACCCCGGAGCAAATGCAGAGCCGCCTGCGCCTCGCCGCGCTGACCGGGCGTACGCTCAAGCAAGGCCTGGAATTGCTGGGCCTGGAAACCCTGGAGCGCATGTAAGTTGGCCGCCAAGAAAAAACCTGCACCCAAACGCGGCGCCAGTCGTTACCAGCCTCCTGCCAAGAAGCCGATTCCAGGCTGGTTGTGGATGGCCATCGGCCTGAGCGTCGGCGCGTTCATTGTGTTCCTGATGAAGCTGGAGCCGGGCCAGGGCGATGACGTCAAGCGCGTCCGCCAGGAGCAGCAGAAAGCCACGCGCATCGCCGAGGCCAACAAGACCCCGCCGAGCCCGACGCAACCGGTGAAGCCGAAATACGACTTCTACACCTTGCTGCCGGAATCGGAAGTCATCGTGCCGCCAGACGCCGTGCCGGAAAAAACCCTGCCGACGCCGCAAGTGCCGACGACGCCGGTGACCCCGGCCGAAGCGGCAAAGATCGACACCGCTCGCGCCCAGGCGGCACTGGCCGGCATCACGCCACCGCCGGCCCCGCCCGTGCAGAAAGCCGCGCCGGTGACCAAGTTCTTCCTGCAGGCCGGCTCGTTCCGCAAGGAAGCCGACGCCGACAAGGTCCGGGCGCAGATCATCCTGCTGGGCCAGTCCGTGTCGGTGGAATCGGGGACCGTGAAGGACGAGACCTGGTACCGGGTATTGGTAGGCCCGTACAGCAACCGGGAAGAGCTGACCAAGGCCCAGAAGCAACTGGCTGGCAGCGGGTTTAGCAACCTGTTGTTACAACAACGCCAGAGCCGCTGAACCAGGCGACACCAACCTCTGTGGCGAGGGGATTTATCCCCGCTGGGCTGCGCAGCAGCCCCAAAAGCTTGAAGCAATTAGCCTGACACTCCGATGACAAGCTTTGGGGCCGCTGCGCGGCCCAACGGGGATAAATCCCCTCGCCACAGGAGCGCTGAGCATCCACCGCACCACTCGTCCATTGCCTCACCCCGCAGTTGAAAAACCCCACCTCACCCCCATATGAGTTCCATCCGGGCATTTTCGCCCCGCTGCGTGGAGACTCTTCCCTTGACCACCATCGTTTCAGTCCGCCGTCATGGCAAAGTCGTCATGGGCGGCGACGGCCAGGTTTCACTGGGCAACACCGTGATGAAAGGCAACGCGAAGAAAGTCCGCCGCCTCTATCACGGTCAGGTCATCGCCGGCTTCGCCGGGGCCACCGCCGACGCCTTCACCCTGTTCGAACGTTTCGAAGGCCAACTGGAAAAACACCAGGGCCACCTGATCCGCGCCGCCGTGGAACTGGCCAAGGAATGGCGCACCGACCGCTCCCTGAGCCGCCTCGAAGCCATGCTCGCGGTCGCCAACAAGGACGCTTCGCTGATCATCACCGGCAACGGTGACGTCGTCGAGCCCGAGGACGGCCTGATCGCCATGGGTTCCGGCGGTGCCTACGCCCAGGCAGCGGCCAGCGCCCTGTTGAAAAAAACCGACCTGTCGGCGCGCGAAATCGTCGAGACTGCCCTGGGCATTGCCGGCGACATCTGTGTCTTCACCAACCACACCCAAACCATTGAGGAGCAGGATCTCGCGGAATAAGCCTGTCCCGGCCCCGTGCCACGGCTCATTTTTGCTTGAGGACCGCCAATTACTATGTCCATGACTCCCCGCGAAATCGTCCACGAACTCAACCGCCATATCATCGGCCAGGACGATGCCAAGCGCGCCGTCGCCATCGCCCTGCGCAACCGCTGGCGCCGCATGCAGCTGCCTGAAGAGCTGCGTGTCGAAGTGACGCCCAAGAACATCCTGATGATCGGCCCGACCGGTGTCGGTAAAACCGAAATCGCCCGCCGCCTGGCCAAGCTCGCCAATGCACCGTTCATCAAGGTCGAGGCGACCAAGTTCACTGAAGTCGGCTACGTCGGCCGCGATGTCGAATCGATCATCCGCGACCTGGCCGACGCCGCGATCAAGCTTTTGCGCGAACAGGAAATCACCAAGGTCCGCCACCGCGCCGAAGACGCCGCCGAAGAGCGCATCCTCGATGCCCTGCTGCCGCCGGCGCGCATGGGTTTCAACGCCGACTCCGCCGCGACCCAGGATTCCAATACCCGCCAACTGTTCCGCAAGCGCCTGCGTGAAGGACAGTTGGACGACAAGGAAATCGAGATCGAAGTGGCCGAAATGGTCGGCGTCGACATTTCCGCGCCGCCGGGCATGGAGGAGATGACCAACCAGTTGCAGAGCCTGTTCGCCAACATGGGCAAGGGCAAGAAGAAAAGCCGCAAGCTCAAGGTCAAGGAAGCGCTCAAGCTGGTGCGCGAGGAAGAGGCCAGCCGCCTGGTCAACGAAGAAGAGTTGAAGGCCAAGGCCCTGGAGGCCGTCGAGCAGCACGGTATCGTGTTCATCGACGAGATCGACAAGGTGGCCAAGCGCGGCAACGTCGGCGGCGCCGATGTGTCCCGCGAAGGTGTGCAGCGCGACCTGCTGCCGCTGATCGAGGGCTGCACGGTCAACACCAAGCTGGGCATGGTCAAGACCGACCACATCCTGTTCATCGCCTCCGGTGCGTTCCACCTGAGCAAGCCAAGCGACCTGGTGCCTGAACTGCAAGGCCGCCTGCCGATTCGTGTCGAGCTCAAGGCACTGTCGCCGGAAGACTTCGAACGCATCCTCAGCGAGCCTCATGCGTCCCTGACGGAACAGTATTGCGCGCTGCTCAAGACCGAAGGCCTGAACATCGAGTTCACGCCCGAAGGTATCAAGCGCCTGGCGCAGATTGCCTGGCAGGTCAACGAGAAGACCGAGAACATCGGCGCCCGTCGCCTGCACACCCTGCTCGAACGCTTGCTCGAGGAAGTGTCGTTCAGCGCCGGCGACCTGGCCAGCACCCACGACGAAGCGCCGATCCTGATCGATGCCGAGTACGTCAACAGCCACCTGGGCGAACTGGCGCAGAACGAAGACCTGTCGCGGTATATCCTCTAGAGCTTCGAGCCTCAAGCTGCGAGCTGCAAGCAGGTCACCTCCAGCTTGTAGCTTGTAGCTTGTAACTTGTAAGCTGCTTGTATGACCAAACTCCCCACCGCCATCAACCTGCACAAAGCCTCCAAGACCCTGACGCTGAAATACGCGCCGGATGAGGAGTACCACCTGAGCGCCGAGTTCCTGCGGGTGCACTCGCCTTCCGCCGAGGTCCAGGGCCACGGCAAGCCCATCCTGCAATACGGCAAGCTCGGCGTCGGCCTGACCAAGATCGAGCCGGCCGGCCAGTACGCACTAAAACTGACCTTCGACGACGGCCATGACAGCGGACTGTTCACCTGGGACTACCTCTACCAGTTGGCGGTGCGCCAGGAAGACCTGTGGAACGATTATCTTGGCGAACTCAAGGCCGCCGGAAAAACCCGCGACCCGAACACTTGCGTCGTCAAGCTGATGCTCTAGCTCAAGGGCTGGCGCTTTAGGGCGAATTTTCTAGACTCATCTGCTTGAATGTCCGCCCGGCGAGGTCAATGACTGGCCTGCTTGCGAAAAAAATTAAACTCGGGTAACCAATGGAGCTGGCAAGTTCCCTGCAAAGGAACGGGCGAGTTCCCTTGCACATGTTTCCTCATTGGTCACGATGCGGAATTAACGGTCACCCGAGCAGCGTACTGGTATTGGCTGTGGCTTGCGGCACGGCGCCGGTACTCGTCTGACAATGGAGCGTCGTAGATGAGCAACAAGAACAACGATGACCTGAAGTACCAGGCCTCGGAAAATACCCTGGGGTTGAATCCTGTCGTCGGCCTGCGCAGGAAAGACCTGCTGGCCTCTGCTCGAATGGTGCTGACCCAGACCCTCAAGCAACCGTTGCACAGCGCCAAGCACGTCGCCCACTTCGGTGCCGAGCTCAAGAACGTCCTGTTCGGCAAATCCGAGTTGCAACCGGCCAGCGACGACCGTCGCTTCAACGATCCGGCCTGGAGCCAGAATCCTCTCTACAAACGCTACATGCAAACCTACCTGGCCTGGCGCAAGGAATTGCACGCCTGGATCGACGACAGCAACCTCGCGCCCCAGGACATCAGCCGCGGGCATTTCGTGATCAACCTGATGACCGAAGCCATGTCGCCGACCAACTCGGCGGCCAACCCCGCCGCGGTCAAGCGCTTCTTCGAAACCGGCGGCAAGAGCCTGCTGGACGGCCTGTCCCACCTGGCCAAGGACCTGGTGCATAACGGCGGGATGCCGAGCCAGGTCAACATGGGCGCGTTCGAGGTCGGCAAGAGCCTAGGCGTGACCGAAGGCGCGGTGGTGTTTCGCAACGACGTGCTGGAGCTGATCCAGTACCGCCCCATCACCGAGCAGGTCCATGAGCGGCCGCTGCTGGTGGTACCGCCGCAGATCAACAAGTTCTACGTATTCGACCTGAGCCCGGACAAGAGCCTGGCGCGCTTCTGCCTGCGCAGCAACGTGCAGACCTTCATCATCAGTTGGCGCAACCCCACCAAGGAACAGCGCGAGTGGGGCCTTTCAACCTACATCGAGGCGCTCAAGGAAGCGGTGGACGTGGTCACGGCCATCACCGGCAGCAAGGACGTGAACATGCTCGGCGCCTGCTCGGGCGGCATCACCTGCACCGCGCTGCTGGGCCACTACGCGGCCCTCGGCGAGAAGAAGGTCAACGCCATGACCCTGCTGGTGAGCGTGCTCGACACCACCCTGGACACCGACGTGGCGCTGTTCGTCGACGAGCAGACCCTGGAAACAGCCAAGCGCCATTCCTACCAGGCCGGTGTGCTCGAAGGCCGCGACATGGCCAAGGTCTTCGCCTGGATGCGCCCCAACGACCTGATCTGGAACTACTGGGTCAACAACTACCTGCTGGGCAACGAACCGCCCGTGTTCGACATCCTGTTCTGGAACAACGACACCACGCGCTTGCCGGCGGCGTTCCACGGCGACCTGATCGAGATGTTCAAGAGCAACCCGCTGACCCGGCCCAACGCGCTGGAAGTGTGCGGCACCCCCATCGACCTCAAGCGGGTCACGGCCGACATCTTCGCCCTGGCCGGCACCAACGACCACATTACCCCGTGGAAGTCCTGCTACAAGTCGGCCCAGTTGTTTGGCGGCAAGGTGGAGTTCGTGCTGTCGAGCAGCGGCCACATCCAGAGCATCCTCAACCCACCGGGCAACCCGAAGGCGCGCTACATGACCGGCGATGACCTGCCCGCCAAGGCCGAGGACTGGCAGGAGAACTCCACCAAGCACACCGACTCCTGGTGGCTGCACTGGCAAGCCTGGCAGGCCGAACGCTCGGGCAAACTGAAAAAGGCGCCCACGGTGCTGGGCAACAAGACCTATGTGGCCGGCGAAGCGGCGCCCGGCACTTATGTGCATGAGCGGTAATGGATGCAACTCGTCTGACGCGGAAGTGGACCTGCTCACGAATACATCCCGCCAGCCGACATTAATGCAAGGCCCGCACCGCCGGCGAACATAAAGCTCATGTTCACAGCGGATCCCATGTGGGAGCGAGCTTGCTCGCGATGACGGTGTGTCAGCCTACATGGCTGTTGGATGTGCCGCCGTCATCGCGAGCAAGCTCGCTCCCACAGGGAATCGGGAAAAATGAAAGATCGCGACATAACCCACAGGGCTTGAAGCATGCCGCAACCGTACATCTTCCGTACCGTCGATCTGGATGGCCAGACCTTGCGCACCGCGGTACGTCCCGGCAAGCCTCACTTGACGCCCCTGCTGATCTTCAATGGCATCGGCGCCAACCTTGAGCTGGTGTTCCCGTTCATCCAGGCCCTGGACCCGGACCTGGAAGTCATCGCCTTCGATGTGCCGGGTGTCGGCGGCTCATCGACGCCCAGCCGGCCGTATCGTTTTCCGGGCCTGGCAAAGCTCACCGCGCGGATGCTCGATTACCTCGACTACGGCCAGGTCAACGCGATTGGCGTGTCCTGGGGGGCGCACTGGCCCAGCAGTTCGCCTACGACTACCCGAGCGGTGCAAGAAACTGGTGCTGGCGGCCACGGCGGCCGGCGCGGTGATGGTGCCGGGCAAACCGAAAGTGCTGTGGATGATGGCCAGCCCGCGACGCTACGTGCAGCCCTCCCATGTGATGCGCATTGCCCCGCTGATCTATGGTGGCTCGTTCCGTCGCGACCCGGGGCTGGCGGCCAGCCACGCGGCCAAGGTGCGCTCGGCCGGCAAGCTGGGGTACTACTGGCAACTGTTCGCCGGCCTCGGCTGGACCAGCATCCACTGGCTGCACAAGATCCACCAGCCGACCCTGGTGCTGGCCGGCGACGACGACCCGCTGATCCCACTGATCAACATGCGCATGCTGGCCTGGCGCATCCCCAACGCTCAGTTGCACATCATCGATGACGGCCATCTGTTCCTGATCACCCGGGCCGAGGCGGTGGCGCCGATCATCATGAAGTTCCTGCAGGAGGAACGTCAGCGCGCGGTGATGCATCCGCATCCGTCGCCGCTGGGCGGCGGCTGACGCAGCCCATTAGCGCCTGGCAGGACGCCGGATCGCGCAACTACCCGAAACAGCGACTATGTTGTCTGGTTCGGTGCGTTTGTTTTTAGCCTGATGACGAAGGAGTTGACTCATGCGCGACAAGCCGGCAAAGGATTCCATGCCCGCCCCTGCCAGCTTCATCAACGCCCAGAGCGCGGTCACCGGCTTGCGTGGCAGGGACTTGCTGTCCACCTTGCGCAGCGTGGCCGCCCACGGTCTGCGCAACCCGGTGCACAGCGCCCGGCATGCGTTGCGGCTGGGCGGCCAGCTGGGACGCGTGTTGCTGGGTGAAACCCTGCACGCCGCCAACCCCAACGACCCGCGCTTCGCCGATCCCACCTGGCAGCTCAATCCGTTCTATCGGCGCAGCCTGCAGGCGTACCTGAGCTGGCAAAAACAGGTCAAGAGCTGGATCGACGAGAGCACCATGGACCCGGATGACCAGGCTCGCGCCCACTTCGCCTTCGCCCTGCTCAACGACGCCGTGTCGCCGTCCAATACCTTGCTCAACCCGCTGGCGGTCAAGGAACTGTTCAACTCCGGCGGCAGCAGCCTGGTCCGCGGGATCAGCCACCTGGTGGACGACCTGCTGCACAACGACGGTTTGCCACGGCAAAGCACGCCCCACGCCTTCGAGGTCGGCAAGACCCTGGCCACCACGCCCGGCTCGGTGGTGTTTCGCAACGACCTGCTGGAACTGATCCAGTACCGGCCCATGAGCGAAAAACAGTACGCCAAGCCGTTGCTGATCGTGCCGCCGCAGATCAACAAGTTCTACATCTTCGACCTGAGCCCCTCCAACAGCTTCGTCCAGTACGCCCTGAAGAACGGCTTGCAGGTGTTCATCATCAGTTGGCGCAACCCCGACGTCCGCCACCGGGAATGGGGGCTGTCCAGCTACGTCGAGGCCACGGAAGAAGCCATGAACGTCTGCCGGGCCATCACCGGCGCCCGCGAGGTCAACCTGATGGGTGCCTGCGCCGGCGGCATGACCATCGCCGCCCTGCAAGGCCACCTGCAAGCCAAGCGCCAGCTGCGCCGGGTCGCCAGTGCCACCTACCTGGTGAGCCTGCTGGATAGCCAGATGGACAGCCCGGCCGCGCTGTTCATCGACGAGCAAACCCTCGAAGCCGCGAAGCGCCGCTCCTACCAGAGGGGCATCCTCGACGGTCGTGACATGGCCCGGGTGTTCGCCTGGATGCGCCCCAACGACCTGATCTGGAGCTATTTCATCAACAACTACCTGCTGGGCAAGGAGCCGCCGGCGTTCGACATCCTCTACTGGAACAACGACCACACCCGGCTGCCGGCGGCCTACCACGGCGACCTGCTGGACTTCTTCAAGCACAACCCGCTGACCCATCCCGGCGGCCTGGAGGTGTGCGGCACGCCCATCGACCTGCAGAAAGTGACGGTGGACAGCTTCAGCGTCGGCGGAATAAACGACCACATCACGCCATGGGATGCGGTGTACCGCTCGACCCTGCTGCTGGGGGGCGACCGACGCTTCGTGCTGTCCAACAGCGGCCACGTCCAGAGCATCCTCAACCCACCGGGTAACCCCAAGGCCAACTACATCGAGAGCCCGAAACTGAGCAGCGATCCCCGGGCCTGGTACTACGACGCCCAGCACGTCGAAGGCAGCTGGTGGACGCAATGGCTGGGCTGGATCCAGGAACGCTCCGGCGCCCAGCGCGAAACCCTGATGACCCTGGGCAACGCGAACTATCCGCCCCTGGAGGCGGCCCCCGGTACCTATGTCCGCGTGCGCTGAGGCCCCAACGCCACGGCCGACCAATGGCCGTGGCACGACTTGATCAATTAAGAAGACCGGATGAAAACCCGCGACCGCATCCTTGAATGCGCCCTGCAATTGTTCAACGAAAAGGGCGAGCCGAACGTTTCTACCCTGGAAGTGGCCAATGAAATGGGCATCAGCCCCGGCAACCTCTACTACCACTTCCACGGCAAGGAGCCACTGGTCCTCGGCCTGTTCGAGCGATTCCAGGGTGAACTGGCGCCGCTGCTGGACCCACCGGCACAAGTGCGGTTGGCACCGGAGGACTACTGGCTGTTCCTGCACCTGATCGTCGAGCGCCTGGCCCAGTACCGGTTCCTGTTCCAGGACCTGTCGAACCTGGCCGGGCGCCTGCCGAAACTGGCCAAGGGCATCCGCCAGTTGCTCAACGCCCTCAAGCGCACCCTCGCGTCGCTGCTGGCGCAACTCAAGGCCCAGGGACTGCTGGTCAGCGATACCCAGGCCCTGGGGCAACTGGTGGAGCAGATCACCATGACCTTGCTGTTCTCGCTGGATTACCAACGCATTCTCGCTCGCGAGGGCGAGGTCCGGCTGGTGGTCTACCAGATCATGATGCTGGTGGCGGCGCACTTGCTGCCGCAGGTGAAAGCCGCCACCGAACAGTTGGCGCTCCAATACCTGGAAGACCACGATTAGCAACCTGTGGGAGCGGGCTTGCTCGCGAATGCGGTGCGGCATTCAGCATCGATGCTGGCTGATCCATCGAATTCGCGGGCAAGCCCGCTCCCACATTGGATGGGTGGCAACGCAAACAAAAACGCCCGACCTTCACAGGCCGGGCGTTTTGATTTGCCCTGTAAATCAGGACTGACTGGTAGGCGTCGTTGGAGCCGGCGCTGGCGTCGGGTTGGCCACCGGAGCCGGTGCCGAGGCGGAGTTCGCCGTGCTCGCCACAGGGGCTGGCTTGGCGGCCGCCGTCGGTGCCTTGGGGGCTGCGGCTTTCGGTGCGGCTGGTTTTTTCACGGCAGGTTTCTTCGCCGCCGCGGGTTTGGTCGCAGGCTTGGCGGCCGGCTTCGCGGCTGTCTTGGTGGCAGCAGGTTTGGCCGCTGCGGTTTTCGCCGCCGGCTTGGCCGCTGGCTTGGCTGGAGCCTTTGCCGCGGTGGTCTTGGCCGCTACCGGTTTAGCCGCAGCCTTGGCAGCAGGCTTGGCCGCCGCGGTTTTCGCCGCTGGTTTGGCCGCCGGCTTGGCAGCGGTTTTGGCCGCGGCCTTGACCAGAGGCTTGGCCGCTGTCTTGCTGGCCGGCTTGGCCGCAGCAGTCTTGCTCGCCGCAGGCTTGGCTGCCACCGGGGTCACCTTGGCACCGGTGAGTTTTTCGATCTGCTTGGTCAGGGTGTCGACCTTGCTGTGCAACGCCTTCACTTCATTGCGGCTTGGTACACCCAGACGGGAGATCGCGCTGTTCAGGCGCTTGTCGAAAGCCCCTTCCAGTTCGTCCCACTTGCCCAGTGCCCGATCCTTCACGCCGCCGATGCGCGACTTGGCGGACTCGGCAGAGCCCTTGGCGGCATCGACCTGCTTGCTGACCGCCGTCTTGGTGAGTTTTTCGGCCTTCTCGCCGTCCTTTACCAGGGACTCGAAGAGTTTGCTGCCGTCAGAGTCGATCTTCGAGTACACGCCTAAACCAGCCAGCCAGATTTTGCGGGAGTACTTTTCAATCGTCCCGGCCCACGAGCTGCCTTCTTTTTCTGTGCTTTTTTTACCAGCCATCCCGTTCTCCTTAATGTTTACGCGCAACACGCTCGAGCAATGCCGTCAGCTCATCGAGCTTGACAGAGAGTGCCTCAACGTCATGTTTAGACGGAATGCCGATACGATTCAAGGCACTTGCAACACGAGCATCAAATACCTTTTCTACTTTATCTAGCTGAACTTCAACCCTGGCCTTGAACGTATTAACGTCGGACTTGACTTCCATCAACTCACTGTTGGCGGCTTCAAGTTTTCCGGCAACGCTCTTTTTGCCTTTGGTTTCAACAACTTCGCCAGCCTTGATCAATTCCTGGAAGTATTCGCTGCCTTCCTGTCCAACCTTCGCGTAGGCGCCCAGGCCAGCCAGCCAGATCTTGCGCGCGTACGTTTTCACGTCGCTTAGCGTGGAAGATTCAACGTCGGTTTTTTTCTTCAGGACAACTTTGGCCATGGTGCACCTCACTCGCAGATGGGTTTGAGGAACTGCCCGCACACGGACGGGCTCAGGCACAAAGTAGTGACAATAATTAGAAAGGGCACCCTAACAACTGACACAGAGTGGGCGATGATTGACCACGGGTGGGAGCGGGCTTGCTCGCGAATGCGGTGGATCAGTCAACATCAATACTGAATGTCATACCGCATTCGCGAGCAAGCCCGCTCCCACAGCGTTTGGTGGTGAACTTGAGGCGGTATCCTCCTTGCGATCAATCAGGCCAACGCTTTATCCAGCGCCTTTTCAATCTCAGTCTTGATCGTCCCGCTCATCGCCGACATCAACATGCCCAGTTCCACGTCGATACGGATCGAGTCCTCACCGACCAGCACTTCGCCCTTGACCCCGGAGCGCTTGAGTTTGAGCGTGTCACCGACCCATTGCGGCTCCAGGCCGTAGCTCTCGGACAACTTCTGCGCCAACTTGTCGGCCTTGGCACGGGCCGCTTCCTTGCCCAGGTCATGGGCACGTTCAACAGTAATACGGGCCATCGGGTGACTCCTGTTTTATCGGGACTTGCCTGAACGTTTCAGACCCTGGCTGCGTCAAAACGTCCTGGCGGTGGCTCATCTTACCTTCAGCCTTGCCAAGACAAAGCCCTCCACCGGGATTAGAATGTCCCGCATTCTTTTTTGGTGACAGCGATATGACTGACCCGCGCAAAGGCAGCGATGCCGAACCCACCACTCACTTCGGCTTCAAGAACGTGCCGGAAAGCCAGAAGGCGGAAAAAGTCGCTGAGGTTTTCCACTCGGTGGCCGCCAAGTATGACTTGATGAACGACCTGCTCTCGGGCGGCATGCACCGCCTGTGGAAGCGCTTTGCGATCGAACTGTCGGGCGTGCGCAGCGGCAACCGCGTGCTGGACATCGCGGGCGGCACCGGCGACCTGACGAAGAAGTTCTCTCATATCGTCGGGCCGACCGGCCAGGTGGTGCTCGCCGACATCAACGAATCCATGCTCAAGGTCGGCCGTGACCGCCTGCTGGACCTGGGGGTGGCCGGCAATGTCGAGTTCGTCCAGGCCGACGCCGAGAAGCTGCCGTTCCCGGACAACCACTTCGACTGCGTGACCATCGCCTTCGGCCTGCGCAACGTCACCCACAAGGAAGACGCCCTGCGCTCGATGCTGCGGGTGCTCAAGCCCGGCGGACGCCTGCTGGTGCTGGAGTTCTCCAAGCCGACCAACGCGCTGATGTCCAAGGCCTACGACGCCTACTCGTTCGCCTTCATGCCGCTGATGGGCAAGCTGATCACCAACGACTCGGAAAGCTATCGCTACCTGGCCGAATCGATCCGCATGCACCCCAACCAGGAAACCCTGAAGTCGATGATGGTGGACGCCGGCTTCGACCGCGTGACCTACCACAACATGACGGCCGGCATCGTCGCCCTGCACCGCGGTATCAAGCCCTGATGCTGCTCACCGGCCTGCTCGCCAGCGTCGAACTCGGTATCAACCGCGTCCTGCGCCTGGACAGCACGGCGCTCGCGCGCCTGGCGCCCTTGAGCGGCAAGGTGATTGCCGTCGACTGCCGCAGCCCGGCGCTGCAACTGTTCCTCCTGCCCAGCGACGAAGGCCTGATGCTCGCCGCACACTGGGAAGCCGAGGCGGACTGTACGCTGCGGGCCCCGGCGTCGAGCCTGTTGAGCCTGGCCTTGAGCAAGGACAAGACCGCGGTCCTGCACCGCCCCGACGTCGAGCTCGACGGCGACAGCGGCGTGCTGCTGGAGCTGGCGGCGGTCCTCCAGGACCTGGAGCTGGACTGGGAGTATGAAGTGTCCCGATGGCTCGGCCCGGTGGCTACCCCACTGCTCGGCGGCCACCTGCGCAGCCGCGCCCGCTGGTACCGCCAGGGGTTCGCCAGCCTGGGACAGAACCTGAGCGAGTACCTGGCCGAGGAATCGCGTACGCTCGTCGGCCAACGCGAAGCCCAGGCCCGCTTTAATGAACTGGACCAGGTCAAGCTTGACCTGGAACGACTCGAGGCGCGTTTCGAGCGCCTTTCCCGATCCCTTGAAACCAAGCGATAACGCATGAAGCTGCTTGCCGTCCGCCGTTTGTTGCGCATCCAGCGCGTCGTGATTCGCTACCGCCTCGATGACCTGCTGTTCGCCCTGCCGTTGCCCTGGTTTCTCCTGGCGCTGCGCTTCGTGCTGCCGTGGCGCTGGCTGCCCCGGCGCACCCTGGACCTGAGTCGCGGCGCACGCCTGCGCCTGGCCTTGCAGGACCTGGGGCCGATCTTCATCAAGTTCGGGCAGATCCTCTCGACCCGTCGCGACCTGTTGCCCGAAGACATCGCCGATGAGCTGATGCTGCTGCAAGACCGCGTGCCGCCGTTCGACTCCAAGGTGTCGGTGGCACTGATCGAAGGGCAGTTGGGCAAGAAAATCAGCGAAGTCTTCAGCCGCTTCGACGTCGAGCCCCTGGCCTCGGCCTCCGTGGCCCAGGTGCACGCCGCACAACTCAAGAGCGGCGAAGAAGTGGTGGTCAAGGTGATCCGCCCGGGCCTCAAGCCGATCATCGCCCAGGACCTGGCATGGCTGTTCATCCTCGCCCGCGCCGCCGAGCGGCTGTCGGCCGATGCACGCCTGCTGCACCCGGTGGACGTGGTCCAGGACTACGAGAAAACCATCTACGACGAACTCGACCTGCTACGCGAGGCGGCCAACGCCAGCCAGTTGCGCCGCAACTTCGAAGGCTCGCCCCTGCTCTACGTGCCGCAAGTCTACTGGGACTGGTGCCGGCCGAAAGTGCTGGTGATGGAGCGCATCTACGGCATTCAGGTCACCGACCTGGCGACCCTGGCCGACCAGCGCACCGACATGAAGATGCTCGCCGAACGCGGCGTGGAGATCTTCTTCACCCAGGTGTTCCGCGACAGTTTCTTCCACGCCGACATGCACCCGGGCAACATCTTCGTCAGCACCGTGCAGCCGTGGAGCCCACAGTACATTGCCATCGACTGCGGCATCGTCGGCAGCCTCACCCCGGAAGACCAGGACTACCTGGCCCGCAACCTGTTCGCCTTCTTCAAGCGCGACTACCGTCGGGTAGCCCAGTTGCACATCGACTCTGGCTGGGTGCCGGCCGAGACCAAGCTCAACGAATTCGAAGCGGCGATCCGCACCGTGTGCGAACCGATCTTCGAAAAACCGTTAAAGGATATTTCCTTCGGCCAGGTGCTGATGCGCCTGTTCCAGACCGCACGCCGCTTCAACATGGAAGTCCAGCCGCAACTGGTGCTGCTGCAAAAGACCCTGCTGAACATCGAAGGCCTCGGTCGCCAGCTGTACCCGGACCTGGACCTGTGGAACACCGCCCAGCCCTTCCTCGAACGCTGGATGCGCGAGCGCGTCAGCCCGCGCACCCTGCTGGGCAACGTGCAGAGCCAGTTCGAGCAGATCCCGCACCTGGCCAACATGACCCGCGACCTGCTGGAGCGCATGTCCCAGCCCCATGCCCAGGACCCGCCACCGCCCTGGCACAAACGCAAGGACGACTGGTTCCTGCGCCTGCTCGGCGCGGCCCACCTGGGCGGCGGCGCGGTGCTGGCCAGCGGCGGGCCGTTGAGCCAACTGGGCCATTGGCCGGCCGGTGTCATGGTAGTGGTGGGTCTGTATCTGGTCGTTCGCCGATAGCCAGCACCGGTTCGCACTGGCACACTGTTTCAACGCTGGGCCCGCCGACGCCAAGTGCGCGGCCCATTGTCGGAGTCGAAGATGAAAAACTGGCAGGACGAGATCAAGTGGGACGCTGACGGCCTGGTGCCGGCCATCGCCCAGGATCACAAGACCGGGCGCGTATTGATGATGGCCTGGATGAACCGCGAGGCACTGGCCCTGACGGCCGCCGAGAACCGCGCCATCTATTGGTCACGTTCGCGTGGCAAGCTGTGGCGCAAGGGTGAAGAGTCCGGACATGTCCAGCACCTGCATGAGATGCGCCTGGACTGCGACGGCGACGTCATCATCCTGATGGTCGAACAGGTCGGCGAGATCGCCTGCCACACCGGCCGTCAAAGCTGCTTCTATCGCGTCTTCGAGAACGGCGACTGGAAAACCGTCGACCCGGTGCTCAAGGACCCGCATGCCATTTATTCAGGACATCCCCATGAGTGACACCCTGACCCGCCTGGCCCAGGTGCTGGAAGAGCGCAAGGGCGCCGCGGCCGACAGCTCCTATGTCGCCAGCCTGTACCACAAGGGTTTGAACAAGATTCTGGAAAAAGTCGGCGAAGAGTCGGTCGAGACCATCATCGCCGCCAAGGACGCCGCCATCAGCGGTGACTGCAGCGACGTGATCTACGAGACCGCCGACCTGTGGTTCCACAGCCTGGTCATGCTGGCCCAACTCGGGCAGCATCCACAGGCCGTACTGGATGAACTGGACCGTCGCTTCGGTCTGTCCGGGCATGTCGAGAAAGCCTCGCGTCCGTCCGCCTGATCAACTCTTGAGAGGAATAGCCACATGGGTATTTTTGACTGGAAACACTGGATCGTCATCCTGGTCGTCGTGGTGCTGGTGTTCGGCACCAAGAAACTGAAGAACCTCGGCACCGATGTCGGCGAGTCGATCAAGGGCTTTCGCAAGGCCATGAACGATGACGAAAAACCCGCCGACCCGAGCGCGGCACCGGCCCAACCGGTTCCACCGGCCCAACCTGTCCATCCCCAGGCGACCCAGCCTGTGAGTGCGCCGCACACCATCGACGTGCAGGCCCAGAAAGTCGAAGAGCCGACCCGCAAAGACTCGTGAGCACTGACTAATGTTTGGGATCAGCTTCACTGAACTGCTGCTCGTCGGCCTCGTTGCCCTGCTGGTCCTGGGCCCCGAGCGCCTGCCGGGTGCTGCGCGCACCGCCGGTCTGTGGATCGGGCGCCTGAAGCGCAGCTTCAACGCGATCAAACAGGAAGTTGAACGTGAAATCGGTGCCGACGACATCCGTCGGCAACTGCACAACGAACACATCCTGTCCCTGGAGCAGGAAGCGCGCAAAATCCTCACGCCGACCCAGCAGGAGCCGACGCCGGTCGCCCCTGCGGTCGAGCCGACGATTGCCCCGCAAGCGCCGGCGACCGATGCGTTGCAGGCACCGGCCGAACCAGCCAAACCAGTGGAGCCGGCCCCGACGGCCACGCCCCCAGCCGCTCCCAACGACCCTACATTGCCGCCGCGAGCCCCATGAGCAATATCCCAGAGCATGACCAGCCGATGCCGCTGGTATCGCACCTCACCGAGCTGCGCACGCGCCTGCTGCGTTGCGTCGCGGCGGTCTTCATTATCTTTGCCGGGCTGTTCGCCTTCACCCAGCAGATCTACACCTTCGTCTCCACGCCGCTGCGCCAGTACCTGCCGGCCGGCGCGACGATGATCGCCACCGACGTGTCGTCACCGTTCCTGACGCCCCTGAAGCTGACGATGATGGTCTCGCTGTTCCTGGCGATCCCGGTGATCCTGCACCAGATCTGGGGCTTCATTGCGCCCGGCCTGTACAAGCACGAAAAACGCATCGCCGTGCCGCTGCTGGTGTCCAGCATCCTGCTGTTTTACACCGGCATGGCTTTCGCCTATTTCCTGGTGTTCCCGCTGATCTTCAAGTTCTTCGCCGCCGCCACCCCGGCAGGCGTGGAGATGATGACCGACATCACCAGCTACCTGGATTTCGTCATGACGCTGTTCTTCGCCTTCGGCGTGGCGTTCGAAATCCCCGTGGCGGTGGTGCTCCTGGTGTGGATCGGCGTCGTTGACGTCGAGTACCTGAAGAAGATCCGTCCGTACGTGATCATCGGCTGCTTCGTGGTCGGCATGATCCTGACCCCACCGGACATCTTCTCCCAGACCCTGCTAGCCGTGCCGATGTGGTTGCTGTTCGAGATCGGCGTGCTGTTCGGCGGCCTGGTGCGCAAGCGCAGCGAACACCCGGAAGACGAGACGGTTGACGACCACAACGACCAACCGCCTGCGACCCAAGCGTGAACCTGCTGCTGCTCGAAGAGGCTGACTTCATCGGGCCGGACCGGGTGATCCTGAGTGATCGCCGGCTGACCCACATGCAGGAAGTCCACCGCAGCGCCGTCGGCGACAGCCTGCGGGTCGGGCGCCTCGGCGGCTTGATGGGCACGGCTCAGGTACTGCGCCTGGAAGCCCGCGAGGCCGAGCTGCAGGTGAGCCTCGACCAGCCGCCGCCGGCCAAGCTGCCGTTGACGCTGGTGCTGGCCCTGCCCCGCCCCAAGATGCTCCGGCGGGTGTTCCAGACCGTCGCCACCATGGGTGTACCGCGGGTGGTGCTGGTCAACAGCTACCGGGTGGAAAAGAGCTTCTGGCAGACGCCGTTCCTCGAACCCGAGGCCATTCGCGAGCAATTGATCCTTGGCCTGGAGCAGGCCCGGGACAGCGTGCTGCCCGAGATCATCATCGAAAAACGCTTCAAGCCCTTCGTCGAAGACCGCCTGCCGGCCATCACCCAAGGCACCCTGGGCCTGGTGGGCCATCCGGGCAACCACCCGCCCTGCCCCCGGGCGCTGACGGAGCCGGTGACACTGGCCATTGGCCCGGAAGGTGGCTGGATCCCCTACGAAATCGACCTGCTGGGCAAGGCAGGCCTGCAACCGGTGCAACTGGGCGAGCGAATCCTGCGGGTCGAGACCGCGGTCACGGCGCTGCTTGCACGGCTGTTCTGATGCCCTGCGGTTGATTGACGTCCTGTGGCGAGCCCCGCCACAAGCCCCACACGCTTAAGTTCGTCAGCGTCATGGCTACAGATCCCACCCGAGCCGCCGATACAGCGCCCACAAGTCCAATTCAACGCTCCAAGGGAGTATCAGCATGTTCCGATGGCTTGCCCAGGGTCTGGGAAACGTAAGCGTTAATCGCAAACTCGGTGCAGGCTTCGGCCTGGTGCTGTTTCTCACAGTGATGATCGCGTTCACCGGCTGGTCCGGCCTGGGCAATGTCATCAGCCGGGGCGACAAGCTGGGGTTCATCGCCAGTCTCAACGACTTGAGCCAGGACCTGAATCTGGCAAGCATCGAGTACAACACCACACGCGGCGAGAAAGGACCACAACCGGTCAACGACCTGCTTGGCCGACTCGAAGCCGGGCTCAATACCGCTCGCCAGTTGATTGAACAACCGGCCGATGTGGCGCTGATCGATAAACAACTGGCCGCCGTCACGGAATACAAAGGCGCCTTTGCCCAGATGACCCGCGCCACCGTCAGCCGCGAAGATGCCCGCAGCAAGCTGGGCGCCAACGCCGACAATGCCGTGGCCCGCGTCGCCGACGTTGAAAAGGCGCTGCTGCAATCGGGCGATATCTCGTCCTTCAACAGCATCGTGACCCTGAGTAAAGCGGTCCAGCAAGCGCGTTATCAGGTGCGCGGTTATACCTACAGCGGTAAGAGCGATGCCCAGCAACCCGCCCTCGAGGCCATCGATAACGTACTCAAGCTGCTGGCTCGTTTGCCCGAGCAGTTGCCTGAGGAATATCGGGCCAACCTGCAACAGGCCAACGACTCGTTCAACCTCTATCGCGCGGCTGTCAGCCAGTTCCGAGACTCGCAGATCGACAACGCCGCGGCGCTCCAGCGCATGACCGAGCAAGGCCAGGTGTTGATGGACGCCAGCCAGAAACTGACCGTCTCCCAGACCGCCGTGCGTGACCGTGACGCCGCCCAGGCCAAGACCGTCCTGATCGTCGCCGCCGCGCTGGCGCTGCTGTTGGGTGTGGTCGCCGCTTTGTTCATCACCCGTCAGATCGTCGGCCCTCTCGGCCAGACCTTGACGGTGGCCGAACGCGTAGCCGCTGGCGACCTGACCTATAACCTCACCTCAGATCGGCGCGACGAACTGGGCCAACTGCAACGCGCCATGCACAGCATGACCGTGGGCCTGCGCCAGTTGATCGGTGGCATCGGCGAAGGCGTCACGCAGATCGCCAGCGCCGCCGAACAACTCTCCGCCGTCACCGAACAGACCAGTGCCGGGGTCAACAGCCAGAAGGTGGAAACCGACCAGGTCGCCACCGCTATGCATGAAATGACCGCCACGGTGCAGGAAGTGGCACGTAATGCCGAGGAAGCGTCCGAAGCCGCCGTCGCCGCCGACCAGCAGGCCCGCGAAGGTGAGCGGGTGGTGGGCGAAGCCATCTCCCAGATCGAACGCCTGGCACTCGAAGTGGGTAACTCCACCGCGGCGATGGGCGACCTCAAGCGCGAAAGCGACAAGATCGGCAGCGTGCTCGACGTGATCAAGTCCGTGGCCCAGCAAACCAACCTGCTGGCCCTCAACGCCGCCATTGAGGCCGCCCGCGCCGGTGAGGCCGGACGTGGCTTCGCGGTAGTGGCCGATGAAGTCCGCAGCCTGGCCCAGCGCACCCAGAAGTCCACCGAAGAGATCGAAGAGCTGATCCTGGGCCTGCAGAACGGCACCCAACAGGTCGCCACGATCATGGACAACAGCCGCGGCCTGACCGACAGCAGCGTCGAACTGACGCGCCGCGCCGGCGGTTCCCTGGAAAACATCACCCGCACCGTCTCGGCGATCCAATCGATGAACCAACAGATCGCCGCGGCCGCCGAACAGCAGAGCGCCACGGCCGAAGAGATCAACCGCAGCGTGCTCAATGTGCGCGACGTCTCCGAACAAACCTCGGCCGCCAGCGAAGAAACCGCCACCTCCAGCGCCGAGCTGGCCCGCCTGGGCGTTCACTTGCAGACGTTGGTGGGTCGGTTCAAGGTCTAGCACCGGCAACAGCCAGGGCGGGGCACGGATTGCTTCGCCCTGGAAATACGCCGGCCTATTTCCTACAGATCGCTCGTCTATGGTCGATACTCTCCTCATAAGGCCTATAAAACGGTTCGAGGGGAGTATCAACATGTTCAGTTGGCTGACCGAGAAGCTGGGAAATGTAAGCGTCAATCGCAAACTGGGCGTCGGTTTTGGCCTGGTGCTGTTCATGACCCTCCTGAGCACCCTCGCCGGCTGGAACAGCCTGAGCAGCGTGATCAGCCGCGCAGACAAGCAGGCCTCCATCTCCAGCCTCAACGAGTTGGCCAAGGACCTTCGAGTCGCCCGCCTCGACTACGAGATGCGTCGCGGCGAACAAGGGCCGGCAGCCGTGAGCGACTACCTGGCCAAGCTTCAAGGGAGCCTCCAGGCGGCCCTCGATCGATTCGTGCGACCAGCGGACCGCGACCTGCTCAACCAACAGTTGGCCAACCTCGACGAATACAAGCGCGCTTTTGCCGACATGACCCAGGCGACGCAGGATCGCGAGTCGGCCCGATCCAAGTTGGGCGCCAACGCCGACAATGCCGTGGCCAAGGTTACTGAAGTCGAGAACGCCTTGCGCCAAGGCGATAGCATTGCCCCGTTCAACGACGTGGTCGAGTTGAGCAAGCTGATCCAGCAGGCCCGCTACCAGGTCCGCGGCTACACCTACAGCGGCAAGGCCGATGCCGAACAGCCGGCGTTGGACGCCATCGACAACGTCCTGAAAAACCTGGAAGGCTTGCCAGGCAAACTGCCGGAGCAACACACCGCCAACCTGCAACAGGCCACCGAATCGATGAAAGCCTATCGCGCGGCGGTCAGCCAGTTCCGCGATTCCCAGGTCGCCACCGCCTCGGCTCTGAAGAAAATGACACAAGAGGAGACCAGCCTGAATGACCTGAGCAATCAGTTGACGACCTCGCAGACCGAGAAACGCAATGAAGAAACGGCCAGCGCAAAAAGCACGCTGATCATCGTCACCGTACTGGCGCTGGCGTTTGGCCTGCTGGCCGCCTGGCTCATCACCCGGCAGATCGTCGTGCCGCTGCAACAGACCCTGGTGGCACTGGAACGGGTGGCCTCCGGCGACCTGAGCCAGAACCTCGAGGTTCGTCGCCGCGATGAGATGGGGCAGTTGCAAAGCAGCCTGCAACGGATGGTGGTCAGCCTGCGGCAACTGATCGGCGGCATCGGCGAAGGCGTCACGCAGATCGCCAGCGCCGCCGAACAACTCTCCGCCGTCACCGAACAGACCAGCGCCGGGGTCAACAACCAGAAAGTGGAAACCGATCAGGTCGCCACCGCCATGCACGAAATGACCGCCACGGTGCAGGAAGTGGCACGTAATGCCGAGGAAGCGTCCGAAGCCGCCGTCGCCGCCGACCAGCAGGCCCGCGAGGGTGAGCGGGTGGTGGGCGAAGCCATCGCGCAGATCGAACGCCTGGCCGAGGAAGTCGGCCACTCCACCACCGCCATGAGCGACCTCAAGCGCGAAAGCGACAAGATCGGCAGCGTGCTCGACGTGATCAAGTCCGTGGCCCAGCAAACCAACCTGCTGGCCCTCAACGCCGCCATCGAAGCCGCCCGCGCCGGTGAGGCCGGACGTGGCTTCGCCGTGGTCGCCGACGAAGTCCGCAGCCTGGCCCAGCGCACCCAGAAGTCCACCGAAGAGATCGAAGAGCTGATCCTGGGCCTGCAGAACGGCACCCAGCAAGTCGCCACAATCATGGACAACAGCCGCGGCCTGACCGACAGCAGCGTCGAACTGACGCGCCGTGCTGGCGGTTCCTTGGAAAACATCACCCGTACCGTCTCGGCGATCCAGTCGATGAACCAACAGATCGCCGCGGCCGCCGAGCAGCAAAGCGCCACGGCCGAGGAGATCAACCGTAGCGTGCTGAATGTGCGGGATGTGTCGGAGCAGACTTCTGCGGCCAGTGAAGAGACTGCGGCTTCGAGTGCTGAACTGGCGCGGTTGGGGGTGCATTTGCAGACGTTGGTGGGGCGGTTCAGGGTTTAGCTTGATCCTGTTGGTGGTGCTCCCTGGGTGGTGCTCTCTGGGTGGTGTGTATATCCATTGCTGCGGTAACGGCGACTTAGGGTTCCGCCCTTACGGCGGGTCACTTTCGAAAAGCGCGAAAGTAACCAAAGCGCTCTTGCCCCACCACTGGGCACCTCGCCGAGGCTCGGTGTTCCCTCACTCCGGCATTGCTCCGTGGGCCCGCCGCGAAGGGCCATCCATGGCCCAGCGCGGCTATCCCGGCATCCATGCCGGGATGCCCACTGCGCAACGCCTGCGTTCCGCCCTTGTGGTTGATGGGGCGTCTAAGATCAAAAGCCAAGGCAAAAGCAAAAGCAAATCGAGGCGGCCTAGCGGCCGGCCTGATGCTTGCGGTTGTACCCCGATCCAATTGTGGGAGCGAGCTTGCTCGCGATCGCGGTCTGGCAGCCAACCAAAATGTGTGGGAATGGTCGGACACGCTTTTGATTCAGGCAGATTTTTCCGACGAGTTCTGGCGGTTGCCGGGTGGGAAGAGCTCTCGTTAACCTCGGGTTGTCGCTGCCAATTCAGCGACCGGGCTTGGAAACCTGACCAGTAAACAGCGCAAATGCGCTCCTCATAACGTAAGCTTGCGTCCGTTTTCGCACGATTCGTTATGGCAGCTGTGCGCGGGAGACCTTCGGGTCTGCCGGGCTCGTTTACCCTGGTTTTCCAACCTGCGTACGGCTGCCACCCCCTCGCTTGGAAACGAACGTGGCAGCTCCAACCCCAGTAAACGGAATGCCACCTATGTTCAAAGCTACTCCCAATCCTCCAGAAACCGACCCCACCTCAGCCGACGCCGGCTCCGATTCGAAGAAAATCGACGAAGTCACCGAACGCGTCCTCGACCATTACCTCGACCCGAACCCCCAACCCCAACCCAAGAAAAAACCACTACCCGGCCAGCTATTCACCGTCGTGGAGGATTTGGACAGTGAAACGCTGCTGGCCAACCTAAGCGAAACCCTGGCTTCAGCGAATACCATGATCAACAACCTTGCATTCGACCTGGATGGTTCGCGGCGTCATTTTGCCCTAGGCATTCAGCAACTGATTGAGCTGGGCGGTTTGTTGACGAATCGAATGCTGGACGAACTCAATACACAACCTTGAGCGCACCTAAAACGTGGCGAAGCAGCTTGCTCCCGCTCGACCGCGCAGTGGACGTCAATAAAAAAAGGGGCGGCTGCGCCACCCAGCGGGAGCAAGCTCCCTCGCCACGGGCAGCCTGTTTCCATACCAAAGCCGTTGCCGTTGCCGTTGCCGTTGCCGTTGCCGTTGGCTTTGGCTTTGGCTTTGGCTTTGGCTTTGGCTTTGGCTTTGGATCTTGATCTTGAGCGCCCCATTAACCACAAGGGCCGAACGCAGGCATTGCGTAGTGGGCAACCCGGCATGGATGCCGGGTTAGCCGCGCTGGGCCATGGATGGCCCTTCGCGGCGGGCCCACGGAGCAATGCCGGAGTGAGGGAACACCTCGCCTAAGCGAGGTGCCCAGTGGTGGGGCAAGAGCGTTTTGCTTACTTTTGCGCTTTTCAAAAGTAAGCCGCCGTAAGGGCGGAACCCCAAGCCGCCGTAACCGCAGCAACGGATATCCCCCAAATACCCAGACCAACAAAAAGCCCCGAATCTTTGCAGAAGCGGGGCTTTTTGCGGATCAGGCCAATTGAGGCTGCGTGCTCAACGGCTGAAGCGGTAGCAACGGCGCATGAGGATCGGCCTTCACCGATGCACGCCACGCTGCCAGCCACTCCGGATGAGCCTCGCTCCAAACCTGCTGATGCAGGCGGGACAGGGCCACCGGGTCGCTCAACAGTGCCAGGCGCTCGCCGTTGTTCAGCCCCGACGGGCCGACCTTGAGGGCATGGCGCACGCGTTCGACTCGCAGCCACTCGATCGGCTCGGCCTTGCCGTGCCGCGAGGTGGCCAGCGCATAGGCCAGGGCGTTCTGTTGTGGATCGACCACCGCCCGGATGAAGCCGTCGTTCAGCGCGTGCCAACGGTTTTCATGGGTGTACTGGTCAGTCGACACCAGTTCCTGTGGCGGCGCGTATTCCTCAGGGATCAGGAACAGGTTTTCGTCACGGGACTTCAGGCCCAGGCCGACGCGGCTGGAGATCACCGACACCGGGATCGACAGCATCAGCGAACCGACGATCGGCACCAGCCACCACAGGAAGCTCGGGTTCAGCCAGATCACCAGCAAGGCCCAGAAGAAGCCCAGCAGGGTTTGCGGGCCGTGGCGCTTGACCGCTTCGCTCCACGGCGTGGAATCGTCGTCACGCTTGGGCGAGTTCCAGGTCGCGGCCCAGCCAAGGAACGCGGCGAGCACGAAACGGGTGTGGAAGATCATCCGCACCGGCGCCAGCAGCATGGAGAACAGCATCTCCAGCAGCATCGACAAGGTCACCTTGAACTTGCCACCAAACTCTTTCGCGCCCTTGGCCCAGATCAGCACGATGCTCAGCAGCTTGGGCAGGAACAACAGCACGATGGTGGTCGAGAACAGGGCGATGGCCTTGTCCGGATGCCACTGCGGCCACAGCGGATAGAGCTGGCGCGGTTCGAGGAAGTACTGCGGCTCCATCAGCGTGTTCACCGCCAGCAGCGCGGTGGACAGCACCAGGAAGAAGAACCACAGCGGCGCCGACAGGTACGACATCACGCCGGTCAGGAACACCGCACGGTGCACCGGGTGCATGCCCTTGACCAGGAACAGCCGGAAGTTCATCAGGTTGCCGTGGCACCAGCGACGGTCACGCTTGAGTTCGTCCAGCAGGTTCGGCGGCAACTCTTCGTAGCTGCCTGGCAGGTCATAGGCAATCCAGACGCCCCAGCCGGCACGACGCATCAACGCGGCTTCGACGAAGTCGTGGGACAGGATCGCCCCGGCGAACGCGCCTTTACCGGGCAGTGGCGCCAGGGCGCAGTGCTCGATGAACGGCTTCATGCGGATGATCGCATTATGGCCCCAGTAGTGGGATTCGCCCAGCTGCCAGAAGTGCAGGCCGGCAGTGAACAGCGGACCGTACACCCGGGTGGCGAACTGCTGCATGCGCGCATACAGCGTGTCCATGCCCGAGGCCTTCGGCGCGGTCTGGATGATGCCGGCGTCCGGCGTCGCTTCCATCAGGCGCACAAGGCTGGTCAGGCACTCGCCGCTCATGACGCTGTCGGCGTCGAGCACGACCATGTACTTGTAGTCACTGCCCCAGCGACGGCAGAAGTCGTCGAGGTTACCGCTCTTGCGCTTCACGCGACGGCGACGGCGACGGTAGAAAATCTTGCCGAAGCCCCCGGCTTCACGGCAGACGTCCAGCCAGGCCTGCTGCTCGGCGACACAGATATCGGTTTCGTTACTGTCGCTGAGCACGAAGAAGTCGAAGCGGTCCAGGTCGCCGGTGGCGGCCACCGACTCGAAGGTCGCGCGCAAGCCGGCGAAAACCCGCGGCACGTCTTCGTTGCAGATCGGCATCACCAGGGCGGTGCGGGCGTCCTTGGGAATCGGCTCGTTGCCGGCACTGGCACCGGAGATACGGTACTTGTCGTGGCCGGTGAGCAGCTCAAGAAAGCCCATCAATGCGGTCCAGAAACCCGCCGACACCCAGCAGAACAGGATCCCGAACAGGATCAGGATGCTGGTTTGCAGGGCATACGGCAGCACCTGCGTAGCGGTCTGGGACAGCGGTTGATGCAGGACTTCGTCCAGGTCCACCAACGACCAGCCCTGGTACGGCATGATGCCTTTCATGTACCAGCCGGCGACGATGGTCTGGCCGAGCATCAGGATCAGCAGGATATAACGACGGATCGAACCCACCGTACGCCAACGGGCGTGTGGCAGCACACGCTCGTCCTTGGGCGGCTTCGGCGGGTTGGTCCGGCCGGTCAGGCGCCGCCAGCCGCGCACCAGGATGTTGGTGCGCCAGGGTTCCGGCACGACCTTGGTCCGACGAATCGGCGGCGTCGCCTTGAGGCACACCCGGCCGCTGGCGTCGAGCCCCAGCATTTCGGCGTCGGCAAGCTCCTCGGCGGTGCTCAGGGTCAAGCGACGACCCACCGAAGCCTGCGCCGCCTCTTCAGGGGCGTCGAACGTCGACGACGAAAGGCGCTCGTGCAGTTCGCTGAAGGACTTGCAGCCCGCCAGTTCGGCGCGCTGCTCGTCGGTCATGGGCAAATGGGCCAGGTACTCGCTGAGTGACTCTGGCTTGACTGGCGTATTACTCATCGGCTGGCAACTGATAGCTCCAGGTCTCGGTCAGGACTTGTTCAGTCGCTTCCGGTTCCTGCGGGGTTGGGGTCGCTTCAACGGCAGCGGAAGCAGACTTGACGGCCTTGGTTTCCTCCTGCCCTTTTTCCTTGGCGGTTTCTTTTTCGCTCTGCTGCCTGGCGACCTTGTCAGCCTTGGCCAGCGTCGTGGTGACGGTGTGCGCCGCGGCCGGCGCCTCGACAGGCGTCAACGGACGTACCAGCGCTGCGCGCATCTCGGTGGCCTGCTTGGCGTCCTTGATCTTCATGCGCAGGGTCAGGCGCCAGCCCTTGGTTTCCGGGTTGTAACGCACGCTGTTCTCGACGATCTCGGCGTTGTCGCCGACGCTGACCTGGCTACGCACCTCGGCGTCTTCCGGCAGGGCCTGCAACGAAGGACCCTCGAAATCCACCAGGTAGGCCACGCTGCCATCCGGCTGGCGGATCAGGTTGGATTGTTTCACGTCACCGGTGGAACGCAGGGTCTGCTTGACCCAGGCGCTGTCCGGCGAATGCAGGCTGGCTTCGTCGAGGGTCCAGTGCAGGCGGTAGCTGAAGTCCAGCGGTTGGCCGGGCTCAGGCAGTTTTTCCGGGCTCCAGAACGCAACGATGTTGTCGTTGGTTTCGTCGGCGGTGGGGATTTCCACCAGGTCGACAGTGCCCTTGCCCCAATCGCCTTTCGGCTCGATCCAGGCACTTGGACGCTTGTCGTAGCGGTCATCCAGGTCTTCGTAGTGGCTGAAATCGCGGCCACGTTGCAACAGGCCGAAACCGCGTGGGTTCTCCACCGAGAAATTGCTCACGGCCAGGTGTTTCGGGTTGTTCAGCGGACGCCAGATCCACTCGCCGTTGCCGGCATGGATCGACAGGCCGCTGGAGTCGTGCAGCTCGCGACGGTAGTTGAGCACCTTGGACGGCTGGTTGGCGCCGAACAGGTACATGCTGGTCAACGGGGCAACGCCCAGCTTGGTCACGCGATCACGCAGGAACATGCGCGACTTCACGTCGACCACGGTGTCGGTGCCCGGACGCAGGGTCAGGCGGTAGGCGCCCGTGGCCCGTGGCGAATCCAGCAGGGCAAAGATCACCAGGTGCTTGTCGGTAGGTTTCGGGCGCTGGATCCAGAACTCGCGAAAGCGCGGGAATTCTTCACCGGAAGGCAGTGCCGTGTCGATGGCCATGCCACGGGCGGACAAGCCATAGACCTGGCCCTTGCCGATGACGCGGAAGTAGCTCGCGCCCAGCATGGTCATGATTTCGTCTTGCTTGTCGGCCTTGTTGATCGGGTACAGCACGCGGAAACCCGCATAGCCCAACTGCTCGGTGGCCTTTGGATCGAATTTGACATCGCCGAAATCGAAGCGCGAAGGATCGTATTTGATCTCTTCGACGTTCGTGGCGGTGATTTCGTTGATTTTCACCGGCGTGTCGAAATGCATGCCCTGGTGATAGAACGACAGCCGGAATGGCGTCTTCTGGTCGGCCCATTCGGCTTTTTCGGTGCGGAAACGGATTTTTTGATAGTCAGCGAATTTCATTTCGCGGAATTCGTTCGGCAGATTGCTGCGCGGGGCTTCATATTTTTGCCCGGCCAGTTCTTGAGCCTTCGCCGATACATCATCCAGGCTGAATGCCCACAGTTGGCCCGCGCCGAACAGGCACAACAGGGCCGAGCCCGCTACCAGAGCGTTTCTAAACCGTTTGGCAGACATTTTTGGTGCATTACAGGGACTAACAATCACGAGCAACCCTCGCCGAAAACAGATCAAAAAACCAACGGCCAGATAAAGTATCTGCTGGGTATCGGCTTTGAAAAAACCGACCTCGCGGACCACTCCTGCCAAGTTGGCGAGCATTGTTCCGACTCCGATGGAAGAAAATGATTCCCCAAACGGTCCAGGACAAGTCTCTACCTAAGTCAAATGGACCAGCGAATGCCGGTCCCCCGTAGCGCGCGATTATCTAGTAGGCCGCGTGACAACGCATCAGGGGCAACAAAGTATTTATCGAGAAAACTCCTAGTTTTTCCTGGAAAAAGGCCTGAAAAGATGTTTCAAACGCTTTCAGACCTGTAACAGGAACGTTACCGGACCATCGTTGACCAGATGGACCTGCATGTCGGCGCCGAATCTACCTGATGCCACAGTGCCATGCACCTGTTTCGCCTGCGTGACCAGATACTTGAACAGTGCTTCCCCCTGGGCAGGAGGCGCGGCCGTCGAGAAGCTCGGGCGCAAACCGCTCTTGGTGTCCGCCGCCAGCGTGAACTGCGACACCAGCAGCAAACCGCCCCCCACGTCGGCCAGGGACAGGTTCATCTTGCCGTCGGCGTCACTGAACACCCGATAGTTAAGCAGCTTATGCAGCAGTTTGTCGGCACTGGCCTGGGTATCTTCAGGCTCGACCGCCACCAGCACGAGCAAGCCTTGGTCCACGGCACCGACCACCTCGCCGGCGACTTCGACCCGAGCGCCGCGAACCCGTTGCAACAGCCCCTTCATGCTTCTTCGGGCGGCAGGTCGAGCAGGCGCCGGGCCATCTGCCCGGCAGCGCGCACCAGCGCATCGGTAATGCCCGGCTCCGAAGCGGCGTGCCCGGCATCGCGGATCACCTGCAGTTCGCTGTTAGGCCAGTTCTGGTGCAGTTCCCAGGCGTTGTCCAGCGGGCAGATGACGTCGTAGCGACCGTGCACGATCACGCCCGGCAAATGCGCGATCTTGCCCATGTCGCGGATCAACTGGTTGGGCTCCAGGAAGGCGTTGTTGGTGAAGTAGTGGCATTCGATCCGGGCGATCGACAGCGCGCGTTGCGGCTCGGAGAAACGATCGACCACCAACGGGTTCGGGCGCAGGGTCGCGGTACGACCCTCCCAGATCGACCAGGCCTTGGCGGCGTGCATCTGGGCGATCTGGTCGTTGCCGGTCAGGCGCTTGTGGAAGGCGCCCAGCAGGTCGTCGCGCTCGTCCAGCGGGATCGGCGCGATGTAATCCTGCCAGTAGTCGGGGAACAGGCGACTGGCACCGGCCTGGTAGAACCACTCGATTTCCTGCGGGCGGCACAGGAAGATCCCACGCAGGATCAGGCCATGGACCCGCTCCGGATGCGTCTGGGCGTAGGCCAGGGCCAGGGTCGAGCCCCAGGAGCCGCCGAACAGCACCCACTTCTCGATGCCCAGGTGCTTGCGAATGCGCTCGAGGTCTTCGACCAGGTCCCAGGTGGTGTTGTTTTCCAGGCTGGCATGGGGCGTGGAGCGCCCGCAGCCACGCTGGTCGAAGGTGACGATGCGGTACAGGTTCGGGTCGAAATAGCGACGACTCTGGGCATCGCAGCCGGCACCCGGGCCACCGTGAATGAACACCACCGGCAGGCCTTCGGCAGAGCCGCTTTCATCGACATAGAGCGTGTGGGTTTCATCGACAGCCAGATCGTGCCGGGCATGGGGTTTGATCTGCGGGTACAAAGTCTGCATTGCGCGCTCCGTAAGGGGTCGAGTCATCCCTGTGGGGACTTCTATTTAGTCTGCCGTCCGGCATCATAAACCCGAATGACCTTAATGAGCATGCCCCCTGCCCCAAACAATAGAGAACCTTGTGGCGAGGGGATTCATCCCCGCTGGGTCGCGAAGCGGCCCCGACAATGCACGAGCCGCACCCACCATTTGGGACTGCTGCGCAGTCCAACGGGGATGAATCCCCTCGCCACACAGGCAGCGCGATAACCTTTATTTTTTATAAGTCTCCCGCCCCCAAGCCAGTAGGCCCTCAAGCAACTCCCGGATGACCAACCGGGTCGGCGCCGCGAGGTCGGCCCGATAGCTGAACGGCTCGAACTCTTCCATGTAGGTGCTCTGGCACAGTTCCAGCTGCACGGCGTGGATGTTTTCGGCCGGATTACCGTACTGCCGGGTGATGTGCCCGCCCTTGAAGCGCCCGTTGAGCACGTGGGTGAACGCGTCATGACGGGCGCAGATGGCTTCGAGCTGGCTGGCCAGCCTCGGGTCGCAACTGGCGCCGTTGAAGGTGCCGAGGTTGAAGTCCGGCAGCTTGCCGTCGAACAGGTGCGGGATCACCGAGCGGATCGAGTGGGCGTCGAACAGCAACGCGTAGCCGAACTCGGCCTTGAGCCGCGCCAGCTCCTGTTGCAAGGCCTGGTGATAAGGCATCCAGACCTGCTCCAGGTACTGGGCCCGCTCCTCGGCGGACGGTTCCTGCCCTTCACGGAACAACGGCACGCCATCGAACAGCGTCGCCGGGTACAGCCCCGTGGTGGCGCCAACGTACATCGGCTTGTCGTCGGCGGGACGGTTCAGGTCGATGACAAAACGCGAATACTCGCCAGCCAGGGTGCTGGCGCCCAGTTCGGCGGCAAAGTCGTAGAGCCTGGGGATGTGCCAGTCGGTGTCCGGCAGGCTCCGGGCCTCGGCGATCAACCCGGCCTCCACCGCCGGCGTCAGGCGCAAGCCCGCGTGGGGCATGCTGATCAACAGCGGCACGCGCCCCTGGGTGAAATTCAGGACCTTTTCCACAAGCGTTCTCCTCAATCGATTTCAACGCCGTGACGCACGACGCGTTTTTCCAGTTCGCCCCCGAGCCAGTACGACAGGTCGGCCGGGCGATCGATGTGCCAGGCGACGAAGTCGGCCACCTTGCCGGCTTCCAGCGAACCGTGGGTCCGGGCCATGCCCAAGGCCTGGGCGGCGTGAATCGTCACGCCGGCCAGGGCTTCTTCCGGGGTCATCCGAAAGCAGGTGCAGGCCATGTTCAACATCAGGCGCACCGACAGCGCCGGCGAGGTGCCAGGGTTGAGATCGCTGGCCACGGCGATCTTCACGCCGTGCCGGCGCAGGGCATCCATCGGCGGCAGTTGGGTTTCACGCAGGAAATAGAACGCCCCCGGCAACAACACCGCTACCGTGCCGGATTCGGCCATGGCGATGGCGTCGTCCTCGGTCATGAACTCCAGGTGATCGGCCGACAGCGCCTGGTAACGGGCCGCCAGGCTCGAACCGTGCAACGACGACAACTGCTCGGCATGCAGCTTCACCGGCAGCCCCAGTTGTTGCGCGGTAATGAACACCCGCTCTACCTGCGCCGGGGAAAACGCCAGGTACTCGCAAAAGGCATCCACCGCATCCACCAGCCCCTCGGCCGCCAGGGCCGGGAGCATGACGGTGCAGATGTGCTCGATGTAGTCATCGGCGCGATCTTTGTATTCCGGTGGCAAGGCATGGGCCGCCAGGCAGGTGCTGCGCACGCTCACCGGCAACTCGGCGCCCAGGCGACGAATGACCCGCAGGATCTTGCGCTCGCTGGCCAGGTCCAGGCCGTAACCGGACTTGATTTCCACCGTGGTCACGCCGTCGCGCAGCAGGCTCTTCAGGCGCTTGGCGGCGCTGGCGAACAGTTCCTCTTCGCTGGCGGCGCGGGTCGCGCGCACGGTGCTGGCGATGCCACCACCGGCCGCGGCGATGTCGGCGTAACTGACCCCTTGCAGGCGCTGCTCGAACTCACCGCTGCGGTTGCCGCCGAACACCGTGTGGGTGTGGCAGTCGATCAGTCCCGGCGTGACCCAGGCGCCCTTGAGGTCGTTGACCGCCGGATAGTCGCCGGCCGGCAGTTCTGCGCGCGGGCCGATCCAATGAATGTGTTCGCCCTGGGTGACGATGGCGGCGTCTTCGATGATCGCGTAGACGCCCTGGGCCATGGTCGCGGCGTGGCAGTTTTGCCAGAGGGTTTTCATCCCGGTTTCCTCGAATTATTCAAGATCGATTCGCGAGCAGGCTCGCTCCCACAAGGACTGCACAGAACCTGTGGGAGCGGGCTTGCTCGCGAAGACGGCGGCACATTCGACATTGATGCAAGCTGATCCTGCGCTTTCGCGAGCAAGCCCGCTCCCACAGGTATCGAGTAGGATCAACATCATGTGTGCTTGCTCGCGATGGTGTCCTTACAGGCTCGGCAACAACTGCGCCGTGACCAACTCGTTCAGGCAACGACTCGCCAACAGCTCACTGGCGGCATTGATGTCCGGCGCAAAGAAGCGGTCCTTCTCATAAAACGGCACTTCTGCACGCAGCAGGCCACGGGCCTGCTCCAGCTTCGGCGAGGTCTTCAGGCCGCCGCGCAGGTCCAGGCCCTGGCACGCCGCCAGCCATTCCACCGCGAGAATCCCGCGGGTGTTCTCAGCCATCTCCCAAAGACGCTTGCCAGCGGCCGGGGCCATGGAAACGTGGTCTTCCTGGTTGGCCGAGGTCGGCAGGCTGTCCACCGAATGAGGATGGGACAGCGCCTTGTTCTCGCTCGCCAGGGCAGCCGCGGTGACCTGGGCAATCATGAAGCCGGAGTTGACCCCGCCATTGCCCACCAGGAACGGCGGCAACTGCGACATGTGCTTGTCCATCATCAGCGAAATGCGGCGCTCGCTGAGCGAGCCGATTTCCGCGATCGCCAGGGCCATGTTGTCGGCGGCCATGGCCACCGGTTCGGCGTGGAAGTTGCCGCCGGAAATCACGTCACCTTCGGCGGCGAACACCAGCGGGTTGTCCGACACGGCGTTGGCTTCGATCACCAGCACCTCGGCGGCCTGGCGGAACTGGGTCAGGCACGCGCCCATCACTTGCGGTTGGCAGCGCAGGGAGTATGGGTCCTGGACCTTGTCGCAGTTCTGGTGCGAGGCGGAGATTTCGCTGCGCTCGCCCAGCAAGTCGCGGTACGCCGCGGCGGCGTCGATCTGGCCTTTCTGGCCACGGGCGGCATGAATGCGGGCATCGAACGGCGAGCGCGAACCGAGCACCGCTTCCACGGTCAGGCTGCCCAGGGCCAGGGCGCCGGCGAACAGGTCTTCGCCTTCGAACAGGCCACGCAGGGCGAACGCGGTGGACACCTGAGTGCCATTGAGCAGCGCCAGGCCTTCTTTCGCGGCCAGGGTCAGCGGTGCGAGACCGGCAACTTTCAAGGCCTCGACGGCCGGCAGCCATTCGCCTTTATAACGGGCCTTACCTTCGCCCAGCAGCACCAGGGACATATGAGCCAGCGGCGCCAGGTCACCGGAAGCCCCGACCGAACCCTTGAGCGGGATGTGCGGATACACCTGGGCATTGACCAGCGCGATCAGCGCATCGATCACCTGCCGGCGAATGCCGGAAAAACCCCGGCTCAGGCTGTTGACCTTGAGCACCATGATCAACCGCACCAGCGCATCGCTGATCGGCTCGCCCACACCGGCGGCATGGGACAGCACCAGCGAGCGCTGCAGGTTTTCCAGGTCTTCGCTGGCAATGCGGGTCGAGGCCAGCAGGCCGAAACCGGTGTTGATACCGTAGGCGGTGCGGTTCTCGGCGAGGATCTGCTCCACGCACGCCACGCTGGCTTCGATTTGCGCCGATGCACTGGCGTCGAGGCTCAGTGTCACCGGCTGCTGATAGATGTCACGCAATTGAGCCAGGCTCAGTTGGCCGGGGATCAAGTTCAACGCTGTCATTTCCTGCTCCTTTTGAGAGTTTTTATGTATCCGCCAGTCGCTCCGGAATGTTCCGTTATCCGTCACCTTCGCTTTGTGGGCGATGCCTTGTGGGCAAGAGGTGCCTTGGCACGCTGGCGGTTGTGTTCAATTCAGATTCGGTAACGCGTCATGCAGCACGTAGGGGTCCTTCAGCAACGCGGCGGCACTGGCGATGTCGGGCGCCAACCAGCGGTCCTGGTCGTAGGGCGGAACCCGTTCACGCAGCAGTTGCCAGGCAACGCCGGTGCCGGCGCCGAAGCGTTGCCCCTTGAGAAATTCGAAGGCCTGGGCCGCCAGCAGGTACTCGATGGCAAGGATCTGCGTGCAGTTTTCCAATACGCCGTGCAGCTTCAAGGCCGCGTTGGTGCCCATGCTCAGGTGATCTTCCTGCAACCCCGAGGTCACGTAGTTATCGAGTACTGTCGGTTGCGCCAACTGACGGTTCTGCGCACACAAAGAGGCGGCGACGTACTGCACGATCATCATCCCCGAGTTCACGCCGGGGTTGGCCACCAGGAACGCCGGCAGGCCGCTGACGTGCGGGTTGATCAACCGGTCGAGGCGGCGCTCGGCGATGGAGCCGATTTCCGCCATGGCAATCGCCAGCAGGTCCGCCGCCAAGGCCACCGATTGGCCGTGGGGGTTGGCCTGGGACATGACCCGGAAGTTTTCCGGCGTACCCAGCAACAGCGGGTTATCGGTGACCGCGTTGAGTTCGGTTTCGATCTGCTGCCGGGCATGCGCCAACTGGTCGCGAGCGGCCCCGTGCACCTGGGGGATCGAGCGGATGCTCAAGGCATCCTGGGTGCGAATGCCCAGGCTCGAGGCAATCACTTCGCTGCCGTCGAGCAAGGCGCGCAAATTGGCCCCGACCTGCTGCATGCCGGGGTGCGGCTTGAGGGCGATGATCTCGGCGTCGAACGCGGCAATCTGTCCGCGCTGGGCCTCGAAGCTCATGGCGCCGACGACATCGGCCCATTGCACCAGGCGCGTCGCATCGGCCAGGGCCAGGCAACTCAAGCCGGTCATGCATGGCGTGCCGTTGACCAGGCACAAACCGTCCTTGGCCCCCAGTTGCACCGGTTGCAGGCCTTCGGCAGCCAGGGCCTGTTGCGCCGGAACGATTTGCCCGCGGTAGCTGACCTGCCCAACACCCAGCAGGGCAATGCTGATGTGGGCCATGTGGGTCAGGTAACCCACCGACCCCTGGGACGGCACTTGCGGGGTGATGCCGCGATTGAGCAACGCCAGCAGCGCTTCGACCACCCGGCGATGAATACCGGACTTGCCCTGGCTGTAGTTGAGGATGGCGGCGCAGAGAATCGCCCGCGCCTGCTCATCGGCCAGCGGCGCGCCGACGCCACAGGCATGGCTGAGCAAGGTGTTGCGCGACAGCTGGCTGAGTTGTTCGTCCTTGAGCGAGACATTGCATAAGGCCCCCAGGCCGGTGTTGACGCCATAGGCGCGCTCGCCGCTTTCGACGATGCGCTGCACGATGGCCTGGGCATTGTCGATCCGCGCCCAGGCCTGGGCCGACAGCTCAAGCGGAGCGCCGAAACGGGCGACGGCGACCACGTCCTGCCAACGCAGGGGGACATCGGCGATGATGATTTTTTCAGCCTGGGACATCTAAAGCCTCATACACATAAAGTTGCCAATAACATTTGTGGCGAGGGGATTTATCCCCGCTGGGCTGCGTAGCAGCCCCAAACCAAGCAATGAAGTCAACCTGATACAACTGAGTTACAGATAGTCGGGGCTGCTACGCAGCCCAGCGGGGATAAATCCCCTCGCCACAACAACACCAACCTGCAAATCAGTGCACAGCCTCAAACCACCGCCGCCCGGCGCTGCACGAACCGATCGACATACTCATCCGCCGGCGAGTGCAGGATCTCTCGCGGCGTGCCGACCTGGATCAGCTTGCCGTCCTTGAGGATCGCGATGCGGTTGCCGATGCGCACGGCTTCGTCGAGGTCGTGGGTGATGAACACGATGGTCTTGTGCAGGGTCTTTTGCAGCTCCAGCAACTGGTCCTGCATTTCCGCGCGGATCAGCGGGTCAAGGGCGCTGAAGGCCTCGTCCATCAGGATAATGTCGGTGTCCGCCGCCAACGCTCGGGCCAGGCCCACGCGCTGGCGCATGCCGCCGGAGAGCTGGTGCGGGTATTTGTTCTCGTAGCCCTTCAGGCCCACGGTGTTGATCCAGTGCAGCGCCCGCTCGGTGCAGACTTGCTTGCTTTCGCCGCGCACCTTCAAGCCGTAGGCGACGTTGTCCAGCACGCTCTTGTGGGGCAGCAGGCCGAAGCTCTGGAACACCATGCTGATCTTGTGCCGGCGAAATTCGCGCAGGGCGTCCATGTCCAGTTGCAGGATGTCCTCGCCGTCCACCAGGATCGCGCCGCTGGTGGGGTCGATCAGCCGGTTGAAATGGCGCACCAGGGTGGACTTGCCCGAGCCGGACAGGCCCATGATCACGAAGATTTCGCCGGTGCCGATGCTCAGCGACAGGTCGTTGACCCCGACCACGCAACCGGTTTCGGCCAGCACCTGGTCCTTGGTCTTGTTCTGGCGGATCAGGTCCAGGGCGTCCTTGGGGCGATTGCCGAAGATCTTGAAGACGTTCTTGACTTCGATTTTGCTGATGGCGGTGTTGTTCATTTGCTCACCTCATGCCGAGGGCGACCATAGGCCTGGGTAATGCGGTCGATGACCACGGCGAGAATCACGATGGCCAGGCCGGCTTCCAGGCCGCGTCCGACGTTGAGGGTCTGGATGCCCACCAGCACGTCTTCGCCCAAGCCACGGGCACCGATCATCGAGGCGATGACCACCATCGACAGGGCCATCATGGTGGTCTGGTTGATCCCGGCCATGATGCTCGGCAGGGCCAGGGGCAGTTGCACGCCGAACAGCTGTTGCCAGCGGTTGGCGCCGAAGGCATTGATGGCTTCCATCACTTCGCCGTCCACCTGGCGGATGCCCAGGTCGGTGAGGCGAATCAGGGGCGGCGCGGCATAGATCACCGTGGCGAAGATCGCCGGGACCTTGCCCAGGCCGAACAGCATCAGCACCGGAATCAGGTACACGAAGCTGGGCATGGTCTGCATGATGTCCAGCAACGGCATCAGCACCGAGCGCAGGCGGTTGCTGCGCGCCGAGAGGATGCCCAGCGGAATGCCGATCAACACCGAGATCAGCGTCGCGACCAGCATCAACGCGAGGGTCTGCATCAGTTTGTCCCACAGGCCCACCGCGCCCACCAGGAACAACAGGCCGACGATCACCGCCGTGGCCACGACCTTGCGCGTGGCGTGCCAGGCAATGCCACCGACGATGGCCAGCATCAACCACCACGGCGCCAGGCGCAGCAGGCCTTCGAGGTTGACGATGGCCCACAGCAACGTGTCGGAGATGTGCCGGAACACATCGCCATAGTTGGTCACCAGCGAATCGACCCAACCGTTGACCCAGTCGGCGATGGAAAAGGTAAAGCTTTCGGGAAACATAAGAGACTCTCGATCAAAGGGATGCGGTGAACGTCCCGGCCAGCCCTGTGGTTGGCCGGGAAGAATTCGACCTACAGAGCCGCGTCGATTTTCTTGGCAGCGTCTTCACTGACCCAGGCGTGCCAGACTTCAGGATGTTCCTTCAGGAAGATCTTCGCCAGTTTTGGCGACTCGATCCGCTCTTTAGCCATGCGCCCCAGGTTCTGGTTCAAGATATCGATGGGCAGGTTGACCTTTTCCAGTACCGCGACCAGTTCCGGTGCCTCGTCGTGGAACGTCTTGGACAGGCCGACCTTGATGCTCACGCTCTTGTCCACGCCCGGTTTTTCTTCCAGTTTTACCAGGTCCACCTGGCCCATCAGCGGCGTGGGCGACCAGTAGTAGAACAGGATCGGCTCGCCACGCTTGTAGCTCGACAGCACGGCGGCATCCAGCGCCGGGCCGGTACCAGGGCGGAAGTTGGTGTAGGTATTTTCCAGGCCATAGCTTTTCAGCATTTCGCTGTTGTCCAGCTCGCAGGTCCAACCGGCCGGGCAATTGTAGAAGCGGCCCTTGGACGGTTCTTCCGGGTCCTTGAACACGGCGGCGTACTGGCCCAGGTCGGCAATGTTCTTCAGGCCCGGTGCCTTGGCTTCGAGCTTGCGCTTGGCATCGCCTTCCACCACGTAGCGCGGCACGTACCAACCCTCGATGGCGCCCACCACCGGCGCCCCGACGCCGACCACCTTGCCGGCCTTCTCGGCCTTGTTCCAGACCTCGCTGCGGCCGACCCACTCTTCGGCAAACACCTGGATGTCGTTGCTGCTCAGGGCGTTTTCCATGGTGATGGAGTTACCCGGCAGGCTGTCGGTCTTGCAGCCGTAGCCTTTTTCCAACACCACTTGCAGGACGTCGGTCAGCAGCATGCCGCTTTCCCAGTTCAGGCCGGCGAACTTCACCGGTTTGCCCGACTCGCACCAACCCGCCGCTTGCGTGGCGCCGGCACTGGCCAGCAGGCCCATGGAAAGCAACGTGGTCAGCAGGGTCTTGTTCGATTTCATTGTGTGACGCTCCTAATCATTTGAGTTGGCTTACGGCAGTCAAGAGGCATCCAGCCCTGTCAACGTCCCATCAGGCCGCGTGAACGCGGCCCGCCCTGCTCGGTTGTGCGTCAACCGCGTCCTGCTCGACCGGCAGGATCAATTGATCGGGTACTGCGCTGTGCCACCGCTTGGCGAGGACGTAGTACAGTGCCGCCGGGACCACCAGGCCGATGATCCACGAGATGTCCACGCCCCCCATCGCGGCCACCAGCGGGCCGGTAAAGAACTTGGTAGAAATGAACGGCAACTGGACCAGTACACCCAAGGCATAGACGCTGATACCCAAGGCGTTCCAGCGACCGTAGCGACCGTTTGGATCAGCCAGCGCCGGCACGTCATAGCGCTCGCGCGTGATGCAGTAGTAGTCCACCAGGTTGATCGCGCTCCAAGGCGTGAAGAACGCCAGCAAGAACAGGATGAACGACTTGAAGGCACCCAGAAACGAGTGCTGGCCGAGCAACGCGATCAGGGTCGCGGCGCCGACGATGACCAGTACGAAGGCCAGGCGCTGCAAGCGCGTTACGTTCAGGTGGCCACGAAAGCCGCTGATGATGGTCGCGATGCACATGAAGCTGCCGTAGGAGTTCAGCGTGGAAATGGTGACCTTGCCGAACGCGATGCTGAAGTACAGCAGCGCAGCCGTGGCACCAGCGCCGCCCAGGCCCACGATGTAGGCCACTTCGTGACCCGCGAACTGCCCGTTGGCCGAAGCGGCGGCAAACACGCCGAGGATCATCGCCACCTGCGCGCCGATGACCGAGCCGGCGCCCGCGGCGAAAAAGGTTTTCACCGAGGACGTCTTGCTCGGCAGGTAGCGCGAGTAGTCGGCCACGTAGGGGCCGAAGGCGATCTGCCAGGACGCCGCGAGCGACACCGCCAGCAGGAAGCTGCTCCAGCTGAAATGACGGATTTGCAAGAGTGCACCCACGTCCACCTGGCTGATCAGGCGAGCGAACAGGTACACAAAGGCAATCACGCCAATCACGCTGGCGACACGGCCGATGAAATGGATCACCCGATAGCCCAGCACCGTGACCAGCACGATGACACTGGCGAAAATAAGGATGCCGACACTGTCGCTGACGCCAAACAACTGGCCCAGCGCCTGGCCGGACAGCACGGTTCCGGTTGCGGTGAAACCCAGGTACATCAGGCACACCAGTACGATTGGGATGGCCGCGCCATAGACGCCGAACTGCACCCGGCTGGAGATCATTTGCGGCAGGCCGAGCCTGGGACCTTGCGCGGCATGCAACGCCATGACGCCACCGCCCAGCAGTTGGCCGATCAGCAGCCCGATCAACGACCAGAACACATCACCGCCCAGCACCACCGCCAAGGCACCGGTGACAATCGCCGTGATTTGCAGGTTGGCCCCCATCCAGAGGGTGAACTGGCTCAACAATCGACCATGCCTCTCCGCTTCCGGGATGTAGTCGATCGAGCGTTTCTCGATCAACGGCTTGCTGCTTGCACCTGTGCTGCTGGTGGCCATGGTTCAACCTCTGTGGATTGTTCTGAGATCCTGTGGAGCCTGCTTCCTGTGGGAGCGAGTTTGCTCGCGATAGCGGTGTATCAGCCGATGCCGGTGTCGAATCTGATGACGCCTTCGCGAGCAAGCTCGCTCCCACAGGGGGCCTGCGTTACTTGCCAGTAATCATCGGCAGATTCAGCCCCTGCTCCTTGGCGCAATCGATCGCGATCTGGTAACCGGCGTCGGCATGACGCATCACGCCGGTGCCCGGGTCGTTGTGCAGCACGCGGGCGATCCGCGCGGCGGCTTCATCGGTGCCGTCGCAGACAATCACCATGCCCGAATGCTGGGAGAAGCCCATGCCCACGCCGCCACCGTGGTGCAGCGATACCCAGGTCGCGCCGCTGGCGGTGTTGAGCAACGCATTGAGCAGCGGCCAGTCGGAGACAGCGTCGGAGCCGTCCTGCATGGATTCGGTTTCGCGGTTGGGGCTGGACACGGAACCGGAGTCCAGGTGGTCGCGGCCAATCACGATCGGCGCGGACAACTCGCCGCTGCGCACCATTTCGTTGAACGCCAGGCCCAACTTGGCGCGCTGACCCAGGCCGACCCAGCAGATACGCGCTGGCAGGCCCTGGAAGCTGATGCGCTCGCGCGCCATGTCCAGCCAGTTGTGCAGGTGGGCGTCGTCAGGGATCAGTTCCTTGACCTTGGCGTCGGTCTTGTAGATGTCTTGCGGGTCACCCGACAGCGCCGCCCAACGGAACGGGCCGATGCCGCGGCAGAACAGCGGACGGATATAGGCCGGGACGAAACCGGGGAAGTCGAAGGCATTCTCGACACCTTCTTCCTGGGCCATCTGGCGGATGTTGTTGCCGTAGTCGAAGGTCGGCACGCCCATTTTCTGGAAGGCCAGCATGGCTTTGACGTGGACGGCCATCGATTGCTTGGCGGCTTTCACCACGGCGGCAGGTTCGGTCTTGGCACGGGCGCGGTATTCGTCCCAGGTCCAGCCGGCCGGCAGGTAACCGTTGAGCGGGTCGTGGGCGCTGGTCTGGTCGGTGACCATGTCGGGGCGCACTCCGCGACGGACCAATTCCGGCAGGATTTCAGCCGCGTTCCCACACAGCGCAATGGAAATCGCCTTGCCTTCGGCGGTGTATTTCTCGATACGGGCCAGGGCGTCGTCGAGGTCGGTGGCCTGCTCGTCGACGTAGCGGGTCTTGAGACGGAAATCGATACTCACCTGCTGGCACTCGATGTTCAGCGAGCAGGCACCGGCCAAGGTCGCGGCCAACGGCTGCGCGCCGCCCATGCCGCCCAGGCCGGCGGTCAGGACCCAGCGGCCCTTGAGGTTGGCGTCGTAATGCTGGCGACCGGCTTCGACGAAGGTTTCGTAGGTGCCTTGCACGATGCCCTGGCTGCCGATGTAGATCCAGCTGCCAGCGGTCATCTGGCCGTACATCGCCAGACCCTTGGCGTCGAGTTCGTTGAAGTGTTCCCAGGTGGCCCAGTGCGGCACGAGGTTGGAGTTGGCGATCAGTACGCGCGGGGCATTGCTGTGGGTCTTGAACACGCCCACTGGCTTGCCGGACTGCACCAGCAGGGTTTCGTCGTCATTCAGATGGGTGAGGCTTTCGACGATCTTGTCGTAGCACTCCCAGTTGCGTGCCGCGCGGCCGATGCCACCGTAGACCACCAGTTCCTTGGGGTTCTCGGCCACTTGCGGGTCGAGGTTGTTCATCAGCATGCGCAGCGGCGCTTCGGTCAGCCAGCTCTTGGCGGTCAGCGTGTTACCGCGAGGGGCGCGAATTTCAACGTCACGGTATTTTTCAGGTTTGCGGGTAGCGTCGGTCACAGCAAAAACTCCTCAGCGATCAATCCAGACCAGCCCGGCAGCGGGCAGCGATTTTGCGAACGTCGCGTTGAATGTCGTCACTCATACGCATACGTCTTTACTTGTATGTACAAGCATATGCAATCAAGCGGCCAACTTATCCAGGGCCTGTTCAGGAATCTTTTGAGAAATGGCTGGGAAGCGCGAATTTGAAGGGCTGCCAAGGCAGATTAAATTTTCGGCCGGGCGTTTTCAGGCGGGAAAGCAGTGGGTATACAGGCATGGTATTGCGCCACGCTGGGGCATTCGGTAACAAGTTGGTGCACACAGAAGACACGCTTTTTGTGGCGAGGGAGCTTGCTCCCGCTGGGCTGCGCAGCAGACCCAAAAAAAACAGGGCCGCTACGCGCCCCAGCGGGAGCAAGCTCCCTCGCCACCAAAGCCCTGTCGCAAGATATGTCAGTGAGCTGTCAGCTCAATCACGCAGCATTGGCCGTGGACAGTGACATCCATCAGCCCAGTGTTACCGCTCAGTTGCAAACAGTCGTAAAGACCCAGGCCCGCAGTGGTTTCGCCCACTTTGAGCGTCAGCCCCGGGCCGCACTGAATATCAGCAGCGTCTGCGCCTCGCTGAAAAACCGTTGCTGGCCGCCCAGCCATTGCAGCCGTGCGCGGTAACGCTGTGGCGCGTAGATCAGGTTGAAGTCGCGAATCGGCCCGCCGAGCAAGGTGCAATGCACATGGCTCTCGCCACTGAACGCAAAGGGATCCAGCGGCCGCAGTGGCCGCGTGGCCTGGCCATCGACGCTCAGCGTCATGCCGTCACCCTGCAAGACACTGATAATCCGCTCGTAACCGGCGAACGTGGAAAAACCGCCGGACTCGCCAATATCGGCAATCGAGAGGCGCCAGCCGAAACCTTCCAGGCCGGTGCCGGCATCGCGGGTGATTTCCTCGGTGCTGCCACCGCCGTTCTTCCACGGCATGCGCGGGTAATCCGCCGCGCGCAGGATCTTCAATTCGCTCACTTATGAAACCGCCCTTCCAGACTGTGACGAGAACCGGGATGAATCAGCCGTGCCGCGGTCACCGGCTGACGCCCCGACCAGGTACGACGGCGGATCAACAGGCACGGCTCGCCCTTTTCGATCTGCAGCAACTTGCACTCATTCGGCTCGGCGAGAATCGCCTCGACCACGTGCTCGCCTTCAGTCAGCGGCGCGACCTGGTTCAGGTAGGCGTAGGGCGTTTGCAGGGTGAAGTCCTGCTTGAGGTATTCCGGCGCCACCAGCGCGTTGACGAAACGGTCCTCGATTTGCACGGGGATATCGTTTTCGAAATGCACGATCAACGAATGGAACACCTTCTGGCCTTCACGCATGTCCAGCGCCAGGGCCCGCTCGGAACCGGCGGCCTCTTCTTCCAGGGTGATGACCTTGCAGGTGTGGCGATGCCCACGGGAGGCGATCTCGTCGGCGATGTTGTGCACTTCGAACAAGGCAGACTGGCTCTTGGGTTCGGCCACGAACGTGCCGACGCCCTGCATGCGCACCAACAGGCCGTCGGCGGTCATCTCCCGCAAGGCCCGGTTGATGGTCATGCGGCTGAAACCCAACTGGCTGACCAGCTCGCTTTCCGACGGCACACGGTAGTGCGGCGGCCAGTTTCCACTGTCGATCTGCTGGGTGATCATCTGTTTCACGCGGGCATACAAGGGCGCCGGGCTGTCACCCATGGTTGCGGCCAGCGGCGGTTTGGCAGGCGGAGTCGGCACGGCGGTTCCCTGTTCTGCAAATAAGAAGGCTAGCTTGCCGGAGTTTACCGGCCAGGCAAACGTCTGTATATGTATATACAAATTACGCACGATGAGGTTGAACCATGTCCGCCTTCTTTGCCGAACGCGCGCTGCTGCCTAGTGGATGGGCCAACGATGTACGCCTTGAGGTCAACGCGGCAGGCGTGCTGACCCATATCCAGGTCGATTCCCACGCAGACGGCGCCGAACGCCTGGCGGGGCCGCTGCTGCCGGGCATGCCGAACCTGCACTCCCATGCGTTCCAGCGCGCCATGGCCGGCCTGGCGGAAGTGGCGGGCAACCCCAACGACAGTTTCTGGACATGGCGCGACCTGATGTACCGGCTCGTCGGAAAAATCAGCCCCGACCAGCTCGGCATCATCGCCCGGCAGCTGTATATCGAAATGCTCAAGGCCGGCTACACCTCGGTCGCCGAATTCCATTACGTGCACCACGATACCGACGGCACGCCTTACGCCGACCCGGCGGAACTGGCCTTGCGCATCAGCCAGGCCGCCAGCGATGCCGGGATCGGCCTGACGTTGTTGCCGGTGCTCTACAGCCATTCCGGTTTCGGCGGCCAGGCGCCCAATGACGGGCAGCGGCGCTTCATCAACAGTACCGAGAACTACCTCAAACTCCAGTCACGCTTGCAGCCGATCCTGGCCAGGCAACCCACCCAGGCCCTGGGTTTGTGCTTCCACTCCCTGCGTGCGGTGACACCTGAGCAGATCCGCGACGTGCTGGCGGCGAGCGATCGCCAGTGCCCGGTGCATATCCACATCGCCGAGCAGCAGAAGGAAGTCGACGACTGCCTGAGCTGGAGCGGCGCCCGCCCATTGCAATGGCTGTACGAAAACGTCGAGGTGGACCGGCGTTGGTGCCTGGTCCATGCCACCCACGCCAACGCCCACGAGGTCAGCCTCATGGCCAGGAGCCAGGCGATTGCCGGCCTGTGCCTGACCACCGAGGCCAACCTGGGCGACGGGATTTTTCCGGCCGTGGACTTCCTCGTCCAGGGCGGCCGGCTGGGCATAGGTTCCGACAGCCATGTGTCATTGAGCGTGGTGGAAGAACTGCGTTGGCTGGAATATGGCCAGCGCCTGCGGGATCAACGGCGCAACCGCTTGTATCGGACGGATCAGCCGATGGTCGGGCGGACTTTGTTCGATGCCGCACTGGAAGGCGGCGCCGAGGCGCTGGGGCAACCGATCGGCGCCCTCGAAGTCGGCAAGCGTGCCGACTGGCTGGTGCTCGATGGCCAGGACCCGTATCTCGCCACCGCGCAGGGCGACGGGATCCTCAATCGGTGGCTGTTTGCCGGCGGGGATCGCCAGGTTCGCGATGTAATGGTGGGCGGGAAATGGGTGGTGCGCGACGGTCGTCACGCCGCCCAAGAGGACAGCGCCCAGGCGTTTACCCAGGTGTTGCGCGAGCTGTTGGGCTGACACGGATAAACATGTGGGAGCGGGCTTGCTCGCGAAGGCGGTGTATCAGTCGACATAACCGTTGACTGATACACCGCCTTCGCGAGCAAGCCCGCTCCCACATTGGCTATTCGGAAGCAGTTAATCCGACGTCTTGGCCATCTGCCGATCCGACGCTCGCCAGATCAACCGTGTCGTGTCATAGCCCTGCTGGCGCGCCTTGCTCAGCAGCTCTTCGCGTACGACGCTGTTGACGGTGGGTGTGCGGGACAGCAACCACATGTAGCGACGGCTCGGGTCGCCGACGATGGCGGTCTTGTAGTCGTCGCTGACGTACAACACCCAATACTGCCCTTTCGCCACGCCCGGCACGATCCGCGAGAACCAGTTGTCGAATTGGACCCAGAGCTTGTCGGTCTTGCCCGGCACCTGCGGCGTGGCGGTGCCACGGGCTTCTTCCCACTGCCAGTCCGAGGTCAGGCAGCGATTGAGCACGCCCACGTTGCCGTCAGGCTTGAGGGTGTAATGGGCTTCGGATTGCGCACAGTTGCGCTGGAAATACATCGGCAGGCGGGCCAACTCGTACCAGGTCCCTTGGTAACGCTTGAGGTTGACGCTGTGGACAGTCTTGGGCGCCAACGGGTCTTCGCCAGAAGTGGCACAGCCAGCCAAAACCAGGCCGGCTAAAAGTACTAACAATAACCGCATTATTTTTCTCCCGCAGGCACCTAGCGGCCGACACAGGCCACTAGCCCCGGTTTACTTCAGGCCTTGGCCGGAAAACATCAACACTTTGTCACCGGCGTACTGCACGCTGATAAAGCTTTTCTGGTCGCCCCAGGTGCAACTGGACATGCCAAGCGCGCCCGAGCAATCGGTCGGTTTCCCCAGCAACGCTTCGACTTCGGCCTTGGGCATGCCGGCTGACAGCTTCGAATAGTTTTCCTGGTTGACCTTGCTGCATGCCGTCAATACGACGCACACGAACAACAGGGCGATAGAGCGCAGTGACATGGTGTAACTCCTGGAACGGAAGGGGGTGGCTAGGGTGCCAACCAGAACCTTAGAAGAGAAAACCCTCTTCTGGTTCCCCGACAACCCCAGTATTTATTGGCCTCGGATGCGCCGTTTCGTCGGTAAATCAATCAGTTTGTGACGGTGTTGGCCATTTCGTCGGGATCGCGGCACCGGGCGCTGATCCTTAGCGCCCGCCGGCCGATAAAAAGAGCAGCGCAAAGCCCTGCGTTATGGCAAATTGCCTCCCTTCCTGACCAGCTCCTCTGCGGTAGCGCTCTTAATGACCAGAAACATGAAATTCAGCCACAAAATCCTGCTGGCTGCCGCCCTCGTGGTAGCCGTTGCATTCGCCTGTTTCATCCTGTTCAACGACTACCGTCAGCGCCAGAGCCTGAACAGCAGCACCGAAACCACCATGCAGGAACTCGGCAGCCTGACCAGTCGCAACATCCAGACCTGGGTCGAAGGACGCATCCAGTTGCTGCAATCGCTGGCCCAGCAGATCGCCATCGACGGCAACAGCGCCGCCAGCCTCAAGCGCGCCGTCGACCTGCCGGCCTACACGGGCAACTTCCAGCTCAGCTATTTCGGCGGCACCGACGGCGTGATGTTCTCGGTCCCGGCCGGCAACCGTCCCGCCGACTACGACCCTCGCGCCCGTGGCTGGTACAAGGCCGCCAACAGCGCCCAGCAGACCATCGTCACCGAACCCTACATCGCCGCCTCATCGGGCAAACTGGTGATCACCGTAGCCACCCCGGTCCAGCGCCAGAACCAGATGATCGGCGTGGCCGGGGCGGACATCGACCTGTCCAGCGTCAGCGCCATCATCAACTCGCTGAACTTCGGCGGCCACGGTCATGCGTTCATCGTCAGCGCCGAAGGCAAGATCCTGATCCACCCGGACAGCAAGCGTGTACTCAAGACCCTGGCCGAGGCCTACCCTAACGGTGCGCCGCAAGTCAGCCCCGGCATGAAGGAGGTCGAACTCGACGGCAAGACCCAGTTCATCTCCTTCACCCGCGTCAATGGCGTGCCGGGCGCAGACTGGTACGTGGCGCTGGTACTGGACAAGGACACCGCCCTGGCGATGCTCAGTGAGTTCCGCACCTCGGCGCTGATCGCCATGGCCATCGCCGTGGTGTTCATCATCGCCCTGCTGGGCATGCTGATCCGTGTGTTGATGCAACCGCTGCTGACCATGGGTCGCGCCATGCATGACATCGCCGAAGGCGAAGGCGACCTGACCCGGCGCCTGACCATCCACGGCCACGATGAATTCGGTGCACTGGGCGTGTCGTTCAACCGTTTCGTCGAGCGCATCCATACCTCGATCCGCGAAGTGGCGTCGGCCACCGGCCAGGTCAACGAAGTTGCCCTGCGCGTGGTCAGTGCGTCCAATTCCTCGATGTTCAACTCCGACCAGCAGGCTTCGCGCACCAGCAGCGTCGCCGCGGCCATCAACCAGCTCGGCGCCGCCGCCCAGGAAATCGCCCAGAACGCCGCGCTCGCTTCGCAGCATTCCAGCGACGCGCGCAACCTGGCTGAAGAAGGCCAGCATGTGGTGGACAAGACCATCACCGCCATGCAGCAGTTGTCCGCCAAGATCAGCGATTCGTGCGGCAACATCGAGACCCTGAACAGCAACACGGTGAACATCGGCCAGATCCTCGAGGTGATCACCAGCATTTCCCAGCAAACCAACCTGCTGGCCCTGAACGCCGCCATCGAGGCCGCCCGGGCCGGAGAAGCCGGTCGAGGCTTTGCAGTGGTGGCCGACGAAGTGCGCAACCTGGCTCACCGCACCCAGGACTCGGCGCAGCAAGTCCAGAAGATGATCGAAGAACTGCAAGTCGGCGCGCGCGAGGCGGTGCTGACCATGACCGACAGCCAGCGCCAGAGCGAAAGCAGCGTCGGCATCGCCAACCAGGCCGGCGAACGCCTGGGCAGCGTGACCCAGCGTATCGGTGAAATCGACGGCATGAACCAGTCCGTCGCCACCGCCACCGAAGAACAGACCGCGGTGGTGGAGTCGATCAACGTCGACATTTCCGAGATCAATACGCTGAACCAGGAAGGCGTGGAAAACCTGCAAGCCACGTTGCGGGCCTGTTCAGACCTGGAGCAGCAGGCAGCGCGGTTGAAGCAGTTGGTGGGGAGTTTCCGGATCTAGCGCTCTTGCGGGCCCTTTCGCGAGCAAGCCCGCTCCCACAGTTGACCGTGTTCCGTCAGAGGAAACGCAATCAGTTGTAGGAGCGGGCTTGCTCGCGAAGGCGGCATCCGCCTCACCGCAAAATCAGAATTTTGACCCCGGCTTTTTCAGAAACGCCACTTCCTCAGCCGTAGATTCCCTTCCCAACACCCCATTGCGATGGGGAAACCGTCCAAACCGGGCAATGATCCTCTGGTGCCGCTCGGCATAATCCAGGTTGTCTTCAAACACCGCCCGCTGCGCTTCAGGCTGTTCTCGAACCAGGTCGATAAACCGTGACACGGCTTCGTTCTGCACCGCGAGGTTTTCGCAGTGTTCGAGTACGAGGTAGATGAATACGCGCTGGATCGACTTGAGTTGTCGGTCGAACCCCGCCGCCAGGCCTTGGGCTACCAGTGCTTGGGCACGCAGGTCGCCGGAAAAGCTTTTAGGGGTGTCGCGATAGATCATCCGCGGGAGTTGATCCAGTAGCAGTACCAGGGCCAGCCAACCTTCCGGGCGTTGCGCCCAGTCGACCAATCCGCCGGCCAGTGCCTGCTCGACCTGATCGCCAAAACGCTCGCGCGCCTGGCGATCATGGCCTTTGCCAAACCACAGCTTGCCCTTGTCAGCCGCTATTTCGTCCGGTGTGTCGGCTGAACCAAACCACCAATCGAGTAACGGCTGCCAAGGCTCGGCCATGATTTACTCCTTGTGGTACGCCGTTGCGCGGGCGACTTCTTCCTTCGAACCGAGGAACACCGCTACGCGCTGGTGCAGGCCTTCAGGCTTGATGTCGAGGATCCGCTGGTGGCCGTCGGTGGAAGCGCCGCCGGCCTGCTCCACCAGGAACGACATCGGGTTGGCTTCGTACATCAGGCGCAGTTTGCCCGGTTTGGACGGCTCGCGGCTGTCGCGCGGGTACATGAACAGGCCACCGCGGGTCAGGATACGGTGGACGTCGGCGACCATCGCGGCGACCCAGCGCATGTTGTAGTTCTTTTTCAGCGGACCTTCCTCGCCAGCCAGCAATTCGCTGACGTAGCGTTGCACCGGGGCTTCCCAGTGGCGCTGGTTGGACATGTTGATAGCGAATTCCTGGGTGGATTCAGGAATGGTGATGTCTTCGTGGGTCAGTACGAAGCTGCCCATTTCGCGATCCAGGGTGAAACCCTTGACGCCGTCGCCCAGGGTCAGCACCAGCATGGTCTGCGGCCCGTAGATGGCATAGCCGGCAGCGACCTGCTGGGTGCCGGGTTGCAGGAACGCCTTTTCATTCAGGGCTTCGTTCTGGCTCAGGTATTCGTTCGGGCAACGCAGTACCGAGAAGATGGTGCCGACCGGCGCGTTGATGTCGATGTTGGAGGAACCGTCCAGTGGGTCGAACACCAGCAGGTAGGCACCCTTGGGGTATTTGCCCGGGATCTGGTAGGCGTTGTCCATTTCCTCGGACGCCATGCCGGCCAGGTGACCGCCCCATTCGTTGGCTTCGAGCAGGATCTCGTTGGAGAGCACGTCGAGCTTCTTCTGCACTTCACCCTGCACGTTTTCGGTGCCCATGCTGCCCAGGACACCACCCAGGGCGCCTTTGGAGACGGCGTGGCTGATCTCCTTGCACGCACGCGCCACCACTTCGATCAAAAAGCGCAGATCGGCAGGGGTATTGTTGCTGCGGGTCTGCTCAATCAAATAGCGACTCAAGGTAACGCGGGACATGGACGGCTCCGAAGAATAGGGGGCGGAAAAACCAGCGCAGTTTAGCGCGAGTCGGGACTTAATTCCTCCTATGAGACGGGATAAGGAGGATTGAGTTCACAGGGTGACGATGGCTTGCAGATCGCCTGCCTGCCGGGGCGAGCACCTTCGCGAGCAAGCCCGCTCCCACAGGCGACCCAATTGTCCTGTCGAACAGGGCCAAATGTGGGGCGGGCTCGCTCGCGAATCAGGCGACTCGGTGCTCAGTCATGCCCATCTTCAGGACTTGACCGGCGGCTTGCGCAGCAAGCTGAACGCCATCGCCCCGAGGAACAACACACTGAGCAGCAACACCGCCCACAAGCCGATTTTCTTCCAGGAGGGGTCGACTGGCGCAGGCGCGGCGGCCGGTGCGGCCACCGTGGTGGAGGTGGTCACTGCGCTCATGGTCGCCGAACCCAGGGCGGCCAAGCGCGCGGGGCGATAATCCGGCACCAGGGTGGTCAGCGGCAGGCTCGCGGCCTTCACCGTCGCACTGCCCAGAGCCAGGCTGTAGGGCCCCTCGCCACGCGCCAGGAACACCACCTGGGTCGGGCGCACGGCAAAACGCAGGGCCGGCGCTTCGGTGCCGAGGCCTCCGCCCCGCTCGTCCACCGTCAGCTTCAATTGCTGCACGGTCTGGCCAGACAACTGCAACTGGTTCTGCTGCACATCCTGGCCGTTCTGGGTCAGGCGATACAGCAGGCCACTGCCCATCGGTTGCCACGGCTGGCTGCTTTCACGCCGCCCCGCCAGGGTCACCGGCGCCAGGCTGTTGGCCTGGCTCAGCTCGACCTGCACCTCCTCGATCTCCAACCCCATGGGCAGTTGCCAGGTGTATTCACCGGCCTTGAGGGTGGTGCCGGCCAAAGGCTGCGACCAGACCAATGGCAACGGCAGGCTCTCGTGGCGGGTGCTCTGCAACTGGGCCGACGTCAGCACCGGTGCGGAGGACGGTGAATCCCACAACAGGCGCAGGTAACGCGCCGGTTGCCCCGGCAGGTTGACCTCATGCTGTTCGACCCGCTCATCGGCAAAGGTCAGGCGCGCCACCTGGCCATCACCCCAGGACTGCCAGTGCTGCAAGTCGTCGCTGGCCTCGATGGTGAAGCGCTGGAAACCGTCGCGCTCGCTGGTCCAGTCGAGGATCAACTGCTGCAACGGTGCCTTGATCGCACTGGCGTCCAACAGCCAGCCACGCAGTTCTTCCTCACCGGCTTCAAGGCGGCTGGATGGCTGGACTTCTACCAGCGTGCCATTGGCATTCGATTGCACCCGCACGCTGGGGGCGCGCTCGTTGTCATCGGCGGCGTTGTACAGGGGGAACCACTTTACGTCGGTGAGGGTGCGGTTTTCCCGGCTTTGGGCCGACTCGCGCACCAAGGCATAAGCCTGGGGCTGCCCGGCGGCGTTGAACACCCGCAAGTCGCTCAAGTCGGCCTGCCGCGCCTGCAGTTGCACGTCCAAGGGCAATGACAGGCGATACCACGGCCCCTCACCGCTCAAGGCCAAGGGCACCTGGTGGGCAAAATCCGCCGGTTGCTCCTGGGCGGTGGCCGACAAGGCCACCCACAACCCCACCACACCCAGCCCGATCCGATTCAACGTGCGACTCAAGATGACACTCCCTCACTGACAGGTATTGGCGGTTCGGTCGATTCGACCGCTTCCGAGCGTTTGGGTGGCAGCGGCGCGAAGTAGCCGACCACCAACAGCAACACGCCCACACCGATGAACGACACGATCCGCGCCAGACCGCCGCGGTTACTCAACTCGACAAAGAACAACTTGGCGACCACCACCGCGATCAACGCCGCGCCGACCAGCCAGACCTCGCGACGATGCCGCAGGTGCCCGCCGATCATCAGGCCCAGGGCAATCAGGGTCCAGACGATGGACAGCCCGGCCTGCACGAACATGGAGTCGAGCAGGGCGTCCAGTTCGAACGGCACGCCGATCCAGTGGTGAGCGCTGCGCATCACCACGGCGGTGAAGAACGCGAACAGCGACAGCCCGGCGAGCAACTGAGCGACATGCTCGGCATGGGCCCAACGAAGCGTCAATTGCGCCACCGCGCTGCGCGCCCACACGTAGACACCGAACAAGGCAAACAGCAGGCCCAGTTCCAGCGGATTGAGCAGCGGCACATAAGGCAAGGGCTGCGCCGTACCATCGCTGAAGGTGTTCGCCAGCCAGAACCAACCGAGCATCAACAGCGCCAGGGGCGCCGCCGCATAGAGACGATATTCACGCGGCTGGGCCGCCACCGGCCATGGCCAGGCCCGCGGCGAGGCCATCAGCACCAGATACAGGCTCGGCAGGATCGCCCAGCCCAGCCAACGCCAGGCGTTGTACGCTTCGGAGAGCAACAGCAGACCGTAGCGCAACTCCAGCGCCAGCACGCCGATCAGCAGCCAGGCGCCGAGCACATGGGCGGTGCTGCGAACCTGGGCCGGCAGCGTCGGCGCCAGGCGCTTGAGGGACAGCAAATGCACGGCGAACACCGCCAGCCAGGCCAGCCAGCCAAACTCCGCGGCTGGGTGATAGCGGTTGTGCCAGCTCGCCACCAGCACACAGCCCGCCGCCGGAATCAGCAAGGTGCAGAGCACGCCCAGCGCCGGCCACTTCAAGCGCAGCGACAACAAGGCCCACACCGCGACACTGGCAGCCGCGACCACCAGCAGCAGGTTGCCCGACAGGTGCGCCGGGGCGAACCGCAGCACTTCGCTGACCCAAGCCAACGCCCACCAACCGGCGCCCCAGACCAGCAGCAGCTCGGACAAACGCCGCAGGCTCAAGGCCTCGAACACCGTCGCCGCTTGCCCTCGCTGCAAGCGCCAGGCGCCGACCAGCGCCGCCAACCCTAATACCAGCGGCGTCCAGAACCCGCCATGGGCCAGGGGACGCAGGCCCTCGGCGTCGAGCGGCCCGAGCAATGCCGGCCCCGCCGTGAGAAACGCCGCGCCACCGAGCAATTGCAACAACAGGCCGAAGACAAAGCTGGCGCGCTGCTTCAGGTACAGGCTCAGCCAGATGATCAACAGGCCACTGGCGGCCCACACACCGCTCGCCGTTTGCCACGGCAGGACGAACAGCACGGCGAGGTTGATCAACACCAACCCTGCCAACAACACCACCGACAACCCACGCAGCAGGCGTACATCGTTGCGCACCATGTCGTCACGCGCCGCCAGCAACATGCCGCCAATCAAGGCCAGGCCGATCAGTGAGGCGCTGAGCAAACCACTCCAGCCGGCACTGAACACCGCCGTTGAATCACCCTCGGCGCCTTGCAGGCGCATCAGGAACAGCGCACCGCCCAGCAGTTGCACGGCAAACGCGGTGAACAGGAAGCTGCGCGAGTGCAGGCGCAAGCCCACGAACAACGTTGCCAGCCCCGCCAGGGCCCAGGCGATGGCCGTGCCGTGGGCAAAGAAAAACAGCGGCGCTAACAGATAAAGGAAAGCCAGCCCCAAAACGGCCAGCACCGGCAAGCCTTGACGCTCCCAGGGCGAGGCCTGCTGTGGTTCGGCCTGGCGCAATTGGTAGAAGGTAAACAGCAAGGCAGCGCCCAACATCAGGGCGCCCAACGGCGCGCCGTCGAGCAGGCTGCTTGTGCCGCCGCGCAGTTCGCTGACGAACGCCAGCGCCGCGCCCAGTTGCAACAACAGGGCGAAGGCACGGGCGACGGGTCGTTGCTGACGCAGGCCCAACCAGAAGATCCCCGCGCCCTCCACCGCCCAGGCCGCCGATGTCCAACGGGCATCGAGGCCCAGGGGAATGGCCAGGCTGGCAAAGATCACCCCCAGGGCCAGACACGTCTCGGCCAGCAACAAGGCACGGCCGCCCATCAGGACACGCGCCAGGCTCATGTAGATCATGCCCAGGGCCAGGGCACTGAAAGCAGCGGCGAACTCCAGGTGCTGGACCAGCACGAATTGCAGGCCGAAGCCCACCAGCGGCGGCCCGAACAGCATCGTCCCATCGACGTAATCGCCCTTGTGCGCCGACCAGCGCAGCAAGGCTTCACGGCTGCCGTCCGCGGGGGCGTCGCTCATCTCCAGGAGTTTGCGCCGGGTGAACAGCAAGCCGATCGCCAGGTACATGAGGAAGAAGACAACCAGGAACGGCTCGGTGCTCAAGAGCAGTTCCGGTGTATAGGAGCGCAGCCCCCAGGCGATGCCGATGCCGAACGTGCCGACAAAACCGATCAGGTTGAGCAGGCGCCAGGCCTTGAACCAGGCGATCGCCAGGATGCCGGCATTGAGCAGGATGAAATAACTGAACAGTGCGACGTGATTGCCACTGCCGGTAGATGTCAGGATCGGTGCGGCAAACCCGCCCAGCGCGGCGGCGGCCGCCAGGCCCAAGGCGTTCTGGGTCACCGCCAGGATCGCCGAGAACACCGTGACCGCCACCAACAGGCCCAGGGCCGCCTTGGCGTCGAGCAGCGGGTGCAAGCGCATGGCGGCGAACACCGTGAGGTAGAGCACCGCGATCCCGGTGCCTTGCAGCATCAACGCATAGCCATTGTTGCGTTGGCGCAACCACCAGCCCAGGCCCAGCAGGCCCAGGGCACTGGCGGCAACGCCGGCATACCGCAGCTCGATGGGCACCACCATGCCTTCGGTGGCATAGCGCAGCAGGAACGCCAGGCCGAGGAACAACAGCACCACGCCAACCCGCAGCACCGTGTTGCCGCCGAACAGCCAGTTGCGCGCGCCCGCCAAGGCCCGCTCGATGAGGTTCGGCCCACGGGGCGCCGCCGGTTGCGCGATGACCGGCTCCACGGGCTCGGACGCCACTGGGCGGTCTTGCCGCCGACTGACGGGCGCAGGCGTCCAGACATCGTCGGGCAACGGCTGGCTGGCCTCGGCAGCCATCGCGGGAGCGGAAATGGGTTCGAGATCAGCAGGCAGTTCCCAGACCAGCTCCGGTTCGGCCTTAACCTCGGGCTCCGGCACCCGGGCCACGATGATTTCCCGCGCCGGCGCCGCGGCCGGTTCGCTCGGCACCGGGGCGCGATTGTGCTCGAACAGGGCCAGGCGCTGCTCCAGCGTGTCGAGGGCCTGCTGGGTCTTGCGCAGCAGGTTCTGCTGTTCGGCCGCCTGGGCTGCCAGGCGGCTCAGGCGAAACCCCTGGGCAATGCCGAGCCCCACCAGCGCGCCTATCAGCGCGTCGGCGAACGACTCATCCACCACCCAGCCGAGTGCCAGGCCTAACAGCGTCAAGATCCATTGCATGGTCGATATCCCTAAGCGGCCCGTTGCGGGCATAACCGGGGCGATGCGGTGCCTGGCTCAATCCAGTGAAAACCACACCATCTCATGTGGGAGCGGGCTTGCTCGCGAAGGCGGTGTGTCAGGCAATGACGATGTTGCCTGGCATACCGCCTTCGCGAGCAAGCCCGCTCCCACACTGGATGGGTGACACTGCAATAGATGAGCCCAGTCACACAGCCCGGCGAAACTGGCGCCTAGTATATCGACGAAGCCCAGTCGCCGTTGGGCTTCGCTCACATTTCTTACAGCAAACGCTACTCCAAGGCTTTCCAGATGTCGGTGGCGTACTCACGGATGGTCCGGTCCGAGGAGAACCAGCCCATGCGCGCGGTGTTGAGCACCGCCGAGCGCCACCACTGCTTGGAGTCGTGCCAGCGCTCTTCGACCTTGGCCTGGGCATCCCAATAGGCATCGAAATCGGCGCAGACCAGGAAGCGGTCGTAGTCGATCAGCGAATCCACCAGCCCGGTGTAGCGCATCGGATCGTCCGGCGAGAACACCCCGCCACGAATCGCCTGCAGCACGTCGTTGAGGCGATGGGACGCGGCGATGTCCGGCGCGGCGCTGAACTCGCCATTGCGCTTGCGCGCTTCCACCTGCTCGGCCGTCAGGCCGAAGATGAACATGTGCTCACCCCCACCCGCTCATGCATCTCCACATTGGCACCGTCCATGGTGCCGATGGTCAACGCCCCGTTGAGGCCGAACTTCATGTTACTGGTGCCCGACGCCTCGAAACCGGCGGTGGAGATCTGCTCCGACAAATCCGCCGCCGGAATGATGCTTTCGGCCAGGCTGACGTTGTAGTTGGGCAAGAACACCACCTTGAGCAGGCCGCGCACGGTCGGGTCGTTGTTCACCACCCGGGCGATGTCGTTGGTGAGCTTGATGATCAGTTTGGCCTGGTGGTAACTGGCAGCGGCCTTGCCGGCGAAGATCTTCACCCGAGGTACCCAATCCACTTCCGGCTCGGCGCGGATGGCCTGGTAAAGCGCCACGGTGTGCAGCAGGTTGAGCAACTGGCGCTTGTACTCGTGGATGCGCTTGACCTGCACGTCGAACATCGCCGCCGGGTTCACGGCGATACCCAGTCGCTCGTGGATCAGGTAAGCCAGGGCCTTCTTGCTGTGCAGGCGCTGCTCGGCGAACTGCTTGCGGAACGCCGGCTTATCGGCAAACGGCTCCAGTTCGATCAAGCGCTCCTCGGGGTTGTCGAGCACGCTCGGGCCGAGTGCATCGACCATCATCGAGGTCAATTCGGCGTTGGCCTGGAATAGCCAACGGCGGAAGGTGATGCCGTTGGTCTTGTTATTGATCCGTTCGGGGTAAAGCTTGTGCAGCTCGGAGAACACCGTGCTGCGCATCAGTTGGGTGTGCAAGCCGGACACCCCGTTGACGCTGTGGGAACCGAGGAACGCCAGGTTGCCCATGCGCACCCGCCGACCATTGTCCTCTTCGATCAGCGACACCGAGCGCAGCACATCGAAGTCATGCACGCCCTTGGCCCGCAGCGAATCGATGTGTTGGGCATTGATCAGGTAGATGATCTGCATGTGCCGGGGCAGCATGCGCTCCATCAACCCGACCGGCCAGGTTTCCAGGGCTTCGGGCAGCAGTGTGTGGTTGGTGTAGGACAGCGTGTCTTGGGTGACCTGCCAGGCCGCGTCCCACGCCACGTCGTAGACGTCCACCAATTGGCGCATCAGCTCGGCCACGGCGATCGACGGGTGGGTGTCGTTGAGCTGGATCGCCGCGTGGTCGCCCAGGGTCAGCACCGAGGTGTGCATGTTGCGATGACGGCGCAGCAAATCCTGCAACGATGCCGCGACAAAGAAGTATTCCTGGCGCAGGCGCAGTTCCTGGCCGGCCTCGGTGCTGTCGGCGGGGTACAGCACGCGGGAGATACTTTCGGCCCGAGCCACTTCCGCCACCGCGCCCAGGTGGTCGCCGGCGTTGAAGCGCTCCAGGTGCAGGTCTTCCATGGCGCGGGCCCGCCACAGGCGCAGGGTGTTGACGCTGGCGCCACGCCAGCCGACCACCGGCGTGTCATAGGCAATGGCCCGCACGGTTTCGGCCGGGGACCAGACTTGCCGGGTCTTGCCGGTGTCGTCGGTCACGGTCTCGACGCTGCCGCCAAAACCGATTGGATAGACCACCTCAGGCCGCTCGAACTCCCACGGGTTGCCGAAATCCAGCCAATGTTCCGTCTGTTCCTGCTGCCAGCCATCCACCATCGCCTGGCGGAACAGGCCGTGCTCATAACGAATACCGTAGCCATGGCCGGCGATGCCCAGGGTCGACATGCTTTCCATGAAGCACGCCGCCAAGCGCCCCAGGCCACCGTTGCCCAGCGCCGCATCGGGCTCCAGCAGGCGGATGCGCTCCAGATCCACGCCCAGCTCGGTCAGGGCCTCACGCGCGGTGTCCAGCAGACCAAGGTTGCTCAGGCTGTCGTAGAGCAAGCGGCCGATGAGGAATTCCAGGGAGAGGTAATAGACCCGCTTCTGGCCCTTGCGATAGATCTGTCGCGTATGGTCCATCCAGTGGTCGACCATGTGGTCGCGGGCGGCAAGGGCAATGGCTTCGAACCAGTCATGATCAAACGCGTGATCCGGGTCCTTGCCGACGGCGTAAGTGAGTTTGGTCAATACGGCATCGCGAAATGCAGCCACTTCGGCTTCGCGAACAAGTGGTTCTTGAGTCATTGATGAAGACCTCGAACGAGCAGGGAATTGTCTGAGCCTAGTCGGTCTGACAGACGGCACAGGCGCAGGTTCGGTGGTTTTTCCTCCCGTGCCGGAGAATCGCCGCCAGAGAATTGCCGGATGGACGAATGAATGCAGGGGCCGTGCCGGTCTGGGGCGCCTCGTCTCGAATGAAAAAAAACCGGCAGATGGTCGTTCAAAATTTCACCAGTCCCGGTATGATCGCGCGCCCTGATACACGCCGGTACACCCTCATGATGAAGCCCAACCTGATCGCCGCCGCGGAGATCGACCGACTCGATACCTGGGCCAAGTATTCCGCCCCGATGTGCGGTTCCTGCGTATCGAGCTGCTGCACGCTGCCGGTGGAGGTCAAGATCAAGGACCTGATCCGGATTGGCATCGTCGACGAGTTCGAGCTCGGCGATCCGCCGAAGAACATCGCCAAACGCCTGCAAAAGGAAGGGATCGTCGAGCGCTACAACCAGAAATCGGAAATCTTCACGCTCCAGCGCATGAGCAACAACGATTGCCTTTATCTGGACCGCAAGAGCCGCCTGTGCACCATTTATGACAAGCGCCCGGACACTTGCCGCAACCATCCGCGGATCGGGCCACGGCCAGGTTACTGCGCGTACAAGCCCAAGGAAGTGGAGCGCGAGCGTAATCCGCGGACGCTGGATCGGTTTTGATCCGCTGATGTTTCAGCGGTGCCTGGGCTGACGCTATCGCGAGCAAGCTCGCTCCCACCTGGACAGCGCTGAACCCTGTGGGAGCGAGCTTGCTCGCGATGAGGCCGAATAGGCGCTAAAAAATCACAGGCATAAAAAAACGCCCCCGATCTCACGACCGGGGGCGTTTTTCATTCAGCCGAGGCTAAAAGATCAGTTCTTGGCTTTCTTGGCAGCGCGGGTACGCTCGCCTTCGTCCAGGATCTTCTTGCGCAGGCGAATCGACTTCGGCGTCACTTCGCACAGCTCGTCGTCCTGGATGAATTCCAGGGCCTGTTCCAGGGTGAAGCGAACAGGTGGAACCAGGGCGATGGTTTCGTCTTTACCCGAAGCACGCATGTTGTCGAGCTTCTTGCCCTTGGTAGGGTTGACGCCCAGGTCGTTGTCACGGCTGTTCAGGCCAACGATCTGGCCGTTGTAGATTTCCTGGCCGTGTTCGACGAACAGCTTGCCACGCGCCTGGAGGGTTTCCAGGGAGTAGGTCAGCGCCTTGCCGGTTTCTACCGAGACCAGTACACCGTTCTGACGGCCGGACATGTGGCCGGACTTCATGGTGTCGTAGCGGTCGAAGATCGAGGTCAGGATGCCAGCACCGTTGGTCAGGGTCAGGAACTGGTTACGGAAACCGATCAGGCCACGAGCAGGGATGTTGTATTCCAGGCGTACACGGCCCTTGCCATCCGGGGACATGTTGGTCAGGTCGCCCTTACGCAGGCCCATTTCTTCCATGACCTTGCCCTGGGATTCTTCAGGGATGTCGATGGTGACGTTCTCGAACGGTTCCTGCTTGGTGCCGTTGACTTCGCGGATGATCACTTCAGGACGGCCCACGGCCATTTCGAAGCCTTCGCGACGCATGGTTTCGATCAGTACCGACAGGTGCAGCTCACCACGACCGGAAACCTTGAACTTGTCGGCCGAGTCGCCTTCTTCAACGCGCAGTGCCACGTTGTAGAGCAGCTCCTTGTCCAGACGCTCCTTGATGTTACGGCTGGTCACGAACTTGCCTTCCTTACCGCAGAATGGCGAGTCGTTGACCTGGAAGGTCATGGAAACGGTTGGCTCGTCGACGGTCAGCGGCTTCATCGCTTCGACAGCGGTCGGGTCGCACAGGGTGTCGGAGATGAACAGCTCTTCGAAGCCGCTGATGCAGACGATGTCGCCGGCGGCTGCTTCTTCGACGTCCACACGGTGCAGGCCGTGGTGGCCCATCAGCTTCAGGATACGGCCGTTGCGCTTCTTGCCTTCGGTGTCGATGGCGACGACCGGGGTGTTCGGCTTGATACGACCGCGGGCGATACGGCCAACACCGATCACACCCAGGAAGCTGTTGTAGTCCAGGGCAGAGATCTGCATCTGGAACGGACCGTCACGGTCAACGGCAGGGGCCGGTACGTTGTCGACGATCGACTGGTACAGCGGGGTCATGTCTTCAGCCATGGCGGTGTGGTCCAGACCGGCAATGCCGTTCAGGGCCGAGGCGTAGACGACCTGGAAGTCCAGTTGTTCGTCGGTGGCACCGAGGTTGTCGAACAGGTCGAAGATCTGGTCCAGGACCCAGTCAGGACGCGCGCCCGGACGGTCGACCTTGTTGATCACGACGATTGGCTTCAGACCGGCTTCGAACGCCTTCTTGGTCACGAAGCGGGTTTGCGGCATCGGGCCGTCCTGGGCATCGACCAGCAGCAGTACGGAGTCGACCATCGACATCACGCGCTCTACTTCACCGCCGAAGTCGGCGTGGCCCGGGGTGTCCACGATGTTGATGTGGTAGCCATTCCAGTTGATGGCGGTGTTTTTCGCCAGGATGGTAATACCGCGCTCTTTTTCCTGGTCGTTGGAGTCCATCACGCGCTCGTCGTTGAGCTCGTTGCGCTCCAGGGTGCCGGATTGACGCAAGAGTTTGTCTACCAGGGTGGTCTTACCATGGTCAACGTGGGCAATGATGGCGATGTTGCGTAGATTTTCGATCACTTGTGTATCTCGATCAGAGGATTCGGTGTGCTGACAGGACGTGACAGCGATTTACGTTGAGTCCGACAAAGCCGTTACAGCTTGCCGGCGGCGTCGGGGGGCCGGTGACGCAGGCCACAGGCAAACAGCCCCGGGCACTTAGCTCGGTCGATAAACGCGCACATTGGCATGCCCCTCACTGAGCAAATGGTGGGCATGCAGGCGACTCATCACGCCTTTGTCGCAATACAGCAGGTACTGGCGAGTAGGGTCCAGTTCCTTGAAACGCGCGTTCACTGCATAGAACGGCATCGTTTGTACCTCGATGCCGGCGATCTCCAGCGGGTCGTCTTCAGCGTCATCCGGGTGACGGATGTCGATGATGATCTGACCGGCCAGCGCTTCGCCGACTTCTTCAACCTGAATGTCCTGGCCCAGTTCATCGATCACGCGATCGATCGGCACCAGCCTGGCATTTTCGAGCGCACGCTCGAGAATCGCCATGTCGAATTCTTTCTCTTCATGCTCCACCCGCCCGCGCTTGGCCGCCGTCTTCGGGTTGACCGAGATGACCCCGCAGTACTCCGGCATGTGCCGGGCGAAATCGGCGGTGCCGATCTCGATGGCCGTGTCGATGATGTCCTGCTTGTGGCTGGCGATCAGCGGGCGCAGCACGAGTTTTTCGGTGACGCAGTCGATCACCGACAGGTTCGGCAGCGTCTGGCTGGAGACCTGGGAGATCGCCTCGCCCGTGACCAGCGCATCGATGTGCAGGCGGTCGGCGATGCTCGACGCGGCACGCAACATCATACGCTTCAAAATGACGCCCATATGACTGTTGTCGACTTTACCGAGAATCTCGCCCAGCACTTCTTCGAATGGCACGCTCACAAATAGCACACGCTGGGAGCTGCCGTACTTCTTCCAGATGAAGTGCGCCACTTCCATCACGCCCAGCTCATGGGCACGTCCGCCCAGGTTGAAGAAGCAGAAATGCCCCATCAAGCCGCGACGCATGATCTGGTAGGCGGCGACCGTGGAGTCGAAACCGCCGGACATCAGCACCAGGGTCTGCTCCAGCGAACCCAGCGGGTAACCGCCAATGCTGTCGTGCTGGCTGTGGATGACGAACAGCCGCTGGTCGCGAATCTCGATGCGCACTTCGACCTGCGGGTCCTTCAATGAAATACCGGCGGCGCCGCACTGCTGGCGCAACTGGCTGCCCACGTACTTCTCCACGTCCATCGAACTGAACGGGTGCTTGCCGGCACGCTTGCAACGCACCGAGAAAATCTTGCCGGCCAGCGCATCACCGTAATGGAGCTTGCACTTGGCGAGGATGTCGTCGAAATCCCCCAGCGGGTATTCGTCCACCTGCAGGAAATGCGCGATGCCCGGCATGCAGCTCAGACGCTCGGTCATCTCCTTCAGGATCTTGGGTTCGCTGACACGGGTTTCCAGCTCGAGGTTGTCCCACACGCCATTCACCACCACAGCCGGATCCAGGTCACGGAGCACGGCACGGATGTTCTTGGCCAACTGGCGGATGAAACGCATCCGGACCGGGCGGCTCTTGATGGTGATTTCGGGGAAGACTTTTACGATTAGTTTCATGAAAACAGCGCGCGAACGGCCAGCCGAAAAAGGGGGGCGCGGATTATAGCGGAAATTGCTCAAGGTTTAACCAGTTAATGTGAAGATGGTTTTGCATGCACCAAAACAGGTCAAGCCCTCCTTAAAACGCCACTTTGCGGTGCATCATTGTCGGACAATCTGCGGTTTCTGGCTGGAAAAGCGTGGATTTGGTGCAAAAAACCCATTGCTGGGGCACTGGCATGCAAATTGCTCCCTTGTGAGGCAGGTTGCCTTGGCAGAGTATTCGCGCCGGCATCACCCATATCTTAGGGCACACCATTACCCGCCCGAAGCCACCCGGAGGACATATGTCGAAGTCGGTTCAACTCATCAAAGATCATGACGTCAAGTGGATTGATCTGCGCTTCACTGACACCAAAGGCACTCAACATCACGTGACCATGCCGGCCCGTGATGCCCTGGACGACGATTTCTTCGAAATCGGCAAGATGTTCGACGGTTCCTCCATCTCCGGCTGGAAAGGCATCGAAGCCTCCGACATGATCCTGATGCCGGACGACGAAACCGCCGTCCTGGATCCATTCACCGAAGAGCCGACCCTGATCCTGGTTTGCGACATCATCGAGCCTTCGACCATGCAAGGCTATGACCGCGACCCTCGCGCCATCGCCCACCGCGCCGAGGAATACCTGAAGTCCACCGGTATCGGCGACACCGCTTTCTTCGGTCCGGAGCCTGAGTTCTTCATTTTCGACTCGGTCAAATTCAAGTCCGACATCTCCGGTTCCATGTTCAAGATCTTCTCCGAACAAGGTTCGTGGATGTCCGACCAGGACGTGGAAGGCGGCAACAAAGGCCACCGTCCAGGCGTGAAAGGCGGCTACTTCCCAGTACCACCGTTCGACTTCGACCACGAGATCCGTACCTCCATGTGCAACGCACTGGAAGAAATGGGCCAGACCGTCGAAGTTCACCACCACGAAGTGGCGACTGCCGGCCAGAACGAAATCGGCGTGAAATTCAACACGCTGGTCAAGAAGGCTGACGAAGTCCAGACCCTCAAGTATGTCGTCCACAACGTAGCCGACGCCTACGGCCGCACCGCGACCTTCATGCCCAAGCCTCTGTACGGCGACAACGGTTCGGGCATGCACGTCCACGTGTCGATCTCCAAAGACGGCAAGAACACCTTCGCTGGCGAAGGCTATGCCGGCCTGTCGGACACCGCCCTGTACTTCATCGGCGGTATCATCAAGCACGGTAAGGCTCTGAACGGCTTCACCAACCCGTCGACCAACTCCTACAAGCGTCTGGTCCCAGGCTTCGAAGCACCGGTCATGCTGGCCTACTCGGCTCGCAACCGTTCCGCCTCGATCCGTATCCCATACGTGAACAGCCCTAAAGCCCGCCGCATCGAAGCCCGCTTCCCGGATCCGGCTGCCAACCCATACCTGGCCTTCGCTGCACTGATTATGGCCGGCCTGGACGGTATCCAGAACAAGATCCACCCTGGCGATGCCGCCGACAAGAACCTGTATGACCTGCCGCCTGAAGAGGCCAAGGAAATCCCACAGGTGTGTGGCAGCCTGAAAGAAGCCCTGGAAGAGCTGGACAAGGGCCGTGCGTTCCTGACCAAGGGCGGCGTATTCAGCGACGACTTCATCGACGCTTACATCGCACTGAAAAGCGAAGAAGAAATCAAGGTTCGCACCTTTGTACACCCACTGGAATACGAGCTGTACTACAGCTGCTGATCCGGTAGCGTCGCCCCACGCGGCGTGAAATAAAAAGAGGCCTCCTTCCGGGAGGCCTTTTTTATGGGCGCAGATTACGGGCATGATGGCTGACTTCCCTCCTCCAAGACGAGACTGCCCATGACGCTGCGCTTCACGCTTGGCCTTGCCCTTTGCGCCGTGGTGCTGGCCAGCACCGCCCAAGCCGCTCCCGCCCCGGATGCTCTTACACCGCTGCTCAATGCCATAGGCGAACGCATCGCCATCGCCGATCAGGTAGCGCTGAGCAAATGGGACACGCATAAACCCGTGGAAGACCGCCAGCGCGAGCGCGAGGTCATTGCCGCCGCCGTCGCCCAGGCACCGGCCTACAAGCTCACGGCCGACACCGTGGAAGCGTTCTTCAGTGCCCAGATAGAAGCCAACAAAATGGTGCAATACATCGACCTGTCCGACTGGGCCCTGGCAGGCAAGGCACCGGACCTGCCGCGCCCCGACCTGGTAGGAGAGATCCGCCCGCAACTCGATCGACTGCAAAAGCGCCTGCTGCAACAACTGGCTGACTTCGCCCCCTACCGCACCGACCCGCAGTGCCCGCAATGGCTGGCCCGCGCCACCCACAATGACAAACAGCACCCAGTGCACCGACTCGCCCTGATCCGGGCGACCGGGGAGCTGTGTACAGCCCCAAAAGCCTGAAACACGCCCCTTACCCTGTGGGAGCGGGCTTGCTCGCGAAAGCAGTGTGTCAGTTGACATCCACGTTGCCTGACATTGCACCTTCGCGAGCAAGCCCGCTCCCACAAGGGCTCTACAACAACTTGGGCCATCCGCCCTCCCTGACCTATGCTGCTAACCGACATATTCAATTCTCGGTTGGTTTTATGGGTCGCGTTTTTTCAGGAATGCTGTTGTGGCTGCTGACACTGCCGGCGGTCGGGCAGATCTATAAATACACCGACGCCGAGGGCAACACCGCCTACAGCAACCAGCCGCCCCAAGGCGTACCGGCCCAGACGGTGGAACTGCCGCCGCTCAACAGCATCGAGCGCCAGCCCGCCGCCAGCCCGGACACACCGCCAGCCCCAGCGCAGAGGAATGAGCCACGCAATGCCTACGAGATGCTTGAACTGACGGACATCCCCAGCGAGGAGGCCCTGCGCGCCAACAACGGCACCTTTACCGTGGGCGTGCGGACGCAGCCAAGGCTGCAAAGCCCGCATCTGTTTCGACTGCTGGTGGACGGCCAACCCTATGGCCAGCCCACCAACGTGCCACGCCTGCAAGTGGTGAACATCGACCGGGGCGAGCACAGCCTGGCGGTGCAAGTCATCGACGGGGACAACCTCGTGCAGCAGAGCGACACCGTCACCTTCACTGTGCAGCGGGTTCACCAGCCATGATTCGCGGGTGGCTCGCGTTGGGCCTGGCGCTGGTCGCGTTGCCGGGGATGGCGCAGGTCTATACCTACGTCGACGCCCAAGGCAATCGTGTCTTCACTGACCAGCCCCGCCCCGGCAATGCCCGGAAAGTCGAACTCTCGCCCGGCAACCGAATGCCCACGCCACCCAAGGGCACGCCCGCGATGCCCGCCAAAGAAGCCTCGCCCGAGCCGCTGTTTCATTACGAAATGCTCCGCCTGCTGATCCCCGAGCCGGACGCCACGATACGCAGCACTGAAGGGGCGCTAATCGTCAGCGTCACCAGCGAACCCGGCTTGAAGAAAGGCCATCGCTACCGCCTGCTGCTCGACGGCCAGCCCACCGGGGCCGCGGGTACGAGCCCGGTGTTCGCCCTGGACAATGTCGATCGCGGCACCCATCACCTGGCGGTAGAGATCCTCGACGAGCAAGACCGCATCCTCGAACGCACGGCCAACCAGCCTTTCCACATGCAGCGCATGTCCCTGGCGCAAAAGCGCCGCATCAAGCCGTGCGTCATGGCCGACTACGGTCAACGCCCGGAATGCCCGCTCGCCGAAAAACCCGAAGAAGAAAGCAGCATCCTGCCGTTCTTCTAACCTCGTTCAGGTTGGCGCACTATATTGGTGCGTCAATCTGCCCGCTTCCCGGATTCCAGCCCATTTTGGTTCGAAAGTACCCGTAGAAGCTGGCAGAACGCCACGCAAGAGGGCGCAAAAAGGCCTCTTTAGGGCTCTAAACGCTTCTTTTCAGAGCCTTGGTTTGGTTTTTGCATTTTCCTCGTACCGGCGCGTCATACGCGTGCCTGCTACGCTCCAAAAGAGGTCCCGATGACCATCAGCGATGCACTACACCGCTTGCTACTCGACAACCTCACCACCGCGACCATCCTGCTCGACGCCGAATTGCGCCTCGAGTACATGAACCCGGCGGCGGAAATGCTGCTGGCTGTCAGCGGCCAGCGCAGCCATGGGCAGTTCATCAGCGAGTTGTTCACCGAATCGGCCGAAGCGCTCAATTCCCTGCGCCAGGCGGTGGAGCAGGCACACCCGTTCACCAAGCGCGAGGCAATGCTGACCGCACTGACCGGCCAGACCCTGACCGTGGACTACGCGGTCACCCCGATCCTGAATAACGGCGCCACCCTGTTGCTGCTGGAAGTCCATCCCCGTGATCGCCTGCTGCGCATCACCAAGGAAGAGGCCCAGTTATCCAAGCAGGAAACCAGCAAGATGCTGGTGCGCGGCCTCGCCCACGAGATCAAGAACCCTCTCGGCGGCATTCGTGGCGCCGCGCAATTGCTGGCCCGGGAACTGCCGGAAGAAAGCCTCAAGGACTACACCAACGTCATCATCGAGGAAGCCGACCGCCTGCGAAATCTGGTGGATCGCATGCTCGGCTCGAACAAGCTGCCGTCCCTGGCGATGTGCAACGTCCACGAAGTGCTGGAGCGCGTCAGCAGCCTGGTGGAAGCCGAAGCCCAGGGCTGCATCACTTTGGTGCGCGACTACGACCCGAGCATTCCCGACGTCCTGATCGACCGCGAGCAGATGATCCAGGCGGTACTGAACATCGTGCGCAACGCGATGCAGGCCATCGGCAGCCAGAACGAACTGCGCCTGGGCCGCATCACCCTGCGCACCCGCGCCATGCGCCAGTTCACCATCGGCCATGTGCGCCACCGCCTGGTGACCAAGATCGAAATCATCGACAACGGCCCGGGCATCCCTGCAGAACTGCAGGAAACCATCTTCTTTCCCATGGTCAGCGGCCGCCCGGACGGTACCGGACTGGGCCTGGCCATTACCCAGAACATCATCAGTCAGCATCAGGGCTTGATCGAGTGTGAGAGCCACCCCGGCCACACCACCTTCTCGATCTTCCTGCCACTGGAACAAGGAGCCACATCGACATGAGCCGTAGTGAAACCGTGTGGATCGTCGATGACGACCGTTCTATCCGTTGGGTCCTGGAAAAAGCCTTGCAACAGGAAGGCATGACCACCCAGAGCTTCGACAGCGCCGACGGGGTGATGAGTCGCCTGGCGCGTCAGCAACCGGACGTCATCATCTCCGACATCCGCATGCCGGGCGCCAGTGGCCTCGACCTGTTGGCGCGCATCCGCGAACAACACCCACGGCTGCCGGTGATCATCATGACCGCCCACTCGGACCTGGACAGCGCAGTGGCGTCCTACCAGGGCGGCGCCTTCGAATACCTGCCCAAACCGTTCGACGTCGATGAAGCCGTCTCGCTGGTCAAGCGCGCCAACCAGCACGCCCAGGAGCAGCAAGGCCTGGAAGAGGTGCCGGCCCTGGCCCGCACCCCGGAAATCATCGGCGAAGCACCGGCGATGCAGGAAGTGTTTCGCGCCATCGGGCGCCTGAGCCACTCCAACATCACCGTGTTGATCAACGGCGAATCCGGTACCGGTAAAGAACTGGTGGCCCACGCATTGCACCGCCACAGCCCACGGGCCGCGTCGCCGTTCATTGCCTTGAACATGGCGGCGATTCCCAAGGACCTGATGGAATCGGAGCTGTTCGGCCACGAGAAAGGCGCGTTCACCGGCGCGGCCAACCTGCGGCGCGGACGCTTCGAGCAGGCCGACGGCGGCACCTTGTTCCTCGATGAAATCGGCGACATGCCGGCCGACACCCAGACTCGCCTGCTGCGGGTGCTGGCCGATGGCGAGTTCTATCGGGTGGGCGGGCATACGCCGGTCAAGGTGGACGTGCGCATCATCGCCGCGACCCACCAGAACCTGGAAACCCTGGTCCACGCCGGCAAGTTCCGCGAAGACCTGTTCCACCGCCTGAATGTGATTCGCATCCATATCCCGCGCCTGGCGGACCGTCGCGAAGACATCCCGACACTGGCCCGGCACTTCCTCAGCCGCGCCGCCCAGGAGCTGGCGGTGGAGCCCAAGCTGCTCAAGAGCGAAACCGAGGAATACCTCAAGAACCTGCCGTGGCCCGGCAACGTGCGCCAGCTGGAAAACACCTGCCGCTGGATCACGGTCATGGCGTCCGGTCGCGAAGTGCATATCAGCGACCTGCCACCGGAACTGTTGAGCCTGCCACAAGATTCGGCCCCGGTGACCAACTGGGAACAGGCCTTGCGCCAATGGGCAGACCAGGCCCTGGCCCGCGGTCAGTCCAACCTGCTGGACAGCGCCGTCCCGAGTTTCGAACGCATCATGATCGAAACCGCCCTCAAGCACACCGCCGGCCGCCGCCGCGACGCCGCGGTACTGCTGGGCTGGGGCCGCAACACCCTGACCCGCAAGATCAAGGAACTGGGGATGAAGGTTGATGGCGGGGATGATGATGAAGGGGATGAGGGCTGAGCAGCCTTAACCCAGCTTAAAACCCATGTGGGAGCGGGCTTGCTCGCGAAAGCGGTATATCAGCCAATTAAATGCTGGCTGACATGCCGCCTTCGCGGGCAAGCCCGCTCCCACAAGTCACGCTGCAGCGCCTGTCGCATGAGCTCGCCGGTTGAAATCCTTCAGTTGCGTGCACCACACCAATGCACCACGAACCGCAACTGCGCGCTTCATACCAGCCCAGGCCGATCGATTCACCTCGAAAAAACCCGCCATAAAAAAGCAAAAGCCCCGGAATACGGGGCTTTGCGTCTCATCAGCAGTTTTTTTGTGACAAACCATTAAAGCTGGCACGCGCCCTGCAATAACTTCATCACTACCCAGTTTCGGGGACCTTGGTACAGGCAGGCCGGGGATTCCCCATTTTCTACCGGGCTCAATGAGCCCACCGTTTTGGGGGCCTTGATACAGGCAGGTCAAGGTTTCCCTTCTTTACACCCTGGGCTGACGCTTGCAGTCGCCCTCCCGTTTTGGGGACCCTGGTACAGGCAGGCCGGGGATTCCCTCTTTTATTGCTCCTGGAGACGGACCTCCAGCCGCCAGCGATCATCCACTTCGCCGCCGGCCCACTCCCCGCGCAACGGTCGCGCCGCCACCAACGTCAGCAACAAGCCCTTGTCGCTCAAGCGCACCCGCCAGTTCACATCCTTGCCATTGAGCTTGAGCTGGCCATTCTGCGACCTTCCCTCGGCTTCGAACAGCAGCGCTACCGAACCGTCGATGACTTCGCCGTGCAGTTTCGGCTCACTGTCGAACCAGGCCACCAACGCCCCCTCGCTCACCTCGATTCGTTGCAGCACGTTCGGCTCGGGCGTGGTCAGGCGCCCGATCATCAGCCCGACCATCATGCCGAAAATCGCCAGGGAACCCATCACCCGAGGCATTAGCTTCGAACGTCGATCGGTTTGCGGCGTAGAATGCTGCTCATCTTTATCTGCGGAGCCGTGCATGTTTCACGTCATCCTTTTTCAACCGGAAATTCCGCCGAATACCGGCAATGTCATCAGGCTGTGCGCCAACAGTGGCTGCCACCTGCATCTGATCGAACCGCTGGGCTTCGAAATGGACGACAAGCGCCTGCGCCGCGCCGGCCTCGACTACCACGAGTATGCCACCTTGCAGCGCCACGCCGACCTTGCCAGTTGTCTGGAAAGCCTGGGGCATCCACGCCTGTTCGCCTTCACCACCAAGGGGTCGCGGCCCTTCCATGAAGCCCGGTTCGTGGCCGGCGATGCCTTCCTGTTCGGGCCCGAAAGCCGTGGCCTGCCCGCCGACGTGCTCGACGCCCTGCCATCGGACCAACGCCTGCGCCTGCCGATGCGCGAAGGCTGTCGCAGCCTGAACCTGTCCAACACCGTGGCGGTGGCGGTCTATGAGGCCTGGCGGCAGAATGGCTTTCAATAGCCCCCATAACAAATGTGGGAGCGGGCTTGCTCGCGAAAGCGGAGTGTCAGGCAACATTGATGTCAACTGACACACTGCTTTCGCGAGCAAGCCCGCTCCCACATTGGACTTGCGTCGACCGACTTACTGAACGGTCGCGCCTTCTTGCTGCATGCGCTGCAGTTCTTGCGCGTACAGGGCATCGAAGTTCACCGGTGCCAGCATCAGGGCCGGGAACGAACCGCGAGTCACCAGGCTGTCCAGGGTTTCACGGGCGTACGGGAACAGAATGTTCGGGCAGAACGCGCCCAGGGTGTGGCTCATGGACGCTGCATCGAGGTTCTTGATCAGGAAGATCCCGGCCTGTTGCACCTCGGCGATGAACGCCACTTCTTCACCGTTCTTCACGGTCACCGACAGGGTCAGCACCACTTCATGGAAGTCGTCTTCCAGGGCTTTCTGACGGGTGTTCAGGTCCAGGCCGACGCTCGGTTCCCACTGCTGGCGAAAGATCGCCGGGCTTTTCGGGGCTTCAAAGGACAGGTCGCGGACATAAATGCGCTGCAAGGAGAATTGCGGTGCGGCTTCTTCTTCGCTGGCAGCTGTGTTTTGTTGGTCAGTCATCGCAGATCCTTCTTACTTTCAGGTTCTTGAGTAGGGAATTCAGGCCTTGAGCATCGCGTCGAGCTTGCCGGCGCGCTCCAGGGCGAACAGATCATCACAACCGCCCACGTGGGTGCTGCCGATCCAGATCTGCGGGACGGACGTACGCCCAGCCTTCCGGGACATTTCGGCGCGCAGTTGCGGCTTGCCGTCGACCTTGATCTCTTCGAACGCCACCCCTTTGTTCTGGAGCAGGAACTTGGCTCGCGAGCAATAAGGGCAGTAATCGCTGGAATAGACAACGACGTGGGTCATCTCACTTCACCAGGGGCAAGTTGTCGGCTTTCCAACTGGCCACGCCGCCGGAGAGCTTGGCCGCGGTGAAGCCGGACTTCATCAGTTCACGGGCATGGGTGCCGGCGTGCTGGCCCTGGGCATCGACCAGGATGATGGTCTTGGCCTTGTGTTTTTCCAGCTCGCCGATACGTGCGATCAGTTTGTCCTGGGGGATGTTCACCGCCCCGACAATGTGACCGGTGGCGTATTCCTTGCTCGGACGGATATCCACCACCACGCCGGCATCCTTGTTGACCAGCGCGGTCAGCTCGCCAGTGCTCAGGCTGCGCCCGCCGCCCTGCATCGTGTGGGCCACCAGCAATGCCAGCAGTACGACGAAGATACCGACGAGAATGTAGTGGTTAGTGGCAAATTCAATCAGGTGAGCAACCATCGAAGGAGGTTCCAGGGCGTTAAAATGTCGGCCAGTATACACAGCACGCAAGGCCGGCCAAACCCCGCCCGGCGGTGACGCCACCGGAACTTACCTTTAAACTGCTCGTCCCTTTTGCATCGTCTTCTTTTAACCGCCACGAGTGGATTCCATGACTACCACGCCTAAACCTTTGGTCCTGATGATTCTCGACGGCTTCGGTCACAGTGACAGCCACGAATCCAACGCCGTGTATTCGGCCAAAAAGCCTGTCCTGGACCGTCTGTGGGCCACCGTGCCGAACGGCCTGATTTCCGGCAGCGGCATGGACGTCGGCCTGCCGGACGGGCAGATGGGCAACTCCGAAGTCGGCCACATGAACCTCGGCGCAGGCCGCGTGGTGTATCAGGACTTCACCCGCGTGACCAAGTCGATTCGCGACGGCGAGTTCTTCGAGAACCCGACCATCTGCGCGGCCGTGGATAAAGCCGTGGCCGCCGGCAAGGCCGTACACCTCATGGGCCTGCTGTCGGACGGTGGCGTGCACAGCCACCAGGACCACCTGGTTGCCATGGCCGAACTGGCCTTCAAGCGCGGCGCCGAGAAGATCTACCTGCACGCATTCCTCGATGGCCGCGACACCCCGCCGAAAAGCGCCGCCTCCTCGATCGAATTGCTGGACGCCACCTTCCAGGCCCTGGGCAAAGGCCGCATCGCCAGCCTCGTCGGCCGCTACTACGCCATGGACCGCGACAACCGTTGGGACCGCGTCTCCCAGGCCTACAACCTGATCGTCGACGGCCAGGCCGAGTTCAGCGCCGCCACCGCCCAGGAAGGCCTGAACGCCGCCTACGAGCGCGGCGAAAGCGACGAGTTCGTCAAGGCCACCACCATCGGTGAACCGGTCAAGGTCGAAGACGGCGACGCCGTGGTGTTCATGAACTTCCGTGCCGACCGGGCTCGCGAGCTGACCCGCGTGTTTGTCGAAGACGACTTCAAGGAATTCGAACGCGCCCGCCAGCCAAAACTGGCCGGCTTCGTGATGCTGACCCAATATGCCGCCAGCATCCCGGCCCCGTCGGCCTTCGCCGCCGGCAGCCTGGAAAACGTGCTCGGCGACTACCTGGCGAAAAACGGCAAGACCCAGCTGCGCATCGCCGAAACCGAGAAGTACGCCCACGTGACGTTCTTTTTCTCGGGCGGGCGCGAAGAGCCCTTCCCGGGCGAAGAACGCATCCTGATCCCCTCACCGAAAGTCGCCACCTACGACCTGCAGCCGGAGATGAGCGCCCCCGAAGTGACCGACCGCATCGTCGATGCCATTGAAAACCAGCGTTACGACGTGATCGTGGTCAACTACGCCAACGGCGACATGGTCGGCCACAGCGGCGTGTTCGAGGCGGCGGTCAAGGCCGTGGAATGCCTGGACACCTGCGTGGGTCGCATCGTCGAGGCCCTGGAAAAGGTCGGCGGCGAAGCACTGATCACCGCCGACCACGGCAACGTCGAACAGATGTCCGACGAATCCACCGGCCAGGCCCACACGGCCCACACCACTGAGCCGGTGCCGTTCATCTATGTCGGCAAGCGTGACCTCAAGGTCCGCGAAGGCGGCGTGCTGGCTGACGTGGCACCGACCATGCTGATGCTGCTGGGCATGGAAAAACCGGCGGAGATGACCGGGACTTCGATTCTGGTGTGACGACACGTAGTCACGGAGCATTGGCTTGTTGTGGCGAGGGAGCTTGCTCCCGCCCGATGGCGCAGCCATCGCAGGGGCCCTGGCTTGCTCAACTGTCGAGGTGCTGCTTCGCAGCCCAGCGGGAGCAAGCTCCCTCGCCACGGCAGGCTGGCGGCTTTCAGTGTTTTGCCGGCCAGTTATCACACAGCCCCAAATGGGCGTTTTTTTTGCCGCGTGGGGCGGGCATACTAGGCCGTCCCTTTCCCTGGTATCACCCGCCTCTATGCTTCGCGTCCTGATAGCCCTCGTTCTGACCTGCCTGCTCCAACCGGCCTTTGCCGACGAGCGCGCGCAAACCCAACAACAGTTGGAGGCCACGCGCCAGGACATTGCCGAGCTGAAGAAACTGCTGGGCAAGCTGCAGGAAGAGAAATCCAGCGTCCAGAAAGACCTGCGCGGCACCGAGACCGAGATGGGCAAGCTGGAGAAGCAGGTGGACGCCCTGCAGAAAGAGCTGAAGAAAAGCGAATCCGAGCTGCAGCGACTCGATGGTGAGAAAAAAAAACTCCAGAGCGCGCGCACTGAACAGCAACACCTGATCGCCATCCAGGCCCGCGCCGCCTACCAGAACGGCCGCCAGGAGTACCTCAAGCTGCTGCTCAACCAGCAGAACCCCGAGAAATTCGCCCGCACGCTCACCTATTACGATTACCTGAGCCAGGCCCGCCTGGAGCAACTGAAGAACTTCAACGAAACCCTGCGCCAGCTCGCCAACGTCGAGAAGGACATCGAATTGCAGCAGGCCCAGTTGCTGGTACAGAAAAGCAGCCTCGACAGCCAGCGCGATGAACTCGACAAGGTTCGCAAGGAACGCCAGGTGGCCCTGGCCAAGCTCAATGACGATGTGAAGGCCCGCGACAGCAAGCTCAAGGCCCGTGAACAAGACCAGGCCGAGCTGGCAAACGTACTCAAGACCATCGAGGAAACCCTGGCCCGCCAGGCGCGAGAGGCAGAGCAAGCGCGGCAGCAAGCGCTGATCGCCCAGCAGGAAGCCGAAAAAAAGCGCTTGCGTGAGGCCGAGGCGGACTCGGACGAGGCGCCCCGCAAGGCGACCAAATCCAGCCCCGGCGCGCTGGTTTCCAGTGACGGTGAAACCTTCGGCGGCGCATTTGCTTCGGCGCGCGGCAAACTTCCATGGCCGGTCAATGGTCGATTACTGGCACGCTTTGGTGAAACCCGTGGCGACGACACCCGCACCAAGTGGGATGGGGTGATGATCAGCGCTTCCGCCGGCAGCCAGGTGCACGCCGTGCATGGCGGGCGCGTGGTGTTCGCCGATTGGCTGCGCGGCGCCGGCCTGCTGGTGATCCTGGATCACGGCAACGGGTACCTGAGTCTGTATGGCCACAACCAGACGCTGCTCAAGTCGGCGGGGGATGTGGTCAAGGCCGGCGAGTCCATCTCCACGGTCGGCAACAGTGGTGGGCAGGATACGCCAGCCCTGTATTTCGCTATTCGTCAGCAGGGTCGCCCCAGTGACCCGGCCCAATGGTGTCGTGCGCAAGGATAAGCGCACCCATCCACTTAAGGAGTTCGTTCGACATGCTGCATTTGTCCCGTCTCACCTCGCTGGCCCTGACGATCGCCCTCGTGATCGGCGCGCCCCTGGCTTTCGCCGCTGAACCGGCCCCCTCGGCCCCCGCCACCACGGCGGCGACCACCAAGGCGCCGTTGCCGCTGGACGAGCTGCGCACGTTTGCCGAAGTCATGGACCGGATCAAGGCCGCCTATGTCGAGCCGGTGGACGACAAGATGCTGCTGGAGAACGCCATCAAGGGCATGCTCAGCAACCTGGACCCGCACTCGGCCTACCTGGGGCCGGAAGATTTTGCCGAGCTGCAGGAAAGCACCAGCGGCGAGTTCGGCGGCCTGGGCATCGAGGTCGGCAGCGAAGACGGCTTCGTCAAAGTGGTCTCGCCAATCGACGACACGCCCGCCTCCAAGGCTGGCATCCAGGCGGGCGACTTCATCGTCAAGATCAACGGCCAGCCGACCCGCGGCCAGAGCATGACCGAAGCCGTGGACAAAATGCGCGGCAAGATCGGCCAGAAGATCACCCTGACCCTGGTGCGCGACGGCGGCACGCCGTTCGACGTGACCCTCACGCGGGCGGTCATCCAGGTCAAGAGCGTGAAGAGCCAGTTGCTGGAGTCGGGCTACGGCTATATCCGTATCACCCAGTTCCAGGTCAAGACTGGCGAAGAAGTCGCCAAGGCCCTGGCCAAGCTGCGCAAGGACAACGGCAAGAAACTCAACGGCCTGGTCCTGGACCTGCGCAACAACCCCGGCGGCGTGCTGCAATCGGCGGTGGAAGTGGTGGATCACTTCATCACCAAGGGCCTGATCGTCTACACCAAGGGCCGCATCGCCAACTCCGAGCTGCGCTTCTCGGCCACCGGCAACGACCTGAGCGACGCCGTGCCACTGGTGGTGTTGATCAACGGCGGCAGCGCCTCGGCGTCGGAGATCGTCGCCGGTGCCCTGCAGGACCAGAAACGCGGCGTGGTCATGGGCACCACCAGTTTCGGCAAGGGCTCGGTGCAGACCGTGCTGCCACTGAACAATGATCGCGCCCTGAAGATCACCACCGCGCTGTACTTCACCCCCAACGGCCGCTCCATCCAGGCCCAGGGCATCGTTCCGGACATCGAGGTGCGCAAGGCCAAGATCACCAACGAGCAGGACAGCGAATACTTCAAGGAAGCCGACCTGCAAGGCCACCTGGGCAACGGCAACGGTGGCGCCGACAAACCGACCGGCTCCGGTGCCAAGGCCAAGCCGATGCCGCAGGATGACGATTATCAGTTAGCCCAGGCCCTGAGCCTGCTCAAAGGACTGAACATCACCTCCGGCCGCTGAGATGCGCCGGCGCTTGATCCTCGGCCTGGTGTGCTGCCTGGCGAGCGTTGCCTTTGCCGCGCCCGCCACGCCCGCCGCTTCACCGCACAAGGCCTACCTGAGCCTGATCATCGACGACCTGGGGCAGAACCTGCCCCGGGATCGCCAGGTACTGGCCCTCCCCGGCCCTGTCACCGCCGCGATCATGCCCGACACGCCCCATGCCGCCGAATTCGCCCGCGAAGCCCATCGCGCCGGCAAGCTCGTGATGTTGCACATGCCCATGGACCCCGCCACCGGGCCGTTCGCCTGGCATCCGGACCTGCCCATCGAAGAGCTCGGCAAACGCCTCGACGCCGCCTTCGCGGCCGTGCCCTACACCAGCGGGATCAACAACCACATGGGCAGCCGCATGACCGCCCAACCCCAGGCCATGGCGTGGCTGATGGCGAACCTGCAGCAGCGGCACAAGTTTTTCGTCGACAGCCGCACCAGCGCCCAGACCGTCGCGGCCGCCGAGGCGCAGAAGATCGGCCTGGCCAGTGTGTCACGGGATGTATTCCTCGATGACGAGCGCACGGAAACTGCCATCGCCCACCAGCTCCAGACCGCCATCGACCTGGCCCGACGCCAGGGCTCGGCGGTGATGATCGGCCATCCCTACCCGCAGACCCTGGCCGTGCTCGAACGCGAACTGCCACGGCTCAAAGGCCAAGGCATCGAATGGATCGACATCAAGTCGATGATCAGCCTGCGCAGCAACCGGGCGATGGCCGGGCATGGGAAGGATGGGCTCTACCGATAGCGGTAGCCGCGACGCCGCCATCGCGAGCAAGCTCGCTCCCACAACGGTTCTGCATCGGGCACAAGATTGGCGTTCACAGCAGACCCCCTGTGGGAGCGAGCTTGCTCGCGATGACGGCGACACATTCAACATCTCTACAAGCTGACCCACCGCTTTCGCGAGCAAGCCCGCTCCCACAGGTTTGTTCCAGCGGTCAGAGATACCGTGCCATGATCGCGTCGACCGCTCCTTCCCGGCGCAACTCATCCAGGGCTTTCTGTAGCCGCGCGACCACCTCGTCAGGCACGTTCTTGTTCAACGCCAGGTACAGCTCGGCGCTGTTGAAACGCAGCACAGTCTTGAGGTCGCTCACACCTTCCTGGCGGGCCAGGTAGCGGCCGGCCGGGTCGCCGGTGGCCCACAGGTCGATCTGACCGTTGACCAGCTTCCTCGCGTTGTCCTGGTCACGCAGCACCACAATGGGATTCAGCCCCTGCTTGCCCAGGGTTTCGGCAATGGCGTCGCCCTTGTAGGCGCCGATCCGGTATTTGCGCGCCTGCTCCAAGGAGTCGAGGGCAATCGTGCTGTCCGCCTTGGCGAGCATGATCCAGTCGTCCGGGCCGATGGGGCCGACCCATTTGAACAGCTTTTCACGTTCCGGCAGCCGCGCCATGACGAAGACGCCGTAGCCGGGATTCTCCAGGGCGAGCTTATAGATCCGCTCCCAGGGGAAACGCAGCGTCAGGCTGTAGGTGATGTCGGCGCGTTTGAAAATCTCGCGGACGATGTCCACGGCAATGCCCTGGATGTTCTCGTCCTGAGCGAAGTTCTTGCCGTTCTTGGCCATGTTGTACGGGGGGAAGTTTTCCGTCAGCAGCACCAGCGAGGTGTCGGCGGCGCGGGCCGTGCCTGCAAGCAGCAAAGTGGCGCCGGCAAGGGCAAGAACAAGGCGTTTGAGCATGTATAGTGGCCTGTGTGGCTAATTCGTGCACTCAAGTTCGGCGCCAGTGCTCGCCAAGCTGCGTTGCCATTCCTCGCCGTAGCTGGGCTACGACTCGTCATGGCGCCTTGCCTGGCAAGTCCTGGCACTCGAACTTGAGCACCCGAATTAACCGTACAGGCCACTAGCTACCGCAATCCATGGTGTGCCCAAGAGTGCCTTGGGCCCGCCATGGTGTCCAGCGGTCAGCGAATGCAGATACCGCGCTGTGCCATGTAGGCCTTGGCCTCCGGCACCGTGTATTCGCCAAAGTGGAAGATGCTCGCCGCCAGCACCGCGCTGGCGTGGCCTTCCAGGATGCCATCGGCCAGGTGTTGCAGGTTGCCGACACCGCCGGAGGCGATCACGGGAATGCCCAGGGCATCGCTGATGGCACGGGTCACGCCCAGGTCGAAGCCGTTCTTCATGCCGTCCTGGTCCATGCTGGTCAGCAGGATCTCACCGGCACCAAGGCCCTCCATCTTCCTGGCCCACTCAACGGCATCCAGGCCGGTGGGCTTGCGGCCGCCGTGGGTGAAGATTTCCCAGCGCGGGGTTTCGCCCGGACCGGACACCTTCTTCGCGTCGATGGCGACGACGATGCACTGCGAGCCGAAATGCTGGGCCGCTTCGCCGACGAACTCCGGGTTGAACACCGCCGCCGTGTTGATGGACACCTTGTCCGCCCCGGCGTTGAGCAGGTTGCGGATATCCTGCACGGTGCGCACGCCACCGCCCACGGTCAGCGGGATGAACACCTGGCTGGCCATGCGCTCGACGGTATGCAAGGTGGTGTCGCGGCCGTCGACGCTGGCGGTGATGTCGAGGAAGGTGATCTCGTCCGCACCCTGTTCGTCGTAGCGACGGGCGATTTCCACCGGGTCGCCGGCATCACGGATGTTCTCGAACTTGACGCCCTTGACCACTCGGCCGTTGTCCACGTCCAGGCAAGGGATGATGCGTTTGGCCAGCGCCATGGTCAGTCCTCAGCCTTTGTAGGCGTCGCAGAAGGCCTGGGCCTCGGCGACATCCAGGGTGCCTTCGTAGATCGCGCGACCGGTGATCGCCCCGATGATGCCCGGCGCCTTGGCGTCGAGCAGTGTCTTGATGTCGCCCAGGTTGTGGATACCGCCGGAGGCGATGACCGGGATTTTCGTGGCCGCCGCCAGGGCCGCCGTGAACGGCACGTTGCAGCCCTGCATCATGCCGTCCTTGGCGATGTCGGTGTAGACGATGGCCGACACGCCGTCGGCTTCGAAACGCTTGGCCAGGTCGATCACCTGCACGGTGCTGACTTCAGCCCAACCGTCGGTGGCGACAAAACCGTCCTTGGCATCCAGGCCCACGATGACCTTGCCCGGGAACGCGCGGCAGGCTTCGGCGACGAATTCGGGCTCCTTCACGGCCTTGGTGCCGATGATCACGTAGCTCACGCCGGCCTTGACGTAGTGCTCGATGGTTTCCAGGGAGCGAATGCCGCCGCCGATCTGGATCGGCAGGTTCGGATAGCGCTTGGCAATGGCGGTCACCACTTCGCCGTTGACCGGTTGGCCTTCGAAGGCGCCGTTCAGGTCCACCAGATGCAGGCGCCGGCAGCCGCCCTCCACCCACTTGGCGGCCATGCTCACCGGGTCATCGGAGAACACCGTGGAATCTTCCATCCGGCCCTGGCGCAGACGTACGCAAGCGCCGTCCTTGAGATCGATAGCGGGGATAATCAGCATCTGGCAAACCTTCAAATACGAATATTCAGCTTGGCTCGAAAATCAGTTTTTCTCGAGCGCCCACAAGTCGCTTTCAATGCTTTCGAACCTTTCTTTAAGGTGCGCCTGCACATCGAAAATCGCCCTGTTGTAATAGTGCGGAGCAATTTCGCGGGTAAACAGCTCAAGAATTTCCGCCGCCTCGAACGAACCCAGGTCCAGTTCGAAACGCTCCTCCATGAACCGCTGGATCTTGCGGTTCGCCTCACTCTCCTGTTCAGGCGTGAGGGTGAGGATCGGCGGTTTCTTGCGCGCCATTACCAACGGCCGTCCCACGCCGCGAAGTTCTGCAACAGTTGCAGGCCATGGGTATGGCTCTTTTCGGGGTGAAACTGCACGGCGAATCGCGAGCCGTCGGCCAGCGCCGCGGCGAAGTCGACGCCATAGTGACCGCTGCCCACCACCTGCCGGGCATTGCCGGCCGCGATGTAGTAGCTGTGCACGAAATAGAAGCGCGCCAGGTCCGGGATGCTGTGCCACAGCGGGTGGTCCACCGTCTGCTTCACTTCGTTCCAGCCCATGTGCGGGACCTTCAGGTGCTCGCCGTCTTCATGCAGGCCCTTGCCAAAGAACTTCACCTGGCCCGGGAACAGGGAGATGCAATCGACGCCGTCGTTCTCTTCGCTGCGTTCGAGCAAGGCCTGCATGCCCACGCAGATGCCGAGGAACGGACGGTCCTGACTGACTTCGTGCACCAGCTTGTCGAAGCCCAGACGACGGATCTCGGCCATGCAATCGCGAATCGCGCCCACGCCAGGGAAGACCACCCGGTCGGCTTCGCGAATCACATCGGCGTCACTGGTGATCAGCACCTTGCCGGCACCCACGTGTTCGAGGGCCTTGGCCACCGAGTGCAGGTTGCCCATGCCGTAATCGATAACCGCGACCGTCTGCATTACAGGACGCCCTTGGTCGAAGGCATCTGCCCGGCCATGCGGTCATCGAGCTCCACGGCCATGCGCAGTGCGCGGCCGAACGCCTTGAACACGGTCTCGATCTGGTGGTGGGTGTTGTGCCCGCGCAGGTTGTCGATGTGCAGCGTCACGTTGGCGTGGTTGACGAAACCCTGGAAAAACTCCTGGAACAGGTCGACGTCGAAGCCGCCGACGGTGGCACGGGTATACGGCACGTGCATCTGTAGGCCAGGACGGCCGGAGAAGTCGATGACCACTCGCGACAGCGCTTCATCGAGCGGGACATAGGCGTGGCCGTAGCGACGGATGCCTTTTTTGTCGCCGATGGCTTGGGTGAACGCTTGCCCCAGGGTGATACCGACGTCTTCCACCGTGTGGTGGTCGTCGATATGCAGGTCGCCCTTGCTGACGATGTCCAGGTCGATCAGCCCGTGACGGGCGATCTGGTCCAGCATGTGCTCAAGAAAAGGCACGCCGATATCAAACCGGGCCTTTCCGGTGCCATCCAGGTTGATCGAGGCTTTGATCTGGGTTTCCAGAGTGTCGCGCTCGACAGACGCCTTACGTTCGGCCATCACCAGCTCCGCAAAATCATTGGGCGAAAAAGGCAGCCATTATAGGGGCGTGAGCGGCAAACAGAAACACGGGAGGTGATATCGCTGACGGGTTGTTGCCCGTCCTGTCGGGGTTAGACATGTCCATACAAGCCATGGACGCAAATGTTTGCCATCACCCAGACACAAATGTGGGAGCGGGCTTGCCCGCGAAGAGGGTGTGTCAGTAAACATAAATGCTTCTGACCCACCGCCTTCGCGGGCAAGCCCGCTCCCACAAAGATCGACTTTACCTTGAAGGTTCAGACAACCCTCTTAGTGGAACAACACTGCCGTCTTCTGCAGGGTCACCCAAACACCCCACGCCAACGGAATGCCCACCACCAGCCAGGCGGCGAGCGCCAGCAGCTTGGTGCCTGGTGCAGCTTTCCATTCCAGCGAAGTGGTGCTGTCGGCGCCCTTGTCATGACCCAGCGCCTGTTCGGCGGCCAGCTCGGCGTCGGTCATGAAGTACTTGTCGGCGACCGGGCGAACCATCAGGTTGCACAGGAAGCCCAGCACCAGCAGGCCGGCGAGGATGTACAGGGTGATGTCGTAGGCCGCGGCACGTTCAACGCCGATGCTCAACTGATACTCACGCAGGTAGTTCACCAGCACCGGGCCCAGCACGCCGGCAGCGGCCCAGGCGGTCAACAGGCGACCATGGATCGCGCCGACCATTTGCGTACCGAACAGGTCCGCCAGGTAGGCCGGCACGGTGGCGAAACCACCGCCGTACATCGACAGGATGATGCAGAACGCCGCCACGAACAGCGCGATGTTGCCCAGGTGGCCCAGGTTCGGGATCAGCGCATACAAGGCAAAGCCCAGGGCGAAGAACACGAAATAGGTGTTCTTGCGACCCAGGTAATCCGAGAACGATGCCCAGAAGAACCGGCCGCCGATGTTGAACAGGCTCAACAGACCGGTGAAACCGGCGGCGATGGCCGCGATCTGGGCCAGTTGGCCAGCGTCCAGTTGACCAAACGGCAGGTCGTTGCCGAGCAGTTTGCCGCCGAACACTTCCTGCAACAGGGGCGACGCCATGCCCAGGATGCCGATACCGGCGGAGACGTTCAGGCACAGCACCAGCCATACCAGACGGAACTGAGGGGTTTTCCAGGCCACGTTCACGTGCACGTGACGATGGGTGATCATCGCGTTCGCGGCTTTCTTCGGTGCCGGGGTCCAGCCTTCAGGCTTCCAGCCGGTCGGCGGCACGCGGTACGACAGGGCGCCACCGATCATGAACACGAAGTAGATCGCGGCCATGACCAGGAAGCTCTGCCACACGCCCACGCCGGTTGGCGAAGCGAAATGGTTCATCAGCGCCGCGGCCAGTGGTGCACCCACCATCGCACCGCCACCAAAGCCCATGATCGCCATGCCGGTCGCCATGCCGCGCTTGTCCGGGAACCACTTGATCAGCGTGGACACGGGGGAGATGTAGCCCAGGCCCAGGCCGATACCACCGATTACCCCGGAACCGACCCACATCAGCCAGATCTGATGGGTATAGATACCCAACGCGGAAATCAGCAGGCCACCGCACCAGCACAATGCCGACACGACGCCGGCCTTGCGTGGACCGGCGTGTTCCAGCCAGCCACCCCAGATGGCTGCCGAGCAACCCAGGAAGATGAAGAACAGGGTGTAGATCCAGCCGAGCATCGAGATCGGCCAGTCGCATTGGGACGAGAAGACTTGCGAGATGAAGCTCATGTCCGGCGCACAGGCCACCGGTTTGGTGATCCCCAGGGCCTTGGACAGTGGCAACCAGAACACCGAGAAGCCATAGGCCATGCCGATGCACAGGTGGATGGCCAGCGCGGCCGGTGGAACCAGCCAACGGTTGAAACCGGGCTTGGCGATGATGCGCTCCTTGGAGAGGAACGCAGGCTGGTCGGCAACGCCGCCGGCCGTGATGCTCGTGCTCATTGTGTATCCCCCAATTATTAGAATGGTTCACCAGCCACGCATCACCCTCAGCCTTCATTGCACGCAGGCATGGCTGTATTTTCTGGTGAAGCTCCATAGTAGTGCGACATCAAGTCGCAGAAGGACGGCGAACGGACGAAAGGTTACCACTTGCAGGTGACAGAAAAACCAAAGTGACATCACCTTTTTCATGTCATCTGTCTTATCGCGCCGATGCCAGGTTTCTGTAGGGGGCTAACCATTTATTTTTTTTCACGCCCCTTCTTGAGGGGCTGGGGCGCCGGGCGTCACCCATGATCGGCCAACGCGCCGTCACTCACGGCGTTATACTCCCAGGCTAAATTTTGAACTCAACCTATAAGGATTCGCCCATGAAAGCGTTCGGCAAAATCCTGGGTCTGGTACTTCTCGGGCTGTTGCTGATCATTGTGGCCCTGGGCTTCGCCCTGACCCACCTCTTCGATCCCAACGACTACAAGGAAGAAATCCGCCAGATAGCCCGCGACAAAGCCCACATTGAGCTGACCCTCAATGGCGACATCGGCTGGAGCCTGTTTCCATGGCTGGGTCTGGAACTGCACGAGGCCAGCGTGGCGACCCTGGCCAACCCGACACAACCGTTCGCCGACCTGCAGATGCTTGGCCTGTCGGTGCGGGTGATGCCGCTGCTGCGCCGCGAAGTGCAGATGAGCGACGTGCGGGTCGAAGGCCTGAACCTGCGCCTGAACCGCGACAAGAACGGCCACGGCAACTGGGAAGACATCGGCAAGGCGCCTGCCACGACGACAGCGAGCGCGCCGACTCCGGCACCGACCGAACAGCCGTCGACGCCGGCCAGCACCACGCCCGAAAAACCGGCCCAGCCGACCCGCCTGGACATCGACAGCCTGACGGTGAACAACGCCCGGGTCGAATACACCGATGAGCAGACCGGCAAGCAATTCACTGCCGAAAGCATCCAGCTGAGCACTGGCGCGGTCCACGACTCGACCAACATCCCGGTCACTCTCACCGCGTTCCTGTCCAGCAACCAGCCAGCCGTGCGCGTGCGCACCGAGGTCACTGGCGAGCTGCGTTTCGAACGCGCCCTGCAGCGCTACAAGTTCGAAGACCTGAAACTGTCCGGCGAAGTCACAGGCGACCCCTTGCAGGGCAAGACCCTGAACTTTGCCGCCCAAGGCCAACTGTTCCTCGACAAGGCAGCGAACGTTGCCGAGTGGACCGGCATCAAGCTGTCGCTCAACCAACTGCGCGCCTTGGGCGAACTGAAGGTCAACGACCTCGACAAGACCCCGCAGCTCAATGGCGGCCTGTCGATTGCCCAGTTCGACCTGGCGAAGTTCGTCGACAGCGTCGGGCAGAAACTGCCGGCCATGGCCGAAGGCAGCTTGAGCAAGGTCGAACTGGTCAGCCGTGTCACCGGCACGCCGACCAGTGTCGAGTTCAACAATATCAACCTGAAAGTCGACGACAGCAGCTTCAGCGGCCGCATTGCCGTGGAGGATTTCGCCAAGCAATCCCTGCGTGCACAGCTCAAGGCCGACACGTTCAACGTCGACCGCTACCTGCCGCCCAAATCCGCCGAGGCCGACAGTTCCAAGGCCGCCCGCGAAGCCGAAGTCAGCAGCACCGAGGCCAGTGCCATGGCGGGCGCCGGCACCACTCCGCTGCCGAATGCACCGACCCAGGGCGCCTGGAGCAACGACCGGCTGTTTCCGGTGGAACGCCTGGGCAAGCTGGACCTCGACGCCGACCTGACCTTCGGCCAACTGACCCTCGACAAGCTGCCGATCCAGAATGCCGCACTCAAGGCCACGGGCCTGGGGGGCTGCTGACCTTGGAGAACCTGCGTGGCGATCTGTACAACGGCAACTTCGAGGCCAAGGGCACCCTGGACGTGCGCCAGCCGACGCCACAATTGAACCTGCAAACCCGCATCAACCGGGTGCCGGCCGAGAAGATCATCGAAAGCCAGGGCAAGGCTGCGCCCGTCAAGGGGCTGGTGACGCTCAACAGCACGGTGACCGCCAGCGGCAACAGCCAGAAAGCCCTGATCGAGAGCCTCAACGGCAACGCCGGATTCGTCATCAACGATGGCGTGCTGCTCAATGCCAATCTCGAACAGCAGCTGTGCAAGGGCATCGCCACCCTCAATCGCAAGGCGCTCAGCGGCGAGCCCCGGGGCAAGGACACGCCGTTCCAGCAGCTCAACGGCAACCTGACGTTCCGCAACGGCGTGGCCAGCAACCCCGACCTGAAGGTGCGCATCCCCGGCATGACGGTCAACGGCAACGGCGATATCGACCTGCGGGTGCTGGGCATGGACTATCGCGTCGGGATCATCGTCGAAGGCGACAAGAGCGACATGCCCGACCCGGCCTGCCAGGTCAACGAGCGCTATGTCGACATCGAATGGCCGTTGCGCTGCCGTGGCCCGCTGGAACTGGGCGCCAAGGCATGCCGCCTGGACAGCGAAGGGATGGGCAAGGTCGCGGCGAAACTGGCCGGTGACCGCCTCGAAGACAAGATCGACGAAAAGCTGGGCGACAAAGTCAGCCCCGAGGTGAAAAACGCGCTCAAGGGGCTGTTCAAGCGATGACCGCCGAGCAATTTTCCAGCGCCGTGCTGGACTGGTTCGACCGCCACGGACGCCACGACCTGCCCTGGCAACAGGGCATCACACCGTATCGGGTGTGGGTGTCGGAGATCATGCTGCAGCAGACCCAGGTCAGCACCGTACTCGGTTACTTCGATCGCTTCATGGCCTCGCTGCCCACGGTCCAGGCCCTGGCCGCCGCGCCGGAAGATGAAGTCCTGCACCTGTGGACCGGGCTGGGCTACTACACCCGTGCGCGCAACCTGCAGAAAACCGCGAAGATCGTCGTCGACCAGTATGGCGGCGAGTTCCCCCGGGATGTGGAGAAACTGACCGAGTTGCCAGGCATCGGCCTGTCCACTGCTGGCGCCATCGCCAGTATCAGCATGGGCCTGCGCGCGCCGATCCTCGATGGCAACGTCAAGCGGGTGCTGGCGCGCTTCACCGCCCAGGAAGGTTACCCAGGCGAACCCAAGGTGGCGAAACAGCTCTGGGCCACCGCCGAGCGCTTCACGCCGCAGGACCGGGTCAACGCCTACACCCAGGCGATGATGGACCTGGGAGCCACCCTCTGTACTCGCAGCAAGCCCAGTTGCCTGCTCTGCCCACTGAAAAAGGGCTGCGAAGCGCACATGCTGGGCCTGGAAACTCGCTACCCGATACCCAAGCCACGCAAAGAGGTGCCCAAGAAACGCACCTTGATGCCGATGCTGGCCAACCATGAAGGCGCGATCCTGCTTTACCGTCGTCCTTCCACCGGCCTGTGGGGCGGCCTGTGGAGCCTGCCGGAACTCGACGACCTCGATGATTTGCAACATTTGGCCCTGCAACACTCGCTGGAGCTGGGCAACCAGCAGCAATTGCCGAGCCTGGTGCACACTTTCAGCCATTTCCAGCTGGCCATCGAGCCGTGGCTGGTCCAGGTCCGGGAAACCGGCCATCACGTGGCCGAGGCCGACTGGCTCTGGTATAACCTCGCCACCCCGCCGCGCCTGGGCCTCGCCGCTCCGGTCAAGACCTTGCTCGAACGCGCGGCCGCCGTATTGAACGCAGGAGAGTTGCAATGACCCGCACCATCATGTGCCGCAAGTACAAAGAAGAACTCGAAGGCCTGGAACGTGCGCCGTTCCCGGGCGCCAAGGGCCAGGACATCTACGACCACGTCTCGGCCAAGGCCTGGGGCGACTGGCAAAAACACCAGACCCTGCTGATCAACGAAAAACGCCTGAACATGATGAACGCTGAAGACCGCAAGTACCTTCAGGGTGAAATGGACAAGTTCTTTTCCGGCGAAGATTACGCCAAGGCCGAAGGCTACGTACCGCCGTCCGAATAAGCTGTAGCGACCGGGGGCGAATCGTAAGCGACGGTAATAATTAAATATTTTTTGATAACGTGCTTGACGCCCCCCTGAAAAACCCGTTTAATGCGCCCCGTTGCCCAGATAGCTCAGTCGGTAGAGCAGGGGATTGAAAATCCCCGTGTCGGCGGTTCGATTCCGTCTCTGGGCACCAAATACCGAAAACCCCGATCAAGTGATTGATCGGGGTTTTTTATTGCCTGGGGTTTCTTCCCCCCACCCAACCGACTCCGCTACATTCGACCCTCGTCACTCCACCTCCCCCAACAAACGAGTCGACATGGACATCACCGGCATCCCCTTTGGCACCACCGATTGGTCAACCATCGAACCCACCGTACACAACGGCGTTACCGGAACGGCGTATTGGCGCACCCGGCAGTTCGGGAACATCCGGGTCAGGATGGTGGAGTACACGGCGGGCTACCTGGCTGATCACTGGTGCACCAAGGGCCACATCCTGTTTTGCCTGAAAGGCGAGCTGAGCACCGAACTGGAGGACGGCCGGCAGTTTGTGCTCAAGCCTGGCATGAGCTACCAGGTGGCCGATCAGGCCGAACCGCATCGTTCTTCCACCGCCCAAGGTGCCACGCTGTTCGTGGTGGATTGATTCGAAGCGAGCGCCTTGAAGCTGTAGCATGGGCAGCCTTATTTTTACGTCAGGAGCCCGGCCCATGGCATCGGTGAACAAGCAGCAAAAGCGCACCCAACGCGCCAAGGCGAAAGCCAAGAAGAACCGCATCCAGCGTGCCGCGGCACCAAACGACTTTCTGGACCCGAACGATGAGCGCATCGACCTGGAGACGGTAGACCTGTCGGAACTGTTCGAATCCATGCGCGCCGCCGAAAAGGTCAGCCAGCAGGCCATGTGCTCGGTCTTCCTGGCGCATCCGTTGCTGGCCCTCGTCCTGGAGCAGGAGGGCGAGGAAGAAGCCACTGACTTCATCTTTACCGCGCTGATCGAATACCGGCGCCTGACCACCGGTGTCGATGAGCAAGCGGCCCTGGACTGGGTCGAAAGCCCGCAATTCCAGGCTGACTATGTCGCCGCCTCCCAGGCGCTGACGCAGCATCCTGATTAATTTCGCGCCTGGTCAATGAGAGGCTGTTCACGCCGGGTGGGCAGCCTCTTCGTCACGTATTCGCCTCTATTGGTGTGCCTACAGCTTTCTCGGATAGGTCCTACATGTCGGCGACACGTGGCCTAGCCAGTCCTCAAATCGGTCTGGCGTGACTCCCACTCTTTTCCTCCCGATCAATCAGCTTCGTCCGGCATCATCGAAACGCCGCGTGGCGCATCCTTTCGGTCCGCCCACTCCTTTGGCAGACATTCGATGAGCTCCCTTCTCCCCCAGGATGACCCGACACTGGCCCCACTGATCAGCGAGCTGGGTGACCTGATCCGGCAGGCACGACAGAAGGTGCTGCGCGCCGTTGATACCCTTCAAGTGCAAACCTGCTGGCAGATCGGCCGGCATATCGTCGAGTTCGAACAGGGCGGTGCCGAGCGGGCTGCTTATGGCGCGCGATTGCTGCCGACATTGGCCATCGAGCTTACGACGAAGTTCGGAAAAGGGTTTGATGAAAGAAATTTGCGGCACATGCGCGACTTTTATCAGACATTCCAAATTTGGAACGCAGTGCGTACCGAATTAAGCTGGACCCACTACCGCACGCTCCTGCGCGTAGAAAACGACGCAGCTCGCCAGTGGTACATGCACGAAGCCACCACACAAGGCTGGTCAACCCGGGCCCTGGAGCGTCAGATCGGTACCTTCTACTACGAACGCCTGCTGGCAAGCCGTGACCAGCCTGCGGTGAAAGAGGAAGCGGCGGCCAAGCTCAAGGAGATTGACCTGGGCCCCAGGGACATTGTCAGAGACCCTGTCGTCCTGGAGTTCCTAGGGCTGCCGAATGCCGGCACCTTGTTGGAAACCAACCTGGAACAGGCCTTGATCGACCAACTACAAGGCTTTCTCCTTGAGCTGGGCAAGGGCTTCGCCTTCGTTGCGCGCCAACAGCGCATCAGCACCGAAAGCAAGGACTTCTACCTGGACCTGGTGTTCTACAACTACCTGCTCAAGTGCTTCGTGATTGTCGACCTCAAGCGCGGTGAGCTGAGCCATCAGGACATCGGGCAAATGGACATGTACGTGCGCCTCTATGACGAGCTGAAGCGCGGGCCCGGCGACAAACCCACCGTCGGCATCATCCTCTGCGCCCAGAAGGACGAATCCGTGGTGCGCTACTCCGTCTTGCACGGCAACGAACAGCTGTTTGCCAGCCAGTATCAGCTCGTCCTTCCATCGGAAGAAGAATTGCGCCAGGCCCTGGATCGCGAGCGGGCGCGGCTTGAAGAAGCCAACCGCCAGACGGGCGATAAAAGCGGATAACCCTTTCAGAAATCCTGTGTACCATTGACGCGGATTTTTTTCCGTAACACGCCACCAAAGAGCTCTTTCCTGCATGTCATCGGCCGCACCCCACCCTTCCCTGATCCAGGCATTGCGGACCGAAACCGCCACCCTGCACATTGCCTTGGAGAAACGCCTGCCGTTTTTCTCCGAGCGCCTGGATCTCGCGCTGTATCGGCGCTTGATGGCGGCCTACTACGGTTTTTACCAGCCGCTGGAGCAACGGCTTCATGTGCTTGCGCTGATACCGACCGGGCTGGACCAATCCCTGCGTGTCAAGCTCCCGGTGCTGCGGGCGGACCTCACGGCGCTGGGCCTGGATGACGCCGCAATCGACGCCCTGCCGACTTGCCAGGCGCTTCCCCGGATCGACTCGCGCGCCGCGGCGCTGGGTGTTTCCTATGTGCTGGAAGGCGCGACCCTTGGCGGGCAGATTCTGCGGCGCCGGGTGGCTGAGCAGCTGGGGCTCGATGCTTCCAGCGGCGCGGCGTTTCTCAACGTTTATGGTGAGTTCACCGGCCGACGCTGGAAGGACTTCCTCCAATACCTGGACGACAGGAACCTTGGCCAAGCCCAAACGCTCGAAGTCACAAACGCTGCCAAGGCGACGTTTACCTATTTTGAACACTGGCTGGACAGCCAGGAGGTCCTGTTATGAACCCGGATAACCAAGAAGCCTTCGAAGAACTGCTGGCCAATTGCGCAGACGAACCGATTCGCTTCCCCGGGGCCATCCAGCCTCATGGCGTTCTGCTGATGCTGTCTGAGCCTGACTTTGTGATCCGCCAGGTCAGCGCCAACGTGCTGCAACTGATGGGCCACGACCCCGACCGACTGCTGGGCAAGACCCTGGACGCCCTGTTCGGGCTGGAGCAGGCCGAAGCCATTCTTGTCGCCTGCCGTGCCGCTCCTGAAAGCGACAACGTGCCCGTGGCTATCGTCGTGAACCAGTTGCGCTTCGACGCCCTAGTGCATCGCCATCAAGGCGCCCTGATCGTCGAGCTGGAACAGCACCTGAGCGACTACCGCCCCGAAGGCGTCAGCGGCGAGGCCAACATGGGCCGCATGCTGCAACGCCTGCAAAGTGCGAAGACCCTTCAGGCCCTGTACGAAATCAGCGTGCGGGAAATCCAGGCGATGACCGGTTACGACCGCGTATTGATCTATCGCTTCGAAGAAGAAGGCCACGGCCAGGTGATCGCCGAAGCCAGCGCGCCGTCAATGGAGCTCTACAAAGGCCTGTTCTTCCCGGCCTCGGACATCCCCGAGCAGGCTCGCGAGCTGTACCGCACCAACTGGTTGCGCATCATCCCCCACGCCGACTATGCGCCGGTTCCTTTAGTCCCCGAGTTACGACCCGATACCGGGGCGCCCCTGGACCTGAGCTTCGCCACGCTGCGCAGCGTCTCGCCGATCCACCGCCAATACATGAAGAACATGGGTGTGCTGTCGTCCATGAGCATCTCGCTGATGGAGGGCGAGCGCTTGTGGGGGCTGATCAGTTGCGGCAACCGCGAGCCGCTGCTGGTCCCCCATGAAATGCGCATGGCCTGCCAGACCATCGGCCAAGTGCTGTCGTTGCAGATCAGTGCCATGGAAGCCCTGGAACTGACGCGCCAACGGGACGCCAAGCTTGCGAACCTGAAGGTGCTCGCCGCCGCCATGGCCGAGTCCACCCATAACGTGTTTGACGGCTTGTCCCACGAGCCGCAACGGCTGATGGACCTGGCCGACGCCTGCGGCGTGGCGATTCTGGAGGACAACAAGCTGCACCGCCACGGCCAATGCCCGGAGCCGGAGCAGATCCGCGAATTGCACAAATGGATCCTGGAAACCGGCCAGCCGGTGTTCGCCCACCACAACCTGGGCAGCATTTTCTCGCCGGCCCAGGCTTACCAGGAGGTGGCCAGCGGCGTACTGGCGATCCACCTGCCCAAGCCGGTGGAAAATGGCGTGCTGTGGTTCCGCCCCGAGGTGAAACAAACCCTCCAGTGGAGCGGCGATCCGCAAAAGCCCCTGGACCTGGAGAACAGCGAGACCGGCCTGCGCCTGCGGCCCCGGACGTCTTTCGAAATCTGGAAAGTCGAAATGGCCGGCATCAGCACCAAATGGAGCCATGGCGACCTGTTCGCGGCCAATGACCTGCGGCGCTCGGCCCTGGAGAACGACCTGGCCCGCCAAGTCCACAAGGAGCGCCTGGCCGTACAGGCTCGCGACGAACTGGTGGCGGTGGTCTCCCATGACCTGCGCAGCCCCATGACAGTCATTTCCATGCTCTGCGGCATGATGCAAAAGGCCTTCAGCTCCGATGGCTCCCACAGCTCCAAGCGCATTTCCTCGGCCATCGACACCATGCAACAAGCCACCAGCCGCATGAACGCGCTGCTGGAAGACTTGCTCGACACCTCGAAGATCGACGCCGGACGCTACACCATCAATCCCCAGCCGATCGCCGTCAGCCAGATCTTCGAAGACGCCTTCTCGCTGTTGTCGCCGCTGGCTATCGCCAAGGCCATCGACATGTCCTTCCAGGCCGAACCCGACCTGAAGATCAACGCCGATCCCGAGCGCCTGTTCCAGGTGCTGTCGAACCTGATCGGCAACGCCATCAAGTTCACGCCGCAGAAAGGCCGCGTGGGCATCAGCGCGATGTCGGTAGGCAATGAGATCGTGTTCAGTGTTCGCGACACCGGCGAAGGCATTACCGCAGAGCAGTTGCCTCACGTGTTCGACCGCTACTGGACAATCAAGGAAGGCAACCCGAACGGCACCGGCTTGGGGCTGTACATCTCCAAGGGGATTGTCCAGGCCCATGGCGGTAAACTGCACGCCGAAAGCCAGCCAGGCAAAGGCAGCGAGTTCACCTTTACCGTGCCAAAAATCGACTGAGCCGGGCATATCCCCTGACTAATTGGAAACCGAAGCCCAATGGCCTCACTGAACAAGCAGCAAAAACGCGCCAAGCGCGCCAAGGACAAAGCCAAGCAGATCCGCATGAGCGGACGTAAATCCATCCCGATGTATGGCGACCCCGCCCACGCCACCGCTCAACCGCCGGTGTATGTGCTGGAGCTGTTCGCCAAGCTGCGCGAAGCCGAGGCCGTCAGCCGCGCCGAGCTGCTCGACACGCTGCTTTCCTCCCTGAGCGTGATGATCAGCGAACGCCCGGGCCTGCTCGACCTGAAGAACGCCGAAAACGAAAGCATGGCGGCCACCAACCTGGCCGCCGACATGCTGGTGGACTACCGCATGTGGGCCGACGACATGGACCGCGAGACGGCGCAGCGCTGGCTCAGCACCCCTGAGTTCATCAAGGACTTCAGCGAGGCGCTGGATCGGTATCGCCAGTCGATGGAAGAACCCGCCAGCGAATAAACCGGCCGGCTATTCGTCACCGTGGTATATCCCATTGACATATCCCTCCATTATCCTATGCTTCAACTGCATCCAATGGAGGACGGCACATGGAACAAACCACCCTTTTCATGAGCAACCGCAGCCAAGCGGTCCGGCTACCCAAGGCAGTGGCGATGCCAAGCGACGTAAAGCGTGTAGACGTGATCGCCATAGGCAGAACGCGCATTATCACGCCGGCTGGCGAAGCCTGGGATAGCTGGTTCGATGGCGATAACGCCACGGCAGACTTCATGGCAGAGCGTGAACAGCCTGCCGATCAGGAGCGTGAGTCTTTCTGATGATCAAGTTCATGCTCGATACCAACGTCTGTATTTTCACCATCAAGAACAAGCCCCAGATCGTCAGAGAAGCTTTCAATCGTCATCACGGCCAGCTCTGCATCAGCGCCGTCACACTGATGGAGTTGATCTACGGCGCAGAAAAGTCATCCGCCCCAGAGAAAAATCTCGGCGTCATCGAAGGGTTCTGTGCCCGACTTGAGGTTTTACCTTTCGGTTATGACGCCGCAGCCCATACCGGCATGATCCGGGCAGAGCTGGCAAAGATTGGCAGGCCAATCGGCCCCTACGACCAGATGATTGCCGGCCATGCCCGCTCCCTCGGGTTGATCGTAGTCACCAATAATCTGAAAGAATTCGAAAGAGTCCCCGGACTGCGCATCGAGGATTGGACAGGGATGTAACTTCGGTTGCCTGAAGTTAAAAAGCTCCATCAAAACTCCTGTTCAGGAAACAGCGGAACATTGGCTTCACAGCCCTGAAGTACAGGCGGATTTCGAAACAGCACGCGCCAGCTTCAGAGAGGTCCTCAAAATATTGTGGGATCTTGAGGACGCTCCCGAATAACCCGAAGTTACTTCTGATTGCGGTAACGCTCATCCGATTAACCCTTCCAACCCCCGCCCAAAGCTGGCACCATCGCGCCTTTTTTTACGCGACTCCCCCGGGATTTTTAGCGGTAGACACGGTTCAAACGGCCGTTCGGTTGTTGATGGCGCGACAGTCTGCTGCGGCGATGCGACAACCTGCCGCACATCACCGATTTATCCCCCGTAGCGCTGTTGGCGACCATTCGGACGCATGCTAGCTTGGCCGCCTCGCCACGGAAGGCAGCCAACAGCAAGGGAGCACACACCATGAGGACCGCACATGGCCCAGGCCACGCCCGCGCTTGAAATCCGCAACCTGCATAAACGCTACGGACAGTTAGAGGTGCTCAAAGGCGTCTCGCTGACCGCCCGCGACGGCGATGTGATCTCGATCCTGGGTTCCTCCGGTTCCGGCAAGTCGACATTCCTGCGTTGCATCAACCTGCTGGAAAACCCCAACCAGGGTGAAATCCTGGTGGCCGGCGAAGCGCTCAAGCTCAAGGCCGCGAAAAACGGCGAGTTGGTGGCCGCCGACGGCAAACAGATCAACCGCATGCGCAGTGAGATTGGTTTTGTGTTTCAAAACTTTAATCTCTGGCCGCACATGAGCATCCTCGACAACATCATCGAAGCCCCACGCCGGGTGCTCGGCCAGAGCAAGGCCGAGGCCATCGAAGTCGCCGAAGCCTTGTTGGCCAAGGTCGGCATTGCCGACAAGCGCCACGCCTACCCCGCCGAACTCTCCGGCGGCCAGCAACAGCGCGCCGCCATCGCCCGCACGCTGGCGATGCAACCCAAGGTGATTCTGTTCGACGAGCCGACCTCCGCCCTTGACCCGGAAATGGTCCAGGAAGTACTTAGTGTGATCCGCGCCCTGGCCGAAGAAGGCCGCACCATGCTGCTGGTGACCCACGAAATGGGTTTCGCCCGCCAGGTCTCCAGCGAAGTGGTGTTCCTTCATCAGGGCCTGGTCGAGGAGCAAGGATCGCCACAGCAGGTCTTCGAAAACCCGCTTTCGGCGCGCTGCAAACAATTCATGTCCAGCAACCGCTAACGGAGCAGTACATATGCAGATCTACAAGAAATTCCTTTTGGCCGCTGCCGCCAGCCTGGTGTTCTCGGCCAATGCCATGGCGGCCGAAAAGCTGAAGATGGGCATCGAAGCGGCCTACCCGCCGTTCAACAACAAGGACGCCAGCGGCCAGGTCGTGGGCTTCGACAAGGACATCGGCGACGCCCTGTGCGCCAAGATGAAAGTCGAGTGCGAAGTGGTCACCTCCGATTGGGACGGCATCATCCCGGCCTTGAACGCCAAGAAGTTCGACTTCCTGATCTCCTCGCTGTCGATCACCGAGGAACGCAAGCAGGCGGTGGACTTCACCGACCCGTACTACTCCAACAAGCTGCAGTTCATCGCGCCGAAAAACGTCGACTTCAAAACCGATAAGGACTCGCTCAAAGGCAAGGTCATCGGTGCACAACGGGCGACCCTGGCCGGCACCTGGCTGGAAGACGAACTGGGCAGCGACATCACCGCCAAGCTCTACGACACCCAGGAAAACGCCTACCTGGACCTGACCTCCGGCCGCGTCGATGCGATCCTGGCAGACAAGTACGTCAACTATGACTGGCTGAAAACCGACGCCGGCCGCGCCTACGAATTCAAGGGCGACCCGGTGGTGGAAAGCGACAAGATCGGCATCGCCGTGCGCAAGGGTGACGACGAACTGCGCAACAAGCTGAACGCCGCGCTCAAGGAAATCGTCGCCGACGGTACCTACAAGAAAATCAACGACAAGTACTTCCCGTTCAACATCTATTGATGCTGACGTGCCTGGCCGACGCTGCTGCACCGCAGCGCCGGCCCTTTGCAAAGCCTGCAGCGATATGAACACACACCCATGATGATCGACCTCTACGGATTCGGCCCGGCGCTCGCCGCCGGCGCGCTGATGACCGTCAAACTGGCACTCTCGGCCTTGTGCCTGGGGCTGGTGCTGGGCCTGCTCGGCGCCTTGGCCAAGACCTCGCCGTACAAGCCGCTGCAATGGCTTGGCGGAACATACTCGACACTGGTTCGCGGCATTCCGGAATTGCTCTGGGTGCTGTTGATCTACTTCGGCACCGTCAATCTGATGCGGGCGCTGGGCGAGCACCTGGGCAATCCCGACCTGGCCCTCGACGCCTTCGCCGCCGGCGTCATCGCCCTGGGCCTGTGCTTTGGCGCCTATGCGACGGAAGTGTTTCGCGGGGCGATCCTGGCGATTCCCAAGGGGCATCGTGAAGCCGGCGTCGCCCTGGGCCTGTCGAAATGGCGGATCTTCACCCGGTTGATCATGCCGCAGATGTGGCGCATCGCCCTGCCGGGCCTGGGCAACCTGTTCATGATCCTGATGAAGGACACCGCGCTGGTCTCGGTGATCGGGCTGGAAGAAATCATGCGCCACGCACAGATCGGCGTGACCGTGTCCAAGCAGCCATTCACCTTCTACATGGTGGCCGCGTTCATGTACCTGGGCCTGACCGTACTCGCCATGACCGGCATGCACTTGCTGGAACGACGCGCCGCGCGCGGCTTTATCAGGAGCACCCAATGAACTGGGAAGTCATCATCAAGTGGCTGCCAAAACTGGCCCAGGGCGCGACGCTGACCCTGGAACTGGTGGCCATCGCCGTGATCGCCGGGCTGTTGCTGGCCATTCCGCTGGGGATCGCCCGCTCTTCACGCCTGTGGTACGTGCGGGCGTTACCCTACGCCTACATCTTCTTTTTCCGTGGCACGCCGTTATTGGTCCAGTTGTTCCTGGTGTATTACGGCCTGGCGCAGTTCGATGCCGTGCGCAGCAGCGCGTTGTGGCCGTACCTGCGCGATCCGTTCTGGTGCGCGACGGTGACCATGACCCTGCACACCGCCGCCTACATCGCCGAGATCCTGCGTGGCGCGATCCAGGCCATTCCGCGTGGCGAGGTCGAAGCCGCCCGGGCCCTGGGCATGTCGCGGCCTAAGGCGCTGTTCTACATCATGCTGCCCCGTGCCGCGCGCATCGGCCTGCCGGCCTACAGCAACGAAGTGATCCTGATGCTCAAGGCCAGCGCCCTGGCCAGCACCGTGACCCTGCTGGAACTCACCGGCATGGCCCGTACCATCATTGCCCGGACTTACCTGCCGGTGGAGATCTTCTTCGCGGCCGGCATGTTCTACCTGTTGATGGCGTTCCTGCTGGTGCAAGGCTTCAAGCAGCTGGAGCGCTGGTTACGCGTCGATGCCTGCCAAGGACGCTGACGGCGGCGTGCTGACGGGCGAAGCGCTGCTCGCCCGTTTCACGGCGCTGGATGGGTTTCTCACCGCACACCAGGCCTTGTGGAAACCACGGCCGTTCACCCATCTGCAGCTCCCCTGGGAAACGTCTTACCCACAGATGGCCCATTGGCTACGCCAGCGCCCCTTGGAAGCCGCCGAACACGACCATCACCAGCCCTGGCTGATCGAGCACGCGCCGGCTCCCTTTGCGGAACTGGCGGCCGCTTCCCGCACCTTGAGTTCAGTTGCCCCCCTGCCCGCACGAACGCTGGACGCACCGACCCATCGCCTCAATGTTGAGGTGCCCGGGCGTAAATGGCAGCAGATCGAAGCCTTCGCCAGCCGCTTGCGCTTTGCCAGCGAACCCATCCATTGGCTGGACTGGTGCGCCGGCAAAGGCCATCTCGGCCGCCGCCTGCTGCACGGAGAGCAACGCCTGACCTGCCTGGAATACGACCCCACGCTGGTCGATAGCGGCCAGCAGTTGAGCCAGCGTCACCACTTGCCTGCCATGCACCTGCGCCAAGACGTGCTGGCGGCAGACGCCGCCCAGGCAATCGCCCCTGAACACACACCGGTGGCCCTGCATGCCTGCGGCGACCTGCATGTGCGCTTGCTCCACTTGGCCAGCGCGGCCGGGTGTGCGCAACTGGCCATCGCCCCGTGTTGCTACAACCGCATCAGCGCCGAGCACTATCAGCCGCTGTCCGACGCGGCCAAGGGTTCCGCCCTACAGCTTTCTCTCGACGATCTCGGCCTGCCGTTGACCGAAACCGTGACCGCTGGCGCCCGGGTGCGACGGCAACGAGACCAGTCCATGGCCCGCCGCCTGGGCTTCGACCTGCTGCAACGGCAAATCCGAGGGTGCGACGACTACCTGCCAACCCCGTCCTTGCCCAGCGCCTGGCTGGAAAAATCCTTCGCCCAATACTGCATCGATCTGGCGGCCCTCAAAGACTTATCCACAGTCGGCACGCCCGATTGGGCCGCACTGGAAGCCGCGGGCCAGCAACGCCTGGCCGAAGTGCGCAACCTGGAACTGGTGCGTGGTCTTTTCCGACGCCCGCTGGAGCTTTGGCTGGTACTGGACCGGGCACTTTTCCTCACCCACAAAGGCTACACCGTGCGCCTCGGCACCTTCTGCGAAACACCCCTGACGCCGCGAAACCTGATGCTGCTGGCAGAGCGTCATTAATCCCTCGCAGCCTGTGGATAACTCTGTTGATGGAATCTGCCTGGATCCAACGGAACCGCGATTTGTTGACCGAATTCACTGTGTTCATTTTTTGTTCATATGGATAAAAAACCATGAAAACAGCTATTTGCGACCCAATGAGAACGTGTTCACAAAATGGCAAGGTTCAAGCGGCTGCATCCATCCCGTTGTGCATAAGCATCTAAGCAAAACGACATAACCGCCGAATTCAGTGCTGCCTTACAGCACTCATTGCACCCGGCCTGGCGGTGCTATACAACAACCGAACGTATCCTGATTGACACCCTGCCGACACATTCAAGGATTGGTCGTGACGTTCATTTCCTACGCACAAAACTTCGAAGACATACGCTTGTGGCGCGCCCTTCAACAGGTGGAGAACGGCTTTTACCTCGACGTCGGCGCCAACCATCCGACCGATGATTCCGTTACCCGGGCTTTCTACGACCACGGCTGGCAGGGCATCAACATCGAACCGGTGCAGGCCTACTACGCCGCGCTCTGCCAGGAGCGTCCCCGAGACATCAACCTGCAATGCGTGGCCGGCGACAACGCCGACAGCTTGACCTTCTACACCATCGCCGACACCGGATTGTCCACCGTCGAACCCAACGTCGCCCAACAGCACCGCGACGCCGGCATGGACGTGCGCACCCAAACCGTCCAATCCCGCACCCTGGTCTCGATCTGCGAAGAGCATGTGCAGGACCGCCCCATCCACTTCTTGAAAATCGACGTGGAAGGCCACGAAGAAACCGTGCTGCGCGGCATGGACTTCAGCCGCTGGCGCCCCTGGATCATCCTCATCGAAACCCCATGGGCCCGCGACCAGGCCTGGGAAGCTCTGGTGACCGGCGCCGGCTACCAGTCCATCCTGTTCGACGGCATCAACACCTACTACCTCGCCGAAGAACACCTGGCGCTCAAGCCCGCCTTCGACATCCCACCCTGCAACCTCGACGGCTTCCAACTGCGCAAAGGCCACCCCTTCAGCCACCCCCTCGACGACACCGACGCCCAACTGAGCGCCGCCCTGCGACGCGCCGAGCAGGCCGAAGCCCAACTCCACGCCATCCAAAACAGCCGTACCTGGCGCGCCTTGCAGAAACTGCGCAACGTGCTGCACCGCACCTGAGCCAACCTCGCGCAAAAATAGTCAGAATTCAGGGGTTTACAGAACGCGCCCAACCGCTATAATCGTCGCCCACACGCCGGTATAGCTCAGTTGGTAGAGCAACTGACTTGTAATCAGTAGGTCCCGGGTTCGATTCCTGGTGCCGGCACCACATTAGGCTCCATTACATTCCACCGAATGCTCTGGAAGCCCCGAAAACCCGCCCTTTGGCGGGTTTTTTCGTTCCATGACCCTCCGTCGGGATCCAACAAAATCCCCCTTCCCCGAGGGTATGTTAGGGGTACTGCGATTTCCCGGTCAGGAGCGCGTACCCCTATGCCACGTCTAGCGATCCCCCTCAGCGACCTGCAATGCCGCACGGCCAAAACCCGCGAACGCGCCTACAAACTGTTCGACGGCGGCGGCATGTACCTTTTCGTCAAACCCAATGGCGTGAAGACCTGGCGCTTGAAGTACACCAAGCCCAGCGGCAAGGAAGGTACGCTCATCATCGGCAATTACCCGATCGTTACCCTTTCCGTCGCACGACGTAAGCGAGACGAAGCCAAAGCGTTGCTGCTCGACAACCTTGACCCAATGGAAGAAAAGAAGAAGGCCAGGATCGTAGCCCAGCGAGCGGCACTGCTTTTCGAAACCGTTGCTCTGGAGTGGCACGCCGACATGTCCCGTCGCTGGACCGAAGGACACGCAAAAACCGTGATGAGCCGACTGCGTACCCACGTCTTCCCGCTGATCGGCCAACGACCCATCTCTGAACTCGATACCCATGACCTGCTAGAGATCACCCAGCGTATCAAGGAACGCGGCACCATGGATGTGGCGTTACGGGTACAGAACTACTTATCCACCATCATGCGCGGGGCCAAAAGGGCTCGGCAGATCACCATGAATCCTGCACTGGATCTGGCAGGCTCGATTCACGCGCCACGCACAGTCCATCGCCCGGCCCTCTCCCTCAACCGCCTACCCGAACTGCTACACCGAATCGATAACTACAACGGCCGCGAGCTGACGCGCCTTGCCGTGCTGCTGACTCTGCATGTGTTCGTCCGCTCCAGCGAGTTGCGCTTCGCTCGATGGAGTGAGTTCGACTTCCAACGCGCCATGTGGGAAATCCCCGATACGCGCGCACCGATTGAAGGGGTACGCAACTCCACACGCGGGACCAAGATGAACGGCGACATTCAAATGGTTCCGCTATCGCCGCAGGTCATCGAAATACTGGAGCACCTGCGCAGCCTGAGTCGCTTTTCAGAGTTGGTGCTACCGGGCGACCACAAGTACTGGAAGCCCATGTCCGAGAACACGGTGAACACCATGCTCCGCAACGTCGGCTATGACACCGGCAAGGACGTGTGCGGCCATGGCTTCAGGACCATGGCCTGTAGCGCCCTGCTTGAGTCCGGGTTATGGACCGACGCAGCCATCGAAAGACAAATGAGCCACAAGGAACGCAACCGTGTGCGCGCCGCGTATATCCACAAAGCTGAATTTCTAGAGCAGCGCCGGCTGATCATGGCGTGGTGGAGCAACTACATTGATGCCAATCGCAGCGGCCATGTAACGCCTCACGAATTCGCTCACCCAGCCGGCAACAACATCACCGCCCTACAAAATAGCCGTGGCGCATCCAAACGTGGGTAAGCCAATGAGATGACCGCAGTCCGCCCTTCCACGCGGGTCCATCCAAGCGGGGCTGCAAAGCCGCCCTGCTTGGATGGACCTCACTTAAAAAATCTAAAGCCCACGCAACTGTCTGTGGAAAACCATAGATTTCCACCGGTGGATAATTTCATCCACAGCCGCAGAACTCCGGAAAATTCGAGCCTTGACCCAAATTATCCACAGGCGTAGAAAAGATCGGGCAAAGCGCTGTCGTTGACAGCAACCCAGGTAGCCAGAACCTTTAAGGCTACGCCACACCGTGGTGGTTCTCCCAAAGTGCGATTAGCGTCCGGCGGCTCGCACGGTCACAGCGATGTGATGGATGCCTACTTTTACCAGTTTGCCCACTGCGGCAACTCATCCCCTTGCATAGCTGCCCTGCAGCAACCTATCCGCTTGGCCATTTCCTTGCGCCAACCTGCGCCCGTCTCTTTCTCCCGGAAAGAGACGGGCGCTCCTACCGCTGCTGCAGCCCAACTCGTACAAGGCTTTGCGGCATTCCCCCTCGTGACAATCGGCGTGACAAACACCGAAGTCACCAGCAACAGCGATGCAGATGATGGTGCCGCAGCCCACGGAATGGACTGCACCTGACTGACAGTCAGGCATGCCCCGGTCATCGCTTCACTGCCTTCACCCGACTCAGGATCTTGCGGTGCCGGTCTCGTCAGCCAGCGCAGCCTCCACCCGCCCGCTTCTTCGGAAGTGCTCAGGAGGCCAGATCATGAGATGCCCAAGCTCCCGGTCGTAAAGAGCCGCCAGTCCCGCGTTAGTGGACAACCCTCACTGGCCGCAGGGGCCTTGATCCCTGATAACACTCAACATCCGTGGCGGGATGACGTGGGGAAAGCTTCAAGGATTTTGGCTTCGAGAGGAGTTGGATCATGGCATTGGGCGGTAGACGGGATGGGCGCAATTTTGGCTATGGCCGGCAATTGAGTTATACCGGGGCACAGGCGTTGAAAGACCTATTTGGCGGCGGGCATTACGGGACCGTCAAGGCGCACAGTGATCGCTGGCAGGCGTTTGTACGCTGGTGTCGGTCGGAGGATGGACCCGGGTTTAACGACGCGCGGCAGATTGATCGGCAGACTTTGCTGGACTACGCCGGACATCTGCGTCAGCAAGTTGAACAAAGTGAGCTCGCCATCGCCACTGCGCAAAACCGGTTGTCCAGTGTGAATCGGACCATGGCCGCGCTTCGCGGTGATCAGTATGTGAAAGTGCCGAGCCCGAGTAAGGCGCTGGGAATGCGGCGCACCAGTGTTCGTCATTCAGTGCCGCAAGGCCAAGACCGCGAACAGGTGAAGCGGATCGTCGACGTGCTCTGCGAACATCGGCAGTCGCGCGCCGCAGCCATCGCTCAGTTAGCGCGAGCCACCGGTATGCGCTTGAGCGAAGGAATCGTCCGTACTGCACGGGACATCCTCAAAGCCAAGCAAGATGATTCCACAGTGACCAATCAACACTGACCGTGGCGTGCCAATCGGGTCGGGCTATGCTGCGACTTTACCGTATGCGATCACTGGCGCTTTTCGGCTTTAGCTAGGTAGCCCAATGATGACGATCACCAAATCGTGACTTTTCCACGCTTTTTTGACGGAAAAACTCCGTTATAAGTAGCTAATCGAAGGCCTGGTCGGCTAAATTTGAATGCTGCATGTACAAAAGCGCTTTCTGATCAATGGCAGGTTCGAAAAATTTCAAAATAAGTACTATTTAAAAATTTGAAGTACAGATCATTAACAAAAGGAATTTGAGCAATGAGGCTTATATTAGAGTCAATACGTTTTATAGGCTTCCAATCACGTCACAGAGAAGCTTTTATCAAATTCTCAGGATCTCAAACATCTATAATCTACGGCAACAACGGTAGCGGAAAAACAACCTTCCTCAAATTGATACATGCAGTCTTATCTAAAGATGATATGACTCTAGCAAAAGAAAATGTAAGATGCACTGTAATAAGCTTTGTAGACGAGACGGATGAAAGACACGAAATAATTATTCCAGCATTTATGGAATACCACGAAGAAGAAAATATTACCGTTATCCACTCCTATGACTGGGAAGAGTTTAACAACAGTCCGTTGTCAAAAACTAAGTCTTTGTCATTAGGCGTTGATCGAGGAACAGCCACTCAAGCATCTGCAGTAGAAAGCTCAGACATCTACAGATTCTTAATAGGTTTCAGCAAAATTAATTTTGAACGTTCAGCAGCAAGCGAGCTTTCCGAACAATTAGCATTCTATCTTACCAGGCAAGGTACCGTAAGGAATCGCAGCCTTCGCAGAGACAAAAAAAATGATCTGCAATTAGAACGAGACCACGCCTTTCTCAAAAGTGTAAACACCAACAATGTTGAACTCCTGCTGCTAGATCGGTATCGGCTAGCTCGAGACTATGCTTCAGAACAAATTCAAAATGCGTTGTTTGACACACTAGCGGTTGCTATCGACTCAGAGACTAAAACACCTACAAGCATAAGTGTACCTGATGATTTAGGCGCTCAAATAGCTGCTGGAAAAGACAGGATTATTGAAGCGCTCGAAGATGGACCTGACAACAACTTCAAAAATAGAATCATAGGCATATTGTCAAACATCAAATGCGAAGATGATGCCTATGCAGCAACAAACAACCCCATTCTCTGTCAGCTTATTTGGAACATGATAAAAGAGCTGAAAATGGAGAAACAATTGCTCAACTCCATAAATATCTTAATGGAGACATTTAACTATTTTCTGGGCGAAGACAAAAAAATAGATATAAACAGCCATGGCGTTCGTTTGTTGGTCAGAGATGAACCTTATGGTATTGATGCGTTGTCAAGCGGTGAAAGACATCTATTTACTTTTCTCGCTCTTGTCGTAACAGACGCCCGAGACAGAGATTTTCTCATAATTGATGAGCCAGAAATTTCCCTCAACGCAACTTGGCAGCGCAGCCTTGTGAAGCTTCTAGAGGATCTAGCACCAGACACTCAAATAATACTCGCATCCCATAGTCCAATTATTGCTAAGGGCCAACCATCCTCATTGGTGGAGTTAAATCCGAGTGAAATCCCCCATGAGTAACGAAGTCAACTCGAGTATAGCGTTTTCTGCAGATGAGCTTTTAAACCTCGCAATAATGACGAAAACCTCAATAATAATTGTGGAAGGTATTGATGACGTCCCCATCTATGAAAGAATATCTCTATCAGTAGATATCGAATGTGATATTTACGCATCCGAAACTCTTTATGGGAAACGCGAGGGATGTAATGGGGTGATCGAAAACATTAGCGAAATTCGTTTGGTTTCCGATGGAATATCTATAGAAAAATATGTACTAGGCATTATCGATCGAGACGTCCGATTTTATAGAAACGAAATGCCAGGTGATCCGGCAATATTTACGCTAAATTACTACTCGATAGAAAGCCATTATATTAGTCTATGCTCAACCAAATATTTAATACCTCGCTTTACAAATGCAACACATAAACTTATAAAAGAAAGTCAAATAAAGCGTATTCACGATCATAGCATCCAGCATCTAGAGTTCCTATACTACGTTTCTCTTGAGGCTCTAAAAAATGCTTGCAAAAGAGACTATGAATCAGAATACGGGTACTCCAGGCCAATTAAAGCCATAATAAACCAAGGCCTTCACGAAAAAATTCAAGCAAAGCGCATAGAACTCGACCACTTTGCAAATGAACTTGGATTGTCTAACTCGATAGATTCGATCCTTAAAATATGCAAGGGGAAATGGATACACGAAGTTTACTCAGATATACTATATGATCAAATAAAAAAACTTCCCGAAGATTGCTTCAATTCAATTATTCCACGATGCCAATCTTGCGCCAATGGCGAACCCAATAAATGCCTCTACAGAAGCCCTTCCTTCTTTAACGCCGACATGTTACGAACACACGCATTTCAGAATACAGATATGAAGTCCTTACATTATATTAAGGAGAGGTTATTAGCGTTTGCTGACCAACGTCCCCATTGATCCTTCACCGGTTTTATGCCGCTGGTGGCAGATAACAAGCTAGGAGCATTGGTCAACCATCCTTTCGTGAAGGGGAAGGGGAAGGGATTAGCAAGGATAGACGTTAGGCTAAGGTGATGCCTTGGCGTATAGCAAAAGGATATCACCATGTGATATTTCTAAGGGCTTCACGCAAGCAAAGGAAATGCACATGTCTGGCTCCAGCGGTGGCCCTCGCATCACAAGCACTACCACTTCATGCAACCAGCTCTCATTCATTGCGCAGCTGGCGTCGCCAAAAGAAGAAGTTGTCGACCAGTTGCAGATCAATTCCGTCTTGGAAATCGTCTCAGGCGAACAAAACGGCCAATCCGTCGTGCACGCACTTTGGCGTGGCCAAGTGGCTGGTGGGATTGCAGATTCTCGACTTCAGCGTCTACGCCAATGCATGAGTGAAGATATCATTTACACGGCCAAGGTTGTCACCATCAACAATGGCCAGGTACGGATTCATATCTACCCCGTTGGAAGCAATGCAAGGAGTGCGTCATGATCACTATCGCAGGAGGCGTATACAAAGAACGCTGTTTGCGTCCTAGCTGGGAAGAAACCTACGGCTCTGCCGGCCGAGCTGCTACCGCGATTGCCAGGTTTGAAGGTGAGGTGGAGCTTCACAGCTTCTTAGACAGCAATTCGTTATTCATCATGAGCAACCGCGCTGCACTGGAAGGCTTCAAACTAATTCCATCCGATATTTCTCAAAGCGTAGCATTTGAATACACCCATGGTTTATCCACGCCTCTCATCGAACACTCCACCGATGTTTACTGTCAGCTTCAGATTGCAGCAGAAAAGGTACTTCGATTCGGAATGATTGAAGGCTCAGCTGTTGTGGAAGCTAACTACGCGGTTTACGACCCTCAGAGCGCCGACGCCCCTGAACCTTTCAGTGCGAATGGTTCAAAAGCTAAACACTTGGCTTTGGTTCTGAACCGATACGAAGCAAGTCAAATGTGCGGTGCAGCTGACCTTTCTCCAGAGGAAATGGCTAAGGCACTCGCTGAAAAGGAAAAGGCCGAGGTCGTCATTATAAAGATGGGCCCGCTGGGCGCGCTTGTATATGAAAACGGGACCATAAACACCGTTCCTGCTTACCATACGCAGCGTGTTTGGAAGATTGGCTCTGGTGACACCTTCGCGGCGCACTTTGCGCTCGCGTGGATGGAGCAGCGCCTCACAGCTCACGATGCAGCAGCCATAGCGTCCAAGGCTACAGCCTTTTATTGCGAAACGCAGGGTTACCCGAGTCCCAAATTACTGAGTTCTTATTCTCCTGAGCCGCTGCAAGCTTCGGAGCGATATCGCAATGGGTTCAAACCCCTAGTCTACCTGGCCGGCCCGTTTTTCACGTTAGCTCAACTTTGGATGATTCGGGAGGCCCGAAATGACCTGCAAGCTATGGGGCTACGGGTGTTCTCTCCATATCACGATGTGGGTCTTGGCTCAGCTGAGGACGTGGTCGAAAAGGATCTGGACGCGATCCATGAATGCGATCTCCTTTACGCCATTGGTGATGGCTTAGATTCCGGCACAATTTACGAAGTTGGCTATGCGAGAGCGTTGAATAAGCCAGTGGTACTGTACTCGGAGAACGAGTCAACACAGGATATTAAGATGATGGAGGGCTCTGATTGCAGGATTTGTGATGACTATGTGTCTGCAATCTATCAGACAGTCTGGGAAGCCATAAAGCTATGAAAGTTGCCCTGTTACTTTCTGGTGGAATGGATTCCCTTTCGCTCGCTTGGTGGAAACGGCCTGACCTAGCTTTCACGCTAAATTATGGGCAGTTGGCAGCACAGGCGGAGATTGCCGCCTCCCGAGCCATTTGCGAGCGACTAAAAATTCCACATCAAGTGGTAGAGATCGACTGCCGCGACCTCGGATCTGGGGACATGGCAGGTCGGAACGCAGATGGTTTGGCACCAGCCTCCGACTGGTGGCCTTACCGAAATCAGATGCTGGTCACCCTGGCTGCAATGAAAGCAATTTCGTATGGCGTGACGCATCTGTGGCTGGGGACAGTGAAGTCCGATGCATTCCACCGGGACGGCTCATCTGAGTTCATGAGCGCGATCAGCCATCTATTGTCACTTCAAGAGGGTGGCATGGTGGTAGAGGCGCCTGCAATCGAACTCTCCACCGCAGAGCTGGTTCGAGTATCAGGCATCCCCTCGGGCTTTCTCGCATGGGCGCACAGTTGCCACAAGGCAGATGTTCCCTGCGGTAACTGCCGTGGATGCAACAAGTACTTTGAAGTATTTGAGGAGGTCGGCTATGACCTGGATCGACCTGGGTAATCCCATACCCAAGCCTGCGAACGAACAGCACAAGCTATTTCAGTGGGAAACGGGAGAAGTCCAGCGGCTGGCCCCGGGGTCCCATGTCGCGATGCCGTCGCTGTGTCGGGTACTTCAGGAGCGTCGAACGGTTCGTCGGTTCGCTCCCCTTGAGGACGATAGATTGTCGGATTTTCTTTGGCATGCCTGCCGAAGTCACGAAACCTGGACCTCCGACCTAGGGTTCGATCTTGAGTTCCGCGCATCGCCCTCCGCTGGAGCTATCCACCCCATTCATTTGGTCATCAACCGACCCGGGGATCCCCGCTGGTGGCTGTATGAGCCGCGCGGGCATTTCCTTGTTGAGTTGACGACCGCATCGAAGAGACTTCAAGGCCTTCGGGAACATAGTCAGCAGGTTGTCGACGCCTCAGAAGCCATTCTGCTTTTATTTCTGGCAGAGCCAGGTAAGACACTGGCTAAATACAGGGATGGCTGCAGTCTGATCTGGCGGGATGCTGGGGCTCTACTGGCAATAATGGCACTGACAGCGCGGGGCATGGATCTGAACTTTTGTCCGCTGGGCATCACTGGCGAGCCATGGGCCAGCGCCCTAGTTGAGCAAGGCGAGCTGGCCGGGGTCGGTATGGCTCTTCTTGGCCTTGCTCCGTGAACGCCGCTCAGGGGAAGCCGGCCCCATCCCCATGATGCTGTGAACAGTGGCGGAAGAGGACATCATCTCCAACCATATGAGCGCATCCAACTCCGACGCTCGCACGCCTAGCCCCTTGCTGAACTGAATGAACTGTTCCTCCAGTTCCAAGTAGTGCCGTTCTACGGTCAGGCTCACCTCAAAGAATTTGCCCAACAGGCCCGCGCGCAGGATATGGATATCGAGAATGGCAACATCATCGGCATCCAGCCAGTTTCGGGCGACCCAAGACGCTGTCTTGTAGCCAATGCCTGGAATGTCCAGCAACCAATCTCGCAGCGCTCTACCGGAACCAAGCGGTGGGTATTCTGCTGCCAGCTTTTGCAAGGCAGCAGCCAAGTAACGTGCCTTTTGCTTGGCGAAGCGATACCGAACCAAGCGTCCGTCCACCAGAATCGGCTCCTTGAGCCACTCCAGTAGCTTCTCTTCCGATGGTGGCTCATCGTTGAAGGCGCCGAACTGCTTCACTTGGTGGAACACCGCGAGTCCGACACTGGCAGGAATACCGTGGCCACCGAGAAGGCATGCGCCCACTTCTTCCTTGAGTGTCGCACCGAGTTTGTAGTTGATCCGTTCACCTTGAAGTCGACGCGCGTAGACCTGATAGGCCCAGTACGCTGGTGTAGGGAAAGCTTCGATGGCCCCCACGGAACACCTGGAATTACCTCCGTATCCGGAGTTGGCAATTCCACGTTGAACACCACGTGGTCGATGAAAATAGCGCCCCGTTGCATCAGGCTGCCTCCTCGGCATGACCGTAAGCTTCTTGCATCCATTGCAGTAAGTCATTCCGTTCGGCGGCATCCATGCTGTCGATGCGACTCCGCAGCCGAGCCTGCCGGCGTTGGATGGTCTGACGATCACGAAACGTCTCACCCATATATCTAGAGTCGTGCAGACAGGCGGGAGGTTTAAAATTCATCCAAACCACCTCCTCACGTAAACCGGTGTGGGTTTTTGCCTGGAACCTCACAGTGTTCCATCCGGAAAGCTCTGTCTCGTAAAGATCACAGTCATAGCCGGAAAGCATGATTTTGCAAGGCAGCGTTTTCAGAAGGCGTAGCAACTGGACATGATCCTCATGCGTGTAGTCACACCGGTAGACCTTGGCCCGTCGACGCGTTTCCGGCACATAAGGGGGATCGACGTACACAAGTTCATTGCCGTTGAACTCGAACGCCTCTAGAAACGCAATGGCGTCTGTTTCTTCCAGTTCGCAAATGCCGGGTAGCTCTGCACGCCATCGATTTATGACCTTTGCGTCGAGGTCTAATCCGATGCTTCGCTGTGCAGCTTTCTTGTTGCGCATGACAGCGCCACCGCCGAGGTGCGATTCAATGTAGGTCTGATGCGGGGGCATCAGATTGATCAAGCGCTGGAAGCACTTGCCCTTTCCACCTGGATATTTCATATGACAAGCATCGTCAGAAATGACGATGATGTCAATGAGTTTTTGCAGACTTAACTAGACCCACACAAATGCAGCTATACAACCCAAGGTGATCGCGATCTGCCTGTGTCGCAGTGCTCTAAACAAGCGCCGGTGTAAACCCTATGCTTCTACGTAGGCTCGGAACACTCGACAGATTGTGCCCGGTGGGTACTCTCCAATTTGTGTTTTACTCTGCTCATATCATGAGACTTAGTTTGCGTCGTCACGGATATCCAGGTCTTTTTGCCAGAGCAAAGCTTTGAGTTTCTGGATCTCGCGCTGATCCGCGGTAATCGCCTTGGCCCATCTCAAAAATCCCGAGTTCGATTCCACTGAACGCCATAACTAGCTGATTTATTTATAGTTACTAGTTGGGGTACGCCGAATTTTCCAGCGAACTCCAGATGCCCGAAAAACCTAGCCTCGCCGAAACATACCGTTCGTCTGGTGCCGGCACCATACAAAACGAAGGCTCGCAGAAATGCGGGCCTTTTGTTTTTGCGCTATACGTAACAAGCGACGTAATAAGCGCTACTTCAGAGGTGCGAACCCCTTGGATTGGATGCAGTTTGTTTCGGCGCTAGTGTCCGCCCTCGCATGGCCAGCCGCGGTGGTAACGGTCGTTTGCCTGCTAAAAGATCCGATCCTAGGGCTCATTCCCAAAATCCGTAGTTTTAAATACGGCGAGCTTCATGTCGATCTCACCGAGGAGTTGAAGGCAGTCCAGGAGAGTCTCCCGGGCAAGCCTCAGGAACATCCTGGTGATGAAAAATCCCCCCTTCCGACGCCTGTTGCTCTTCAACTTGCTGCTGTATCGCCACGTGGAGCCATCCTGCATTCATGGCTTGAAGTAGAGGCGACCGTAGACCTGTTGGCTAACGGACTGGGCTATGAGTTTTCGGCGAAAGCCAGCACCGTAGTGAAGATGCGAGTGCTGCACGATGAGCGAGTCATCGACCCGTTGATCTATACAACCTTTCTAAAGCTGTCCAAAGTTCGAAACGATGCAGTGCACCTGACGGATCGGGAGATGGAGTACCAGGACGCCGCGATGATGTGGGGATCCTGCTCCTGGCTGATAGAGCGACTGAATGCAGCGTTGCCCCCTAATTCCGCCGAAGCCTGACGGCGCCGTTCCCAATGCCGAGGATCGCTACCGTACGCCGAGGACATTATCGTCGGGCTCATCATTGTGTTAATGATGCTTGCCTGCCCCCAACCTAGTAGTTTCTGTCTTTTCATGTTGCCCTTCGGAAAACGGTTAGAAAGATTAGTTCTTGACTGGCTGCCCTGAAAGCCTTGGAATGCGCAGCTTTGCGACGACTACCGCAGGTTAGATTTTGGTTAGCATGGGGTTATTCCCTAAACTTTGTATATGTTAAGAAACCAATAAATAAATCCAAGCCGCAATCTGTTAGCGCAGGGAGAGAGTTACATCAACTTCATGCGTGAAGTCGTAAGGCAAGCTCGAGGCATTCTGCAAAAATATGGGGTGAAAGGCTTCCATGAATTGCGTGCGGCCTACGCCTGCGAACGCTACGAAGAGATCACCGGGCATCCTGCACCTATCGATAGTAGTTGTTGTTACCACAAGACAAAACTCTCGACCAACAAGCCGATTACAAATCAGCCGCGAACTGGGGCACAGTCGTGTCGACGTAGTCTCGGCTTATATCGGTGGTAGAGCATGAGCAAACATTTCGATATGGAGCTGTTCCTAACTGGCGTGCTGACTGGATTGCATGCCACCCGTCAATGCCATTTTTTCCCAGGCGCAGATTATCTAAGCCGCAATCTATGAGCGCTGGCAGTGAGACAACCCGTGGACCTAGCAGCAAAAGCATCTCGTAGCGTTCCTCAATCACGGGATAGGCCATAAAGCGGAAGCGACCCGTTATTACTACAGGTTAACAGCCCAATTGATCGCCCTCCGTCTGGGAAAATCATGGTTCCGCCCATAAGCCTGGAATGTCGAGACTATAGAACATAAATTCAAATTAGCTACTGGCCGGTACCTTGTAGGAGCGCCTATTTTCGGATAAAAGGCGTGGCCGCAAATCAAGCACACGAGTAACAAGAAGTACGGACATTCGCATCTCGTCGGAGATCTTCAATGCTTCTTCTTGAAGCATCGCTTCAAGCCCCAATACATCTAAGCGCTCACCAGAATCTGGATGTTCCCATTGACGGTCTTGAGCCACTGTTACTAGCAGACAACCAGAGCGACACTCCTCTGAAGCCATGTATTTAGACACCAGTTGCGACTTAATCGTATCTCGTAGATCACGCCCCGTACGTCCATCACCTAGCTTCAATTCAATCACCGCTTGTTGATCAGAAGCCGTAGCACGAAGCCTTATGTCGGTCTCTTTCTCGTCTGCTGTTACCCCTTCCTGATCTACGGTATATGCCTGATTAGCTGTATTTCTTAGTTCTCGCGCAATTTCACGACGCATTACTTTTTCTTCGGAAATTCCCGCCCAAGCGGCGCGAGGGGAATCATCACGTAGCAACAAATCTTCAATATCGTCGAGGCGGTCGACCAAGAGCGCAAACAACTCCGTTCGAGTTATCGGAGGGGCTTCGCCATTGCGAATGAGAGCTACCACCTCTGCCTCCGATAGCACAGCTACGTCCGCCTCTCGAGCAGCCCCCTCGCGAGCCATCAACAACGTGCGGTCTCGAATGCGAGCGAATAAAGGATCGTCAGCCATTTCGAGCTTCGCGTTCCAAGCTTCAGGCCCCTTAGAATCCATAAGAGCGCTCAATAAAGCGTCACGTCCATGCTGAGCGTGATCCCGGCTGCTGGGAGAGTAGGCCCCCTCATGCGTAATATCTTCAAAAGGCCGCACATGGCTATAGGCAAGGCGCAGAAGCCTAAGCAATACCTGAGGACTATATTTAGGGGTACGAAGGTCAATATACATCTCATGGTAAGGTTCGCCAAAAAGGAGAGCCATCCAGTCAACACCCGATCCCAGCAGACCAGGTTCTAACTTGTTCAAGCCTTGCTCCAAATGCTCAACACCTACCGCAGGATCCATCCACATCATTACTGGAAGCCATATACGTGCCGTTGCCGAACCAAGACCGCACGTCAGCTGGTTCGCCGCAACAGTGATTAAGTACTTATGTAGTTTCTCGTCGCCATTCTTTAGAAGGACGTCGAGCACCTTCCGCATCAGCTCTGCGACTTCGTCGCTTTTCTCAAGCGTCTTGGGGACGATGTTCTCATCCATCCATGCTTTGAGTCGGGGTTGAAACAAGCCCGCGAGCGCTGGCGTGGCATGGGCTATATTTTCCAACAGCATAGAGTGACGACGCTTAGGCACGATTTCATTCAGCTCGTACGTAAGCTCCGCCCCCAAAACCTCATCAACTGCGACAGGCTGCGCTTCGGCAAGATTTGCCAACCAAGAGGGAAAGCCATTCAGTTCAAGAAGAGCGTAACGAGAGGCAAGCCTGGCTTCACCGATGGAAAGTGCCCTCGCCCAATTTGGATCCTCGGCCTCCGCTGCAATTCCGGCTAGGCCGAGTTGCCAGCGGGTTAAAAAAGTATCCCTCTCGTCTCTAGGTCGTTCGCTACGCATCGAGGGGCAGTCATTGCGCCATAGCGTCGTCATTGTCGTACGTAAACGGTCAGCAACTTCTTTGCTGAAATGCCGCTCTATGAAGCTACGGCTCCAACCTGACGCTCGACTCTCCTCGCCAGACCGGCTTATCGCGGTCCATAAATTCCAAGCAGTGCTACCGGCTCGATCGGGGCTGAAAGCGGTTTGGGGATTATTAGCAACCTCCATCCAAAACATAACCCAGGACTCATGATCTCTGGCTCGACGACGCTCACTTTGTCTTCGTGCTCGTTCAAATCTCAATTCCATAGCAATCAGTTCACGATTAACCGGTGCTGGTTTGAGATAATCATTGATAGCTTTCGTAAGCGTCGGGGAGTCTGCGACGCGCTCCTGAACAAGGAGTAAATGATGTCGCCATTCGCTTTGTAGTGCGACTTCTAACAATAGGCTGCGTTGAGAGAGCGGCATTTGCAGATCTGAGAGATTATCCAGTACCCATGTCGCATCCTGAACAGCATTCAAGGCAATAGGTCCATAGAAATTGGCCTCCATGAAACGTCGTCGTGGGTCGTCCTGCTTGGTTAGGAACTTCATCAAAGTGTCATCTGCCCAGAATGCAGCCTCTCTCACTGATGATGACGCTTTCCCAAACGCTGCTCGTAAATGCGTAGCAGGCTTATAAGAGGTGTACTCATCCCGAGCGAAGCGCAGGGCCAGGACGGATGATTGAATTACCGTTTCTGAGCGGCAACCTTCGGTGAACTGGCGAAGACATACGGCGGCAAGGGGAGCGGCTAGATGTCTCTTCGGGGAGGCAATATGAGGCCACTTGACGCGCCATTCGAGCCCATCTGATAGGAACTCAGTCAAGCTTTTGCGCAAGCTTTCGAGATAATCGGGAGTCAGAACAGCATCAGCGATAGATTGCCAAAACCAGTTAAACTCATCCTCGCGCTGGGCAGACTCTCCGGCGCGCGCGAGAAGAACGCAAACCTGCTCCGGACTGATTAGATTAGGAAACAGCCGAATTATCCCGTTTCTTAGCAGACTGACATCCCATATATCTGGACTGTTCTGCATACATTGAATCACCTCCTTCGATCGGGGATCACGGAGGTTAATCAATACCTCCAGCGCATCCATTCGTTCGCCACTTTCGGATTCACGATTCATAACCACGGAAAAGGCAATATCGGCGCCTTCAACCATCGGAACAGCCGCGATTACTTTCAGTAGGAGTTCTCTCACCTCCGGATTTTCAACATTGCTATGCCAGAGACGTAGAACCTCGGGTGCAAGGTCCTGGCTGGCGAAGCGGTGAACTTGGATCTGAGGAACGCGCTTTCCACACCAACCACCCTGACCATAGCGCCGGACATAGGCATCCAACGCCGCAATACGCTGTTGGCTCGAAAGCGATTCAGGGTCCGCATGATCAAGCAGAACATCTGGTTCACGATCACGGACTTCCGAGAATATGCTCTCGTGAGATGAGGCGAGCCACGCAGCAACTGGCTGCATGGACGGTTTTACAACCTTAAGACCGTACAACGTCTCGACAAAAAGGAGCCGTTTTACCGCTTTGACTGACATGCCAAAGTCCAGCAATGATTTCAGTCGCTGAGCCGCCAGATACTCGATAACTGATCGATGATGGAACCTAACACGGCCATAACTGGCAAAACCGAACAAAGCACGCTCCAACAAGGTCTCGCGCTCGTCGGCCGACCAATCCATTAAGATCACTGAGGGGTCTAAAGCGGTGCCCGGTTCACCGCCCCTATCGGCCTCGGCACTGTGTCGTAACGTTAGCTTGCGAGTTAACAGCGCAGCAAGGGCGAGACGACCAGCACCCTCGATAGCCTTCTCATTCGGTAGCTGGGCCTTTTCTCTGCGGTCTATACGAGGCTTCAGTTTGACCGCAACATTATGAGCAACCTGCTCACGGTGGGTGCGAATGCGACGATAGTCGCGCCAATCAGCGCAGAGCTCGATCAAATCTTGAGGTCGGCGAGCAAAATCTTCAGCGTTTCGCCTACGAATATCTTTAAGCATTTCGTCTGCATCGGCTACGCCTTGGAGAGTTGCCACACTTCGAATCTGGTCATCAGATAGGGGAAGCATGAGCTGGTCTAATAGCCCCGGACACCTCAATGGGTGAAACTACACTCATTGAGGAATATTCCATGACTAAGAAGTACAGAAAATTCGACGCCGAGTTCAAGCTGAAGGTCTGCAAGATGGTTGTTGATCAAGGTCTGAGCGTGAACTCGGTTTGTACCGATTTAGGCCTGAGCGATACCGCCGTGCGCCGCTGGGTTCAGCAGTATCAAACCGAGCAGTCGGGCGGTACGGGGATTGGCAAACCATTGACCAGCGACCAGCAGCGTATTCGCCAGCTTGAACAGCAAGTCCGCGAACTGAAGACGGATAATGACATATTAAAAAAAGCTACGGCCTTCTTTGCCCGCGAGTTGAAGTGATCCACCAGTTGGTTCACCAAGTCCAATGCAAGGCCTACCCGGTGGCGCGTATCTGCCGGGTGTTGCGGATCAGTCGTTCGGGGTTTTACGAAGCTCGTCAGCGGCGTTTGAAGCCAAAACCTGTGTGCTCGGTTTCCGCTCAGCTCAAGGCTGCCTTCGTGTCCAATGAACACTGTTATGGCAGCCGTCGTTTGGTGAAAGCGCTGCGTGACACTGGCGTCTCCGTTGGACGGAACAAGGTCCGCCGCCTGATGAAACAACAGGATTTGCGTCCGATTTGGAAGCGCAAGTTCGTTCATACCACTGACAGCAATCACAATTTTCCGGTGGCTGAGAACCTGCTCAATCGCCAGTTCAATCCCGAGCGCATCAACCAGTCGTGGGTCGCTGACATCACCTACATCCGTACCCGCAGCGGCTGGCTGTACCTGGCGGCCGTCATGGACCTGTACTCACGCAAAATCGTGGGCTGGGCCATGGCACCCCACATGCGAGCAGAGTTGGTATGCAGTGCGATGCAACTGGCCATCGCGCAGAGACAACCTGAACCGGGCTTGATCGCTCATTCGGATCGAGGCAGCCAGTATGCCGGTACGGATTACCAGAACTTGCTGACGCGACATGGAATGCGTTGCAGCATGAGTCGCAAGGGCAACTGCTGGGACAATGCGGTCATGGAGCGCTTCTTCTTGAATCTGAAGATGGAGCGTGTTTGGCGCAAGGATTACGCCAACCATGGCGAAGCGATCAAAGACATCACGGACTACATCGTGCGGTTCTATAACGGAAGGCGAATCCATTCATCCTTGGGCTATTTGCCGCCCAATCAGTATGAGCGGCAAGCAGCCTGAAAAACACCGATTGAGGTGTCCGGAAAAAATTGACCACCTCAGCAATGTGACATTTCTCCAAATCGGCACAGTCGTCTCCTTCCCCTTCCCTTCACTGTTATGCGTACTCATCGCAATGTCGGCAAAATTTGCTGAGGAAGGGGTCAACTCCCTTTTTTTTGGAACGGGGAGAAGCTGTTGGACTAGGCGATAATCAATGGGAATTGGTCGGGTGGTGATCACGATGCGCACGCGACCAAGTTGCCCCATAAGCGCCTTGTTGAGGCGTTTCAACGCCACTTCGAATGAGCCCAGTGTTAGCTTCAACTCGTCGATAGAATCCAGAAAAATGGTAGCCATATCTGATTGAGAGGCTAGCCATGCATCAAAACGCAGCTCCTCCTCAACCAGCAATAGCTCTCGAAACTGATTTTGGCAGAGTTGAGCCAGATCCAAGTAAAACGCCGCCTCACCGGCGTTCCATTTTGTAAGCTGCTCAGCGCGGCATTCGTAAGTCTTACCAGCCCCGGCTTCCGAAACAATTAGCACACGGTCGGACTTGAGCAATTCATCCCAACCAAACCTGCCGAATGAGGCTGCTCGGGATTGGAATGAAACGGGGTCAAAGGAGTTGAAAGCGTCGTCTGAAAGCTCCTCAAAGCTTCGGTGAGTTCTGTGCGAAGTCAAATCTGGGAAATCCATAGGGGGAGTCTTTAGTCCGTCGATCAAGTCATTGTGCCTGTCCTTGATGGCCATATGAAAGCAGACTGTATTGCTTGGGGTGCAAACAGATTCTGCTGCGGAACGCGGTTCAGGAAATGGTGAATGTTTTTTCCATAGCTCGGCCTGAAGTCATTCCTTACCACGTATCAATTTAAGCAGTCGGGTAAGGGGGAGGCGGCGTGGTTTTCTTGCGAACGCAGCCTTCAGTAGCTTGGTGCTAGCCAGTTCACCGAGACGCTGAGTCGAACCGGATAAACCTAATTAATTGAATTAGGATAATCTTAGGATAAAAAACTTCTGAATTACAATAATTCATCGATAAAATAAGGAGTTAAGTTTAGATTCAACTTCTGGTGCCGGCACCATACAAAACAAAGCCCCCGCAGAAATGCGGGGGCTTTGTTATTTCCTGGGGACCCACTCCCTGAAAAACCTGTGGGAGCGAGCTTGCTCGCGATGAGGCCGCCAATTCCACCGACGATCTGCCAGTCAGAACAGCGCAGCCCTTTCTACCTCACCACCACGCTCCTCCACTAATGCCTGGCAATCTTTCCGCGGCCCAAAGGCCATAACGCCCGTAAAGACAAACATCCGGCCATCCCATACCAAATCAGGCGCCGGTGAATTGAAGGGCAGATCCGTTGGCGCAACGACAACAGTCCCGCCAACCTTCGAGTTATCAATATCCACGCCAGAAAAACTACGCAGGAATTAAGCAGCTCAAGAGCCTCGTCCGGGTCCAGGGCATCGTCCTGAAGCATGGATGCCAAACGCGAATAAAGCAGATTGATCACCGGGTCATTCAGATGGACGAGGTTGCTCTCCAACCATCGCTTAAGAAAAATCGCTTCGCCGGTGTTCACGACACCGTCCGCCGTAATCCCCGCCGCCAGCCCCACCAAGGCATCGGCGGCGCGCCGATCAATGCGTGAACGATGGAAGAGTTTGCTGTTTTCGAACTCGTTGTGTAGGTCCATTACAGGAGGGGACTCCTTGGGGTGGGGTTCGGGTTGATACGGAAACATTGCTGGTGAAACGTAGCATTTCAGAGCACGAGTCATCTTTTTTGGGTCAAGAAAGTAAATATGTCCCCTTTTTTCCCTTTAACAATCGTTTACAGCAACATTGATTGGGAAGCAGATTTTTCTTAGAGTCGATAAGAACTCTATTGTGGACGCGCTAAAACATCAGCGCACAGGCGCTGTAAACTCCATTAAAAATTTGCGGAAAAACTCTGCGTCGGCTTCGTATATGGATGGACGCAAGCATGCATACTACACACAACTAGTGACCAACATTACATTGGCACTAAATGACTTTGAGTAGTATCGTATAAACTAAAGTCTTGCCAAACTCTAGCCCCCACTCTAGCATTGGTTTCACTCCAATCCTAAAGTGGCCGCATTTATACTATTTTAGACGCAAAGGGGGCAGATTTATTTTTTCGGTGCTGGTTGATGTGCCATTAAATAAATCTGCCCCTTTTTTCGCGTATGCATAAGGAGTCACCAGCAGTCAGCTATAAAGGAACCAGGTAGCCATGATTACCAAAAATGCACTCTGTAAGTAAAAATAGGCAATCGAGCAATTGTTGGCTTAAAAAATTAAAATGTGCTTCACATATAAAAATAGCCAACCACACCCTGAAACTTAAACAACATGCTTCGATATGTATATCTTTGGCTTAAGCCCGAACCCCTTGACAAGCTTGTGCCATGACTCCACAGCTAGAAGAAACTGAATGGAATTATAGTCAGTAATTTTTTCTATATCTCCCTCAAACACAAACCACAACGAAGCCGTTTTTATTGATTTATCAAACTTTATCACCTTCCTTTTGATCAACTCTATGGAGTCTTTGGACTGCTCGATATTGTAGATCAGCTCAGAATTGGTCTCAGAAATCTTTACAGAAATGATCTCACCTGACTTATATATATCAGCGACCTCAACCCGATACTGGTTTTTCTTTTTCTTTAGTGACTGTATCAGAGTCAACTGCCTATCAAGCAATACAAACCCACGATCAGCACATATTTTCTGGTTAAAATATGCTTCCCGATAAGTTAGCTTATCATCGACTGGCTCGTTGGCAGCGATTCTTCGTTCTTTCTGGGCTTTCCAGCGCTGAAATTCCGCTTCTATTAGATCCTCTTCAACAACTATATCGATACTTTCCAAGGAACGCTTCAGATAATCCATGAAAGTCTGGTTAAATACAAACCACTCCCCTCCCTTAAGGAAGTAATCTGCACCATCGAAGGATATCGGAAAGTCAAGCAGCTCTTTAAGCGGCTTAGTAAAAGCCCCAGACTCCTCGTTCTTAAACTGGACAGAGATCTCATTAATGTTCGTAATCTCAGCATGGTCTTTAATAAAGCCTGAGACACTAGCAATGTCTAGCGTATTCCCTAAACTCTTGCGGAAAATATCACCTTCAGTTCTTGCTGAAATTCGATAGTCGTAGTCATGAAAACTAAAGCATATCGCAACCCCGTGCACTTGGAACTCCTGAATGGCGACACCCCCCTCACCACGCTTCAAACTCTCAAACGCTACAGAATCCAGCTCACTGCTCAACTCCTCTGTCACAGCCTCCAATTTTGGCAAGTGTATGATTTTATCGTCTTGGTAACTTTTCTCAATCTGCTCAAAAATTTCTGACAATTCAAGCGGCGCCTTATCCATGTCCATTTGGATAGAGTCTGCAAAGATAATATTACGTTTGCCCCAAATATCCTTGTCTGCTGCTTTTAGCTTGAGGTGATCGACCGACTCCCCAGACTCGTAACTATCAATCTGAAATTGCTGGTACGAAGAAACATCCTGTCTTTTTGTACCCGTAAAGTAGCGACTTTTCTTCAGCAATATTGAGTTTTCGTCTGCCATACGAATGGCCAAATCAATACCGAAATCAAGTTGGATAAATTTAGATAGATAAAAGTGCGACTTACCCAAGCTTACCGCATAAATGGTTTCAGGCTGGACTGTATGTTGGCAAAGCAACATTCCGAAATTGAAAATATTTTTAGGCGCTGGCAAATCATCTTTAAAGAAGCTTCGATACGTATCCCACCACCAAACGTCATTCCCCGGATTAACTTCAGAATAGTAAAATGTCTTTGAGTAAGCATTTGCAACATGAGTCTTCTGCTCAGCCAACCCCACCGTCCGGAGCTTTTCTTTGAGCTGTTCCAACTTATGGGGTTTTACCTTGTATATATTGTAAGTATTGGCCATGCCCGTCTCCTTTGGAGCATCTTCCCTAGCGAGAGCACTAAAGGTGCCATTTCTGACTCCCTAACGCAATATGTGCGCATGCTAGAAAGTCACTGGATCTCTTTTATGGATTCTCTCAAAGCCATACAACTCCAGTCGGGTTTACTAAGCCACTTGGAGAGTTCTAATGAATAAAATATGAAATCCACGGGGGTGGATTTAGGATAGTTTTAGCGATACTAATCAGGAGGTGATCTTTAAATTTCGTTGGAAATCATAGAGTTAACGGCCAATTCGACTCCTGGTGCCACCATACAAAACAAAGCCCCCGCAGAAATGCGGGGGCTTTGTTGTTTCCAGGGTACCCACTTTTTTCGCCTACACCCTGAAAACCTGTAGAAGCGAGCTTACTCGCGATCAGACCGCCAATTCCACCGACGATCTGCCAGTCAAAACAGCGCAGCCCCTTTCTACCTCACAACCCATGAAGCAACCTCAACCGAAAATCATCTTCTGCCAGTGATCCTCACCCACAATGGCAATGCAGGCTCCCGCCTCCCGCAACTCCACGGCCTTCATGATCTTCGTTCCATAGGTACTGTGGCGCCACTGCTCATTACCCACGCTGCCAACCACCAAGTAATGCACCTTCTTACTCACCCCGCCCCCAATCAAACCACCACGTTCCTCCACTAATGCCTGGCAATCTTTACGCGGCCCAAAGGCCATAACGCCCGTAAAGACAAACATCCGACCATCCCACACCAAATCGGGCGCCGGTGAATTTAAGGGCAGGTCCGTTGGCGCAACGACAACAGTCCCGCCGACCTTCGAGTTCTCAACATCCACGCCAGAAAACTACGCAGGATATTAAGCAGCTCAACAGCCTCGTCCGGGTCCAGGGCATCGTCCTGAAGCATGGATGCCAAACGCGAATACAGCAGATTGATCACCGGGTCATTCAGGTGGACGAGGTTGCTCTCCAACCATCGCTTAAGAAAAATCGCTTCGCCGGTGTTCACGACACCGTCCGCCGTAATTCCAGCCGCCAGCCCCACCAAGGCATCGGCGGCGCGCCGATCAATGCGTGAGCGGTGGAAGAATTTGCTGTTTTCGAATTCGTTGTGTAGGTCCATTACAGGAGGGGACTCCTTGGGGTGGGTTCGGGTTGACACGGAAACATTGCTGGCTAAGTGGATGCTGTATTGAAACGTAGCATTTCCGAGCGCGAGTCATCTTTTTTGGGTCAAGAAAATAAATTCGTCCTCTTTTTCAGCATCCCTCAGGGACTGGCCCCTATTTGATGAGGGCCAGTGAGGCTCAGACAGAGGCGGCCACAGGTGCCAGGGTCGGGCCGTGGTCTACACGCTCGGGAGCCTTGTGCACCATGGTGTAGGCATAATCGACGCCCATGCCGTAAGCACCGGAGTGCTCCTTCACCAGATTCATGACGGCGTCGTAGGTGTCGCGGTTGTTCCAGTCACGCTGCCACTCCAGCAGCACCTGCTGCCAGGTGACCGGCACCACGCCGGCCTGAATCATGCGCTGCATGGCGTAATCGTGAGCCTCCTTCGTTGTGCCACCGGAAGCATCGGCGACCATGTAGATCTCGTAGCCGGCATCGTGCATGGCGGAAAGTGCAAATGTGGTATTACACACTTCAGTCCAAAGGCCAGAGACGATGATTTTATTGCGGCCATTGGCTTTCAGCGCGTCACGTACTTTCTGGTCGTCCCACGAGTTCATCGAGGTGCGCTCCAGCAGAGGCGCGTCAGGAAACACAGCGAGTAATTCGGGATATGTGTGGCCGGAGAAGCTATTGGTTTCGACGGTGGTGATAGTGGTTGGCACGTTGAAAATTTTTGCGGCCTTCGCCAAAGCGACCGTGTTGTTCTTCAGCGTCTGGCGGTCGATGCTTTGCACGCCAAAGGCCATCTGGGGCTGCTGATCAATGAAAATCAGTTGGCTGTTTTGAGGGGTCAGGACTTCAGTTTTCGGATTGTTCATGGTGGTTCCCTTTAGTGAAATGATGGTCTTTTAATCTCTTTGCGGGCCGGGCCAATCTTTTGTCCGCTGAAAATCACGGAAGGTTGTTGGCGGTAGGTGCGGCACCGATTTCGAGTTCAAGGTAACCGATCGCTCACGATTTTAGGGGCGCATTAATGCGTCTCCAGAGGCGCATTAATGCGCCCTTATAAAATCATCTGCGGTGCTAGTCTCTGGCTTCCCACAACTTGGACTGCCGCTGTGCGAGCAGTCTGTTCTACGCCAGGAGAATGCAATGTCAGCTTCGCAACCGTTCGGAAAGAAAACCGCTTACTGGGGGGTCGCATGGGAAGAAAGCTATGGCTACCCGCAGGCCAGACAAGTCGGGAACGACATCTATATATCCGGCCAATTCAACCATGATGAAGAAGGCAACCTGGTAGCTCCTGCCCCACTCGATAGCGAAGGCAAGCCCAGTGATTTCTCTTCGATGGGAGAGCAAATGCGCGCTTCATACGACAACATCTCCAAGTTGCTTGCACTGTATGGTGCAACGCTTGAAGACGTGGTCGAAGAGACGCTTTATGTGCTGGACATGGACGCGGCGTTTGCCGTGGTAGGCAATGTTCGCAAGGCTGCGTTTGGCACCGAGCGGCCCCAGTGCGCGAGCAATATAATCGGCGTATCGAGGCTCGCACAGCGGTCGCAGTTGATCGAAATTGTCTGCAAGGCGGTCATTGGCTCCGGCACCCGTTAAGACGTGCTCCCGGTTTCGTCTACGAAACCGGGAGAGCTCGCTGGCCTTCGACCAAAGGCTTGAGTTCGGCAACCGCCGCTGCGCAAAACGTCATGAACGCCTTGACTCGCCATGACTTTCGAATGTCCTGGTGAGTCAGCAGCCAAAGCCCATCCTGAAGTTCAGGCACAACCGGGCCGACACGCACCAATCCCGGCGTGATGTCACCCAGCATGCAGGGAAGGAACCCAAAACCAAGTCCCGCTACAATCGCAGCGCTTGCAGCGGCGACGGAGTCGGTACGATACGAAATGCAATCGGGGTGAACTCTGCTATCAACGTAGCTCGTTGCTTTGAGGCCGCATAAAGCTGCCGAGTAAGATACCCACGGCTGGCCTTCCGCGAAAGGTGTCGAGGTCGGTGCGTTTTTATCGCTGCCGTATGGCGCCCAGGCAATAGTCGCGAGTTTGCGCCCAACCAGACTTTCAGCTGGTTTATTGGTCGCTCTCACCGCAATATCCGACTCATCGCGGGCAAGACTCAATGTCTGATTGCCTACAAGTACTTCAATCGCTATCCCTTCATTCAGAGCTTTGAATTGCGCAATGATAGGTGTGAGGAAGTACAACAGCAGCGAATCGCTGGTGGTGATGCGCAGTTTTCCGAGTGGCCCCTGACCCGCCCGTGACACACGCCGTGCAACACTAACGATATCCAGTTCGACTCGCTCGGCGAGCTCTCGCAGCTCTACGCCTTCCGCTGTGAGCATGTATCCCGAGCGGCGGTGATCGAAGAGTGCAACTCCAAGTGTTTTCTCAAGCTGGGCCACTCGGCGCGATACCGTGGATATGTTGATCCCCAGTTTTTTGGCAGCATCAGTGCGATTGGCGCATTCACTAAGCGCTTTGATAATGCGCAAGTCGTCCCATGAGAGCTGGGCCACAGCATCACTGAAATCCGATCTGCCCCCCATTTGCACTGCCTGGCGTGATGAACCGATGTTAGGTGGTGTATTCACGCGAGATATTCCAAATAGCATGTTCGCTCATCATACGAAAAGGCTAATGGGGAACAAAGTAATTGGGGTCGGATTCGTTTGGATCGTTCGCAAGCCGTAGCACGCGAGCAGCACGTTTCGAAATAACCTAGCGATGACGACTTGCTTTCGGTCATTCAAGAGTGTCCGCTTTTGGCCGATTGTGGCCCGTGGGAACAAGCAGCAATCGGCCAGAAGCGGACGTTTAGAAAGCCTTCGGTAATGGGCTGCGAAGACGAGCGCGGACTCGCGATTTTTTCTCGATTACTCATCTCGGACAAGCCCTGCTACCCAATCAGCAAATGCGCTCACAGCCGGTGAAAGAAAGCGCTGATGCGGATATAGCAAGTGAACAGGAACTGAGGCAGGCTGCCAGTCAGCAAGCACTTCGACCAACCGCCCCTCCAGCAGGTGATCGCCGACCACGTTCTCAGCAAGCTGAATTAACCCGAAACCATCAAGGCTCATTTTGATGTAGAGCCCAGTCTCGTTGACGGCGGCTCTACCGTTAACCGGGACTGAGATCTTTTCAGTACCGCGTGCAAATTGCATTTCGTCCGCTTGTCTTGCGCGGCCCGAAAAGTAATGGATGGCCTGGTGGTGCGACAAATCCTGTGGTGTTTGCGGAGTACCGTTTTCTTCGAGATAGGCGGCAGACGCACAGGTCACCCAGCGAAACCGGCCCAGAGGGCGCGCAACGAGCGTTGAGTTGCCTAGCTCACCTGTGCGAATAACGCAATCGACGCCCTCCTGAATCAAATCAACCTGCCGATCGTTGACGCCGATCATCAGGTAGATATCCGGGTAGCGCTTGTAAAAGTCGTGCAGGTTTGGCATGACGATGAAGTGTGCAATTCCGCCTGGCATATCGACCCGCAAACGCCCCTGAGGTCGTTTTACGGAATCCGTCAGGCTGGTCTCCGTGTGTTCGATCAGTTCAAGTATTTCCCGGCATTGCGCAAGATATCGAGCGCCCTCAGGCGTCAGGCTGACCCGCCGCGTGGTTCTGTTCAGTAGGCGCACCTGCAGGTATTTCTCTAGATTCTTAACGCTGCTGGTGACCGTCGAGGCTGGCAAAGCGAGCGTCTGCGCCGCTTGGATGAAGCTTGCTGCCTCAGCCACACGGACAAAGATCTGCATAGATTGAATACGATCCATGACTACTGGCAGCCTCAAAGAAGTGATAGGTAAAGAATTTACTATTCGTAAAATTTGAATAATAAAAACAGTTTTACCATCTTTTTCCCGCAGTATCGCCCTACGTACATTTCTTCCAACGAAATTTGAAGAGGTGTACTGAAATGTCTGAATACAACCGCAGCATCCTGCATGCCCCGGCCGATTCGGCCGCCCGCACACTTATCCGCGGGGCCACTGTACTTAGCATGGACGGCGACATCGGAAATCTGGCACGCGGCGATATCCTTATCGAAGGCAGCACCATCTCGGCCATTGGTGAAAACCTTGAGGCCGGCGACGCTGTAGTGATTGACGCATCCGGGATGATTGCCATGCCCGGCATGGTCGACACGCACCGCCACTCCTGGGAGGGGCAACTACGGAGAATCAATCCGAACGCCGAAACCTTGGAGGATTACTGCAACGCGACCCACTTCTCGTTCGCCAAATACTATCGCCCAGCGGACATGTATATCGGCAACCTCCTGAGCGCGTTGGGCTGCATCGATGCCGGTATCACGACCCTGGTGGACAACTCGCATAACAGCCGCACCGGTGAGCACTCCGATGCAGCTATCGAAGCGCTGCTCGATGCAGGCATACGTGCCGTACACGCCTCGGGGGCGCCGGTTGCTGGTGAGTGGGACAAAGCCCACTGGCCGGGCAATCTGAAGCGCCTGCAGGAAAAATACATCAAGAACGGCGATAACCCGCTGCTCTCACTGGCGATGATGGCGCAGTTGGAACCTGAGCTGTGGGCTGAGGCCCGACGCCTAGGGCTTCCTATCATCACTGAGTTTTTTGGCGGAGACATGGCGGCAGAGTTGGAAGGATTGCATCACGAGGGGCTGCTCCGCTCCGACAACATCTTTAACCACTGTACCGCGCTGCCGGACTCAGGCTGGAAAATTCTTCGCGAGGCTGGCGTGCGGGTAAACGTATGCCCGCGTTCAGATGCCCACTACGGCATTGAGGATGGAATGTTCGCCATGCAGTCGGCCCAGCGCCACGGAATCAGCCCGGGGCTGAGTGTCGATAACGAAACCTCCTACAGCGGCGACATGTTCATGGAGATGCGGGTGGCGTTCTACCTGCAGCGCGTCATGGGCATGCACCAGCAGCGCTGCTGCGGCGAAGGCCATCGTCCGATGGTCACCCTGCCTGCCCATGGCCTGCTCAAAGCCGCGACTGTCGACGGTGCCACCTGCGCCGGCTTGCAGGACAAAGTCGGCAGCCTAGTTCCCGGCAAACAGGCGGATCTGATCCTTATCAACGCGCAGGACATCAACCTTTACCCGTCAGGCAACGCCTTCGGCACCGTGGTACATGCGGCCGAACGCAGTAATGTCGATACGGTCATGATTGGCGGGCGCATCGTCAAGCGGGGTGGCAAGTTACTGGGCGTAGACAGCGAGCTACTGCGTGCGGCAATCGACGAGTCCCGTGAGCATTTGTTTTCTGCAGCAGGCTACCAGCCGGACATCTTTGCCGAGACATTCCTGCCGCTTGAGTTAGCCAAGTAAGGAGGCTCGAGATGAACGTAACCTACTACCTGCTGGCCATTGCAGCAGGTCTTGGCATCACCCTGCAGACCACGCTGAATGGTCAGCTCGCTAAAGGTGTGGGGGGCGACTCCGTAGCGGCGGCGCTTTTCTCTTTCACTGCTGGCGCGGTCTGCCTGGGCATCTTTTCATTGATGCGTGGTGGGATAGCGGCCTCACTCGCGGCAATCCCTACCCAGCCCTTGTGGAGCCTGCTGGGCGGTCTGCTAGGTGCCGGTGCGTTGCTCAGCTATGTGGTGCTTGCGCCCAAAATCGGTCTGTCGGCACTGCTTGGCCTCGCTATCGCTGGGCAGATCATTTCGTCATTGGTTATCGATCACTTCGGATTGATGGGGGCATTGGAAAAGCCGGTGTCTCTCGTCAAGTTGGCTGGGGCAATAGTGATGCTCGCAGGCCTGGCCATTGCCCTGTTCGGTGATTGGTGGTCAGCGCCTTTATCCAACTGACTGCTTTGTTTACACCCATCCTGTTTCGTAGGACACCAACATGTTTAAAGCCCTAACCGACACCACCAGTCTTCTTGGCGAGTGCCCCGTATGGTGTGAAAGAACCGAGCGCCTGTTCTGAACAGATATTCCCGGCTGCGAGTTGCGTGCCCTGGCCCCGGCAAGCGGTGAAGTGCAGCGCTGGTCGTTGCCCGAGTCTCTAGGCTCATTTGCCCTCACGGCAGACGAAGACGTGCTGCTGATGGGATTGGTCGATGGCAAGGGAGCTCCAGACGGTTCTTGCATTGATGCGCAGGGTTTTCTCTGGAATGCGGAATGGGGCGGCAGCAGAGTGGTGCGCTACGCGCCTGACGGCAAAGTTGACCGCGTAATAGAGTCCCCCTGCGTACAAACCACTTGCCCGGTGTTTGCAGGCCCTCGTTATGAAACGCTTTACAGCACTAGCGCAAGGATAGGGCTGGTCAAGCCAACAGATTCGGATGGCACGCTGATGAAAGCCGAAGCTATTGTCGCTGTGGGACTTCCTGAAGAGCGATTTTCGGGGCGTCTGAACTGAATAGCAGGTTCTAGTCTGGCACATCGTTCTGAAGCGGGAGCAAGCTCCCTCGCCACGGAGCCGAGATTTTCAGCATTCGACTGCTCGTCGTTGGTGGCAATATCCACTTTTCGTACTGAAGCTCACTCGTTACGACTGTCCGGGCTTTCCGTGATTCGGGACCGGGCTGACTTGAACAGCGCGATGGCGATGTCTTCAATGTCCGAAACCTGATGCAACTTTTCAAGCCATCGAGATGGAATACCCTGTTTCGAATAGAACGCACCGGCTATCTGACCAACGATTGCAGCGGTGGTGTCGGCATCGTCACCCAGGTTGGCGGCTTGCAGCACTGCTGCCTCAAAGGAGTCAGTGGACCAGAAGCACCAAAGTGCGGCCTCGAGCGAGGCAATGCAGTACCCGGTTCCTCTGATCTGGTCACGGTGCTTGTGCTTGAAGCTGCCAGAAGCGAGTTCTTTGATTGCCGGTTCGCAATACTGTGTCGGAGAAAGAGCAAGCACGTCGTCTTTCTTATGACCTGCCAATGCCTTGGAAACCACCTCTGCCAACAACTGACACGACTCGATTGCCTCGGGGGCGCCATGGGTTGTGCGGGAACTTTGCTTGGTGGCCCATGCCATCGAACTCTGGTCCGGAAAGTAGAAAAGGATGACCGGCGCCAGGCGCATGATCGAACCGTTCCCGGCCGTTTCCGGATCAATGGAACCGGCGAACGGCTCCCCAGTTTCTTGAAAGGTCATTAGCGCCTGTCTCACTGTCGTCCCGATATCGAAGCATTGCCCCGTCGCACTCCAGTAACCCCAATGCCACCAATTGAGATACCGCGTCATCTGGTCTCTGGCATCGAAGCCGTTCTTCGAGAGCAGGCTCTCAGCTAGACAAAGTGCCATCGAGGTGTCATCTGTCCATTGGCCGGGGGCCAAAGCGAAAGGTCCGCCGCCGACCATATCGGTGATGGGGCTCAAGGTGTCGCGGTCGCTAAATTCCAGGGTGGTGCCGACAGCATCGCCACAAGCCAGGCCTAGTAGGCATCCGATATAACGGTCCAGCAGATTGTTCTCTGGGGTCAATGGCTGCCTCCGAAGCATTTCCAGTATTCAGGTGCGTGCAGTATACGGCGGAGGTCGGTCTCCCCTCTGCCTCCTCACGTCTGTAAAAAATCCAAAATAGCCTGGCTAGTCGCTTCCATCTTCTCCTCAAGCACCCAATGCCCGGTGTTTTGCAAGATCAAGGAGTGGGGGCGTGAAGTGATGTGCTGCACCTGCTCGGACAATGTCTTGCCCCTTGAATGGTCTCCGCCAATGGTGAGCACCGGGAGAGTCAGTTTATTTGCAGCGAAGGCCTGGTTGTCATTGGCGTCCTGCTCTATCCAGGCTGAGTAGAGCTTGAACGCCGCGTCCATGCGGCCGGAGCGAGAGTAGTCGTTCACCAGGGCTTCACGTACTTCTGTCGGCACTTTATGGTTGCCTGGGTAGACGAACTCATCGAAAAACATATCCAAGTAGATTTTTTCTTTGTCTTTAATCATTTTTGCAGCGGTGGCGCCATAGAAGCGGAAATGCCACTTGCTCGAAACTCCGGTTAAGGGGTTGCCGTTATAAGGGATCTCCCAGCCTGGAATGCCAGGGATGAATCCGTCCATCAAAATCATGTGTTTGGTTTCGGAGGGGTAAAGCGCACCGTAGGCGTAGGCGATGATCAATCCCATGTCATGGCCGACAATATCAACCCGATTCAAATTCAAATATCTAAGCAGCTCGCGCAAATCCAGCGCCATGTTCTTTTTGTCATAGCCCGCGGCGGCAATATCTGTTTCTCCAGCGCCCCGATAGTCAGGAACGACCGGGGTGTACCCCGCACGCAGTAGCCGTCCCATCAAGGGCTCCCAACTCCTCCAGCTCCCCGGAAAGCCATGTACCAGGAGCACCGGCTTCGCACCGTTGCCGCCGATCAGGTAGTGCATGCGAATGCCGTTCACGTTCGCGTATTCGCTTCTGAACACTTCACCATCGATGACCATGTTGCACCCCTCCATGAATAGGGTCAGGCGTTTCAGCTAGCGTGGGCGTATCTGCGACAGTCTCGCCACTGTCAGGGCTGACAGGGGCGACGAGCGGATATCGGCAAACGCTGTCGTGGCCTGAAAGGCAAAGAAGCGTCAGTTGCTCCGACGGCCCGAGGACCGTCGGAGACTGAGATCATCGACGAGGTATGAAGTAGGAGACGTTACCGATCGTCATCAACCAGACATGGGTCTTACTGTCGGCAGGGGTATCGTTTCCAAACAAGAACATGGTGTACATAATCACTCCAGCCAGGGGGATAGGCCTCATACCGGAATGGGTAGAAGTTGGTCTGGCTAAGAGTATTTACAGCCGTGTGCAAAAAGTTGGAGTTAATTCCTTAACTTCAGGCAGATTATGTTCACTCTCGATGGCGGCTTCGGACCGATTGGGGCCTCGCCTGACCAAGCGCGCTCTCCCCAATGCAGCGTCCTCTCATCTAATCATTCCTCCCGCCGATAGCCTTTAATAACAGCCTCGTCTGGCCCTAGGCCCCGCTGGCGCTCGACTACACTTGCCCAGAAATCCCCGCTCCAGGAGCAGTTAGCGATGAAGATCCGCACCAAGGTCATAGGTTCGGGGTTGGTCAGTCTCTCTTTTGCGTTGTTGCTCGGCGGTATCGGTTTGTGGGGACATCACTCCATGACCGAGTCCCTGGCGGAGAACGAGACCAGTATTTCCGCCATGCGCAAGCACATGGAGGCGGACATGATGCATGACGCCATTCGTGCCGATGTGCTGGCCGCGTTGCTGGTGGCGCCGGGGGATGCGCAGGGGGCCAAGGAGGTCCTGGAAGGGTTTGACGAGCATTCGCAGCGGATGCGCAAGGTGATTGCCGAGAACGCCGAGGCGAACTTGCCCGCGGATATCGCCAAGGCGATCGTCGAGTTGAAACCCCAAGTCGATACCTACATCGATAAGGCCAAGCAGATCATCGGCAAGGTGCTGGGCGGTGCCCAGGATGTGCAAGCGTTGCGGACGGAGTTCAACGCCGCGTTTTCGGTGCTGGAGGAGCGCAACGAGGCCGTCAGCGAGCTGATCGAGAACCAGGCCCAGAACGCGCGTGAGCGTCAGGATGACAGTATTCAGTCTTCGGGCTACTGGCTGATCATGACCTTGCTGGCCACCTGCGTGGCGCTGGCGCTGCTTTCGTGGAACCTGCTGAAGGCGGTGCTGACGCCGCTGAACAAGATCATTCTCAACACCCAGGCGATTTCCCAAGGGGACTTGCAGCGCTCCATGGGCGCGCAAAGCAAGGATGAGCTCGGCCAGTTGCAAGGGGTGATTGAGCAGATGCAGATCAACCTGCGGCAGATGATCGCCACCATCCGCAACCAGAGCGACGAGCTGCACGGCACGTCACGGACCTTGGGCGATACGGCGCGGCAGATCGTCTCCAGCGCCGACCAACAGGCCCTGAGCGCCACCAGCATGGCCGCGAGCATGGAGCAGATGATGGCCAACATCAGCCAGATTCACCAGCATGCCGACAGCGCGCGGACGATTTCGGCGCAGTCCGAACAACTGGCGAGCAGTGGCGGGCAGGTGATCCTGGGTGTGGTGGAAGGCATGAGCCGGATCGCCGAGGTGGTGAACCAATCTTCCAGCAAGATCACCGCGCTGGATGCTTCATCCGAAGACATTCACTCCATCATCCAGGTGATCAAGAGCATTGCCGAGCAGACCAACCTGCTGGCGCTCAACGCCGCCATCGAAGCCGCCCGGGCCGGCGAGGCCGGGCGCGGTTTTGCGGTGGTGGCCGACGAAGTGCGTAACCTGGCGGCGCGCACCACCCAATCCACCCAGGAAATCACGGCGATGATCGAGCGCATCCAGTCCAGCGCCCGGGATGCCGTGGCGAACATGCAGGCGTGCGTGAGCCGCGTGGACGAGGGCGTGAACCTGGCGCAACAGGCCGGGGTGTCCATCAGCGAGATCCGCACCGGCGCCCGGCATGCCGCCGAGGTGGTGGAAGAGATTTCCCAGACCATCGCCGAGCAATCCAAAGCCAGCGACGAGATGGCCCAGCGGGTGGAGTCGATTGCCGAGCAGTCCCGGGAAAACACCCGTTCGATCCACAACCTGACGCAAACGGCGGATCAGTTGAACAACGCCGCGGGGTCGATGCAGTCTTCGGTGCAGCAGTTCAAGATCTGAGCATTCGCGGCCATCGCTGCATTTCATCCGGTTTCCCAGGGTTGGACATCGGAGCAATCAACCCGCTCATTGGGAGCGCGACGAAACAAGCGCAGGACGTTTCGTCGCGCCAAGGGCACACCACCGTATTTATTGGCCTCGCCCACCATCATCCGGGCAAAAAACCCAAATCCTGCGTAAGCTTCTATCCATTGCCTGGCACAGGCTTGCCCTGCAAAACCGCGACAACCGTGGCAAGGTAGACGGTGATCGCCGCAGGCACTGCCTGTCCCGGGCCGAGTGCACAACAATAGCGAGCCCACTTAAGCAGAGGGCATTACCTCATGGATAGCAGAACCCTACGCAACCTCATGCGCATCGTGCAGACCGGCTCGTTGTCGGCAGCGGCCGAACATTCGTGCCTCACGGTGCAGGCCCTGGCGGCGCAGTTGAACAAGGTCGAGGAGCAATTTGGCTTCCGCTTGTTCCGGCGCTCGAACAAGGGCCTGACGTTGACCAGCCAAGGCTCGGAACTGACCCCCTTCATGGATCAGGTACTGGTGGCCACGCGCCAGCTGGAGGAAAAGGTCGCGGCACTGAAAAAACCCCGGCAACGCACGCTGAAAGTGGCGCTGAACACCACCCTGCCGGCGGAATTCAACCGGCGGATGATCGACCGCTTGATCGCCGTGTTCCCCCAGTACCAACTGGAATTCAGCTACGCGGAGTCGATGGAGAACCTGAGCAAGCTCAAGAACGAGGATTTTGACCTGGCGATCCTGATCGGCGCGCAACAGAGCAGCTTCTCGACCATCGCCATGCCGGACGTGCAGGTGCGGGTGGTCGGCGCCCATTGTGGCGACGAAGACGACTCCCTTGGCTTGCTCGGCGACAAGTTTCAGGTGCGTCCGGCCGAAGAATGCCCCTATTCCCACAGTTTCCTGCGCTTTCTCGACGCGGGACTGGGCGAATACGGGACGAGCCAGCGCATGGTCTACTCCTGCAGTGAAACACTGACCCTGTCGTTGATCACCCAGTTGGATGGGCTGGGGCTGGTGTCCCGGGAAGCGGCGCTGCGCAATGGCCTGGCGATTTTCCCGGACTTCGAGGATTTCCTCGAGGTGCGCCTGGCGGTGAACAATCCCGAGTTGTCTGGCCAGGCGCTGCATGACGTGGTCGACCTGACGCTACAGGAACGAACCGAGCGCGATGTACGCCGCCGTGCCCACCGCCACACTGAGAAACAGGTTGCGGCTGAAGTACGCACATAACAGCGTCGGAATCGCGGCGTAGAACTCCGGGCGGTCGAGTTGTATCTGCTGATCCTTGATCAACAGCGGGGTGAGGCTGATGGCAGCGACGATCGCCACCGGCAGGTACTCAAGGGCACGGGCGATGAACGGTGGCCAGTGCTCGGTATTGACCTGCAACGGCAGTGCGCGCGGCAGGAAGGTCACGGCCATCATCAGCGCCACGACCAGGATCAGGAACGTTTGGTCAGGCATACGCCCACCCCGCAGCCAACGAACGTGGCAATGAAGACATTGAACGGCGAACTGCCCAGCAGGCTCAGCACGCCCATGCAGGCCACGGCGGCCAGGGCAGCGATCAGCTTGTTACGGGTGTTGCACAGCGAGACCAGGACGTAGAGCATCATCGCGGTCAGGGCATAGTCGAGCTGGTACTTGATCAGATGCGCCGCGTACTGCGCGCACACGGCTCCCAACAGGCCGCCCAACACCCAGGAGGTGTGGCAAAACAGGTTGAAGCCAATCAGGTAGCGCAAGCTGACCGGCGCCCCGCTGCCCAGCTTGACGCTGTGGAAGGCGAACGATTCGTCCGTCAGCCCCGCCGCGTAGCACCAGCGCTCGAAACGGCTCAGCCCCAGCGCACGCAACGCCTTGGCCATGTACACCGACATCAGCATGTGCCGGGCGTTGATCAGGAAGGTGGTGAGCACGATGGTGGTGAGTGACGCACCGCTGGAAATCAGGGCCAACGCGGCAAATTGCGACGCGCCAGCGTAGACGAACAGGCACATCGCCACCGGCAGCCACAAGGGTAAGCCGGCGTTGACCGCCATCAGACCGAACACAAACGAAACCGTAAAATAACCCGCTACCACCGGACTGGCTTCAGCAAAGGTACGCGAGGCTTGTGGTTCGACCGCCAGCGGCTGGCTGGAAGTCTTGTTCATAAATCCCTCTCGAAGGTGATCTCGCCCCGGGGTTCGCAAAAACCCTGGGCCGCCCAGAAACGCTTGCCGGCCAGATTAGCATCGTCGACAAAAAGGAACATGCGCAGCACGCCGACCCGCTTCATGTCGGCCGAAGCCGCTTCCACCAGGCGCTGGCCCAGGCCCTTGGTGCGATGCAACGGGCTGACCGCCAGGTGATTGATCGTGCCACGGGTGCCCAGCATGCCGCCGATCACCGCGCCCACGACCTCGCCGGCCGTATCGACGGCCAGGTACGCGGTGGTGGTTTCCTGCAGCAATACTCCCCGCAGGAACCGGGCATCCTGCCATTCGCAGAACGACACTTCATCGAACCCGCGAAAAAACCGCTCCATTCGTTCGGCATCCCTGACCATGGCCCGGCGCAACAGGACCTGCTGCGCCGGATCCTCCATGGGTTCCAGCCATTCAGCGAACAATGTCGAAAGCGGTCCCGGGCCGCGAGAAGGAAATCGCCAGGATCTGCCGGTAGGCCATTTCATGGCTGTGGACGTTACGGGCCGGGGTCACGTAATGGCGCATGTCGCGATCGAGGAAGAACGTCGTGTCGAGGATGTCCTCGTAGGTCGTCGCCGCCAGTTGTTCTTGCTGGGCGGTGTACAGACGGCTTTCGGCGCCCGCTACATTGTTCCGGCCCCAGAAGTGCACGCCGCTGAACGGATAGCCATCGCAGTGGATGCCTTCGGGGGTGATTTCCAGTTGCTTGCCCGGCTTGATCTCGATGCGGATCTGATGGATCTGGCATTGCCAGATTTCATCGTGCAGCTCCGGGGGCAGGACGTTCTTGTACACCTCGAAGTCCGTGTCGATCAGGCTGCGCATCACCGGCGAGTTGATGACTTCATTGGAGAAGTCCTGGAAATGCCGCTCCAAGCCGCCGACGTAACTGTTGTTGGCCTTGGACTGGATATAAGCCCGGTGCTCGAGCTGCTTGAGCTCGCGGGTGGTGGGGTTGTATTCAAAGTCACTGTAGCGGCGAAAACGCATGCCTGACTCGGCCTGGCCGTAGTAGCTGTCGGGCTCCATGTTTTCCCAGCTTTTGGTCAGCCGGACAAAATCGCCGAAATGACCGTAGAGGTTGAAGTCGCCACCGCGAACATTGACGTATTTGTCACGTCTTAGCGCTTCGCCCACTTCCCTGTTCAGAACGATCATTTTTCATAGGTCTCCACTGCATTGAGCGGCCTAATCTAGTAGGTGCAGGATTTACGTCCATGAGAAAGAATTTGAGGCATTTCAAGCCGTGCTTGAAACGAAGGCAGAAATGAAATTAGTAGGACTTTTTCTCGGGTAAAAAGCGCTTTTAAAGGGTTTTTTTAACCCTATCCCACCCAAAAACACCCGAACCCGACAATGGGCTTACCCATAAAAATGACGAGGGAGCGTGCTCTCGCCTGCCTGCACGACGCCCCAGACGGGGTGGTGATGCAAACCGGCGGGAACACGCTCCCTCGCCACGCTACGGGCCCAGGTCTCAGGCCCTTGTCACGCCATCAGAAGACGTTGATCGGGTAGTCCACGAACACCCGCAGCTCGTTGCCGCTGACGTTGTACTCGCTGGACTTCTGCGACACGCGCAGCACCGAGCTGCGCAGGCGCACGCTCAAGTCCTTGGCCGGGCCGCTTTGGACCACGTACTTGAACTGGTTGAAGATCTCGCGCTCGGTGCCGCCTTCGCTGGTGGACGTGGTGATGTTGTCGCCACGCACGTAGGCGACGTTGTAGCTCAGGCCCGGTACACCGAAGGTGGTGAAGTCCAGGCCGTAGCCCAACTGCCAGCTGCGTTCGTCTTCGGCGTTGAAGTCGGACCAGTAGGAGTTCGCCAGGTAGATGGTATTGCCGCCGTCGCCCACGCGGTTCTGGCCGCGCTGGTAGCCGCCATAGGCGTAGCCGAGGTTGCTGTCGCCGGTGCTGCGCTGGTGAGCGAGGGTGAAGCTGTGCGGGCCAGTGGCGAAAGTGGCGGCCAGGCTCCAGATCTTGTTGTCATCGCCCGTGACGTTGTTTTCACGCACGTAGCTGTTGTCCAACTTGGTGCGGTAACCGTTGAAGTCCAGGGTCAGGGACTGATCCTTGGCCAGCGGGAACACGTAGTTGGCGTTCACGTACTGCTTCTTCAACACGTCCTCGACGTCCGAGGCGTAGAGCGATGCCTTGAACTGTTCGGTGAACTGATAGCTGCCGCCCAAGACGTTGATCGACTTCAAGCCGCCACTGTCGCGGCCTTCGGCGCTCTTGCGCGACTCGGCGGTGAAACGGCCGGCATTGAGTTCCAGGCCTTTGATCTCCTTGGAGGTGATCAATGTACCGGTGTAGCTTTCCGGCAGCAGGCGCCCGTTGTCGTAGCTCAGCACCGGCAGGGCCGGCATCTGGTCGCCGTAGGCCAGCACGGTGTTGGAGACGCGGAATTTGACCGCGGCACCGAACTTGGACAGGTCATCGGCGGCGTTGCCGCTGTCGCCCTGCTTGAAGAAGTCGATGCCCTGTGCGCCGCTGCGCCCCTTGCCGCCGTCCAGGCGCAAGGCGTACAGGCCGAATGCATCGACGCCGACTCCCACGGTGCCCTGGGTGAAACCGGACGAGAACGTACCGATGACCCCTTGGCCCCATTCGGCCTTGTCCTGGTTGCCGTTCTTATAGTCGCGGTTGATGTAGGCGTTGCGCAGCAGCACTTTCAGGCTGCTGTCTTCGACGAACCCCTTGGACTCGGCCTGGTCGTTGGCCATGGCCTGCGTCGTGCTCAAAATCCCCAGTGCGATCAAACCGATGCGCGTGTTCAACATGATTATTTTCCTTGTATGGGTTGATACGCACTGCGACCGGCAGCCGAAACGGCGCTTTTTGCGCTCTTTTTCGGACTCTTGCTCCTGAAATAATGAAAAGGCCCGCCCACGCGTCAACGTGTCGGGCCTTTTTATTATTTAAGAGTCATGGCTGTTAGCCACAGGCGTGGGGCGAATCCTAGTCGCGCCCTCGACAACGTGTCAATTTCGTGAATCGTCTGTCATTAGGCAAAAAATGTCTAAGAACCACTCAAGGTGAACAGCCGTACAGACCGCAGACCAGCGCCGAAGCCGCCGACTGGGTAAAAACGGCGGGCACAAAAAAAGCGCTGCCATCCCGGCCAGCGCTTTTTATCAATCCTTCGAATTCTATCCTTGCATGACATCCCACAGCGCTTGCAGCTCGGCCTCGCTGAAAAGCCCGGCCGGGTAGCGCTCCACGATCATTCGGCGTGGATCAGGTTCCCTGACCTGACGCGTTCCGTTGGACTTCAACCACTGCGCCAACGCTTGAAGCGACTCACCATTGACGGCCAAGGGATGGCATGTGCGCTCGCTTATCATATTCATTCCAGCGCCCTCTCCTGGTTGATGAGCGGCCAATTTATCCAAGGTTTATGACAAAACAACTCAGTTCTCTCCCCAGAACTGCGAGAGCACTGATACAAGAGGTATGCCAATGTATCCGCAGTGCCAATAAACAGGCACAAAAAAGCCCGCGCCCCCAATCGGGCCGCGGGCTTGCCGGGATGGATCCAAAAGCGCCGGTCTAGAGCCGGCGCGGTGGATGTCACCGCGCTGTTACATCGCCACTCATTTTGTCCGCGCAGCGGGCTGTTGTTGGGTAAGGCAATGAATATTCCCGCCCCCCAGTAACAGTTCGCGCCCTGGCACCATGACAACTTCGTGCTGCGGAAACAGCTTCTGCAGGAGCTCCCGGGCCGGGGCATCCTGCGGATCGTCAAAACTCGGCGCAATGATGCCGCCGTTGACGATCAGGAAGTTCACGTAGGAACCGGCCAGCCGCACCGTCGGGTTGCGTTCCTGGGAGCCTTGCGCCGCGTCCACGCCAGCGCACTCTTCTTCGGTGGCATACAGCGGGCCAGGGATCGGCATCTTGTGCACGATGAACGGGCGCCCCTTGGCGTCCGTGCTGTCTTGCAGCACATTCATGGCGGCGTGGCAGCGGCTGTAGTTCGGGTCCTGCGGGTCGTCGGTCCAGGCGAGCAACACTTCGCCGGGGCGCACGTAGCAGCAGAAGTTATCCACATGGCCGTCGGTCTCGTCGTTGAACAAGCCGTCGGGCAGCCAGATGATCTTGTCCACAGCCAGTTGCGCACTGAGCACCGCCTCGATTTCCTCGCGGCTCAAGTGCGGGTTGCGATTGCGGTTGAGCAGGCATTCCTCGGTGGTGATCAACGTGCCTTCGCCATCGACGTGGATCGAACCGCCTTCCAGGACAAACCCTTCGGTGCGATAGCGCGGGCTGCGTTCGATCTCCAGGACCTTGCTGGCCACTTGCGCGTCACGGTTCCACGGCGCGTACAGGCCACCGTCGAAGCCGCCCCAGGCGTTGAAGTCCCAGTCGACGCCGCGCACTTCACCGCTGTCGTTGATGACGAACGTCGGGCCGGTATCGCGAATCCAGGCATCGTCGCTGGACATTTCCACCAGGCGGATATTCGGCACGTCGAGGCGCGCCCGGGCATTTTCGTACTGGGCCGCGGATACCGCCACGGTCACCGGCTCGAAACGGGCGATCGCCTTGGCCACCGCGATGTGAGCCGCCTGTGCGGGCTTGCCGCCCAGGCGCCAGTTGTCCGGGCGCTCGGGCCAGATCATCCAGACCTGGGTCTGGGTCGCCCACTCGGCCGGCATGTGGAAACCATCCGCGCGAGGCGTGCTGTGCAAAGTTGTCATGAATCAGGACTCCGCTGAGTCATCGAGGGCAATGGGGGACTTTATAGACGATAAAAATCGGCTTTAAAAGCGTAAGCCATCTGAAATATCAAAATAAACGCAACTCAATGTCGACAAAAATCGATAAATAACTGAAAACCCCATGGGAGCGAGCCGGCTCGCAAAAGCGCTGCCTTCGCGAGCGGGCTCGCGCCCACAAGGGTTACCGGCGTACTCGCCTAGAGCCCTTCATCCAGCACCTTCTCCAGCATGTCGACGAAGAAATCCACGCTCTGACGGGTGGTCACCATGGGCGGCTTGATCTTGAGGATATTCAAGTAGTCGCCGGTCGGTTGCATGAAGATTCCCAACTCGCGCAGGCGGTTGCACAGCGCCGTGGTTTCTTCGGTGGCCGGTTCCAGGGTGGCGCGGTTGCGGATCAGTTCCACGCCCAGGTAGAACCCCGAGCCGTGCACCGCGCCGACCAACGGATAGCGCTCGATCAAGGCTTCGAGGCGCGCCTTGAAATGCCCGCCGACCATCCGTGCGTTTTCCCAGAGGTCTTCCTCTTCCATCACGTCCAGGACGGCCATGCCGATGCGGCAACTGACAGGGCTGCCGCCGGCGGATGAGAAGAAATAACCCTCGACCTCCAACGCCTCGGCGATTTCCCGGCGGGTGATGACCGCGCCCAGCGGCTGGCCGTTCCCCATGCCCTTGGCCATGGTGATGATGTCGGGCACCACGCCCTGCTCTTCGAAGCCCCAGAAAAACTCGCCCATGCGCCCATAGCCGACCTGCACCTCGTCAGCGATGCACACCCCGCCGCGCTCGCGCACCAACTCGTAGACGCGCTTCAGGTAGCCGGGCGGAAGGGCAATGCCGCCGGCGTTCCCGTAGACCGGCTCACAGATGAAACCGGCCAATTGGCGCCGGCTTTCGGCGATTTTCGCCAGGTTGTGCTCGACGCTGCGTACGTAGTCCGGCGCACTGTCAGGGCCCCGGAACTCACCGCGATAGGTGTTCGGCGCGGTGACCGGGTGCACCCAGTCCGGGCGGCTGCTCAAGGCCTGGGGGTTGTCGGCGATGGACGTCGACACCGCATCGGCCGCCACCGACCAGCCGTGATAGGCCTCCAGCACGCTGAGCATGTCGCGCCCGCCGCTGTAGGCCCAAGCCAGGCGGATCGCCAGGTCATTGGCCTCGGTACCGCTGTTGACCAGGAACACCCGGTCCATGTTCGAGGGCGCCAACGCCAGCAGGCGCTCGGAAAACTCGGCAATCGCCGCATAGTGAAAGCGCGAGTTGGTGTTGAGCAGCGACCACTGCCGCGCGGCCACCGCCGCCATGCGTGGGTGACCGTGCCCCAGCACCGCGACGTTGTTGAGCATGTCGAGGTAGGAACGCCCCTGCATGTCGATCAAGTGGTTGCGCCAGCCGCGCTCGATGCGCGGTGGGTCGACGTAATAATGCTTTTGCGAACGGGCGAAGCTGGCGTCCCGGCGAGCCAGCAGTGCTTCGGGATCGATCTCCGGCTCGGCATCGCAAGCCAGCCCCAGCAGCGCCGCCGGCGAAGGACACAACGCCTGCCAGGCCGCCGCCCTGGAGGGCGTGCAGAACAGCGGTGGATTCAACCCGGCGCCCCGACACAACTGCACCCGCAACGGTCCGCTCACCTCGCCCAGCACCTGGCCCTTGACCAGCGCCGCGCCGGCATGCAGCGGCGAGGTCACGCCCCACAGCCGCAGGCTCAACGATGCACCGTCCAATTGCAGGAGGCCGTCGGCGCCGAGGTGCACGACCCCGGCGAACGGCGATTCTAGCGACGAGCCCTGCGGGACATTCAGCTCCACGTGCAACGGATACGTATCCGGCTCGACGGCGCTGTCGGGCCGCGTGCGGGACAACCGATACTGGCCGTAGCGGCTGGCAGCCAGCCCATGAACAGCGGCAGCCTCGCTCAACAGGCGCTGGTCGATGCCCGGTTGCTCCCAGTTGCCCGCCTCGAAATGCGGGCTCAGCACGCCCAGGTCGATCAGCGCGAATTCACGCCCCACCAGGGTCGGCAGCAACGGCGCAAAGCCTTCGCTGGCGATGGGCGCCAGGTTGTGGCCAACGGCGCTGAGAATCGCCGCCTCCATCAGGTCGAGGGGCACCGAGTGGGCGACGCGGAAAATTTCCCACTCATGGGCCAGGTTGTCGCGGCTGTATTGGTTACCCGGATCGATGGCGACCTGCTGTTCACCACTGAGCACCAGGACGGCTGCTCGCGAGACGATCAACGGCCACAACGCCAACAGTTCTTCGCGCTGCAACGGGTTGACCGCGTGATAAGCCTGGATCGCTGGCAGGATGAAAAACGGATCGCCATCGGCGTGGTGCAGCAGGGCCGCACAGGTCACCGACAGGTCCGTGATGCGCCAGGTGCGGACCAGGTCGCCAAAGTCGATGACGCCCTGCAATTGCCACTGGCGCTGGGCATCCCGCTGCCAGACCACGTTGTCATCGGTAATATCCATGTGGATCGCCTGCACCGGCAGGCTGGCCTTGAGCGGTTGCAAGCGACGCTCGGCCTGTTGCGCGATGTCGGCAATCAGGCTGCGCTGCGCGTCATCCTGGATCACCGGCAACAGGTGTTCGATCAGCGTGTGGGCGTGGCGGGCGTCCCATTGCAGGGTGCGCTCCAGGCCGGCGTGGTCGAACGTGGCCAGGGCCTGGTCGATCTGTGCACACAAACGCCCCAGCCCTTTCACCAAGCCGGGCTCCAGGTGCTTGAACTGCGTCAGTGGCTGGCCGTCGATGTATTCCAGCAACCGGACATGCACCCCTTGCCCCTCGACGTCGAGCGTCAGGAGGTCCTGGCCATTGTTGGCGGCAATCACCTGCGGCACTTTCACCGCGCCGTGGTCGGCCAGATGCCTGAGCGCCGCGTGTTGGGCCTCAAGCTCCCGCACCGCGTAGTCACCGTGGCAGATCTTCAGCACGAACCGCCCGTGCCCGGTGTCGACGCGGTAATTGAGGTCTTGCTGGCTGCCAAGGGGTCGCAGGTCACCGCTGAGTCCATAATTTGCGCGCAACAGCACCGACACTTGTGCGGCGCTGATCTGTGGGCTTGGCAAACTGGCACGGTGAACCAACGTAGCGAGCGGCATACAACAACCCCTTAGGTGGTTTTATCGGATGCCTATCACGCCACTGAGTCGGGGGATAAGCAACCCCTATCGCATTTGAAGCGACGGCGCTCCCAGGCCCCGAGAGCCCCTCACGACTGGCGCCCGCTCCAGGCGAATGTCCGGGGGAGCGCGACGTAGCGCGTTGCAACAGTGTCTTGCTGGACAACCGTAGGCATAATGCGCTTGTCCCCACAGGCGCCTGATGCTCATGAACTCCACCCTTCCCCGCAGACCCCGTTGGCGCAGCCTGGCCTTGCTTGCGCTGTGCCTGGCGCCGTTGTTGTGGCCGCTGGAGCATCTGGCCGAGCGTTATTACCGCAGCGAACTGGCCGGGCAGAACCGCCAGACCCTGGACCTCTACGTCGCCAACCTGCTGGGCACCCTGCACCGCTACGAGGTACTGCCGCAGATCCTCGCCGACCTGCCGGCGTTGCGCGCCGCGCTGTCGGCCCCGGACGACGGGGTCACCCAAGGCAATGCCAACCGGCTGCTGAAAAACATCAGCACCCAGACCGGCGCCGAAGTCATGTACCTGATGGACGCCAACGGCAAGACCCTGGCGGCTTCGAACTGGGATAAGCACGACAGCTTCGTCGGCCGCAACTTCGCGTTCCGCCCGTACTACATCGAGGCCATGGCCGGACGCCTGGGGCGCTTCTTCGGCCTGGGCACCACCTCGGCCAAGCGCGGTTACTTCTTCGCCGCCGCGGTGCGCGATCGCGAAAAAGTCATTGGCGTGCTGGTGGTCAAGGTCGACCTGGACCACACCGAAAGCCTGTGGGGCAAAACCCCGGAACAACTCTTGGTTACCGATCACAACGGCGTGGTCATTCTCACGTCGCGGCAAGACTGGCGCTTTCGCGCGACGCGTCCCTTGAGCGAGGACGAACGCAAGGCCATCAGCGCCGTGCAGCCCTATCCGACCCGCGATCCCAAACCACTGAACCTGGATGACAACGCCTGGCTGACCCAGACCCAGTCCATCGAGGAGACGGGCTGGAGCGTGAGCATCCTCGCCCCGCGCACGTTGATCGACCGACCGGTGCGCACAGTGCTCACGATCGGCGGTGCGGCGCTGCTGGTGTTGATGCTGCTGCTTGGGCTGATGATGCAGCGTCGGCGCCATTATCTGGACCGGATCGCCTTCGAAGCCAAGGCGCGTCACCAACTGGAAGGTCGGGTCGCCGAGCGCACCAGCGACCTGGAAGGCCTGAACCGGCGGCTCAAGCAGGAAGTGCTGGAGCGCGAGCAGGCCCAGCAGGAGCTGGTGCGGGCCCAGGATGACCTGGTGCAGGCCGGCAAATTGTCGGCCCTGGGCACCATGTCGGCGAGCATCAGCCACGAACTCAACCAACCGCTGGCGGCGATCCGCAGCTACGCCGAAAACGCCGAGATCCTGCTCGACCACCAGCGCACCGACGACGCCCGGGGCAACCTCAAGCTGATCAGCGAGCTGACCGGGCGCATGGCCTCGATCATCGCGCACCTGCGCGCGTTCGCCCGCCGCGACCGCCACGCCCCGGAAAGCGTTGCCTTGCAGCCGGCGCTGGACGACGCGCTGGCGCTGCTCGCCAAGCGCCGCCGCAGCATGGAGGTGGAGTTGATTCGCGACTTGCCGGCCGCGACGCTCTGGGTCGAGGCCGGGGAAACCCGCCTGCGCCAGGTCCTGGGCAACCTGTTGGCCAACGCTCTCGACGCCCTCACCGAGAAAGGCCCGCCGCGCAAACTTTGGCTCAGTGCACAGGCCACCGAAACCGGCGTCAACCTGTACATCCGCGATAACGGCCCGGGGTTCTGCATGGAAGCCCTGGGCCGCGCCGGCGAACCCTTCTATACCACCAAGACCCGGACCCAGGGCCTTGGCCTGGGGCTGGCAATCTGCGACACCTTGATGCGCGCCTTCGGGGGCGAACTGTCGTTCGCCAACCACAAGGAGGGCGGCGCCTTGATCACCCTGAAGCTGCGCGCCGGCGCGCCCGGAGTGAGCCTGCAACCGTCCGAGGACCGTAGTGTATGACCATCGATAACCGGATTGAGGTGGTGCTGATCGACGACGATCCCCACCTGCGCCAGGCCTTGAGCCAGACCCTCGACCTGGCCGGACTGAAGATTTTGCCCCTGGCCGAGGCCAAGGGCGTGGCCGGGCAATTGCCCCGTGATTGGCCTGGCGTGGTGGTCAGCGATATCCGCATGCCGGGCATGGACGGCCTCGAACTGCTGAGCGAGCTGCACGCCCAGGATCCGGAGCTGCCGGTGCTGCTGATCACCGGCCACGGCGACGTGCCGCTGGCGGTGCAGGCGATGCGTGCCGGGGCCTACGACTTCCTGGAGAAACCCTTCGCCAGCGACCACCTGCTCGACAGCGTGCGCCGTGCCCTGTCCTTGCGTCGGCTGGTACTGGAAAACCGTAGCCTGCGCCTGGCCCTGAGCGATCGGCACGAGCTCAGCGCCCGGCTGGTGGGCCAGTCGACGCCCATATTGCGCCTGCGCGAACAGATCGGCGCATTGGCGGCCACCCGCGCCGACGTGCTGATCCTGGGTGAAACCGGCGCCGGCAAGGAAGTGGTCGCCCGCGCTCTGCACGACCTCTCGGCACGCCGCAACGGCCCCTTCGTGGCGATCAACGCCGGAGCCCTGGCCGAATCGGTGGTGGAGAGCGAATTGTTCGGCCACGAGCCCGGCGCGTTCACCGGCGCGCAGAAACGCCGCATCGGCAAGTTTGAATTCGCCAACGGCGGCACGCTGTTTCTCGACGAAATCGAAAGCATGAGCCTGGACGTCCAGGTCAAGCTGCTGCGCCTGCTGCAAGAACGCATGGTGGAGCGGTTGGGGGGCAATCAGCAGATCCCGCTGGATATCCGCGTTATCGCCGCCACCAAGGAAGACCTGCGCCAAGCCGCTGACCAGGGACGTTTTCGCGCCGACCTGTACTACCGCTTGAACGTCGCGCCGCTGCGCATTCCACCGCTGCGCGAGCGAGGCGAAGATGCCCTGGTGCTGTTCCAGCACTTTGCCAACGAGGCCAGCGCCCGCCACGGCCTGCCGCCCCACGAATTGCAGCCGGCGCAGCGGGCGCTGCTGCTGCGTCACAGTTGGCCAGGCAACGTGCGCGAACTGCAGAACGCCGCCGAACGCTTTGCCCTGGGCCTGGAACTGGCCCTGGACAACAGCGCGCCGGACGGCAGTCCCGGCGAACCGGTCGCGATGGTCAGTGGCGGCTTGAGCGAACAGGTGGAAAACTTCGAGAAGACCCTGATCGCCGCCGAGCTGGCGCGTCCCCACAGCTCGGTCCGCAGCCTCGCCGAAGCCCTGGGCATCCCGCGCAAGACCTTGCACGACAAGCTGCGCAAGCACGGGTTGAGCTTCGGCGACACTAGCCACGGCGCCGCCGACGAAGCCGATTGAGACATCGGCGTTACCGCCACCTTCCTGTCCCGCCAGAGGCCCCTCGATGAACCGCGACACGCGTTACCTGGAATCGATTCTGCACCACGACATCCCGCTGACACGGGACATGGGCCTGGAAGTCGTCGATTGGCAGGCCCGGCAACTGCGGTTGTTCCTGCCACTGGACGCCAACGTCAATCACAAGAGCACCATGTTCGGCGGCAGCCTGTATTGCGGCGCGGTGCTCGGCGGCTGGGGCTGGCTGCACCTGGCCCTGCGCGAGGAAGGCATCGAGGACGGGCATATCGTGATCCAGGAAGGGCAGATCAGCTATCCGCTGCCGGTCACCGGCGATGCGAGCGTGATTTGCGACGCGCCGCAGGAAAACACCTGGAAACGCTTCCTCGCCACCTACCGCCGCCATGGCCGGGCGCGCATCGCCTTGCAGACGCGGGTGCTGAACACCGCGAGCAAGGACCCGGCGGTGCAGTTCGAGGGGCAGTACGTGTTGCATCGCTGACTTTGGCACCCTGCAACCCTGTGGTGAGGGGATTTATCCCCGTTGGGGCGCGAAGCGGCCCTGCTTTTTGGGACTGCTGCGCAGTCCAACGGGGATAAATCCCCTCGCCACAAAGAATGGAAGCGGCTAGGAACGCGCCAACTCCAACAATTTAGCCCGCCAGGCCGCCTTTGCCGGCAACGCCAGGAACGATGCATTGAGCAGCGACTCCCGCGGTGGGTAGCAGAACGGCTCGCCACTCAAGTCCAGCACCTCGCCACCGGCACCTTCCAGTACACCCTGGGCGGCGGCGGTGTCCCATTGAGAGGTCGGCGCCAGGCGTGGATAGCAATCCGCCGCGCCTTCGGCCACCAGGCAGAACTTCAACGAACTGCCGATGCTGGTCAATTGCAACTCACCCAGGCTGGCACTCAGGCCTTGCAACAGGCGCTCCTGCTCCGGACTGCTATGGCGACGACTGGCGACCACGGTAAAGGCCTCGCCCGGCGCCAGCGAGTTGCGCACCGCGACAGGCACGGGGTCATCGCCCTTGTCGCCGCGCCAGGCCCCGAGGCCCGCGCCACCTGCGTAGTAGCGGCCGGTGGTGGGCATCGACACCACGCCAAACACCACACGCCCTTGCTCAACCAGGGCGATGTTGACGGTGAACTCCTCGCTACCGGAAATGAATTCCTTGGTGCCATCCAGCGGGTCCACCAGCCACCAGCGTTGCCAACCGGCGCGCACATCCTGGGCGATATTGGCGTCCTCCTCGGACAAGATCGCAATGTCCGGGGCCAACGCCGCCAGCCCGGCGACGATCACATCGTGGGCAGCCATGTCGGCGGCGGTCACCGGCGACTCGTCGGCCTTCTGGGTGACTTGCACGTCAGCGCGCCAGAACGGCAGGATCGCCTCGCCGGCCTTGAGCGCCAGCGCCACCACGGGAGCCATCAGGGGATGAGGGAAATTCATGACAAAAAGGCTCCGCGTTGGGTCAGCAGGTCACGGGCCAGGTACAGCGCCGCCAGGGCACGCCCCTCGGTGAATTGCGGGTTTTGCGCCAGGGCCGAGAGTTCATGCAGGTTGACCTTGTCCACGCGCATCGGCTCGGGCTCATCGCCCTCCAGCCGTTCTTCGTACAGGTCGGTCGCCAACACCACCTGGATCTTCTGGCTCATGTAGCCCGGCGACAGCGACAGTTCGGTCAGGTGTTCCAACTGACGCGCGCCAAAGCCAGCCTCTTCCTTGAGCTCGCGCTCGGCCGCCGCCAGCACGTCCTCACCCGGCTCGATCAAGCCCTTGGGCAGGGACAGCTCATAGGCATCGGTGCCACCGCAATACTCTTCCACCAACACCGCATGGTCGGCGTCGAGCATCGCCACGATCATCACCGCGCCGTAACCCGCACCCTTGCTCGCCAGGCGTTCGTAGGTGCGCTCCACGCCGTTGGAAAAACGCAGCTTCAGCTCTTCCACACAGAACAGACGGCTGGTGGCGACGATGCGGCGATCGAGTATGGTGGGTTTCTGGCGCATATACGGCTCCCTGGGCGATAGCGGGCTACTATACCCGGCCTATTCTGATTGTTTGTGTCGGATATCCGATTACCGCTGGAGAAGTTTTATGGCCTTGCTGCCCTGGCACGAGATCGACACGGTGCTGCTGGACATGGACGGCACCTTGCTGGACCTGCATTACGACAACCATTTCTGGATGGAACACCTGCCCCAGCGCTACGCCGAACTGCACGGTGTGAGCCGGGCGATGGCCGAGATGGAGCTGCAACCGCTGTTCGAGCGCAACGCTGGCCAGTTGCAGTGGTATTGCCTGGATTTCTGGAGTACCGAGCTGAAATTGCCGGTGCGCGAATTGAAGCTGGAAACCGCTCACCTGATAGCCTTGCGTCCGGACGCCGATACCTTCCTGGCGGCCATCAAGCAGGCGGGCAAGCGGGTGGTGATGATCACCAATGCCCACCGCGACTCGCTGTCCCTGAAGTTGGAACGCATCGAGTTGGCGCCCTACTTCGAGCGCCTGATCAGCTCACACGACTACGGCTTCCCCAAGGAAAACCGGCAATTTTGGGACGCCTTGCAAGCCGACCTGAACTTCGACCCGGCCCGCAGCCTGTTCATCGACGACACCTTGCCGGTGCTGCGAAGCGCCCGGGATTTCGGCGTGGCGCACCTGCTGGCCGTCAGCGAACCGGACAGCCGCAAAGGGCCGAAGGACACGGGTGAATTCGCGGCGTTGGTGGATTACCGAACGCTCATCGAAGGGCTCTGACGCGATCAATGTGGCGAGGGCGCTTGCTCCCGCTGGACCGGGCTGGCGCTCCAATGCGCAGCGCTCTCCAAAAATGCGACTGCTACGCAGCCGAGCGGGAGCAAGCGCCCTCGCCACAGGTATCGGTTACTCAGGAATACGCAACACCTGCCCCGGATAGATCTTGTCCGGGTGCGACAGCAGCGGTTTGTTGGCTTCGAAGATCTTGTTGTACTTGTTCGCATCCCCGTACTCGGCCTTGGCGATCGCACTGAGGGTGTCACCTTTTTTCACCGTGACGAAACGTGCCGCCTGGGCCACCGGACCGGTGACGGTGATCTGGTCGTCGACACTGCCGACACCGGCGATATTGCCCACCGCCAACAGGATTTTTTCCTTCTCTTCCTGGCTTGCCACTTCACCGGTGACGGTGACGGTATCGCCTTCGATGGTGGCATGCACATTCGGATTACCGAGACCGACCTTGTTGATGTGTTCTTTCAACTGCTCGCTCGCATCAGCATTGCCAGGCGTCAGCAGGTCGATCAGCTTTTCACCTGCTTCCTTCACAAAGCTAAAAAGACTCATGGCACACGCTCCTTGATTAGGTATCCAGACGCCAAAGACTAGACCAAGCCAGGCGAACCCGACGCCAAGCCGACCAATGACCCCGTCACGCACAAGCGCTAGAATCCGAATCTTCCCGCGCGCTGGAGCGAAGATGGACATCAAGCAGCTGAAATTTCTCATCGCCCTGGATGAAACCCGTCATTTCGGCCAAGCCGCCGCCCGCTGCCACATCACCCAGCCCACCCTGTCGATGCGCCTGCGCAGCCTCGAGGAAGAACTCGGCCTGCCACTGGTCAACCGCGGCCAGCGCTTCGAAGGCTTCACTGCCCCGGGAGAGCGGGTGCTGGCCTGGGCACGCACGGTGCTGGCCGCCCATGACGGCCTGCTGGCGGAGGCGGCGGCCTGTCGCGGCAACCTGGCGGGTACGCTGCGCCTGGGCGTGGTGCCGTTGTCGGACTTCGACCCGCTGTCGATGATGCAGCGCCTGCACGACGAGCACCCCAACCTGCGTTTCGAATTGTCGTCCCTGAGCTCCGAACAGATTCTCGAACAACTGGCGAACAACCGCATCGACCTGGGCATTTCCTACCTGGAACGCCTGGACAACGAACGCTTCGAGGCCTTGCCCTTCAGCCAGACCCGCATGGGCCTGCTGTATGACCAGCGGTATTTCTTCTTCGGCGAACAGGCGCTGAGCTGGCAAGCGTTGATTGAACTGCCGTTGGGCATGCTCACCAGCGGCATGCATTTTCGCCAGTCCATCGACTACCACTTCCACAGCCGGGGCCTCACGCCGCAACCGCTGCTGCAAACCGACGCCGTGCATCAATTGTTGCAAGCGGTGCACGGCGGGCTGTGCTGCGCGGTAATGCCGCTGGACAGCGGCCTGGACGTCCTCACCGAAGACTTGCGCATCCAACCCATCGACAGCGCGCACACCCTGGTGCCGCTGGGGATGATCATGCGGCGTGGCGCCCCCCGCTCGGCGCTGGCGGAAGCCTGTTTCGCGCTCTATCAGAAATCAGCGACAGCTTCTTGATCGACGTCATCTATTGATAGATCAGTAATAGCGATTAGACGTGGCAGATTGCCGCATTTAGTCTTGTCACTATTCCACACATCGGTGATGTCATGAAAACCAAGCCTCCGGCCTGCCCGGTGCCCGCGGTGCAAGCACCCGTGCCCACCGCGAGCCAGAGCTATCAATACGTCAACCTGGACCACTCCCAAGCCGACAGCGCCGCGCTGGCCGAGGAAGTGGCGTTGGCGATCGCCTACAACGGCATCAGCCAGGCCGTGATGCTGGTCACCCCCACCGACCTGGAAGACTTCATCGTCGGTTTCAGCCTGGGCAGCGGCATCATCGAAGACGCATCCGACATCTACGACCTGCAACTGAGCGGCAGTGGTTCGGCCCAGTCTGCCCAGGTGACCATCGCCAACCGCGCGTTCTGGAACCTCAAGCAGCAACGCCGGCAGTTGGCGGGCACCAGCGGCTGCGGATTATGCGGCGTGGAAGCGCTGGAACAGGCGCTGCCGAACCTCAAGGTCTTGCCCGGTGCCGCGTTGCCGCCCGCGCCATGGCTCGAAGGCCTGCGTCAGCGCATCGGCCAGTTCCAGCCACTGGGCCAATACTGCGGTGCGGTTCACGCCGCGCTGTTCATGAACGCCCAGGGCGAACTGTTGCTGGGCCGCGAAGACATTGGCCGGCACAACGCCCTCGACAAGCTGATCGGTGCATTGGTCCGGCAACGGATCCAGGTCACCGGTGGCGTGGCGATCGTCACCAGCCGTTGCAGCCTCGAACTGATCCAGAAAGTGCTGCGGGCCGGCATCCAGACCCTGGTCAGCCTGTCGTCGCCCACCGGCCTTGCCGTGCAATGGGCCCGTCAACACAACCTCAACCTTATCCACCTGCCGCAAAAAAGTGCGCCGCGGGTCTACAGCCCTGCGATGGAGAATCACGCGTGAGCAATCATCAACAAGCCGACCAGAAACCCGTTCCGCGCTACAAGCCCTACAAGGGCCCGGCCGGTGGTTGGGGCGCGCTGATCAGCGTCGCCCAAGCCTGGTTGACCAGCGATAACGCGCTGAAAAATATCCGCATGATGCTCAAGACCAACCAGAACGGTGGTTTCGACTGCCCGGGCTGCGCATGGGGTGACTCGCCGGAAAGCGGCATGGTCAAGTTTTGCGAGAACGGTGCCAAGGCGGTGAACTGGGAAGCCACCAAGCGCCGCGTCGATGCGGCCTTCTTCGCCAAGCACAGCGTGACCTCGCTGTTGGAGCAAAGTGACTACTGGCTCGAATACCAGGGCCGCCTGACCGAGCCGATGCGCTACGACGCCGAGACCGATCGCTACACGCCCATCGGCTGGGAAGCGGCGTTCGCCCTGATCGGCAAGCACCTGCAAGGGCTTTCCAACCCGAACCAGGCCGAGTTCTACACTTCGGGCCGGGCCAGCAACGAAGCGGCCTACCTGTATCAATTGTTCGTCCGCGCCTACGGCACCAACAACTTCCCCGACTGCTCGAACATGTGCCACGAAGCCAGCGGCGTGGCGCTGTCCCAGAGCGTCGGTGTGGGCAAGGGCACGGTGACCTTCGACGACTTCGAGCACGCCGACGCCATTTTCGTCTGGGGCCAGAACCCCGGCACCAACCACCCACGGATGCTCGAACCGCTGCGCGAGGCAGTGAAGCGCGGCGCCCAGGTGGTGTGCATCAACCCGCTCAAGGAGCGCGGCCTGGAGCGTTTCCAGCATCCGCAGCACCCGTTCGAAATGCTCACCAACGGCGACAAACCGACCAACACCGCCTATTTCCGCCCGGCGTTGGGTGGCGACATGGCGATCCTGCGCGGCATGGCGAAGTTCCTGCTGCAATGGGAGCGTGACGCCCAGAAGGCCGGCGCTCCAGCGGTGTTCGACCACGCGTTCCTCAATGAACACAGCGTCAACGTGCTGGATTACCTGGCCGTGGTCGACGACACACCGTGGGAACAGATCGTCGAGCAATCGGGCCTGTCCCTGGTGGAAATCGAGCAAGCGGCGCGCATGTACGCCAAGAGCAAGAACGTGATCATGTGCTGGGCGATGGGCATCACCCAGCATCGCCATTCGGTGGCGACCATCCAGGAAATCGCCAACCTGATGATGCTGCGCGGCAACATCGGCCGGCCAGGCGCTGGCCTGTGCCCGGTACGCGGCCACAGCAACGTCCAGGGCGACCGCACCATGGGCATCAACGAACGCCCGCCGACGGCCTTCCTCGACGCGCTGGAGCGGCGCTTCCAGTTCAAGGTACCGCGCGAATATGGCCACAACGTGGTCGAGGCGATCCATGCCATGGCCAACGGCGAGGCGAAAGTCTTCATCGCCCTGGGCGGCAACTTTGCCCAGGCCACGCCGGACAGCCATCGGACCTTCGAGGCCCTGGCCAACTGCGACCTGACCGTGCAGATCAGCACCAAGCTCAACCGCAGCCACCTGGCCCACGGGAAAGAAGCGCTGATCCTGCCGTGCCTGGGCCGCACCGACATCGACCTGCAAACCGAAGGCGCGCAGGCAGTCACCGTCGAAGACTCCTTCAGCATGGTCCACGCCTCCAAGGGCCAGTTGCAGCCATTGTCCAACCAGATGCGCTCCGAACCCTGGATCATTGCTGGCATCGCCGCCGCCACGCTGGGCAGCCGTCCGGTGGACTGGAACTGGCTGGCGGCCGACTACAACCGCATTCGCGAGCTGATCGCCGACACGGTGCCGGGCTTCAAGGACTTCAACGAAAAGCTGCAAAACCCCGGTGGTTTCTACCTGGGTAACAGCGCCGGCGCGCGTCGCTGGAACACGGCCTCGGGCCGGGCCAATTTCAAACCCAACCTGCTGCCGGCCGACCTGGTGCATGAACGCACTCGCTCCACCGGCCAACAGCCCGACCTGATCATGCAATCGATGCGCTCCCACGATCAGTACAACACCACCATCTACGGCCTCGACGACCGTTATCGTGGCGTGAAGGGCCAGCGGGACGTGTTGTTCGTCAACGAGGCAGACATCATTCGCCTGGGCTTCAAGCCAGGGCAGAAGGCCGATATCGTCTCGCTCTGGGATGATGGCCGCGAGCGTCGGGTCAAAGGCTTCACCCTGCTCGCGTTCGACATTCCTGCCGGGCAGGCCGCGGCCTATTACCCGGAAGTGAACCCCCTGGTGCCGCTGGAAAGCACCGGTGACGACAGCCACACGCCGACGTCGAAGTTCGTGGCGATCCGCCTGGAAGCGGCGAGCGAGAATGGCCTGATCCTGGCCAAGTCGGCCTGATCAAACCGGTGGCGAGGACGCCTGCGACCTCGCCACGGGAATTTTCCAGCGCCCACGAAAAAGGCCGTTTCCCTAAGAAAACGGCCTGTCTGAAGTAGCTAAAGACCGGCCAAAACACCTTAAGTTCCGCCCTAAAAACAATAACTTAGAGAATTGTGCACAAGTCGTGCTACTCGTCGGATTTCGATTGTCACCAAGCGAAGCCAGCCTCAGGATCGCGCCGTCATCCCTTTGAGGCTCCTCTATGAAGTTCTCCTCCATTCTCTTGTTGTCCCTTGGCCTGGTCAGTGGCATCGCTTCTGCTGGCGGTACTGCCGAAGCAGGCGTTGGCGGCGCATTGGGCGGGGTTTTGGGTTCGGTCGTCGGCCAGTCCCTGGGCGGCAACACCGGCTCCACTATCGGCGCAGCCCTGGGCGGCGCGGGTGGTAGTGCAGTTGGCGCAGACAAACACAGCCGTGGCGAAGCAGCCATCGGCGGCGCACTGGGCGCAGCCGGCGGTAACGTGGTTGGTCGCAGTGTCGGCGGCAGCACCGGCAGCCTGATCGGCGCGGCAGCGGGCGGTGGCGCCGGCGGCGCGCTGGGTAACTACATGGGCAAGGACGACGATGATGATCGTCGCTATGAAGGGCGCCGTGGCGATCGCCGCTACTACCGTGACGGTCACCCCGGCCGCGGCCATGCCTACGGGCATCGCAAGCATCGCCACCACTACCGCGACTGATCGCTGATTGCTACAGCGATAAAAATCGCAGCCTGCGCAGCGCCCCCAGCGCCCGATCGCACGCTGCGATTTTTCGTTTCAGACCAGCAGTCGCTCCATCACCCCGCGTAACCGGTCTGGAATGGCCACGGGTCGATTCGACACCCGGTCCACGAACACGTGGACAAAGCGCCCCGCCGCACAGGCCTCCTCCTCGCCCACCTTGAAGACCGCCAATTCATACTGCACTGAACTGCTGCCCAGCTTGCCCACCCGCAAGCCGATTTCGATCCGGTCTGGAAAGGCGATCGACGCAAAGTAATCGCAGGCCGAGCTCACCACGAACCCCACCACGTCCCCTTCATGGATATCCAGGCCGCCCACTTCGATCAGGTAGGTGTTCACCGCCGTGTCGAAGAAGCTGTAGTAGGTGACGTTGTTGACGTGACCGTACACATCATTGTCGTGCCAGCGCGTGGTGATGGCTTGCAGATGCGGGTATTCGCTACGTTGCGGCATCAGGTGTCCTTTGCGATTGTCGAAGGGTTCACGGGAGCGGCGGCCTAGCGTTGGGCAAAACCCTTGCCCTGCATGGCCAGTTCGCCGATCAGGCGTGCAGGCTGCCAATGGTCGCCCTGCCTCGTCTCGAGCGCCAGCAGGCGAGCATGAATGTCTTCAAGCCCTTGGCTGTCCGCCCAGGCCATCGGCCCGCCCTTGTCTGCGGGAAAGCCATAGCCGTTGAGGTAAACCAGGTCTATGTCGTGGGCCGACGCGGCAATGCCTTCCTGCAGGATCTTCGCCCCTTCGTTGACCAACGCCAGCAAGCAGCGCTCCAGGATTTCCTCGTGGCTAATCTCGCGACGCTGGAAACCCAGCTCTTCGCTGACCTCCTGCACCAGCGCGTCGACCTCGACATCCTGTTCGGCCTGACGGCTGCCTGGCTCATAGTGATAGTACCCATTGCCGCTTTTCTGGCCGAACCGGCCCAGCTCGCACAAGCGGTTGTCCACCTGCACCTCGGGCGCATCCTGACCTTTGCCCGCCAACTCGCGAGCCCGCCATTCCAGGTCGATGCCAACCACGTCATACATGCGGAACGGGCCCATGGCAAAGCCGAAGCCTTGCAAGGCCGCATCCACTTGATGAGGGAATGCGCCCTCCAGCAGCATCTTGCGAGCCTCCAGCACATAAGGGTGGAGCATCCGGTTACCGATGAAACCGTGGCAATTGCCCGAGACCACGCTGACCTTGCCCATGCGCTTGCCCAACGCCAGCGCCGCCTCCAGCACAGCCTGGGACGTTTGGGCACCGCGAACGACTTCCAGCAGCTTCATGATGTGCGCCGGACTGAAGAAGTGCAGCCCCAGGACTTGGCCGGGGCGGCCGGTGACGGCCGCGATGGCGTCGATGTCCAGCGCCGAGGTGTTGCTTGCCAGGATCGCCTCGGGTTTGAGCAGGCTATCGAGCTCACGGAAGATGCTTTGCTTGAGTTCAAGGTTTTCGTACACCGCCTCGATCACCAGGTCCACGTCGCGGATTGCCGTGTAGTCGTCTGCGCGGGTGACCCGCGCGATCCGGGCATCGGCTTCGCCCTGGTCAATACGTCCCTGGCGCACGCCATGGGCGTAGGTCTCAGCCACCGCGACCAGAGCCTGCTCAAGCATCTGTGGATTGTTGTCGACCCACTGCACCGCCACTCCGGCATTGGCCAGGCACATCACAATGCCCCGCCCCATGGTGCCGGCACCGACCACGGCGGCGCGCTGAATATCGAAGGGTGTCTGGCTCATTTTTGCTCTCTTGTTGGCGATCCAAAGACAGCCTTCACCTTAGTCAGCGTGAGACTTTTTTTGAAATTTATTCGTGTGATGGCGGGCATTCAGCGGATGGATGCGGCACAACCATGCGCTGCGTGGCTTCCTAATTTTGCTCACTACAGCTGATTTGAAATATGTAGGCAGGATCGTAGATGCTTTTGCCCAATATGTTTTCTAAAGCCTCAAGCTGCGACCTCGTTAGATCATAGCCCTCCCATCCCTGCTGATCGGCAGTCCAACCCATCACCTTTTTTAGAGTTTCGTCATAACCCTCTGGTAGCGTCTCTTCAAAAACGAGAAACCCCGTTCCATTGTCAAAAGCTTCAACTGTATAGATCACGGCTCGACGTTCCTGGTTTTATCTGCGGGTTTGGTTTTCTCACCAGAAATCGGATCATATTCACCAAGATGCTGACCCCGTTTGTTATACATCTCGACGGCGCCGTGTTGAGAATCCCATTCAAAAATGGTTCCTTTAGCTGTTTTCCAGCGTTTTCTGAGCGCGCCACCACCCTTGACCCGGGTTTTGCGAGCCGCACGCAGTGCGTCTGGAAAGGCGATCAACTTATCTGGGGCGGGGTAATATTCATGATCCCCAGGCACACTTAATACAATGTAAAGCGGCGAAACCCCCGAACCCACCGGAAACACAAGAATGAAATCCTTGTACTCCGGTGGATAAATCGGATTGACGATAATGCTGTCCGTCGCAGGAGTCGGTGGAAAGATCCAGATAGGGGGTGCCTGGGGAGCGGCCTCCAAGGCCGGTATTCCCAGCGTCGCCGAAGGATCCTGCGCTGGCGTCCAGATCAATTCGACCCCATCGCCAAAGTCCGCGACATAGAGGTCGCCGCGAACCTCGAAGGTCACCACCGGAATCATTTCCCAGTCAGGTCGTGCCTGGGTGTTGTAGCCATATCCTTTCAGCGTCCCGTCGGCTCGGGTTTCGATATGCAAGCGCACACGGGTGCGAGCTTGTTCCAGGGAGCGCAATTGATCTTCGGTATAGAGTGAGCCGTCACCCAGGCTGGTAGGCGCCAACAAGCCCACCAGCCCCAGCAGCGCTCCGGCCGCCAAAGGTGCGGAGATCGCGCCGACAGCGGCACTGGTGCCTGTACCGATTGCGCTCAATGCCGTCCCGCCCAGGGCGAACGTTCCGAAGCTGGCCGGCAACGCACCGGTGATTCTTTTCAGCGGTACGCGTCCCGACTCATCTACCTGGCGCCCACCCAGCAGCGTCACCGTGCCGTACTCTTTCACAAGCTCCGTAGGGATGTAGCCGGTTGGATTGCAGTAGTCGATAACCGCATCGGGTAACTTGCAGGATTTGGTGAATACGCAGCCTCGTATGGCGGGAGCGTGCTCTTGGTGCAGTTGGGCCAGACGCGCCTTCATGTAAGCGTCCTGCCTGCCGAGCATGGCGTCGTGGCGTTGTTGATCGACTTCGCGCTTGGCCAGCTCGGCTGGGGTCATATCCCGCAGCCTCCTATAGCCCCAGTCGCCACCATGGCGCTCCCAAACCTGGGGCTCACCGGATTTTGCTTTACTCATCGTTCGTCCTTGCCCGGCCGTATCTACCCGGATTTGAAAGGGTGTGACGAACCTTACCGAGCAACCGAGAGAACGCTTAGCAGACGCTTCCTAGACTGTTGTGGGATCGTTCCTCCTTATTGCAATGAACAGCGATTTGACGGCTGTGCTGCCCCAGCCTGCGGGACAAAGCGGCGACTCGAGAATAGGTCGGGGGCAGAAACGCTACTGGAGATACCGCGTGAGGGGCCTTCCGCCTCGCCATGAGGCGTTACAAGTTCGGGCATTTTGATGCTTCGCTCCCGTTCCGTTTGCGCGTTAAGGTCGCCGTCTACATACGTTGCGTCGGGCCAGGAAGCTTGGCGCCCAGAACTCTGTTCAAGGACTGAACCATGCCACATCCATCTACCGCATTACGCGCGCTTATGCTTGCGTCGGCCTCGCTGTTGGCCGGTTGCCTGACCCTTCCCGCACGATCTGGCGCGGAGCCGACCACGTTCGAAACACCGGAATACTTCGCACAACAAGGCTTGGCAGTGGTAAAGGCCTCGGCTTTATACGCCCGCGGCGGCACCGGCCAGGACGTCGTGGTGGCGCTGGTCGACTCGGGACTCAACACCCACCTGAAGGAGTTCGAGGGCAGGTTGAGTGACCCCGGATTCGATTATGTCGAGAATCATCCCGGCACGCTCGACCGCGTCGGCCACGGCACGCAAATGGCCGGCATCCTCGCCGCCAACAAGGATGGTCAGGGCATGCATGGCATCGCCTTCAATGCCCGGTTGGTACCCTTTCGTTTCGGCGACGACAACGAGCCGTTTTTCTTCGATAGCAACATTGCCCAATCCTGGCAAAGCGGATTCGACAAAGGTGCTCGCCTGTTCAACAACTCCTGGGCCAATGCCATCCCGGCAACCGAAATCACTGAGGCACGCTACAACCAGGTGATGCCCGACGCCTTGGCGGTCGCCCGGAAACTGGTATCCGACGGTGCTGTATTTATCTTCCCGACGGGTAACGAACTCAAGCGTGAGCCCCTTGCCGAACCTGGCTTGCCGCGGGCGCTCCCCGAACTGGAGAAGGGTTGGATCGCGGTCGTTGCATTGAAAAACGACGGCAGCGCCGTCAATGGAAAATCCAACTATTGCGGCGTTGCAGCCGCCTGGTGCATCGCGGTCCCCGGCGGCGACACAGGCGCAGAGGCCGGGCTGCTCACCGTAGGCAAGGACGGTCGCTACGTGCAAACCGCCGGCACATCGCCGGCCGCCGCCTTAGTCAGTGGCGCGCTCGCGGCGCTACAAAGCCTGTATCCAGCACTCAGCCCGCAACAAATCCGTGAACACCTCCTGGCGACGGCCAACCGCTCGGGTATCTATGCCAATAGCGAAGCCTACGGCAGAGGGTTGATGGACCTTGAGGCAGCCTCGTTACGCCGGCCTGGGCACATGACGGACTGAGGGAAACCCCGAAGCACATTGCACCGAAACCGCCAACGGCAAGACGCCTTTGGCTCGCAAACTTGGAAAAAAGGAAATGACCATGTCGTACAAACTCGCCTTACCCACCACCCTGATCCTGTGCCTGCTGCTGGGCGGATGCATGGAAATCCCGGAAGAGCCGCCCATTCTGGCTATCGAAACCCCAGTGGCTGGACCTGCAACATCCTGACAGTCTGATTAACTTTTCCAGGATGCTCGAAAGTCGGTGAAGGCTTTATCGCAGCGGTTTTCCTGGGACTGTCCAGGCGCGAGCAGGAAACCATGGCGCCCGCCTTCCACTTCTCGAACAAATCACCCCCATAAAAAAACCGCCCCGAAGGGCGGTTTTTTCATACGCTGTCCGAGCCTTACAGCTGCGGGCCAGCGGCCTTGATGGCGTCGCTCACGTCGAATTTCTTGAAGTTCTCGGTGAACAGACCGGCCAGTGCCTTGGCCGCTTCGTCGTAGGCAGCCTTGTCAGCCCAGGTGTTGCGTGGATTCAGCAGGCCAGTTTCGACGCCTGGAACCGCCAGCGGCACGTCCAGGTTGATGATGTCCAGGTGTTCGGTTTCAGCACCGATCAGCGCGCCGCTCTGGATGGCCGCGATCACCGCACGGGTGGTCGGGATGTTAAAGCGCTTGCCAACGCCGTAGCCACCACCGGTCCAGCCGGTGTTGACCAGGTAGACCTTGGAGCCGAAACCACGGATACGCTTGATCAGCAGTTCAGCGTATTCACCGGCAGGACGCGGGAAGAACGGGGCGCCGAAGCAGGTGGAGAAGGTCGACTTGATGCCGCTGCCCGAACCCATTTCGGTCGAACCCACCAGTGCGGTGTAGCCGGACAGGAAGTGGTAGGCGGCTTGCTCTTCGCTGAGGATCGACACTGGTGGCAGTACGCCGGTCAGGTCGCAGGTCAGGAAGATCACGGCGTTTGGCTCGCCACCGAGGTTCTTCGGTGCGCGTTTTTCGATCAGTTCACGCGGGTAGGCTGCGCGGCTGTTCTGGGTCAGGCTGTCGTCGGCGTAGTCGGCTTTCTTGGTGACCGGGTCCAGGACCACGTTCTCCAGTACGGCGCCGTGCTGGATGGCTTTCCAGATCACCGGCTCGTTCTTCTCGGACAGGTCGATGCACTTGGCATAGCAACCGCCTTCGATGTTGAAGACCACGCCCACGCCCCAGCCGTGCTCGTCGTCACCGATCAGGTAACGGCTTTCGTCGGCGGAAAGAGTGGTCTTGCCAGTGCCCGACAGGCCGAAGAACAGGGTCACATCGCCCTCTTCGCCCATGTTGGCGGCGCAGTGCATCGGCAGCACGTCAGCAGCCGGCAGCAGGAAGTTCTGTACGGAGAACAGGGCTTTTTTCATTTCACCGGCGTAGCGCATGCCGGCGATCAGCACTTTCTTGGCCGCGAAATTGATGATCACGGTGCCATCGGAGTTGGTGCCGTCACGCTCAGGCTCGCAGACAAAGTTTGGCGCGTTGAGGATCTGCCACTCATCCTTGTCACCGGCGTTGTACTGCTCGGGGTTGATGAACAGGCAGCGGCCGAACAGGTTGTGCCAGGCGGTCTCGGTGGTCATCTTGACCGGCAGGTAGTGCGCAGGATCGGAACCTACATGCACGTGGGAGACAAAACGCTCGCGCTCGCCCAGGTAGGCCTCGACACGGTTCCACAGGGCATCGAACTTGTCGGCCGGGAACTTGCGGTTGATCGGGCCCCAGGCAATGGCGTCCTGGGTGGTTGGCTCTTCAACAATGAAACGGTCGACTGGCGAACGGCCGGTACGATGACCGGTACGAACAACCAGTGCGCCGGTATCGGCAAGCTCGCCTTCACCGCGATTCAGGGCTTCTTTGACCAGTTCATCGACACTCAGATCGGTGTACACGGCGTTATTGGCTTGCGTCATGAGATTCCCCGTCGGCCCGTGGCCGAGTGCTCCAAACGTTTTGTAGTAGGAAGTCGCGCACTACTACCCGAAAAAAGTGGGCCGGATTATGCCAGAAATGCCCAAAAAGAGTAGGGCCCTCCCGTCAGTACGGCGTAAATCCGGCGTTTGCCAGGAGATTTACCTGCGCTGAACCGTTTTAGTGACGAGTATCTGACGGTGTGTCGACACCCGCACCGGCGAACAATTGAGCAATGTCCGCCGCGTCGAACAGGTAGCGCTCGTTGCAGAACTGGCAATCGATTTCGATGGCGCCACCGTGCTCGATCACCAACTGCTGCGCATCTTCCAGACCCAGACTGACCAGCGCATTGCCGGAACGTTCACGGGAGCAACTGCATTGGAAGCGCAACGGCTGGCCGTCGAACAGGCGCACGGCCTCTTCGTGGTAAAGGCGATGAAGCACGGTTTCGTTGTCCAGGCCGAGCAGTTCATCGGCGCTCAAGGTGCTGGCCAGCGCGGTGATGTGCTGCCAGCTGGCGTCGCGTTCCTCGGGGTCACGAATGCGGTCGGCAGGCAATTGTTGCAGCAGCAGGCCGCGGGCACGCCGCCCGTCGGCGTACAACCAGAAACGGGTGTTGGTCTGCTGGGACATGACGAAGTAGTTGGTGAAGCATTCGGCCAGGGTCGCGCCGTCGAGATCGACAATACCTTGGTAGCGCTTGCCCTGGGTCGGATCGACCGTGAGGGCCAGCACGCCATTGGGCATCAGGTCGGCCAGGGTCGCGTCGGGCGCGATCTGCTCGGCGTCATAGCGCGCCAGGCCGCGGATCTCGCGTTCACTGGAACACTCGATCATCAGCAGCGGCACAGGGCCTTCGGAACGGGCCTGGAGAATCAGCAGGCCATCGAACTTCAGGGTGCCGACCAGCAACGCCGCCGCTGCCATCAGTTCGCCGAGCAGTTGCGCGACCGGCTCTGGATAGGGGTGCTTGGCAAGGACTTCGGCGTAGCTACGCTCCAACGCCACCAGCTCGCCGCGGGCGTCGCTGTCATCGAAGATGAAACGTTGGGTGTAATCGGTGTCCGGTAAATCAGTCATAGAGTCTGGTATCTGAGGTGATGACAATGGATGACAGGCATTTTATGGGCAATCAGGGTGGGTTCCAAGCAAGGTGAGGACCTGGCTGACGGGAAGAGGTCGGCGCAATCGCTGATAAGTATCGTGGCGAGGAAGCTTGCTCCCGCTCCTGTGGCGAGGGGATTTATCCCCGCTGGGCTGCGTAGCAGCCCCAAAAATGGAACAAGCGCAAACAGGCAAACAGACGAAAAATGTAACGGACTGCTGCGCAGTCCAACGGGGATAAATCCCCTCGCCACAATCTGCACTCCATTCGCATCACTGATTGGCACCCCACCAGTGCTTACTCGCTATTGTCGCCCCGAAACTTGAACAGGTCCCGACGCTGCTTCTTGCTTGGCTTGCCATCGGTGCTGACACCCAGGGCCCCCGCCTTGCGTTGCGCAGCCGCGGCTTCGCGCTTGGCGATGCTCGCTTCGGTTTCGTGATACAGCGTCTGGGCCTCCGGCGCCCCGCGACGCACGATCGACAGGGCTTCGACCACCACGGTTTTCTCATCGAACCCGGTGCGGATGACAAATTCATCGCCGACACGCGGTTCCTTGCCCGGCTTGCAACGCTCCCCGCGGTGATGGACCTTGCCGCTTTCGATGGCGGCCTTGGCGAGCGCGCGCGTCTTGTAGAAACGCGCCGCCCACAACCATTTATCGAGACGGACCTTGTCGTCCTCTTCCTTTTTTTGTGCCACTGCAATTCCTCTCCACTGCCAATGGTCAGAACTGTACTACCGTTTTTGACGGGCGCACGAATCCGGCCCGACGGATAGAATGCTGCCAGACCGCTCCATCGGACGGGATGTATAAATCGGTGAGCGCGCAGGCGGGTAGATAACTGTCGCCATTTTGTGATTATTCTGCGTGAATACCGCGATTCGCGGAGTCCACGATTCGATGTACTGATCGCAGGTTGTTTTATTGAAGACTTTTGACCATTTGACCGTCGTCGGTCTGCGCGAGTGGGTCGCGCTCCCGGATCTGGGAGTCGCGGGCCTGCGGGCAAAAATCGACACCGGTGCCAGCACCTCCAGCCTGCACGCCACGGACATCGAACCGTTCGAGCGCGATGGCGAGAAGTGGGTGCGTTTCACCGCACACCTCGGCACGGTGGTGCAGTTGCGCCATCGCCGCTGCGAAGCCCCGCTGGTGGCGCGCAAGACCATCAAGAGTTCCAACGGCCACGCCCAGGTCCGCTACGTGATCAGCACCACGTTGGCGCTGGGTGATCGGGTCTGGCGGGTCGAGTTCACCCTGGCCTGCCGCAAATCCATGCGCTATCGCCTGCTGCTGGGTTCCAAAGCCTTGATCGACGGCCAGTTGGTGGTCAATCCAGGTACCAAATACGTTCAAGACAAGCCGGCATTCCCGGTGTCCACTACCTCTGCCACAGGTGTTGCATGAAGATCGCTGTGCTGTCGCGTAATCCGCGTCTGTATTCCACTCGCCGCCTGGTTGAAGCCGGCACCGAACGTGGCCATGAAATGGTGGTGATCGACACCCTGCGCGCCTACATGAACATCGCCAGCCACAAGCCGCAGATCCATTACCGCGGCAAGCCGCTGGAAGGCTTCGATGCGGTGATCCCGCGCATCGGTGCTTCGGTGACCTTCTATGGCTGCGCGGTGTTGCGCCAGTTCGAAATGATGGGGGTGTATCCCCTGAACGAATCCGTGGCCATCGCCCGATCCCGGGACAAATTGCGCTCGCTGCAACTACTGTCGCGGCGCGGTATCGGCTTGCCGGTGACCGGCTTTGCCCACTCCCCCGACGACATTCCCGACCTGATCGCGATGGTCAACGGTGCGCCGCTGGTGATCAAGGTGCTGGAAGGCACCCAGGGCATCGGTGTGGTCCTGTGTGAAACCGCGACGGCGGCGGAGTCGGTGATCGAGGCGTTCATGGGTCTGAAGCAGAACATCATGGTGCAGGAGTACATCAAGGAAGCCGGCGGCGCGGACATTCGCTGCTTCGTGGTCGGCGACAAGGTGATCGCCTCGATGAAGCGCCAGGCCAGGCCCGGGGAGTTCCGCTCCAACCTGCATCGCGGCGGCAGCGCGAGCCTGATCAAGATCACCCCGGAAGAACGCATGACCGCCCTGCGCGCCGCCAAGGTCATGGGCCTGGCTGTCGCGGGCGTGGACATCCTGCGCTCCAATCACGGGCCGCTGGTGATGGAGGTCAATTCCTCGCCGGGCCTGGAAGGGATCGAGACGACCACGGGCAAGAACGTGGCCGGCATCATCATCGAGCATCTGGAAAAGAATGGCGGGCCGAACATGACCCGCACCAAGGGCAAGGGTTAACTCAACACAAAACCCTGTGGGAGCGAGCTTGCTCGCGATGGCGTCGGCTCAGCCACATTGATGTTGACTGAAACACCGTCATCGCGAGCAAGCTCGCTCCCACAAGCTATCTGTCTTACTTGAGAGAGATGGCTATACCGCATCCCGAGGCAGCATCAAGCCCAACGGCAAGCGCACCCGTGCTTCCAACCCACCGCCGGCGCGATTGCGCAGCTCGACGTTGCCGCCATGCATCGAGGCGATACGCTTGACGATGGCCAGGCCCAGACCCGTGCCCTTGCCACCGCGGGCGCGGTCACCACGGGTGAAGGGGTTGAAAATGGCTTCCAACTCCGACGGATCGATGCCGGCGCCACGGTCCATGACGCTCAGCACCACGTAAGGCGCATTGGTGTCGCCAGAGACATACGCCGCCACTTCGACGCCGGTGCCGGCATGGTTCAGGGCATTGCCGATCAGGTTGTTCAGCAGCCGCTTCATCGATACCCGGCGCAGCGGGAACGGCTGGATCGGCTCCAGGCGCAGATGTACCTTCTCATCGGCCTGGTTATAGGGAGCGGCGACTTCGCGCACCAGCTCGGTCAGGTCCACCTCTTCCACCGACTCGTCCCGACCGTCGCGAATGAACGCCAGGAACTGGTCGAGAATCGCGTCCATGTCCTCGATGTCGCGGACCATTTCATCGGTCAGGTCGGTGTGCTCGCCCATCAGCTCCAGGGACAGCCGCAGCCGGGTCAACGGCGTGCGCAGGTCGTGGGAGACGCCGGCGAGCATCAGTTCGCGCTCGCGCCCGGCCTGCTCGACATCCTCGGCCATCTGGTTGAACGCCCGGTAGACCTCGGTCATTTCGCTGGGCGTGTCGCTGATGGGCAGTCGTACGCTGCGACCCTGGCCCAGTTGGCGCGCCGCGTAGACCAGGCGCTTCAACGGCTGGTTGAGCTGGCTGACGAAGATCCAGGCCGAGGCCGTCGACAGCAGGCCGATGGCCAGGAACCAGCCAAGAACGTTCCAGATCTTCTGGCCGCGTAGCGGATGCGGGTACAGCGGCACTTTCAGCCAGCCATCCCCCAGGCTCGGGGCGCGCACCCACAGCGCCGGAGGCGAGTGCATGCGCAAGCGGACCTCGGTATCGGCGCCCAGCTCGGCCTGCATCTGGCGCTGGTAGATCTCGCTGTAGGGCCAATGCTGTTCGCCCTCCGGCACACCGGCACCGACGACACGGATCAGCGTCGCCGCTTCAGCGATCTTGGTTCGATTGGTCTCGTCCGCCGCCCAATAGGCCCGCAGGGTCAAGGCCACGCCGTGACTGTACTGTCGGTCCACCAGAACGTCTTCGTTCATCAACAGGTACACCAGCGTCAGCGCCTTGGAGAAGAGCACGACGATGAGCACCAGCCAGAGGGTGCGGGAAAAGAAACTCTGGGGGAACCAAACGGGGGTTTTCATGAATAACCGCTACACACTTGCAGGAGCGAGCGATGCTCGCACAATGACGGACCGCGAGTCGCCTGGAAGAATACATTCAACCCGCCAGGCCACCCGCTCCTACAAATCGCCGATCACTTGCTGGCGGCACCATCCGGCACGAAGACATAACCCACACCCCAGACGGTCTGGATGTAACGCGGCTTGGAAGGGTCGGGCTCGATCATCCGGCGCAGACGGGAAATCTGCACATCGATGGAACGCTCCAGCGCGTCCCATTCACGGCCACGGGCCAGGTTCATCAGCTTGTCGCGGGTCAGCGGTTGGCGGGCATTCATCACCAGCGCCTTGAGCACGGCGAACTCGCCGGTGGTGAGCATGTGGACTTCGTCGCCGCGCTTGAGCTCGCGCGTGGCCAGGGACAGTTCGTAGTCCCCGAAGGTCACGCTCTCGTCTTCGCTGCCCGGCGCGCCTGGCACTGGCGCCGATTGGCGGCGCAGCACGGCCTTGACGCGGGCCATCAGCTCGTCCGGGTTGAACGGCTTGGCCAGGTAGTCGTCGGCGCCCAGTTCAAGGCCCTTGATGCGGCTCAGCTCGTCGCCCTTGGCGGTGAGCATGATGATCGGGATCTGGTTGTTGGCACTGCGCAGGCGGCGGCAGGCGGTCAGGCCATCCTCGCCGGGCAGCATCAGGTCCAGCACCACCAGGTTGAACACTTCGCGGGCCAGCAGGCGGTCCATCTGCTCGGTGTTGGGTACGGTGCGGGCGCGGTAGCCCTTGCTGACGAAAAAGCGCTCCAGCAAGCTGCTCAGCCCGGGATCGTCGTCAACAATCAGAATTTTTTCGCCTTCAGCAGTTTGTGCGGTGCTGCTCATAGGAAGCTCCTTTGATCTCGGCGCGCATTATGGCCTAGCTGCCGTTATACGCACCCGTGTGCATTGTTAGCAGATTTTTCCTCTGCCTACAGAAATTCGGGCAACAAGCCTACAGACCATGACGCACCCCCAAGCCCGGAACGCTGGTTATAATGCGCGGCCCTTTTGTGCCAGGACAGGCCGGATCATGGCCTGGCGACTCATTTTTTCCCTGGCTCAGGCAGCACTTTTTGAATTTCGCGGGTCAACAGGCAGCCTTTTGACCCAGGCAGCGGCGCGCACCCGCCCGCTCAACCAGTCTCGCCAAGCCCGACCTCTGTGGTGGCGAGCCTGATTTCACACATTTGTCAGGTGGTTTTATGGACAGCATCAACAGCCGCATCGCCGAGGAACTCGGCGTCCGCCCGCAACAGGTCGAAGCGGCCGTCGCGCTACTCGATGAGGGCTCCACGGTGCCTTTCATCGCCCGTTACCGAAAAGAAGTCACCGGCAGCCTCGATGACACCCAGTTACGTCATCTGGAAGAGCGCCTGCGCTACCTGCGCGAACTCGACGAGCGGCGCGTCAGCATCCTGGCCAGCATCCAGGAACAAGGCAAGCTGACCCCGCAGCTCGAACGCGACATCAAGCTGGCCGACACCAAGACCCGCCTCGAAGACTTGTACCTGCCCTACAAGCAGAAGCGCCGCACCAAGGGCCAGATCGCCCTGGAAGCCGGCCTCGGCGAGCTGGCCGATGGCCTGTTCAACGACCCGACCCTGGCGCCGGAAACCGAAGCGGCGCGTTTCGTCAACTCCGAAAAAGGCGTGGCCGACGTCAAGGCCGCGCTGGAAGGCGCGAAGTACATCCTCATGGAGCGCTTCGCCGAAGACGCCAACCTGCTGGAAAAACTGCGCAACTTCCTCAAGCAGGAAGCCATCCTCAGCGCCCGCGTGATCGCCGGCAAGGAAGAGGAAGGCGCGAAGTTCCGCGATTACTTCGAACACGACGAGCCTCTCAAGAGCGTGCCTTCGCACCGTGCCCTGGCGATTTTCCGAGGCCGCAACGAAGGTATCCTCAGCTCCGCGCTGAAAGTCGGCGATGAGCTGCCCGGCACCATGCACCCGTGCGAAGGCATGATCGGCCAGCAGTTCGGCATCCAGAACCAGAACCGCGCCGCCGACAAATGGCTGGCCGAAGTGGTGCGCTGGACCTGGAAGGTCAAGCTCTACACCCACCTGGAAACCGACCTGCTGGGTGAACTGCGCGACAACGCCGAAACCGAGGCGATCAACGTATTCGCCCACAACTTGCACGACCTGCTGCTGGCCGCCCCGGCCGGCCCGCGCGCCACCCTGGGCCTGGACCCGGGCCTGCGCACCGGTTGTAAGGTGGCCGTGGTGGACTCCACCGGCAAGCTGCTGGACCACACCACCGTCTACCCCCACGTGCCACACAACAAGTGGGATCAGACCCTGGCCGTGCTGGCCGCGCTGTGTGCCAAGCATTCGGTGGACCTGATCGCCATCGGCAACGGCACCGCCAGCCGCGAGACCGACAAGCTGGCCGCCGAACTGATCAAGAAGTACCCGGCGATGAAAATGACCAAGGTCATGGTCTCCGAGGCTGGCGCATCGGTTTACTCGGCATCGGAGCTGGCCTCCAAGGAATTCCCCGACCTGGACGTGTCGATCCGTGGCGCGGTGTCCATTGCCCGGCGCCTGCAGGACCCGCTGGCGGAACTGGTGAAGATCGATCCGAAATCCATCGGTGTCGGCCAGTACCAGCACGACGTGTCCCAGCTGAAACTGGCCCGCGGCCTGGACGCCGTGGTGGAAGACTGCGTGAACGCCGTGGGCGTGGACGTGAACACCGCGTCGGTGGCGCTGTTGGCACGTATCTCGGGGCTCAACGCGACCCTGGCGCAGAACATCGTTACCCACCGCGACGAGCACGGCGCCTTCAAGACCCGCGCGGCATTGAAGAAAGTCCCACGCCTGGGTGAAAAAACCTTCGAACAGGCCGCCGGCTTCCTGCGCGTCATGAACGGTGACAATCCGCTGGACTCGTCCGCGGTTCACCCCGAGGCCTATCCACTGGTGCAGCGGATCGCCGCGCAGACCGACCGCGACATCCGCTCGCTGATCGGCGACGCCGCGTTCCTCAAGCGCCTGGATCCAAAGAAGTTCACCGACGAGACCTTCGGCCTGCCCACCGTGACCGACATCCTCCAGGAACTGGAGAAACCCGGCCGCGACCCACGTCCTGAATTCAAGACCGCCGAGTTCCAGGAAGGCGTCGAAGACCTCAAGGACCTGCAACCGGGCATGATCCTCGAAGGCGTGGTGACCAACGTCACCAACTTCGGCGCCTTCGTCGACATCGGCGTGCACCAGGACGGCCTGGTGCACATCTCGGCCCTGTCCGAGAAGTTCATCAAGGACCCGCGCGAGGCCGTGAAAGCCGGTGACGTGGTAAAAGTAAAAGTCATGGAAGTCGACATCCCGCGCAAACGCGTCGGACTGTCGATGCGCATGAGCGACACCCCGGGCGAGAAAATCGATGGGGCCCGTGGCGCGCGTCCGGGCTCGGCGCCGCGCCAGTCGCAGAACACCGCACCGCGCAAGGAAACCGCCACGGCCGCCCCGGCGAACAACGCCATGGCCTCGCTGTTCGCCAACGCCAAGCAATTGAAGAAACGCTGATGGACGTGCCGGCCGGGTTGGTGGAAAGCGGGTTTTTCAAACTGCTCGGCTGCCGTCTGCACAGCCTCGGGGACGGCGTGTCGCATGTCGCCCTGAACCTTGAGCCGCCGTTGCGCAATCGCGGCGGCAAACTGCACGGCGGCGCGCTGTTCAGCCTGGTGGACATTGCCATGGGCCTGGCCTGTTCCAGTGTTCACGGCTTTGACCAGCAGAGCGCGACCATCGAGTGCAAGATCAACTACATTCGCGCCGTCTCCGACGGCGAAGTGATGTGCACCGCCCGGGTCATCCATCCAGGGCGACGCACCCTGGTGGTCGAAGCCGAGGTTACCCAGGGCGACAAGTTGGTCGCAAAAGCGCAAGGCACCTTCGCTGTGCTATAGCTCCCTGTCATCGATTTGGGTTAATTTCGGCGCTGCAAATGCGGCGACGAAATCCCCTTGTGGGAGCGAGCTTGCTCGCGATAGCGACGGATCAGTCACCTGAGTGTTGACTGACACTGCCCTATCGCGAGCAAGCTCGCTCCCACAGGACATTGCGGTGATCAGTCCATGACAGCATAAAAACCAGGCGAAAACGCCAGTTTTAACTTCACCCTTGTAGACCGTCTTGCCCACCCCCATATTGGGGCGACTGACGCGTGAAGGAATTCAACTTGAGCGACCTTTTAAACCGCCGCCTGGCCCTGCTTGGCGAGCGCGCCAACCTCTCCCTGCTCGAACAGTGCCTGCATGGCATCGAGCGTGAATGCCTGCGCGTCACGGAGAACGGGCACCTGGCCCAAACCCCGCATCCCGAGGCGTTGGGGTCGGCGCTGACCAACGAACAGATCACCACCGACTATTCCGAGTCGCTGCTGGAGTTCATCACCCCGGCATTGGCCAACCCGGCCGACACCCTGGCCAGCCTCGACAAGATCCACCGGTTCGCCTACAGCAAGCTCGGCGACGAGTACCTGTGGAGCCCCTCGATGCCGTGCCCGTTGCCGGCGGAAGAGGACATCCCGATCGCCTACTACGGCACCTCGAATATCGGTCGGCTCAAGTACGTCTACCGCAAGGGCCTGGCCCTGCGCTACGGCAAGACCATGCAATGCATTGCCGGGATCCATTACAACTTTTCCCTGCCGGAAAAACTCTGGCCGCTGCTGCGGCAGACCGAAGCCGCCGACGTGAGCGACCGCGACTTCCAGTCCTCGGCCTACATCGCGCTGATCCGTAACTTCCGCCGCTACAGTTGGTTGCTGATGTACCTGTTCGGCGCCTCGCCGGCCCTGGACGCAGGCTTCCTGCGCGGCCGCCCGCATCAGTTGGAACAACTGGACCCGAACACCCTGTACCTGCCCTACGCCACCAGCCTGCGCATGAGTGATCTGGGTTACCAGAGCAACGCCCAGGCCGGCCTCACGCCGTGTTACAACGACCTGGCAAGCTATACCGACAGCCTGCGCAAAGCGGTGGCGACCCCCTACGCGCCCTACGTCGAAGTCGGCACCCATCAGAACGGCGAATGGGTGCAACTCAACACCAACATCCTGCAGATCGAAAACGAGTACTACTCCAACATCCGCCCCAAACGCGTGACCTACACCGGCGAGCGCCCGATCCAGGCATTGATGGCGCGGGGTATCCAGTACATCGAAGTGCGCTGCCTGGACATCAACCCCTTCCTGCCGATGGGCATCGACCTCACCGAAGCGCGGTTCCTCGATGCATTCCTGCTGTATTGCGGCCTCAATGACAGCCCGCAACTGGAAAACAACGAATGCGGCAACGCCACGAGCAACTTCCTGACCGTGGTCAAGGAAGGCCGCAAGCCAGGCCTGCAGTTGCAGCGCCGGGGCCAATCGGTGGACATGCAGGCCTGGGCCATGGAGCTGCTGGAAAAAATCGCTCCACTGGCCGCGCTGCTTGACCAGAGCCAGGGAGGCGACGCGCATCGCCAGGCACTGGACGCGCAACGGGCGAAAGTCCGTGATCCATCCTTGACCCCTTCAGCCCGGGTGCTGGCCGCCATGGCCGAACATCAGGAAAGCTTCGCCGAGTTCTCCCTGCGCCAAAGCAAGGCTCACGCTCAATACTTCCGTGCCGAGCCTTTGCCTGCCCAGGAACAGGCCGCCTTCGAAACGGCCGCGCGCGAGTCCCTGGTCCAGCAAGCCGATCTGGAGCAGAACGAAGTGGGGGATTTCGACGTGTTCGTGGGCGCCTATCAGGCGAGTATTCTGGCGATCAGCAACTGATCACTTCCTGATCATTCCCACCCTTAATTTGGGAATGATGTTGTGGCGAGGGGATTTATCCCCGTTGGGCTGCGAAGCAGCCCTGTGCCTGTTCAGCTGATTTCGCAGCCAGTCATCTGTTAGGGTCGCTTCGCAACCCAACGGGGATAAATCCCCTCGCCACAAGGCGCAGGTGCCACCAGCTACCCAGTGAGCAAAAAATTTCGCTGATAAGCTCATGCGAAAAAGTTATTTATTTTTGAATTCTTAGATCATTTAGTCTCCTCCCACGCCACACATCCGGCGGCCTGTTGAGGAGCTTTCCCATGACTTTGCGTGTTTCCCTTCGCCTTCTCGCGGCCGCCACGCTGGCCGCGACCAGCCTGTTTGCCCAGGCGGCCGACCTGACCGTCGCCTACCAGACCACCGTCGATCCGGCCAAGGTGGCCCAGGCCGACGGCGCTTATGAAAAAGCCACCCAGGCCAGTATCGCCTGGCGCAAATTCGACAACGGCGCCGATGTCATCACCGCCATCGCCTCGGGCGACGTGCAGATCGGTTACCTCGGCTCCAGCCCGCTGACCGCCGCCATCACCCGCAAGGTGCCGGTGGAAACGTTCCTCATCGCCACGCAGATCGGTGCCGCCGAGGCGCTGGTGGCCCGCGACGGCTCCGGCATCAAGACCCCACAAGACCTGATCGGCAAGAAAATCGCCGTGCCGTTCGTTTCCACCGGCCATTACAGCCTGTTGGCCGCGTTGAAGCACTGGAACATCGACCCGTCGAAAGTCACCGTACTCAACCTGGCGCCGCCAGCCATTATCGCCGCCTGGAAACGCGGCGACATCGACGCCACCTACGTCTGGGACCCGGCCCTGGGCGTGGCCAAGGAAAACGGCAAGGTGCTGATCACCTCCGCGGAGCTCGCCCAGTTCGGCGCGCCGACCTTCGACGCCTGGATCGTGCGCAAGGATTTCGCCCAGAAGCACCCTGAAATCGTCACGGCCTTCGCCAAGGTCACCCTGGATGCCTACGCCCAGTACCGCAAGGACCCACAAGCCTGGATCGCCGACGCCTCCAACATCGACAAGCTGGTGAAACTTTCCGGCGCCAAGGCCAGCGATATCCCGCTGTTGCTGCAAGGCAACGTCTTTCCCCTGGCCGCCGACCAGGTCGTGAGCCTCGGCGCGCCGACCACCCGGGCCATCACCGACACCGCCGCGTTCCTCAAGGAGCAAGGCAAGGTCGACGCCGTGCTGCCGGACTACGCGCCTTACGTCAGCGCCCAGTACATCACTCGCTGAAGAACCTTGGGAGACCCCGCGATGGCCTTGCTACAGCTGGAGCGCATCAGCACACAGTACCCCGGCGCGCCGGCGCCCGTGCTGGCGGATATTTCACTGACCCTGGGGCCACGGCAATTGCTGGTTGCCCTCGGTCCGTCCGGCAGCGGCAAGACCTCGCTGCTTAACCTGATCGCCGGGTTCGTCGAGCCCAGTGCCGGGCAGATCACCCTGGACGGCGTGCCGGTCCTGGGGCCGGGGGCCGAGCGCGGCGTGGTGTTCCAGGACGACGCCCTGCTGCCCTGGCAGGATGTGCTGGCGAACGTCGGCTTCGGCCTGGAACTGGCGGGCGTCCCCAAGGACAAGCGCGAAGCCCGTGCCCGGGAAATGCTGGCCCTGGTGGACCTGGCCGGTTTCGAGAAACGCCGCGTCTGGCAGCTCTCCGGTGGCCAGAAGCAGCGTGTCGGCCTGGCCCGGGCACTGGCGGCCGATCCACGCGTACTGCTGATGGACGAACCCTTCGGTGCGCTGGACGCCTTCACCCGCGAACAGATGCAGGAGCTGCTGCTGCAAGTCTGGCAACGCACTGCCAAGCCCGTGTTCCTGATCACCCACGATATCGAGGAGGCGGTGTTCCTCGCCACCGACCTGATTCTGCTGGCGCCCGACCCCGGCCAGGTTGTCGAACGCCTCAGCCTGGACTTCGGCCGGCGCTACGGGGCCGGGGAGTCGGCACGGTCGATCAAGTCCGACCCGCGTTTTATCGAAACCCGCGAGCATGTGCTTGCCAGGGTGTTCTCTCAGCGCAGCGCCACTCGAACACAGGAGCGCCCATGAGCAGTTATGAAGTGCCAGCGGCGATCCGTACGCCTGAAGCCAGGCGCCCGGCGATCGCCCCTAAGTTCAACCTGAGTATCCGATGGATCAGCGGCTTGACCCTGGTCGTGTTGCTCGCCGCCTGGTGGGGCATCACCGCCAGCGGCCTGATCGAGCCGTTGTTCCTGCCCTCGCCGTCCGCAGTGCTGCAAAAAGGCTGGCTGCTGGCAACCAGTGGCTACATGGACGCGACCCTTTGGCAGCACCTGGGCGCCAGCCTCGGACGAATCGGCCTGGGCCTGTTGTTCGCGGTGTTAACGGCCGTGCCGGTGGGCATTGCCATCGGTGCCAACCGCGTTGCCCGTGGCGTGCTGGACCCGTTGATCGAGTTCTACCGGCCGATCCCGCCGTTGGCCTATCTGCCGCTGATCGTGATCTGGTGTGGCATCGGCGAGTTGTCGAAAGTGCTGCTGATCTACCTGGCCATCTTCGCCCCGATTGCCATCGCCACGGCCACCGGCGTGCGCACCGTCGACCCGGCCAAACTGCGGGCCGCACAGTCGCTGGGGGCCACGCGGGCCCAGTTGATTCGCCATGTCATCGTGCCCAGCGCCCTGCCGGACATCCTCACCGGTATTCGTATCGGCCTGGGCGTGGGCTGGTCGACGCTGGTGGCTGCCGAACTGATTGCCGCCACCAGCGGCCTGGGGTTCATGGTGCAGTCGGCGGCCCAGTTCCTGGTGACCGACGTCGTGGTGCTGGGGATCCTGGTCATCGCCCTGATCGCCTTCGCCATGGAGCTGAGCCTGCGCGCCCTGCAACGCAAACTGGTGCCATGGCACGGCCAGGCCCGCTGAAACCAACGACCACGCCGCCCCTTCGGCGCCCGAATTCGAGAATCTACCGATGAGCCGTCCGACCATTACTCCCTTGAGCATCGCCCTCGGCGCGCAGATTGACGGGATCGATATCAGCCAGCCATTGACCCCGGAACACCGCGAGCTCATCGAGCAGGCCCTGCTGGAGCATCAGGTGCTGTTTTTCCGCGACCAGCCGATCGAGCCGCAACAACAGGCGCGTTTCGCCGCGTATTTTGGCGACCTGCATATTCATCCGATCTACCCCAACGTGCCGGAGCAACCCGAGGTGCTGGTGCTCGACACGGCCGTCACCGATGTTCGCGACAACGCCGTGTGGCACACCGACGTGACCTTCCTGCCAACGCCGGCCCTGGGCGCGGTGCTCAGTGCCAAGTCCTTGCCGGCGTTCGGTGGCGACACATTGTGGGCCAGCGGCATCGCGGCTTACGAGGCCTTGTCGACGCCCATCAAACGCCTACTGGAAGGCCTGACCGCAACCCACGATTTCACCCGTTCCTTCCCCTTGGAGCGCTTCGGCAACACCGCCGAAGACCTGGCGCGCTGGGAACAGGCACGCCGGAAAAACCCGCCGCTGTCTCATCCGGTGATCCGCACCCATCCGGTGAGCGGGCGGCGCTCGCTGTTCGTCAATGAAGGTTTCACCACCCGCATCAACGAGCTGTCGGAAACCGAAAGCGAGGTGATCCTGAAATTGCTGTTCGCCCACGCGACCCGCCCCGAGTTCACCGTGCGCTGGCGCTGGCAGGCCAATGACGTGGCGTTCTGGGACAACCGCGTGACCCAGCATTTCGCCGTAGACGACTACCGCCCTGCGCGGCGGGTGATGCACCGGGCAACGGTGCTGGGGGACGTGCCGTTCTTCAAGTGAGGTCACCCGTGGCGAGGGCGCCAGCGCCCTCGCCACGGGTATCGCGTAACCGCTGGGCGTTACTCCGCCGTCGACGGTTTCTCCCAGAGATTGATCCCGCCCTCCAGGGCAAACTGGTCGATTTGTGCCAGTTCCTCGGCACTGAACGCCAGGTTCTTCAACGCTCCGACGTTCTCGATGATCTGCTCGGGACGGCTGGCGCCGATCAGGGCGGAGGTGACCCGCGGATCACGCAGGGTCCAGGCCAAGGCCATCTGGGCCAGGCTCTGACCCCGCTGCTGGGCGATCTCATTGAGGGCGCGCACGTGGGCGATGTTCTGCGGCGACAAGTGCGAAGCCTGCAACGAACCGCCGCCGGGACGGTTGACCCGCGCATCGGCCGGGATGCCCTTGAGGTACTTGTCGGTCAACAGGCCCTGGGCCAGCGGCGTAAACGCGATCACGCCCGTCCCCAGTGCCTCGGTGGCGTCCAGCAGGTCTTTTTCCACCCAGCGGTTAAGCAGGTTGTAGGCCGGTTGGTGGATCAGCAACGGCACCTTCCACTCCTTGAGCAACGCCGCCATTTCCCGGGTCTTCACTCCGGAATACGAAGAAATGCCGACGTACAACGCCTTGCCCTGCGTCACCGCGGTGGCCAATGCGCTGGCGGTCTCTTCCAGGGGCGTATCGGCGTCGAAACGGTGGGAATAAAAGATGTCGACGTAGTCCAGCCCCAGGCGTTGCAGGCTCTGGTCCAGGCTGGCCAGCACATATTTGCGCGACCCGCCGCCCTGGCCATACGGGCCGGGCCACATGTCCCAGCCGGCCTTGCTGGAGATGATCAACTCATCGCGATAGTGCTTGAAGTCTTCACGCAACAACCGGCCAAAGTTGATCTCGGCACTGCCGTAAGGAGGGCCATAGTTGTTCGCCAGGTCGAAGTGGTTGATGCCCAGGTCGAACGCCGTGCGCAGCAGCGAGCGCTGGGTGTCGATCGGCGTACTGTCGCCAAAGTTGTGCCACAACCCCAGCGACAGCGCCGGCAGCACCAACCCGCTGCGACCGACGCGGCGGTAGGGAATGGACTCGTAGCGGTTTTCGGCAGCGGTGTAGGTCATGGAAAGCTCTCTTGTGCGAACGGCGGGGGCGGATGGCGAAGCTGACACTTCACAGACGCGCCGTTCAGGTGGAAAGTTCGTACATTGAATCCAGAAGCTGATGTGCTCACGATGTCAGTTTTTGAACCCGTTCGCGAGCAGGCGCGCTCCTACAATGCTGGCCGTGAGCACTAGCAAGCCGCTTCGAACACCTGCGCCAACCAATCCACAAACACCCGAACCCGTGGCGACAGGTGGCGGTTGTGCGGGTAGAGCACCGAGACCGGCATGGGCGGTGGTGGGGTGGCAGGGAGGACTTCCTGGATCAGGCCTTGCTGGATCTGCGTCTGCATCCGGTACTGTGGGCATTGGATCAGGCCAAGGCCGGCGATGGCCGAGGCGGCGTAGATTTCGGCGCCAAATACCGAGAGCGCGCCTTCAATGGCGACTTCCTCGAGCTCGCCATCGACCATGAACTCAAAGGGGTACAGCTTGGCCGTGGTCCGCGAGACGTAGTTCACCGCCCGGTGGTGATGCAGGTCGGCGAGGGTCTTCGGTTCACCGTACTGGCGCAGGTAGGCGGGGCTGGCACAGGTGATCTGCCGCAGGTTGGCGACGCGTCGGCCGATCAACGAAGAGTCCCCCAGCGTGCCGGCGCGCACCACGCAATCGACGCCCTCGGCGATCAGGTCGACGTAGCGGTCGGCCTCGCTGATGGACAGTTCGATGTCCGGGTAGCGCGCCATGAACTGCGGCAATGCCGGGATCACGAAGTGTCGGGCCAGGGTGCCGTGCATGTCGACGCGCAGGCGTCCCTTGGGCGCTACGCTGCGAAACGCCAGCTCGGCCTCTTCGAGTTCCGCCAGCAAGTGCACGCAACGCGGGTAGTAGGCTTCGCCGTCGAGGGTCGGCCGCACCTTGCGGGTGCTGCGCTCCAGTAAGCGCACGCCGAGCCAGGCTTCGAATTGATTGAGGGTGTGGGTCAACGTTGCACGCGGCAGGTTCAAGTCTTCGGCCGCCAGGGTGAAGCTGCTGCGTTCGTAGATGCGCACGAACACTTTCATTGCCTTGACCTGGTCCATTCCACATGCCCTGATTGTTGGTGATTATTGAACAGCCAAGGCAACTCTCGAATATTTATCGCCCGGAGTAAACATGTGAGTCTGGCGTCACCCTAACGCACCTCCACTTCAAAGGACCTCACCATGACGACCCAAACCTCCAAAGTTGCCATTGTCACCGGTGCCTCGCGTGGCATCGGCGCCGAAATCGCCAAGCAGTTGGCGCGCGAAGGCTTTGCCGTGGCGATCAATTTCGCCAGCAGCGCCACCGAAGCCTCGAAGCTGGTGGTGCAATTGCGCCAGGCCGGTCACCGAGCCATAGCGATCAAGGCCGACGTGTCTTCGGCCAGCGATGTGCGTCGGATGTTCGATGAAGCCGAAGCGCAGTTGGGCAAGGTCGATGTGTTGATCAACAACGCCGGCATTCTCAAGGTAATGCCCCTCGTGGAGCACAGCGACGAGCTGTTCGAGCAGACCTTCGCCATCAACACCCGTGGCACCTTCAACACCCTGCGCGAAGCCGCGACGCGCCTGAACGACGGTGGGCGGATCGTGAACTTCTCCAGCAGCACCGTGGGCCTGAACCTGCCCGGCTACTCGGTGTACATCGCCAGCAAGGCTGCGGTGGAATCCTTGACCCAGGTGTTTGCCAAAGAACTGCGCGGCCGCCAGATCACAGTCAATGCCGTGGCCCCCGGGCCGGTCGCGACCGAACTGTTCCTGCACGGCAAGAGCGAAGAACAGATCCAGAACTTCGCCAAGATGCCGCCCCTGGAACGCCTCGGCCAGCCGGAGGACATCGCCCACATCATCGCCTTCCTGGTAAGCCCGGCTGCCGCTTGGGTGAATGGGCAGATCCTGCGGGCCAACGGCGGACTGGTCTGAGCCACCGCCTTCGCGGGCAGGCGCGATCACCCGCTGGATTGGGGGCTACCGCGAGAGTCAGGTTGGCTGTCAGGCCGCCTTCGCGGGCAAGCCCGCTCCCACAAAAAACAGCAATCCCACGATACACCCCCACGAAGACGATCAACGCACCAAATGCAAAAACTGCATGTGCCGCTCGTACTGGTCGAGGATGTCGTTGATCACCTGCTCCTTGGTGTAGCCCACCAGATCGTAATCCTGACTGCCTTCACTTAAATGCACCTCGGCGCGGTAGTAGCGACGGTTGTTGAGCTCCTTGGACCCCATGCCACCGCGGGCAAAAGACGGCGTGAAGTAGCCACGCATCTGCACCTGGTAGATGAACGGATGCTGCTCGCCGTGGCCGATTTCCAGGCTGACACTGTCGTTGGCCGGGTCTGGCTGTGTTACGACCGCCAGGCCTTTTTCGGCGAACACCGCCTTCACTTCCTCGACGGCCGGCCGCACCGTGCTGTCGAGGAAGCGGTACACCTCGTCCCGAGACGGGAAGTGCACCGCCTGGCTCAAGCGCTGGCGCCAACCACCCTTGCCCCGGCGTGCGCCCGACACCGGCGCCAGGGAATACAACTGCGCGATCTGCTTCTGGGACTCCAGGTAGAACGCCTTATGCAGCCCCCACATCATCAACAGCAGGATCATCGAGAACGGCAAGGACGTGAGCACCACCGCCGACTTCAGGGCATCGATGCTGCCGGAAAACAGCAACGCACTGGTCACCAGCGCCGTCATCGCGCCCCAGAACACCCGCAGCCATTTCGGCCCGTCTTCGTCGGGGCTGCCGCCCTTGGCCGACAAGGTCGACAGCACCACGGTGCCGGAGTCGGCGGACGTGACGAAGAACACGAAGCTGATGAACACGGTGACGGCGATCACCGTCTTGCTCCAGGGGTAGGTTTGCAGCAGCAGGTAAAGGCTCATCGACGGGTTTTCCAGAGCAGACATGCCCAAGGCACTCATGCCGTGGTTCAACACCTGGTCGATGGCGCTGTTGCCGAAAATCGACATCCACGCCAGGGTGAAGCCCAGGGGAATCAGCAGCACGCCAAACACGAATTCGCGAATGGTGCGGCCGCGGGAAATCCGCGCAATGAACAACCCCACGAACGGCGACCAGGCGATCCACCAGGCCCAATAGAACACCGTCCAGCCGCCCAGCCAGTCGCTGGGTTTGTTGTAGGCATAGAGGTCGAAACTCTTCATCGGCAAGGCGCCGAGGTAGTCCCCCAGGTTCTGGATGAGGGTATTGAGCAGGTGCTGGGTCGGGCCGGCGAACAGGACGAACAGCAGCAACGCACAGGCCAGCAGCATGTTGATGTCGGACATGACCCGCACGCCCTTGTCGACGCCGGCCACCGCCACGAGGATCGCCGCGCCCATCATCAACACGATCAGGCCGACCTGGATCCACTGGGTGTGGGCAATGCCGAACAGGTAATCCAGACCGGAGTTGAGGTGCAGTACACCGAAGCCCATGTCCGCGCCGAGGCCGAACACCGTGGCGATGATGCCGAAGCCGTCCACGGCGTAGCCGATGGGGCCGTTGATGCGTTTGCCGATCAGCGGGTACAGCGCTGAGCGCAGGGCCAGCGGCAAGTTGTGTCGGTAGGCGAAGTACGCCAGGGCCATGCCGACGAAAGCGAACACGCCCCAGCCGTGCAGACCCCAGTGCAGGAAGAGGATCTGCATGGCCTGGCGCGCCGCATCCGCGGTGCCCGCTTCCCCTTGGGGCGGCTGTACCAGATGGGTCAGCGGCTCGGAGACGCAGAAGAAAAACAGTGTGATGCTGATCCCGGCGGCGAACAGCATGCCGGCCCAGGACAGGTAGCTGAACTCCGGCTCGTCGTGATCGGCACCGAGCTTGATCTTGCCGTAGCCGGACAAGGCCGTCACCACCACGAAGATCAGGTACAGGGTCATCGCCAGCATGTAGTACCAGCCGACCGTATTGGCCGCCCAGTTCTGCGCCGCCAGCAACCAGGCGCCGGCCTGCTCGGGCAGGGTAATCACTACCAGGCCGAACAGCAGGATGACGGTCGCGGCGAAGTAAAAGACCGGCGGATTCACGCGGACCAGGCCGCTGGAAGGAGGGGACGAGGCGCTCATGGGCGGAGCGTCCCGCAGGGCGAAAAAGCGAAGGTCGAAAACGGACTCGGCAAAGGCAAGCCTCCTGTTGTGAGCGGGCAGCAAACCGACGGTTTAACTTGAATGAACGTTCAAGTTAAACATGAATAGGGTGCTAGGGACTAATCGCACGGCCCGACGGCACGTTTCCTACACTAGCCTACGGGAGGGTATGACGCTGATTGACCTACATTCGTTCAGCGCTCCCGAACAACACACCGGGCAGATTGGCGATTGCCCCTGAATATCGGTATGCCTATAGTCCAGGCATCTCCTGCAATCAGTACGGCGCAATGATCAAACAACAGTTGGCCCGCTTTAACCGCCTTGAACTACTCGGCCACCCCACACCGCTGGAAAAACTCGAGCGTCTCTCCGCTTGGCTCGGTCGCGACGTCTATATCAAGCGCGACGACCTGACACCCCTGGCACTGGGTGGCAACAAACTGCGCAAGCTCGAATACCTGGCGGCCGATGCCATCGCCCAAGGCGCCGACACCCTGATCACCGCCGGCGCGATCCAATCCAACCACGTGCGCCAGACCGCCGCCCTGGCCGCGAAACTGGGCCTGGGTTGCGTGGCGTTGCTGGAAAACCCGATCGGCACCGAGGACAGCAATTACCTGGGCAACGGCAACCGGCTGTTGCTGGAATTGTTCGACGCCAAGGTCGAGCTGGTCGCCAACCTGGACAACGCTGATGAGCAACTGCAGGCCCTCGCCGCTCGCCTGCGCAGCAACGGGAAAAAACCTTACCTGGTGCCGATTGGCGGTTCGAACGCCTTGGGCGCGCTGGGCTATGTCCGTGCAGGCCTGGAGCTGGCCGGGCAGATCAACGACACCGGGCTCGATTTCGCCGCCGTCGTACTGGCCTCGGGCAGTGCCGGCACCCACAGCGGCCTGGCGCTGGCGTTGAGCGAGGCACTGCCCCGGCTGCCGGTCATTGGCGTAACGGTTTCGCGCAGCGAGGAAGACCAGTTCCCGAAAGTCCAGGGCCTGGCCGAGCGCACCGCCGAACTGCTGGGCGTGGCGCTTGCGCAGGCCTTCAAGGTGAACCTGTGGGACGAGTACTTCGCCCCCCGCTACGGCGAGCCCAACGCCGGGACACTGGCGGCGGTCAAGTTGCTGGCGAGCCTCGAAGGCCTGCTGCTCGATCCGGTCTACACGGGCAAGGCCATGGCCGGCCTGCTCGACGGCATCGGTCGCGACCGCTTCGACGAAGGTCCGATCCTGTTCCTGCACACCGGCGGCGCCCCGGCGTTGTTTGCCTATGACGGGGCATTTTAGGGTTATTGAAGATCCGTTGTGGGAGCAAGCTTGCTCCCACAGGAGCTCATTCCAAATAGATATATTTGTTTAATTTAATATTATTTTCCAATCTAACAGGGCCGCCCTATAGTCCCGCCGCAGGCGTATTTGCCGCGAGACGTCCGGGCTGCTTTTAGGGCAGGATGTGGCAATCTTTTCGGATCGCGTCTACGCCTTTCCCATCCAGATCGATGTCTTCATAAGAAAACACAGGGGCTTGTCATGAATTTTTCCGCACTACGTCGCAACCTGTTGGTAGGTTCGCTGGGCCTGGCATTGAGCGCCGGCCTGTTGGGGCAAGCGGTTGCCGGTGAGCAACTGCAGAAAATCAAGGATGCCGGTGAAATCAAGATTGGCCTGGAAGGCACCTACCCACCGTTCAGCTTCGTCGATGACAGCGGCAAGCTGACCGGCTTCGAAGTGGAGTTCTCCGAAGCCCTGGCCAAGGAGCTGGGCGTGAAGGTCAAGCTGCAGACCACCCCATGGGCCGGTATCCTCGCGGCGCTGGAATCCAAGCGTCTGGACGCCGTGGTCAACCAGGTGACCATCTCCGAGGAGCGCAAGAAAAAATACGACTTCTCCGAGCCGTACACCGTTTCCGGGATCCAGGCACTGGTGCTGACCAAGAAAGCCGACGAGCTGAACATCAAGAAGGCTGCGGACCTGGACGGCAAGAAAGTCGGCGTGGGCCTGGGCACCAACTACGAGCAATGGGTCAAGGCAGAAGTGCCGGGCGCCCAGGTCAAGACCTACGATGACGACCCCACCAAGTTCCAGGACCTGCGTGTCGGCCGTATCGACACCATCCTGATCGACCGCCTGGCCGCGCTGGAATACGCCAAGAAAGCCAAGGACACCACCGTCACCAGCGAGGCCTTTTCGCGCCAGGAGTCCGGCATTGCCCTGCGCAAAGGCGAGCCTGAGCTGTTGGCGGCCGTGAACAAGGCCATCGAAAAACTGCGCGCCGACGGTACGCTGAAGAAGCTCTCGGAGAAATACTTCAGCGCTGACGTTACCCAATAATGGAAGCAGCTCTTCAACTCGCACTGGATTCCGCGCCCTTCCTGCTCAAGGGCGCGTACTACACGATCTTCCTCAGCCTGGGTGGCATGTTCTTCGGTTTGCTGCTGGGCTTCGGCCTGGCGCTCATGCGCCTGTCGCACGTCAAACTGGTGAGCTGGATCGCCCGCATCTACGTGTCGTTCTTTCGCGGCACGCCGTTGCTGGTGCAGTTGTTCGTGATCTATTACGGATTGCCGCAACTGGGCGTCGAGCTGGACCCACTGCCGGCGGCCCTGATCGGCTTCTCGCTGAACATGGCGGCCTATGCGTGTGAAATCCTGCGGGCCGCCATCAGCTCCATCGAGCGCGGCCAGTGGGAAGCCGCGGCAAGTATCGGCATGACCCGCGCGCAGACCCTGCGCCGGGCCATCCTGCCGCAAGCCGCGCGCACGGCCCTGCCGCCGCTGGGCAACAGCTTCATTTCCCTGGTCAAGGACACCGCGCTGGCGGCGACCATTCAGGTGCCGGAGCTGTTCCGCCAGGCGCAGTTGATTACCGCGCGAACCTTCGAAATCTTCACCATGTACCTTGCCGCCGCGCTGATCTACTGGATTCTGGCGAGCGTGCTCGCGCACTTGCAGAACGTCCTGGAAGCCCGGGTCAATCGGCATGACCAGGAGTCCTGACCCATGATTGTCGTGGAAAAACTGACGAAGCAGTTCAAGGGTCAGGTGGTGCTCAACGGCATCGACCTGAAGATCGAAGAAGGCGAAGTGGTGGCGATCATCGGCCCCAGCGGCTCGGGCAAGACCACCTTCCTGCGTTGCCTGAACTTCCTCGAGGAGCCCAGCAGCGGCCGGATCAAGGTCGGCGACATCGAAATCGATGGCAGCCGCCCGCTGAACCAGCAGCAAGGCCTGGTGCGCCGTTTGCGCCAGCAGGTGGGTTTCGTGTTCCAGAACTTCAACCTCTTCCCTCATCGTACCGCCCTGGAAAACGTCACCGAAGGTCCGATCGTGGTGAAGAAAACACCCCGGGCCGACGCCGAGGCCCTGGGGCGCAAGCTTTTGGCCAAGGTCGGCCTGGCCGGCAAGGAAGACGCCTACCCACGGCGCCTGTCTGGCGGCCAGCAGCAGCGCGTGGCGATTGCCCGGGCGCTGGCGATGGAGCCTGCGGTCATCCTGTTCGACGAGCCGACCTCGGCCCTCGATCCGGAACTGGTGGGTGAGGTACTGGCGACCATTCGCGGCCTGGCCGAAGAAAAACGCACCATGGTCATCGTGACCCACGAAATGGGTTTTGCCCGCGACGTGGCGAACCGCGTGGTGTTTTTCGACAAGGGCGTCATCGTCGAGCAAGGCGAAGCCAAGGCCTTGTTTGCAGCGCCCCGGGAAGAACGCACTCGGCAGTTCCTCAGCAAGTTCCTTTCCGCCGGACACGACAGCCACTAAGTTAATCATCCTCTCCACACTTCCAGGGAAGGAAGTGTGACAACCGCACAATTACACACCGTCTCTGAATGTATTAACCCGATACAACTTGCAACTTTCACGCGGATTCACCGCGACGCTCAGCCCCATCCCAGTGACATATTCCCTTTCGGTCCGTTGCCAATCATTGAAACCCGCAGCCCCCGACATTCAGGCCTCATAACACGACAAACCGAGGAAAAGTGCATTTTCCGTGGAGCATTCCTAACTTCAGTTCGTAGGAACATTCTGAAGCCTGACTGAATGTTTTATTAGGCAAGTGCCTCTATTGACACTGAAACTGATGAACCCTTATCTAGTGCCCTGTCTCACAGGCGAGGCACACTTTTTTTAATTCTGCACGGCGATTAACCGTCATTAACTTCAATGACTGCGCCCATAAAAGTATGTCGCGAACACAAGCGCCTTTGATCTTCCCGAAACGGACTTCGTTTTAAGCATCAAGGAGAACACCATGACCTGTACGTCGAATCTTCCCGGGCTGGCCGCACCGACCCTGGCCAATGCCCACCCCGCCGGCATCAATATCACCAGCGCCGCCCGCCTGGAGGTCGCCATAGCCCCCTACCCCGGCATGGACGCCGGCGACCTGATCGAACTGTTCTGGGACAACTGCTACGTCGGCTCGCGCCTGCTGTCGCCGGAGGACGTGCAAAGCAGCGTCACGCTGCGAGTGCCGGAGAGTTTCATCGTCAACGGCACCGCGTGCCTGCACTACCGGGTGATGCAGGTCGGGCGCGGGCCGGCGCTGTCGGCCACGCGCCGGATACAGGTGAAGCTCGACTGCCCCGGCGGCCAGCCGTCAGCCCTGAGCGGCGATGAAAACCAGGGCCTGGCGCCGGTGCGTATCCCCGAGACCATCCGCCGCAAGGGCGTCAACCCTAGCCAGATCAAACGCGGCGTGCCGTTGACAATCGAACCCTACCTGAACATGGCCCCCGACGACGCGATCACCCTGCGCTGGGGCGACGTACGCATGGACCTGCCGCGGATCAAGCCGAACGAGGTCGGCCAGCCGATCAATGTCTGGGTGCCGCCGCAGCTCATCCTGGAAGCCGGCGAGGACCTGCGCCTGGAAGTGAGCTACTGCATCCTCGACCGAGTGGGCAACAACTCCCAATGGGCGCCACCACGGACACTGAAGATCGGTTGCGCCAATCCCTACCTGAAAACCCCGCCGAGAGAGGCGCTCATGGCTGCCGAGCCCAGCCGCGAAATACGTTGAGAAATACGCGGGTAATGGATCTATCCGTGGCGAGGGAGCTTGCTCCCGCTGGGACGGTCCGATGTCTCGGGCGAAGCGGCCCCAAAACTTCAGGGCCGCTCCGTGCCCCATCGGGGATGAATCCCCTCGCCACAACAGCCCGCTGGAAAAATCTCTCTATTTATATTCCCAAAAGTTAGTTTGAAAATTATTTATACGCGTTTAGGGTATATACACCGGACCACCGGACATTTCCTGATTTTTTCTTCACAGGTGAGGTGGGTATGGTACGGAACACAAACACCCCAGCGCAGTGCGCCAAGGCACTGCCTGCAGCCACGGAGTGGCTGTAATGTCGGATCTGGCCCAGGCAAACGTCCACAGCGACCTGGACATCGCCCCGCTGTTGCTGCCCGCCCAAGTGCTGCGCAACGATGCCGAAGCGATCAAAGCCGCTCATGAACTGGCGCAAGTCGCCCGCCAGCAGGCCGCGCGCCGCGATCAGCAGCGCAAGCTGCCATGGTCGGAAATCGAACAGTTCACCCGCAGTGGCCTGGGCAGCATCGCCATCCCCCGGGCATACGGCGGCCCACAGGTATCCTTCGTCACCCTCGCCGAGGTGTTCGCGATCATCTCCGCTGCGGACCCGGCCTTGGGGCAGATTCCACAAAACCAGTTCGGCGTGCTCCAGCTGATTCTCGGCACGGGCACCGAACGGCAAAAACAGATACTGCTGCAAAGCGTGCTCGAAGGCGCGCGCATCGGTAACGCCGGGCCGGAACGTGGCGTTCGCAATACCCTTGAACTCAAGGCACGGATCACCGCCGACGGCGACGACTACGTCATCAATGGCCAGAAGTTCTATTCGACCGGCGCGCTGTTTGCCCATTGGGTGGCGGTCAAGGCGCTGAATGACCAAGGCCGGCAGGTGCTGGCGTTCGTACGGCGCGGCACACCGGGCCTGCGCATCGTCGACGACTGGTCGGGCTTTGGCCAGCGTACGACCGCCAGCGGCACGGTACTGCTGAACAATGTGCGGGTCGATGCCGAACTCGTCCTGGACAACTGGCGCATCAACGACGTGCCGAACGTCCAGGGCGCGATTTCGCAGCTGATCCAGGCCGCGATCGATGCGGGAATCGCCCGGGGCGCCATCGACGATGCCATCGCCTTCGTTCGCGAGCGGGCCCGGCCCTGGATCGATGCCAAGGTCGAGCGCGCCAGCGACGACCTCTACGTGATCGCCGACATCGGCAAACTGAAGATCGAATTGCACGCGGCCGAAGCACTGCTGCGCAAGGCCGGACGGGTACTGGACCAGGTCACGGCCGCCCCCATCACCGCGCAATCGGCCGCCCACGCCTCGATCGTCGTGGCCGAGGCCAAGGCCTTGACCACCGAGATCGCCCTGCAAGCCAGCGAAAAACTCTTCGAACTGGCCGGCAGCCGCGCCACCCTGGCCGAGTTCAACCTCGACCGCCACTGGCGCAACGCACGCGTCCATACCCTGCACGATCCGGTGCGCTGGAAGTACCACGCCATCGGCGCCTACCGGTTGAACGGCACCCTGCCGGCCCGGCATTCCTGGATCTGACCCGCCGATTTTCTGGAGCAGCACATGACGCTTTCCCAACACGTCGCGGTGATCACCAGCGATGAACAAGCCCTGATCGTGGCCAGCGACCTGGCCGATGACTTCAAGCGCGACAGCGCCCTGCGCGACCGTGAGCGCCGCCTGCCGCACCCGGAGCTGGACGCCTTCTCCCGTTCCGGCCTGTGGGGCATCAGCGTACCGAAGGCCTACGGCGGCGCCGGGGTTTCCAATGTCACCCTGGCCAAGGTCATTGCGCTGATCGCCCAGGCCGACGGCTCTCTCGGACAGATTCCGCAAAACCATTACTACGCCTTGGAAGTGCTGCGGGTAAACGGCAGCGAGGCGCAGAAACAACGGTTGTACGCCGAGGTGCTGGCCGGCCAGCGCTTTGGCAACGCGCTGGCCGAGTTGGGCACCAAGACCGCCCACGACCGCACCACCCAACTGCGCCGTGACGGCGCGGGGTATCGCATCAACGGCCGCAAGTTCTACGCCACCGGGGCTCTCTACGCCCAGCGCATTCCCACCTCGGTGGTGGATGAAAACGGTGTGCAGCAACTGGCGTTCGTGCCTCGCGACAGCAAGGGTCTGACGGTGATCGACGACTGGAGCGGCTTCGGCCAGCGCACCACCGGCAGCGGCTCGGTGGTGTTCGAAGACGTTTACGTCGGCGCCGAAGACATCGTACCGTTCCAGAGCGCCTTCGAGCGCCCGACCCCGGTGGGGCCGCTGGCGCAGATTCTCCACGCCGCCATCGACACCGGCATTGCTCGCGCGGCCTATGAAGACGCCCTGCAGTTCGTCCGCAGCAAGACCCGGCCCTGGATCGACGCCACCAGCGACGTCGCCACCGAAGACCCGCTCACCCTCAAGCGCTTCGGCCAATTGAGCGTGCGCCTGCACGCCGCCGAAGCCCTGCTGGAGCGGGCCGGCGAGTTTCTCGACCAGGCCCAGGCCGCCCCTGACGCCGACACCGTCGCCGCTGCCTCGATCGCCGTGGCCGAAGCGCGCGCCATCAGCACCGATATTTCCCTGGCCACCGGCAGCACCCTGTTCGAACTGGCCGGCAGCCAGGCGACACTCGCCGAACACGGCCTCGATCGTCACTGGCGCAATGCCCGCGTGCATACCCTGCACGACCCGGTGCGCTGGAAGTACCACGCGGTGGGCAACTTCTATCTCAACGACGAGAAGCCGCCATTGCGGGGGACGATCTGATGGCGGCCGGCAAGAAAAAGATCCTGCTCAATGCGTTCAACATGAACTGCATCGGGCACATCAACCATGGCCTGTGGACCCATCCCCAAGACACCTCGACCCAGTACAACACCCTGGAATACTGGACCGACCTGGCGCGGTTGCTTGAGCGCGGGCTCTTCGACGGGTTGTTCATCGCCGATATCGTCGGCGTCTATGACGTCTACCAGCAGTCGGTGGACGTCACGCTGAAAGAGTCGATCCAGTTGCCGGTCAACGACCCGCTGCTGCTGGTCTCGGCGATGGCCGCCGTCACCCGGCACCTGGGCTTCGGCCTCACCGCGAACCTGACCTACGAACCACCGTACCTGTTCGCCCGGCGCATGAGCACCCTCGACCACCTGAGTCGCGGCCGGGTGGGTTGGAACATCGTCACCGGCTACCTGGACAGCGCCGCCAAGGCCATGGGCTTGAGCGCGCAGGTCGAACATGACCGGCGCTACGACCAGGCCGACGAATACCTGCAAGTGCTCTACAAACTGTGGGAGGGCAGTTGGGAAGACGATGCAGTGCTCAACGACCGCGAGCAGCGGATCTACGCGCAACCGGAGAAGGTGCACAAGGTCCGGCACCACGGCGAGTTCTACCAGGTCGAGGGTTATCACCTCTGCGAACCGTCGCCCCAGCGCACACCGGTGCTGTTCCAGGCCGGCAGTTCGGAGCGTGGCCTACAGTTTGCCGGGCGGCATGCCGAATGCGTGTTCATCAGCGGCCAGAACAAACCGGCGACCAAGCGCCAGGTGGACAAGGTCCGCGCCAGCGCTGTCGAGGCCGGACGCAACCCAGGCGACATCAAGGTGTTCATGGGCCTGAACGTGATCGTCGGCGAAACCGAAGCCGCCGCCTGGGCCAAGCATGCCGAGTATCTGAGCTACGCCAGCGCCGAGGCCGGGGTGGCGCACTTTTCCGCGTCCACAGGGATCGATTTTTCCGAGTACGACTTGGACGAGCCGATCCAGTACGTGAAAAGCAACGCCATCCAGTCTGCGACCAAGACCCTGCAGAACAACGACTGGACGCGCCGCAAATTGCTCGAACAGCACGCTTTGGGCGGGCGCTACATCACCGTGGTCGGCTCGCCCGAGCAGGTGGCCGACGAGTTGGAGTCGTGGATCGCCGAAACCGGCCTCGATGGCTTCAACCTGACCCGCATCGTGACACCCCAGAGCTACGCGGACTTCATCGACCTGGTGATCCCCGAACTGCAGAAGCGCGGTGCGTACAAGACCGAATACGACCAGGGCACCCTGCGCGAAAAGCTGTTTCGCGCAGCGGCTCATTTACCCGAACAACACACTGGTTCGACCTACCGATACTGACCCCTGTGGCGAGGGGATTTATCCCCGTTGGGCCGCGCAGCGGTCCTTGAATCTGACGCCGCGGTACACCCGGGCTGATGGAGTTGACTGCTTTGGGGCTGCTACGCAGCCCAGCGGGGATAAATCCCCTCGCCACAAAAACACGCACCCGACCATGAATGACTGGAAGAACTTTATGACCAAATACTCCCTTTCCTCGCCAGTCAAAGCCCTGGCCCTGACCCTCGGCTTGTTCAGCTCGGCCCTGTTCGCCGCCGATGCTCCCTTGAAGATCGGCACCACGGCCGCCTTCGCCATACCCCTGGAAGCCGCCGTCGAAGAGGCTGGCAAGCAAGGCCTGAAGGTCGAGCTGGTGGAGTTCAGCGACTGGATCGCACCGAACGTCAGCCTGGCCTCCGGTGACATCGACGTGAACTACTTCCAGCACATCCCGTTCCTGGAAAACGCCAAGGCCGCCGCCGGGTTTGACCTGGTGCCCTTTGCACCGGGAATTATCAACAACGTCGGCCTCTACTCGAAAAAGTACAAAAGCTTCGATGAGTTGCCCGAAGGGGCGAGCGTCGCCATCGCCAACGACCCGATCAACAGCGGTCGCGGCCTGCAACTGCTGGCCAAGGCCGGGCTGATCAGCCTCAAGCCAGGGGTGGGCTACAAGGCCACCGAAGACGACATCGTGGCCAACCCGAAGAAACTGAAGATCCTCCAGGTCGAGGCCGTGCAACTGGTGCGCGCCTACGATGACGCCGACCTGGTGCAGGGCTACCCCGCCTACATCCGCCTGGCCAAGACCTTCGACGCCGGCTCGGCCCTGCTGTTCGACGGCCTGGACCACAAGGAATACGTGATTCAGTTCGTGATCCAGCCCAAGAGCCAGCATGACCCACGGCTGATCAAGTTCGTCGACATCTACCAGCATTCGCCCGTCGTCCGTGCCGCCCTCGACAAGGCCCACGGCAAGCTCTACCAGGCCGGTTGGGAAGGTTGATCATGAACGCCGTCAACGCCAGGCTCCGACAGGAAGCCGCCGCGCCCCAGGGCGCCGACCCGACTGAACTGCACCCGGACCTGAACCGCGCGCACGTGCGCTTCATCGGCCTGGGCAAGACCTACACTGGCGCCCAAGGCCCGGTGGCCGCCCTGCAAGGCATCGACCTGGCGATTCAGCGCGGCGAGGTGTTCGGCATCATCGGCCGCAGTGGCGCGGGCAAGTCGTCGCTGATCCGCACCATCAATCGCCTTGAGCAGCCCACCAGCGGGCGAGTGCTGATCGACCGGGTGGACATCGGCCAATTCGATGAAGACCAGTTGGTGCAGCTGCGCCGACGGATCGGCATGATCTTCCAGCACTTCAATCTGATGTCGGCCAAGACTGTGTGGCAGAACGTCGAACTGCCGCTGAAAGTGGCCGGCGTGCCCAAGGCGCAGCGCGAGCAAAAGGTTCGTGAGCTGCTTGAGCTGGTCGGCCTGCAAGGCAAGCACCAGGCCTATCCGGCGCAGCTCTCGGGCGGGCAAAAGCAACGCGTCGGGATCGCCCGGGCCCTGGTCCATGATCCCCAGATACTGCTGTGCGACGAAGCCACCTCGGCCCTGGACCCGGAGACGACCCAGTCGATCCTCGGGCTGCTACGCGAGATCAACCAGCGCCTGGGCCTGACCATCGTCCTGATCACCCACGAAATGGCAGTGATTCGCGAAGTCTGCGACCGGGTAGTGGTGCTCGAACAAGGACGGATCGTCGAGCAGGGACCGGTCTGGGAAGTGTTCGGCAACCCGCAACACGCGGTCAGCCGAACCCTGCTCGCGCCGTTGCAGCACGCGTTGCCCGACGAACTGAAGAGCCGTTTGCAGGCGCAACCGGCCTCAGCCGAGGCCGCCACTGTGTTGCGCTTGCAGTTCACCGGCACGGGGCAGGACGAACCCGACCTGGCGGCCCTGTTCAGCGCCCTCGGCGGACGGGTGCGGCTGCTCCATGGCGGCATCGAACGGATCCAGGGCCACGGGCTGGGGCAATTATTGTTGGCGGTAAGCGGCTCGTCGTGGGGCGCCGAGGAACTGCGGCAACGGGCGGGCGATTGGGCACAACAGGTGGAGGTGCTGGGCTATGTGGTTTGATCGGTTATTGCAGGGCTTTATCGACACCTTCCTGATGGTCGGGGTGTCGTCGTTGATCGCATTGCTGGCGGGCATACCGCTGGCGGTGATCCTGGTGACCAGCGGCAAGGGTGGCATCTTTGAGGCGCCCGTCTTGAACAAGGCCCTGGGCGCGTTCGTGAACCTGTTCCGCTCGATCCCGTTCCTGATCCTGATGGTGGCGCTGATCCCGTTCACCCGGCTGATCGTCGGCACCACGTACGGTGTCTGGGCGGCGGTGGTGCCGTTGACCATCGCCGCCACGCCGTTCTTCGCCCGCATCGCCGAGGTCAGCCTGCGGGAGGTCGACCATGGGTTGATCGAGGCGGCCCAGGCCATGGGTTGCCGGCGCTGGCACATTGTCTGGCACGTGCTGCTGCCCGAAGCGCTGCCGGGCATCGTCGGCGGTTTCACCATCACCCTGGTGACCATGATCAACTCCTCGGCGATGGCCGGGGCCATCGGTGCCGGTGGCCTGGGCGACATCGCCTACCGTTACGGCTACCAGCGTTTCGACAGCCAGATCATGCTCACGGTGATCGTTCTGCTGGTGGCGCTGGTGGCGGTGATTCAGCTCGGCGGGGACCGCCTGGCGCGGGGGCTGAACAAACGCTGACAGGCCGGCCCTTGTGGCAGTGCTGTTCACTTGAGGTTTATCACGTGTCGTCCTTAAGTGAACGGCCAGGCTGGGGATGTGCGCTATAGTCCGCCCACGCTCCCTACCAAGCCCACGACCATGAAACACTCCCCCGAAGACTTGCAAGCCATCACCGCCACCACCCTGGGCAACTACAACGCCGTCGCCGAAGACTTTCGCGAAGGCACCCGCGACCATGATGTGAGCCAGAACATCGACGCATTGCTGCGCCATATCCGGACCAGCGCACCGCTGCACATCCTGGACCTGGGTTGCGGCCCGGGCCGGGACTTGCGCGCGTTCACCGCCTTGGGCCACGTCGCGATCGGCCTGGACGGCTCAGCCGAGTTCGTCCGCATGGCACGCCAGGACAGCGGCTGCGAGGTGTGGCAACAGGACTTCCTGGAACTCGACCTGCCGGCGCAACGCTTCGACGGGATCTTCGCCAACGCCGTGCTGTTTCACGTTCCGCGACAGGAGTTGCCGCGGGTGCTCAGGCAACTGCACGCCACCCTCAAGGCTGACGGCGTGTTGTTCAGCTCCAACCCCGGGGCGAGAATCAGGAGGGCTGGAACGGCCAGCGTTTCGGCGCCTACCACGACCTGGCGGCCTGGCGCGCGTTGCTCACCGACGCCGGCTTCGTGGAGCTGGAGCATTACTACCGACCGGCGGGACGGCCGCGCGAGCAGCAGCCGTGGTTGGCGAGTGTCTGGCGCAAGATTTGAAGCCCAGCAATCCTCACCACAAAAGCTGCGCTCACCCCGCTATTGCTGCTTGCCCAACCACTTCTGGGACAACTGCTCCAGCCGCCCGTCATCCTTGATCCGCGTCAGGGCGTTGTCCAGGCTGGCCTTGAACGCCGGGTTGCCTTTCTGGAAGGGGATCACCAGGTGCGGCGCCGGGCCGCTCTTTTCTTCCGGCTGGAAAGACTGCGCCATCATCAGCGGGCGCTGGGTTTCATCCTTTTTCGCCAACAATTGCGCATCCGGTTGACTGTAAGCGGCACTGGTGTCGAAACGTTCGGCCAGTTCCGGGGTCATTGCTATGTGGTTGATGGCAACGTCGTACTTGCCGCTCTCCACACCGGTCAGCAGGTCCGCAGCATCGGTGACCACGAAGTCGGCGCGTACATCGAGTTCACTGGCGAGCATCTGGCCCAGCTCCACTTCGAACCCGGTGAGCTTGCCGTCTTCCTTGAAGTTGAACGGCGCGGTATTGGCCTCCAGGGCGATGCGCAGCTCACCACGGTCGTTGATGTCATCGATCAATTCGGCATGGGCCAAAGGGCTCAAAAGGGGTAGCAGGCAGATCAGGCCAGGCAGGAAACGCATGGTCACTCCTTGGTATCGATACAAGCGACGCTCGTTTCAGGCTCGCTTTGCTATGGTTGTTGCAGGCTTCGACAACGATTGGTCATGAAGTTGTCATGACCGGGCGGATTTCATGAAAAAACTGGAGAAAAAAATGAAAAGCGTTATGTCTCGTGCCGCGTTGGCCGGCCTGTTGCTCGGCACTTCGATGCTGGCAACCGCCGCAACCCCTGCACCCAAGGGCGCAGAAGCATTCATCGTTTCCCCGGCCGACGGAGCCACTGTCGCCCAGGAATTCAAGGTCCAGTTCGGCGTCAAGGGTATCGCCCTGGCCCCGGCGGGTGACGTGACCAAGAATACCGGACATCACCATCTGCTGATCGATGTCGACCAATTGCCTGCCGCGGGCGCACCGATCCCGACCGACGCCAACCACATGCACTTCGGCAAGGCGCAGACCGAGGCCACCATCAAGCTGGCCCCGGGCAAGCACACCTTGCAGCTGGAACTGGGCGACAGTGGCCACATGCCGTTTGATCCGCCGATTGTCTCCAAGAAAATCACGGTAAACGTGAAATAACACCGCCTGGGGTGACGGAACATAGGCCCTTGTGGGAGCAAGCCCGCCCCCACAGGTGCAGCATCATATCAGGCACAAAAAACGGGAGCCTTTTCGGGCTCCCGTTTTTCATTGCCAGCCAGCCTCGCGGCTTAGAACAGCACGCGGGACCGAATGGTGCCCTTGATGTGCTGCAGCTTCTCTTGCGCCAGGTCCGAGTATTCGGCATCGACGTCGATCACGACGTAGCCGACCTTCTCGTTGGTCTGCAGGAACTGACCGGAAATGTTGATGCCGTTTTCGGCGAAGACCTTGTTGATCTCGCTCATCACACCCGGGATGTTCTCGTGGATGTGCAGCAGGCGGTGCTTGCCAGGGTGAGCCGGCAGGGCCACTTCCGGGAAATTCACGGACGATACCGAAGTACCGTTGTCGCTGTACTTGACCAGTTTTTCCGCCACTTCCAGGCCGATGTTGGCTTGGGCTTCAGCGGTGGAGCCACCGATGTGCGGGGTCAGGATCACGTTGTCCAGGCCACGCAGCGGGCTTTCGAAGATGTCGTCGTTGGAGCGCGGCTCCACCGGGAACACGTCAATGGCGGCGCCGATCAGGTGCTTGTCCTTGATCGCTTCGGCCAGGGCTTCGAGCCTGACCACGGTGCCACGGGCGGCGTTGATCAGGATCCCGCCCTTCTTGATGGCGCGGATTTCCTTCTCGCCGATCATCCACTGGGTGGCAGCGGTTTCCGGCACGTGCAGGGTCACGATATCGGACATGCCCAGCAGCTCGTGCAGGTCATTGACCTGGGTGGCGTTGCCCAGCGGCAGCTTGGTCACGGTGTCGTAGAAGTAGACCTGCATGCCCAGGCCCTCGGCCAGGACCGACAGTTGGGTGCCGATCGAGCCGTAGCCGACGATCCCCAGCTTCTTGCCGCGGATTTCAAAGGAGTTGGCCGCACTCTTGATCCAGCCGCCACGGTGGCAGGATGCGTTCTTCTCGGGGATACCGCGCAACAGCAGGATCGCTTCGGCCAGCACCAGTTCGGCAACGGAACGGGTGTTGGAGTACGGTGCGTTGAACACCGCGATGCCGCGCTCGCGCGCCGCGTCGAGGTCGACCTGGTTGGTGCCGATGCAGAAGCAGCCGACCGCGACCAGTTTCTTGGCGTGGTCGAAGATCTCTTCGGTCAATTGGGTACGGGAGCGAATGCCGATGAAGTGAGCATCGGCGATCTTTTCCTTGAGCTGGGCTTCCGGCAGAGAACTGGTGATGTACTCAATGCTGGTGTAGCCCGCCGACTTGAGGACGTCGACAGCCGATTGGTGGACGCCTTCGAGAAGAAGGAACTTGATCTTGCTCTTATCGAGAGAAGTCTTGCTCATCTGCGTAACCTGTGTCCCGGAGAAAAATGGCAGGGAAATGGGCAACGTCAGGCTGCCCACACGGCGTAGTCGCCGGCCCGCAGCGTGGCCTGTTAGAACGCCTCTGCGGGGGGCGTATGCTAGCATATGCGACCTTCAAACACTCATTCTGCGACGTGAACCGTCTTCAGGGTGACCATGAATTGTTCGAGAGTTCTGTCGATGACTACTGCTGACCTGATCGCTGAGTTGAAGACCCTGGTCGAGCCGGGCAAGGTCCTGACCGATGCCGACTCCCTGGACGCTTACGGCAAGGACTGGACCCGTCATTTTGCCCCCGCGCCAAGCGCCATCGTCTTTCCCAAGAGCATTGAGCAGGTGCAGGCCATCGTGCGCTGGGCCAATACCCGCAAGGTCGCGCTGGTGCCGTCGGGCGGACGCACCGGGCTTTCCGCCGCCGCCGTGGCCGCCCATGGCGAAGTGGTGGTGTCGTTCGACTACATGAACCAGATCCTCGACGTGAACCTCACCGACCGCACCGCCGTGTGCCAGCCGGGCGTGATCACCGAACAATTGCAGAACAAGGCCGAGGAACACGGGCTGTACTACCCGGTGGACTTCGCATCGGCCGGTTCCAGCCAGATTGGTGGCAACATCGGCACCAATGCCGGCGGGATCAAGGTCATTCGCTACGGCATGACCCGCAACTGGGTGGCGGGCATGAAGGTCGTCACCGGCAAGGGCGACCTGCTGGAGCTGAACAAGGACCTGATCAAGAACGCCACCGGCTACGATTTGCGCCAGTTGTTCATCGGCGCCGAAGGCACGCTCGGCTTCGTGGTCGAGGCCACGATGCGCTTGGACCGGGCGCCGAAAAACCTCACGGCGATGGTGCTCGGCACGCCGGACTTCGCCTCGATCATGCCCGTGCTGCATGCGTTCCAGGGCAAGCTCGACCTGACCGCGTTCGAATTCTTCTCCGACAAGGCCCTGGCCAAGATCCTCGGGCGCGGTGACGTACCGGCGCCATTCGAGACCGATTGTCCGTTCTATGCCCTGCTGGAATTCGAAGCCACCACCGAAGACGTGGCCAACCAGGCGCTGGAAACCTTCGAGCACTGCGTGGAACAGGGCTGGGTGCTGGACGGCGTGATGAGCCAGAGTCAAACCCAGTTGCAGAACCTGTGGAAACTGCGCGAGTACATTTCCGAAACCATCTCCCACTGGACGCCGTACAAGAACGACATTTCGGTGACGGTCTCCAAAGTCCCGGACTTCCTCAGGGAAATAGACGCGATCGTCGGCAAACACTATCCCGACTTCGAAGTCGTCTGGTACGGCCACATCGGCGATGGCAACCTGCACCTGAACATTCTCAAGCCGCAAAACCTGAGCAAGGACGAGTTCTTCGCCAAGTGCGCCACGGTGAACAAATGGGTGTTCGAGATCGTCGAGAAGTACAACGGCTCGATATCGGCCGAACATGGCGTGGGCATGACCAAGCGCGACTACCTGGCCTATAGTCGTTCGCCAGTGGAAATCGAATACATGAAGGCCGTGAAGGCGGTCTTCGACCCGAACGGCATCATGAACCCGGGCAAGATCTTCGCGGTTTGAACCCTTTAATCACCCCAATCCCAGAACAGGAGTCGGTAATGAGCTATCAGCACCAGTATGTCGACGGTACACGCATCCACTTCCCGGTGGGCAAAGTGGTGTGCATTGGCCGCAACTACGCCGAACATGCCAAGGAACTGGACAACCCGGTGCCCACCGAACCGCTGTTGTTCATCAAGCCGGGCAGTTGCGTGGTGCCGCTGGAGGGCGGGTTCAGCATTCCGGCCGAGCGCGGCTCGGTGCACTACGAGGCGGAGATCGCCGTGCTGATCGGCAAGCCGCTGTCGACCCGGCCCAGCGCCGAGGAAATCCTGGACGCCATCTCCGGCTTCGCCCCGGCCCTGGACCTGACCCTTCGGGACAAGCAGGCCGAGCTCAAGGCCAAGGGCCTGCCATGGGAAGTGGCCAAGTCGTTCGACGGCGCGGCCGTCATCGCCCCGTTCGTGCCAGGCAGCACGTTTACCGACCTGGCCGACATCCCGGTGCGCCTGACCATCAACGGTGAGGTGCGCCAGGACGGCAACAGCCGCCTGATGCTCAACCCCATCGTGCCGATGATCCAGTACATGGCCGGCTGCTTCTCGCTGCAGGCCGGCGACGTCATCCTCACTGGCACCCCGGCCGGCGTCGGGCCGCTGAATGCCGGCGATGAACTGGTCCTGGAATTGCCGGGCGCGAGCCGCTTCGAAAGCTGCGTTCGCTAAAAGCTGCCATCATCCTCTGTAGGAGCGAGCAAGCTCGCTCCTACAGAGGATTTGGGAGCAGTCCATCCCGTGATTTATCGTTTTTTTCACATGCCATCCGGATAATTCCGGCGAATGCGGCATCTGAGCCAGCCATTCCCTTAGCCGAATTTCCTGGAACGCATTCTCCCCATGGCCAAACCCCACGCGCTGTCCCCTGCCAAGTCCGCCCGCCGCTCTCGCTTTGCCCTGCCCTGGTATGCCTGGTCACTGCTGGCCGTGGCCGCCGCTTATGGCCTGGCGTTCGCGATGCACTGGGACGACCGCGGTCTGCTCTGGCTATCGGAACGCTTCCAAAGCCCGGCCCAGCGCCAGGAGAGTGTCTGGCTGCCGGACTACCATGCCGTGATCGACGCCAAGCCGCTACCGGGCATGGAGAAGGACGAAGCCTCCGATGTGACCTACAACCCGCAGACCAAAACCTTGTTCGCCGTCATGGGCAAAAACCCGTTCCTGGTGGAGCTGACCCTGCAGGGCGAGGTCCTGCGCAAGATGCCGCTGGTGGGCTGGAGCAATCCGGAGGGCGTGACCTACATGGAAAACGGCCTGCTGGCGATTACCGATGAACGCGATCACAGCCTGTCGATCATCCAGGTGGATGCCAACACCCGCGAGCTGAACAGCGCCGCCTTCCCTCGTTATGACCTTGGCGCATCGAAAAACCAGAACAAGGGTTTCGAAGGCATCGTCTGGGATCCGCGCAACCAGCAGCTGGTGCTGGGTGAAGAACGCCCGCCGGCGCTGTACACCTGGAAAAGCGACGGCAGCCAGCTGCTCAAGGGCGACAAGCAGATCCATGTCAGCAATGAGCTGGACCTGCGCAACCTCTCGGCGCTGGCCGTCGACCCTCGCACCGGTCACATGCTGGTGCTTTCGGCCGACTCCCACTTGCTGCTGGAGCTGGACGAAAAAGGCGAGCAGGTCAGCTTCATGACCCTGCTGGGCGGCTTCAACGGCCTGAAGGACACGATACCGCGTGCCGAGGGCGTTACCGTCGACGAGGCCGGCAACCTGTACATGGTCAGCGAACCGAATCTGTTCTATCGTTTCGAAAAACAACGCTGACCTTGTAGGATTATTCCTCCTTCGCTGTAGGGTGTGGCACACGGCCATTAAGCTTCAGTTCAGGTAGTCGTGATATTTCAGCCACCTGTTCTTATCCGAGCCCACCCCCAACATGCGTCGACTCGCCCGTCCCAAACCTCTGATCCTGATGTTGCTGGCCATCGCCCTGATCGCTTCGATCACAATGGGACAGCGCCTGCGCCTGTTCGAGCGCGCCTGGTTCAACGTCAACAGCTTCTGGAATCCCGCCCACGAGCAGGCCATTGCGCTGGACCAGTACCGGGTCACGGTCGAAGCGCAGGCGATCGACGGCCTGGCCGACGATGTCTCGGCGCTGACCTTCGATCCTATACGCAAGAGCCTGTTCACCGTCACCAACCAGAATCCGGAGCTGGTCGAGCTGTCACTCGAAGGCAGGATCCTGCGGCGCATCGCCCTGGTGGGCTTCGGCGACCCGGAAGCGGTGGAATTCATCAGCGAAGACACTTACGTCATCACCGACGAGCGCCAGCAGCGACTGATCAAGATCCATCTGGACCAGGACACCCGGTTCCTCGACGCCGCCGACGCCGAGCAGATGACGCTTGGCGTGCACATGAGCAGCAACAAGGGGTTCGAAGGGCTCGCCTACGACTCGGTAGGCAAACGGCTATTCGTGGCCAAGGAACGCGACCCGATGCTGATTTATGAAGTGCATGGGTTTCCCCATCAGAATCCAGAAAAGTCCTACGCGGTCCATGTCATCAACAACCCCAAGCGTGATGCCGGGCTGTTCGTGCGCGACCTTTCGAGCCTGCAATACGATGAACGCAGCGGCCATCTGCTGGCGTTGTCCGAGGAATCGCGGTTGATCATCGAACTGGACATCAATGGCCGGCCGCTGAGCACGCTGTCCTTGAGCAAGGGCAGCCAGGGCTTGCAGCAGACCGTCCCCCAGGCCGAAGGCCTCGCCATGGACGACGACGGCACCCTTTACCTGGTGAGTGAGCCGAATCTGTTCTACGTGTTCAAGAAGCCGCAGCCCGATTGATAAGAATCAAAAATCCTGTGGCGAGGGGATTTATCCCCGCTGGGCTGCGTAGCAGCCCCCAAAAGCAACGAACTCAATCTATCTGGCACACCGATCAACTCAGGTTTTAGGGCTGCTTCGCAGCCCAACGGGGATAAATCCCCTCGCCACAAGAGTGCCAGTCACCACATCGGATCAAGCCTTGAGGGTCTTCACCCCTTCAGCCGTCCCGAGCAACAGCACGTCCGCCGGACGCGCCGCGAACAGACCGTTGGTGACCACGCCGACGATGGCGTTGATCTGGCGTTCCAGTTCCACCGGATGGGTGATCTGCAGGTTGTGCACGTCCAGGATGATGTTGCCGTTGTCGGTCAGCACGCCTTCGCGGTACACCGGGTCGCCGCCCAGCTTGACCAACTGGCGGGCGACGTGGCTGCGAGCCATCGGGATGACTTCCACCGGCAGCGGGAAAGCGCCGAGCACCGGCACCAGTTTGCTGGCATCGGCGATGCAGATGAATGTCTTGGCCACGGCGGCGACGATTTTCTCGCGCGTCAGGGCCGCGCCGCCGCCCTTGATCAGGTTCAGGTGCGCATCACTTTCGTCGGCGCCGTCGATGTAGAACTCCAGGTCGCTCACGGTGTTGAGCTCGTAGACCGGAATCCCATGCCCCTTGAGCCGCGCAGCGGTGGCTTCGGAACTGGCAACCGCGCCGTCGAAGGCGCCCTTGTGTTTTGCCAACGCGTCGATGAAACAATTGGCCGTGGAGCCGGTGCCGACCCCGACGATGCTCTTGTCATTCAGTTTCGCAAGGATGAGGTCGACGGCGGCCTGGGCCACGGCCTGTTTGAGTTGATCCTGGGTCATGCGGGCTCCGAAGGTGCCGAGAGTGAACGAAAGGCCGGCATTATAGGCGTAGAAACCGTGGCGAGGGAGCTTGCTCCCGCTCGATGGCGCAGCCGTCGCAGAATCTTGGGCCTGCTTCGCAGTCCAGCGGGAGCAAGCTCCCTCGCCACAGCAAGCGCCCTCGCCACAGGGGGCCTTGTACCTTGAAACCCTTTAATTCGTATGGTCGCCCGGCCAAAAGCCGGGTTAGACTCCTTGGCCCTGCCCAACCCGCCCAGTGATGCTTTCCGATGCTTGAACAGTACGTCAAAAAGATCCTCACCTCGCGCGTTTACGACGTTGCCGTAGAAACCCCACTGCAGACCGCTCGCCAGCTGTCCGAACGGCTGGGCAACGACATCTGGCTCAAGCGCGAAGACTTGCAGCCGGTGTTCTCGTTCAAGATTCGCGGGGCCTACAACAAGCTGACCCAACTCAGCGACGAAGAACGCGCCCGCGGCGTGGTCACGGCGTCGGCAGGCAACCACGCCCAGGGCCTCGCCCTGGCGGCCAAGGTGCTGGGCGTGAAGGCCACCATCGTGATGCCCAAGACCACCCCGGAAATCAAGGTCGAGGGCGTGCGCTCGCGTGGCGGCAAGGTGGTGCTGCACGGCGACTCGTTCCCTGAAGCCCTGGCCTACTCGCTGAAACTGGTCGACGAAAAGGGCTACGTCTACATCCACCCGTATGACGATCCCCATACCATTGCCGGGCAGGGCACGGTGGCGATGGAAATCCTGCGCCAGCACCCGGGCGCCTGGATGCGATATTTGTCCCGGTGGGCGGTGGCGGGCTGATCGCCGGGATCGCGGCCTACGTGAAATACCTGCGGCCGGACATCAAGGTCATCGGCGTCGAGCCGGACGACTCCAATTGCCTGCAAGCGGCCCTGGCGGCGGGCGAGCGCGTGGTGTTGCCGACGGTGGGCCTGTTTGCCGACGGCGTCGCCGTGGCGCAGATCGGCCAGCACACCTTCGATATCTGCAAGCACTACGTGGATGAGGTGATCACCGTCAGCACCGACGAGATCTGCGCCGCGATCAAGGATATCTACGACGATACCCGCTCGATCACCGAACCTGCCGGCGCCTTGGGCGTGGCCGGGATCAAGAAGTACGTCGAAACGCGCGCCATCAGCGGCCAGACCCTCGTAGCCATCGACTCCGGCGCTAACGTCAACTTCGACCGCTTGCGCCACGTGGCCGAGCGCGCCGAACTGGGCGAAGGCCGCGAAGCGATCATCGCGGTGACCATCCCTGAGAAACCGGGCAGCTTCAAGGCCTTCTGCGAAGCCATCGGCAAGCGCCAGATCACCGAATTCAACTACCGCTACAACACCGGCAGCGAAGCCCACATCTTCGTTGGCGTGCAGACCCACCCGGAGAACGACCCGCGCACGGCGCTGATCGCCAGCCTGACCGCGCAAGGCTTCCCGGTGCTGGACCTGACCGACAACGAACTGGCCAAGTTGCACATCCGCCACATGGTGGGTGGCCACGCGGCCCATGTCATCGACGAAGTGGTGCTGCGCTTCGAGTTCCCGGAGCGCCCGGGCGCGCTGTTCAACTTCCTCAACAAGCTGGGCGGGCGCTGGAATATCTCGATGTTCCACTACCGCAACCACGGCGCGGCGGACGGCCGGGTGGTCGCGGGGCTACAGGTGCCACACGATGAACGCCATCTGGTGCCGGCGGCGCTGGAGGAAATCGGTTACCCGTACTGGGATGAAAGCGATAACCCGGCGTATCAACTGTTTCTGGGGTGAATCCCGCGGTTTGGACTGGGGACTGGGTGGACCTGTGGCGAGGGAGCTTGCTCCCGCTTGAATGCGAAGCGCTCACTGCTTTTTTGGGGCCGCTTCGCGACCCAGCGGGAGCAAGCTCCCTCGCCACAGAGGGGTCTAAGCTGTGCTGGACAAGTCATAAGGAAATCGAACCATGGAAACCTTGACCATCCTGAAAGTCGCTCACGTCATTGCCACGGTACTGCTGCTGGCAGGCGTCCTGGGCCTGGCTATCTGGGTCTGGCGGACACGCCGTAACGGCGATGCCACGGCTGCGGCGCGCACGCTGCAACGCCCTCGGCTGTTTGTCTGGCTGGTGATGGGCCTGTCCCTGGCGAGCCTGCCGTTTACCGGCTGGTGGATGGTGCATCAGGTCGGCTGGCCACTGGGGCAGACCTGGCTGCTGGCTTCCAGCGTGCTCTACACCCTGGCGGCGCTGGCGGGGTTCTGGCTGTTGGTACGGCTGAACAAAGCGCGCAAGGCACCGACGGCGGGCAACGGCAGGTTCACCTTTGCCCTGGCGCTGTTCGGTGTGGTCTGTTTTATCGCCATTGCCGGGTTGATGGGGGCCAAGCCGGTCTAAGCCTTGAGACCGAGCGGCCCCATTCGCGAGCAAGCCCGCTCCCACAGGGTTGTGCACGCCCATGTGGGAGCGGGCTTGCTCGCGAAAGCGGTTTCAGCCGCGTAACGAAATCACCGGCCAGCCCCGCTTCTGCGCCTCGGCCCGCAAGTTCGGGTCCGGGTCCACGGCCACCGGGTGCGTCACCGCCTCCAGCAACGGCAAGTCATTCATCGAGTCGCTGTAGAAATAGCTGTCCTCAAGCGAATGCCCGGTTTCTTCCAGCCAGCGGTTCAGCCGGGTCACCTTGCCTTCGCGAAAGCACGGGATGTCGGTGCTGCGGCCGCTGTAGCGCCCGTCGACCATCTCGCACTCGGTGGCGATCAGGGTCTCGACCCCCAGGCGCTCGGCAATCGGGGCGGTGACGAAACGGTTGGTGGCGGTGATGATCACCAGCTTGTCGCCGGCATCGCGGTGTTTTTTCAACAGGTCGAGGGCCTGGGGCAACACGATCGGCTCGATGCAATCGCGCATGTAGTCCAGATGCCACTGGGCCAGCACGTCCATCTCGGTACGGCCGAGGATTTCCAGGCAAAAATTCAGGTACTCGGCGTTGTCCAGCTTGCCGGCCAGGTAATCCTGGTAGAACGCGTCGTTGCGCGCCTTGTAGGAGACGGCGTCGAGAAAGCCGCGCTCACACAGGTAATCGCCCCACGCGTGGTCGCTGTCGCCGCCCAGCAAGGTGTTGTCCAAGTCGAATAAAGCCAGCCGCATTGCAGTTACTCGCTGAAAAATCTGAAGAAAGGCGTCCAGAATACGGACTTTTCACAAGAGTGCACATAAGGTAGGCCGGCGCGTTGCTGCTTTCACAACCTTTGTGGAACAATGCGGCGACATGCGTTTGCGAGGTTGTTGCCGTGATCGACCCCGATGGTTTCCGCCCCAATGTGGGGATCATTCTGACGAATGATGCAGGGCAGGTGCTATGGGCTCGCCGTATCAATCAAGACGCCTGGCAGTTTCCCCAGGGCGGGATCAACCCCCAGGAGACGCCGGAAGAGGCCTTGTACCGCGAGTTGAACGAAGAAGTGGGGCTTGAGCGAGAAGATGTCGAAATACTCGCCTGCACCCGCGGCTGGTTGCGCTATCGTTTGCCGCAACGCCTGGTCCGCACGCACAGCCAACCGCTGTGCATCGGCCAGAAACAGAAATGGTTTCTCCTGCGCCTGATCTCCAACGAGCAGCGGGTGCGGATGGATTTGACCGGTAAACCGGAGTTCGATGGCTGGCGCTGGGTCAGCTATTGGTATCCGTTGGGCCAGGTGGTGACATTCAAGCGCGAGGTGTATCGACGCGCTCTCAAAGAGCTTGCCCCGCGCCTGCTGACGCGCGACTGACGACGGAGTTCGACCCCGAGCCATGCTCAATACGCTGCGCAAGATCGTCCAGGAAGTTAACTCCGCCAAGGATCTCAAGGCGGCGTTGGGGATTATTGTATTGCGCGTCAAAGAGGCCATGGGCAGCCAGGTCTGCTCGGTCTACCTGCTGGACCCCGAGACCAACCGTTTCGTGCTGATGGCCACCGAGGGCTTGAACAAGCGCTCGATCGGCAAGGTCAGCATGGCGCCCAATGAAGGTCTGGTCGGCCTGGTCGGCACGCGCGAAGAACCCCTGAACCTCGAGAACGCCGCGGACCACCCGCGCTACCGCTACTTCGCCGAAACCGGCGAAGAGCGTTACGCCTCGTTCCTCGGCGCACCGATCATTCACCACCGCCGCGTCGTCGGCGTGCTGGTCATCCAGCAAAAGGAGCGCCGCCAGTTCGACGAAGGTGAAGAAGCCTTCCTCGTGACGATGAGCGCGCAACTGGCCGGGGTCATCGCCCACGCCGAGGCCACCGGCTCGATCAGCGGCCTGGGTCGCCAGGGCAAGGGCATCCAGGAAGCCAAGTTCGTCGGCGTGCCGGGTTCACCGGGAGCGGCCGTGGGTACCGCGGTGGTCATGCTGCCGCCGGCCGACCTCGACGTGGTGCCGGACAAGACCATCACCGACATCGACGCCGAGCTGGGGCTGTTCAAGACCGCCATCGAAGGCGTGCGCGCCGACATGCGCGCCCTCTCGGCCAAACTGGCGACGCAACTGCGCCCTGAAGAGCGTGCGCTGTTCGACGTTTATCTGATGATGCTCGACGACGCCTCCCTGGGCAGCGAGGTGACCACGGTCATCAAGACCGGCCAGTGGGCCCAGGGCGCGTTGCGCCAGGTGGTGACCGACCACGTCAACCGTTTCGAACTGATGGACGACGCCTACCTGCGCGAGCGCGCCTCCGACGTCAAGGACCTCGGCCGCCGGCTGCTGGCCTACCTGCAGCAGGAACGCCAGCAGACCCTGGTCTACCCCGACAACACCATCCTGGTCAGCGAGGAGCTGACCCCGGCCATGCTCGGCGAAGTGCCCGAAGGCAAGCTGGCGGGGCTGGTGTCGGTGCTGGGTTCGGGCAACTCCCACGTGGCGATCCTGGCCCGGGCCATGGGCATCCCGACGGTGATGGGCCTGGTGGACCTGCCGTACTCCAAGGTCGACGGCATCCAGATGATCGTCGACGGCTACCACGGCGAGGTCTACACCAACCCCAGCGACGTGCTGCGCAAGCAGTTCGCCGATGTGGTGGAAGAAGAAAAGCAACTGGCCCTGGGCCTGGATGCGCTGCGGGACCTGCCTTGCGTGACGCTGGACGGCCATCGCATGCCGCTGTGGGTCAACACCGGCCTGCTGGCCGACGTGGCCCGGGCGCAGAAGCGCGGCGCCGAGGGCGTAGGCCTGTACCGCACCGAAGTGCCATTCATGATCAACCAGCGCTTCCCCAGCGAGAAGGAACAGCTGGCGATCTACCGTGAACAACTGGCCGCCTTCCATCCGCAGCCGGTGACCATGCGCAGCCTGGACATTGGCGGCGACAAATCCCTGTCTTACTTCCCGATCAAGGAAGACAACCCGTTCCTCGGCTGGCGCGGCATCCGCGTGACCCTCGACCACCCGGAAATCTTCCTGGTCCAGGCACGCGCCATGCTCAAGGCCAGCGAAGGCCTGAACAACCTGCGCATCCTGTTGCCGATGATCTCCGGCACCCACGAGCTGGAAGAAGCCCTGCACCTGATTCACCGGGCCTGGGGCGAAGTACGCGACGAAGGCACCGACGTACCGATGCCGCCGGTGGGCGTGATGATCGAGATCCCGGCAGCGGTGTACCAGACCAAGGAACTGGCGCGCCAGGTGGACTTCCTGTCGGTGGGCTCCAACGACCTGACGCAATACCTGCTGGCCGTGGACCGCAACAACCCACGGGTGGCCGACCTGTACGACTATCTGCACCCCGCCGTGCTGCAAGCGTTGCAGACCGTGGTGCGCGACGCCCATGCCGAAGGCAAGCCGGTGAGCATCTGCGGCGAAATGGCCGGCGACCCGGCAGCCGCCGTCCTGTTGATGGCGATGGGTTTTGACAGCCTGTCGATGAACGCCACCAACTTGCCGAAAGTGAAGTGGATGCTGCGCCAGATCAACCTCAGCAAGGCCCAGGAACTGCTGGCGGAAGTCATGACCATCGACAACCCGCAAGTGATCCACAGCTCCCTGCAACTGGCGCTGAAGAACCTCGGGTTGGCGCGGATGATCAATCCGGCTTCGAACAAGACGCTCTAGGTTCTGTTTGAAAAATCTTGAGACGAAGTGAGGCGGTTTTTAACGCAGCATCACCGAGTATCAAGGCTTTTCAGGCAGAGCCTAGTCGCCCCTCGCCACGGGCTGACGCTAACCCTTCAGGCTCGCACCTCCACCTCCCCCAAATGCCCCCCATGGGGCCCGAAGCTGCGTTCGACCAGGTGCCGTGTCCCATCGGCATGGACGATCAACGCCGTGCTCGCTCGCGTCCCGTAGGCGGGGCTGGCAATGAAGACACTCGACAACAGCCGCTCGGTCGCCAGGCCCACGCCGGTGTCCGGCAAATCGGCCACCGGGGCCGGCTCCGGGTCGTTGAGCAGTGCCAGCAAGGCCTGGGGATGCGGGTCATCCAGCACCTCGGCGAGCGCGGCCCGGGCCTTGAGAAGCTTGGGCCAGGGCGTGTTCAGCCCGGCGTTCGACACCCCGTAAAGGCCCTCCGCCAGGCATTGCGGACGGGCGTCGCGAGCGTTGAAGTGCCAGAGCTCAGCGCCGTCGCCAAGCAACAGGTTGAACCCGCCATACTCGCCGGCACGGGGCACGACTTCGCTGAAATAATCGGCAATCGACAGGCTCCCGCCCAAAAAGCGCGCCACCAGCTCTCCCCGCGACTTGAAGGCCGGGCCCTGGCCCGGGTCGCGGATGTTGGTCAGGGCGGCGAAGCGACCGTCGGCGCCGATGCCCAGCCAGGTGCCACCGGCCTCCAGATCACGGCCGGCATGGACATGGGGTGCATCCGGCCACTGGGCCAGGGGCAAGGTCGGCCGGGCGTAGAATTCATCGCGGTTGGCCGCCACGATCAACGGCCGGGCGTGGCCAGGTCGCCAGGCAAATACGATCAGGCACATCAGGTAGTCCCCAGCCAGTTAGACGGATTTAGCGAAGACCCGTGGCGAGGGAGCTTGCTCCCGCTGGAGGGCGCAGCACTCCCCGACGATTTTTGGGCTACTGCGTAGCCCAGCGGGAGCAAGCTCCCTCGCCACAAAGCGATCGGTGTTCGAACCCACTCTACCCACACATCGCCCTCGCATCCATCGCCTTCAGTGGAGCCCAGGGCCATGGATCCGTTACCATGCCGCTCTTGTTTCGGGGATGGCTGGGGAGACGCTGGTGGAATTTGTGCTCTATCTGCTGCTCGGCGCCTGCGCCGGTGTGCTGGCCGGGCTGTTCGGCGTGGGCGGCGGGATGATCATCGTTCCCGTCCTGGTGTTCAGTTTCACCTTGCAGGGTTTCGACCCGCAGGTCCTGACCCACCTGGCCGTGGGCACCTCCCTGGCGTCGATCATCTTCACCTCGGTCAATGCCGTGCGCGAGCACCAGCGCAAGGGCGCGGTGCGCTGGCCGATCTTCGCCTGGATGACCGTCGGGATCCTGGTCGGGGCTGGCGTCGGAGCGGTCACCGCCGAGGCGATTTCCGGCCCGAACCTGCAAAAGATCATCGGCGTGTTCGCCATGGTCGTCGCGCTGCAACTGGCCCTGGACTTCAAGCCCAAGGCCAGCCGCACGGTGCCGGGCAAGGCCGGGCTGACCCTGGCCGGCACGGTGATCGGCTGGGCGTCGGCGATTTTCGGCATCGGCGGCGGTTCGCTGACCGTACCGTTCCTGACCTGGCGCAGCGTGCCGATGCAGCAGGCGGTGGCGACGTCATCGGCCTGTGGCCTGCCGATTGCCCTGGCCAGTGCTTTAAGTTTCATGATTTTGGGCTGGCACGATCCGCTGCTCCCAGCCCATAGTCTCGGTTTTGTGTATTTGCCGGCGTTGTTGGGCATCGCCCTGACCAGCATGGTCTTCGCCCGCTTCGGCGCGCGACTGGCCCATCGCCTGTCGCCGCGCTTGCTCAAACGGCTGTTCGCCGCTTTGCTGTTCTGCGTGGGCGCAAGTTTCCTGCTCTGACGCAATCCTGGCTTAATCCCGAGGTGGCAGCGTCGCCCGGGTATTTTTGACGTTTACGAGGAATATCAATGCTGCCTTACCCGCAGATCGATCCGGTGGCCCTGGCCATCGGCCCGCTGAAAATCCACTGGTACGGCCTGATGTACCTGGTCGGCATCGGCGGCGCCTGGCTGTTGGCGTCGCGCCGGCTCAACCGCTTCGACCCGACCTGGAACAAGGAAAAACTCTCCGACCTGGTGTTCTGGCTGTCCATGGGGGTGATTGTCGGCGGGCGCTTGGGCTACGTGCTGTTCTACGACCTGAGCGCCTACCTGGCCAACCCGACGCTGATCTTCGAGGTCTGGAAGGGCGGCATGTCGTTCCACGGTGGCTTCATCGGCGTGATGCTCGCGGCGGTGTGGTTCGGCAAGCGCAACAACAAGTCGTTTTTCGAGCTGATGGACTTCGTCGCGCCGATGGTGCCGATCGGCCTGGGCGCCGGGCGCATCGGCAACTTCATCAACGCCGAATTGTGGGGCAAGCCGACCGACGTGCCGTGGGCGATGGTCTTCCCGCCGTTCAGCGACCCGGCGCAGTTGCCGCGCCACCCGTCGCAGTTGTACCAGTTCGCCCTCGAAGGCGTGGCGCTGTTCCTGATTCTCTGGCTGTTCTCGCGCAAGCCGCGGCCAACCATGGCCGTGTCGGGCATGTTCGCGCTGTTCTACGGAATCTTCCGCTTCATCGTCGAGTTCGTCCGTGTACCGGACGCCCAGCTCGGCTACCTGGCTTGGAACTGGCTGACCATGGGCCAGGTGCTGTGCCTGCCGATGATCGTCGGTGGCCTGGTGCTGATCTGGCTGGCTTATCATCGTGCGCCGGCTGCGGCGGCCAAGGCTTAAAAAATTCGAACCCCGGGGCCCGGCCTCGGGTTCAAGGACACAGGTAACCCATGAAGCAATATCTCGATCTGGTGGCCCACGTCATCAAGAACGGCACCAAGCAAGCCAACCGCACGGGCGTGAACACCATCAGTTTCCCCGGTGCGATGCTGCGCTATGACCTCAAGGACGGTTTCCCGGCCATCACCACCCGCAAGATGGCGTTCAAGTCGGCCATCGGCGAGATGTGCGGGTTCCTGCGCGGCGTCAACAATGCTGCCGAATTCCGGGCGTTGGGCTGCAAGGTCTGGGATCAGAACGCCAATGAAAACGCCCAATGGCTGGCCAACCCATTCCGCCAGGGCGAAGACGACCTGGGCGAGATCTATGGCGTGCAATGGCGCAAGTGGCCGGCCTACAAGCAGATCCCGGTGACCAACCGGGCGGCCATCGAGCAGACCCTGGCCCAGGGCTACCGGCAGATCGCCGAAGGCGAAGAGAACGGCCAGGCCTACGTGGTGCTGTACAAAGCCATCGACCAGGTCCGCCAGTGCGTCGACACCATCATCAAGGACCCGGGCAGCCGGCGCATTCTGTTCCACGGCTGGAACTGCGCCCAGCTCGATGAGATGGCCCTGCCGCCGTGCCATCTGCTCTACCAGTTCCACCCGAATGTCGAGACCAAGGAAATCTCCCTGACCCTCTACATCCGCTCCAACGACCTGGGGCTGGGTACGCCGTTCAACCTCACCGAGGGCGCCGCGCTGCTGAGCCTGATCGGCCGCCTGACCGGCTATACCCCGCGTTGGTTCACCTATTTCATCGGCGACGCGCACGTCTACGAAAACCACCTGGACATGCTCAACGAACAGCTCACCCGCGAGCCGTTCCCGATGCCGAGGCTGGTGATTTCCGAGCGCGTGCCGGAGTTCGCCAAGACCGGCGTGTACCAGCCGGAGTGGCTGGAGCTCGTGGAGCCGGGCGACTTCAGCCTCGAAGGCTACCAGCACCATGCGCCGATGACCGCGCCGATGGCGGTCTGAAGCACACCACTGTCCATCCCTGTGGGAGCGGGCTTGCTCGCGAAGGCGGCCTATCAGATAAAGGAATCTTGTCTGATGTACCGCCTTCGCGGGCAAGCCCGCTCCCACATTGGATCTTCATGACCTTCAATGCCCATGACTGCGCCCCACATGCGAAGGCTCCGTCTCCGGCACCACCGCTCCGCTGACCTCCAGCCGCTGCAAAATCCCACATTGCTCCAGGTCCGGCCCTTCGCCACAGCGATGGCGCAGGTCGATCAGTTGCGCCTGCAAGGCCAGCAGGCCATCGATCCGCGCCTTGACGTGGTGGATGTGCTCATCGATCAGGGCATTGACGCTTTCGCATTGGTCCTGGGGGCTGTCGCGCAGGGTCAGCAGGCTGCGAATTTCCTCCAGGGTCATGTCCAGGGTGCGGCAGTTGCGGATGAACGTCAGCCGCTCGGCATGGGCCTGGGTATAGACGCGGTAGTTGCCGTCGCTGCGGGCCGGCTCCGGCAACAGGCCTTCGCGCTCGTAGTAGCGGATGGTTTCGACCTGGCAGTCGGTGATTTTCGCCAGTTCGCCGATCTTCATGGCGGTGTCTCCCAAATAGGTGCTTGACCCTATAGTGGCTACAGGGTCTTTACTGTGCAACAGGCACTTTTCATGGACGTCACCCGATGAGCGATTCCCTTCACATCCACAAGCCCAACCATGGCCATGACCACGGGCATTCCTGCTGCGCCTCGGAAGCGGCGCCGTCGGTGGTCAACCTCGGCCACGCACCGACGGACGGCGCGCGGTTGAGCAGTTTTCGCATCGAGGCGATGGACTGCCCCACCGAACAGACGCTGATCCAGAACAAGCTCGGCAAGCTTGAAGGCGTGCAGCAGCTGGAATTCAACCTGATCAACCGCGTGCTGGGCGTCACCCATGACTTGCCCGACGACGCACCGATCATCCGCGCGATCCAGTCCCTGGGCATGCAGGCCGAGCCGCTGACACCGGGTCAGGAGAAACCTGCCAACCCACAACCCGCCCCCGCCAAGCCCTGGTGGCCGCTGGCGTTGTCCGGCGTCACGGCCCTGGGCGCCGAGGTGATCCATTTCACCAACGCCGCCCCCACCTGGGTGGTGGCCGTGGTGGCGCTGGTGTCGATCCTCAGCGGCGGCCTTGGCACCTACAAAAAAGGCTGGATCGCCCTGAAGAACCGCAACCTGAACATCAACGCGCTGATGAGCATCGCCGTGACCGGCGCCGTGCTGATCGGCCAATGGCCGGAAGCGGCAATGGTGATGTTCCTGTTCACCGTGGCCGAACTGATCGAGGCCAAATCCCTGGACCGGGCACGCAATGCCATCAGCGGCCTGATGCAGATGGCCCCGGAACAGGCCACCGTGCAACAGCCCGACGGTAGCTGGCAGGTGCAGGAGGTCAAGGCCATCGCCCTGGGCGCGCGAGTCCGGGTTCGCCCCGGCGAGCGCGTCGCCCTGGACGGAGACGTGGTAGCCGGGCGCTCGACCATCGACCAGGCACCGATCACCGGCGAAAGCCTGCCGGTGGAGAAAACCGTCGGCGACAAGGTGTTTGCCGGCACCATCAACCAGGCCGGCGAGCTGGAGTACACCGTCACCGCCGCGGCGGACCAGTCCACCCTGGCGCGCATTATCCACGCCGTGGAACAGGCCCAGGGTTCGCGGGCACCCACTCAGCGTTTCGTCGATCAATTTTCAACCTATTACACCCCGGTGGTATTCGCCCTGGCCCTCGCCGTGGCCGTCATCCCGCCGCTGTTCATGGGCGCGGCGTGGTTCGACTGGATCTACCGGGCGTTGGTGCTGCTGGTGGTGGCGTGCCCTTGTGCGCTGGTGATCTCCACGCCGGTGACCATCGTCAGCGGCCTGGCGGCAGCGGCGCGCCGAGGTATCCTGGTCAAGGGCGGCGTGTACCTGGAGGCTGGCTACAAGCTCGACTACCTGGCCTTGGACAAGACCGGCACGATTACCCACGGCAAACCGGTGCAGACCGACTGCGTGGTGTTGGACCCCACCGTGGAAACCACCGCCCCGGCCTTGGCCGCGAGCCTGGCCGCCCGTTCCGACCACCCGGTGTCGCGCGCCATCGCCGAGGCGGCGACGGACAAGCAACGGGCGGCGCAGCCTGTGGATAACTTCCAAGCCCTGGCGGGACGAGGGGTGCGTGGCGACATCGACGGCCAGACCTACCACCTGGGCAATCATCGCCTGGTGGAAGACCTGGGCCTGTGCTCACCGGCGCTGGAGGAGCAACTCTTCGCCCTGGAAAAACAAGGCAAGTCGGTGGTGCTGTTGCTCGATGCCAAGGGCCCCCTGGCGCTGTTCGCCGTGGCCGACACCGTGAAGGAGTCCAGCCGCGAAGCCATCCGGCAATTGCATGAGCTGGGCATCAAGACCCTGATGCTCACCGGCGACAACGTTCACACCGCCGAAGCGATTGCGACCCAGGTGGGCATGGACCAGGCCCGAGGCGACCTGTTGCCGAACGACAAGCTGCAAGCCATCGAAGCGCTGTACGCCAAGGGGCACCGGGTGGGCATGGTGGGTGACGGCATCAACGACGCGCCGGCCCTGGCTCGCGCGGAAATCGGCTTCGCCATGGCAGCGGCCGGGACCGACACGGCCATCGAAACCGCCGACGTCGCCTTGATGGACGACGACCTGCGCAAGATCCCGGCCTTCATCCGCCTGTCGCGGCAAACCTCCAGCATCCTGAAACAGAACATCGCCCTGGCGCTGGTCATCAAGGCGATTTTCCTCGGCGTGACCTTCGCCGGCCTCGCCACCATGTGGATGGCGGTTTTCGCCGACATGGGGGTGAGCTTGCTGGTGGTGTTCAATGGGTTGCGGTTGTTGCGTAAGTAAAGGTCACGGTCGGCTGGGCGGACGCCTTCGCGGGTAAACCCGCTCCCACAAAGGCGGTGGTGTGAATACAGATTCTGCATCCGCCCGCGCCCCCTGTGGGAGCGGGTTTACCCGCGCAGGCGTCGGACAGTCAGCATCCATTTGTCAGCCCCGCCCTCTTCGCGAGCAAGCTCGCTCCCACAGTTTTCCGAGTTGCCTACAGCGCGAAGGCCCAGCGCGAGCAAGCTCCCTCGCCACAAGGGCCGAGAACAGCCCCTTCAATCGCGCTTGGGCTCGCGGATCTTGTACCAGGCCACATACAGCGCCGGCAGGAACAACAGCGTCAGCAGCGTGGCGATGATGATCCCGCCGATCATCGCGTAGGCCATCGGCCCCCAGAACACTTCGCGGGCAATCGGGATCATCCCCAGGCTGGCGGCAGCGGCCGTGAGCAGGATCGGCCGGCGCCGGTGCTCGGTGGCCTCCACCACGGCATCCCAGGGCTCGTAGCCGTCGCGCTCATACTCATCGATCTGGGTCACCAGGATCACCGAGTTGCGGATGATGATGCCGATCAGCGCCAGGATCCCCAGGATCGCCACGAAGCCCATGGGCGTGCCCGTCGGCACCAGCGCCAGGACCACGCCGATCAGGCCCAGGGGCGCCACGCTCGCCACCAGGAACAGCTTCTGCACGCTGTGCAGCTGGATCATCAGGAAAGTCGCCATCAGGAACAGCATCAGCGGCACGACACTGGCAATCGGCCCCTGGGCCTTGCTGCTTTCCTCCACCGTACCGCCCGTGGCGACTTTGTAGCCCGCTGGCAAGCCGGCGGCGAACTTGTCGATGTCCGGCTGCAGTTGCTTGACCAGGTCAGTGGGCTGGATTTCGTCGCGCACCGCGGCCTTAATGGTGATGGTCGGCTTGCGGTCGCGCCGCCACACCAGTGGCTGCTCCAGCTCATAGCGCACGGTGGCGAACGCCAACAGCGGGATCGAGGCGCCGCCGGGGGTGACAATCTGCAGGTTCTGCAAGGTTTCCGGCGAACCGCGCTCGGCGTCGACGGCACGCCCCACCACGTCGATCAGGTAGATATCGTCGTCGACCTGGGTCACGGGCGAGCCACTGACGATGCTGTTCATCAGCCGGGCGACGTCATCGGAGGACAAGCCGAGTTGCCGCGCCTTGTCCTGGGCAATGTCGATGCGCAGCACCTTGCCCGGCTCGTTCCAGTCGTAAATGATCTCGCCGATGTGCGAGTTCTTGTCCAGTTCGGTGGCCAGTTCGATGGCGTGTTTGCGCACCTGGTCGATGTCCTTGCCGCTGACCCGGTACTGGATCGGCCGGCCCACCGGCGGGCCCATTTCCAGGGCTTGCACGTAGCTGCCGATGCCGACGAAGTCCTCGCGCAAGCGCTTTTGCAGGCGCTCGGTGAGGGCCGTGCGCGACTCCAGGCCCTTGCTGACGATCACCAGCTGCGCGTAGTACGGGTTCTGCAACTGCTGGTCCAGGGGCAGGTAGAAGCGAATCGCGCCTTCGCCGATGTAGGTGCTCCAGCGCTCGATGTCCGGGTCGCCCTTGAGGCTCGCTTCCAGGCGATCGACCGCCCGGCGCGTCTCGTCCATCGAGGCATTTTGCGGCAAGTTCAGGTCCACCAGGATTTCCGGCCGGTCCGAGGACGGGAAGAACTGGTTCTGCACGAAGCGCATGCAAAACACCGCCAGCACGAACAACAGCACCGTAATGCCGATGGCCCACCAGCGATTGCGCATCGCCCACAACAGGCCGCCGTTGAACGCCCGGCCGATCCGGCCCGGCTCGGCGCTGTGGGGCTTCACGTTGGTGCTCAGGATGTGCACGCCGATCACCGGGGCGAACAGTACCGCGACGATCCAGGACACCAGCATCGCCACGGCGATGACCGCGAACAGGGTGAAGGTGTACTCGCCGGCGGAGCTGGCGTTCAGGCCGATGGGCACGAAACCGGCCACGGTCACCAGGGTCCCGGTGAGCATCGGGAACGCAGTGGAGGTATAGGCGAAGGTGGCGGCCTGGTCCTTGCTGTCGCCTTTCTCCAGACGCGTGACCATCATCTCCACGGTGATCATGGCGTCGTCCACCAGCAGCCCCAGGGCGATGATCAACGCCCCGAGGGAGATCCGCTGCATGGTAATGCCGCTGTACTCCATGAAGAGGAAGACCATCGCCAGCACCAGCGGGATCGAGCAGGCCACCACCAGTCCGGCGCGTATGCCCAGGCTGATGAAACTGACCACCAGCACGATGATCACCGCCTCGAACAACGCGCTGGTGAAGCCGCCGACGGCCTCCTCCACCACTTCGGCCTGGTCCGACACGGTGTGCACGCCGACGCCGACCGGCAGGTCGGCCGTCAGTTCGTTCATGCGCGCATGCAGGGCCTTGCCGAATGCCTGGATATTGCCGCCCTTCTTCATGGCGATGGCCAGGCCGATGGCTGGCGTGCCGTTGAAGCGGAACATCGGCGTGGCCGGGTCGACGTAGCCGCGACTGATGTCGGCGACGTCAGCCAGGCGGTAGAACCGGTCGTTGAGCCGCAGGTTGACGTTGGCCAGGTCTTTTTCCGATTGGAACTGCCCCGACGTGCGCACGGAAATCCGCTCGGGACCGGCGTCGATCACCCCGGCGGGCGTCACCGCGTTCTGCGATTGCAGGCTCTGCACCACCTGGCGCTGGTCGATGCCCAGTGCGGCGAGTTTGCGCGTGGAGAAGTTCAGGTACAGCACTTCGTCCTGCTCGCCGATCATCTCCACCTTGCCCAGGCCTGGCACGTCGCGGATTTCGGCACGGACCTGCTCCACGTAGTCGCGCAACTGGCGCATCGACAAGCCGTCGCCGGTGAAGGCATACACCGAACCGTACACGTCACCGAACTCGTCGTTGAACCCCGGGCCTTGCAGGCCTTCGGGGAAGTCGCCACGAATGTCGTTGATCTTCTTGCGCACCTGGTACCAGATCTCGGGAATGTCCTTGGCACTGGTGGTATCGCGCAGGTACACGAACACCGTCGATTCCCCCGGACGGGTGTAGCTCTTGACGTAGTCGAGGGAGTCGAGCTCTTCGAGTTTCTTCTCGATGCGGTCGGTGACCTGCTTGAGGGTTTCTTCCTGGGTCGCACCGGGCCAACGGGTCTGGATGACCATGGTCTTGATGGTGAACGAAGGGTCTTCTTCGCGCCCCAGGTTAAGGTAGGAAAACACCCCCATCAGCAACGCGACGAACATCAGGTACCAGACGAACGACTGATGCCGCAGGGCCCATTCGGATAAGTTGAAAGGCCCTTTCATCGTGCGTCCTCGTCGAGTTTCACTTTCTGCCCCGGCTTGAGGCTGTTCACGCCGGCGCTGACCACGCGGTCGCCCGGCTTGATGCCATTGGCGACCAGCACCGAGTCCGCCGAACGCTCGATGATCCGCACGTCGCGAGGCGAGACCGTTTGGTTCTGCGGGTCGATCAGCCAGATCCGGGCCTTGCCATCGACCTCTTGCAGCGCACTGAGGGGCAGCTCGATCCGCGGTTCAATGGCCGAACTCAGGGTGACGCTGATGGCCGTGCCCAGGCGAAAGCCCGGCGGCGTCTCGGCCAGCGTCAGTCGCGCGCGACGCGTGCGCGTTGCACTCTGGGCCTGGGGTTCGATCTCGCGGACGGTGGCGGTGGTGCGGGTGGCCGGATCCAGCTGCGCGGCAACTTCGAATACGACGCCGGCGGGCAGCCGGTCGACCAAGTCGGCCGGCAGGTCGATCACCGCTTCCTTGATGTCCGGGCGAGCCAGGGTCACCACTTGCTGGCCGGCGGTGACCACCTGCCCGGCTTCGGCATTCCAGGCCGTGACCACCGCATCGTGATCGGTGTGCAGCTCGCTGTAGTTGAGTTGATCACGGGCCTGTTGCACCGCTGCCTTGGCCTGTTCTAGCGAGGCCCCGGTGGTCTTCAGGTCGGTCTGGGCGATGTCCAGTTGCGCCTGGGCACCGACGCCACGGTCGAACAATTGCTGCTGGCGGCGGGCATTGGCCTGGGCATTGATGTACTGCGCCTCGATCCGCGCCAAGTCGCCCTGGGCGGCAAGCAACTGGTTCTGCTGGTCGGTGGGGTCGAGGGTGGCGAGCAGGTCGCCCTTCTTCACTTCGGCGCCGACATCGACATTGCGCCTGGCGATTCGCCCGGGCACGCGGAAACCCACGTTGGTCTCGTAGCGCGCCTGGATGTTCCCGGCAAAGCGTCCGAGAGCCTGTTGGTCCAGGGCCTGCACTTCAACGGACAGCACCGGGCGTACCGGCTCGGGCGGGGCTTCTTCCTTCGAACAGGCGACCAGCAGCAGCGTCATCAGGAGCGTCCATGGACCTTTCATGGCTGGGCTCCTGTCGGGGGTTTCGCGGCGGTGTTTTCAGCGATCTCGACGCGAACGCCGGGGTGCAGCAACTGCCCGCCGGCAGTGACGACGTTCTCGCCGCCCTTGAGCCCGTCGCTGATGATGACCTTGCCGGTCAGGTAACGACCGACGGTGACCGAATGCAGTTGCGCCTTGCCCTCGCCGTCCACCAGCCACACGGCCGGCTCGCTGAGGTTCTTGGTCAACGCCGACCAGGGCAGCTCGACGGCGGTCTGGCCCGCGGATTTGGCCGTGGCGCTGACCACCGACCCCAGGCGCATGCCTTCGGGCAGGTCATCGAGGGTGACCTTGACCTGCACCGTGCCGGTCTGGGCGGACACCGCCGGAGTGATTTCGCGCACCTTGCCCGTGGTCTGGACGGCCGGGTTGTCCAGCAGGCTGATGACAATCGCCGGATCCGAGGGTGGTTCACGCAACAGCGATTCGTAGATGTTGAACACCGCGTCGCGCGCGCCGTCCTGGGCCAGGCTGAAAATCGGCTCGGTGGCCTGCACCACCTGCCCCACCTCGGCCTGGCGCGCCGTGATGATGCCCGGCGCCTCGGCGACCAGCGCGGTGTAGCTCAACTGTTCGCGGGCATTGGCCAACTGGGCCTGGGCCGCGGTCAAGGCACTCTGGCTGCTGCGCAACTGCGCCTGGGCCGCGTCGTATTCGCTCTGGCTGGTGTAGCCCTTGGGCAAGAGTTTCTGCTGGCGCACGAACGCTGCCGCACTCTGCTTGACCCGCGCCTGCTCGGCGGCCACCTGGGCCTCGGCGGAGTCGACGTTGGTCTGCAAGTCCCGCGGATCGAGGCGGGCGAGCACTTGTCGTGCCGAAACCCGGTCGCCGACATCCACCTTGCGCTCGATGATCTTGCCGCCCACGCGAAACGAAAGGTCGGTCTGCACCCGCGCCTGGACATCACCGGTCAGCGTCACCGAGGCCGCATATTCGCTGGGCACGACCTGCTGCACGAAGACCCGTGGCAAGGCTTTTTCAACAGGTTTTTCATCACCGCATCCCGCCAACAACGCACACAAGGCCAAGCCAACAACCCGTTTGATTCGAGGACCAGCCATGCAGACTCCTTGCATTGCACGAACGTGCCAGTGACGATACGACTGTGAGCTTAGAACAGGGTTCCACGGATGCACAGACGCTAACCCGACAGCAGGAAATCGCCCATGCTCAGAACACTCGCGGTGGCCAACTACCGCTCCATCAACAAGCTGGTGATCCCCTTGGGGCGGCTGAACCTGATCACTGGCCCCAATGGCAGCGGCAAGTCCAATCTGTACCGCGCTCTGCGCCTGCTGGCTGAAACCGCGCAGGGTGGCGTGGTCAACGCCCTGGCCCGCGAAGGTGGCCTGGACTCGACCTTCTGGGCCGGGCCGGAGGAAATCAGCCGACGCATGCGCAGCGGCGATGTGCCTGTGCAGGGCATCGTGCGCCAGGGCACCAAGCGCCTGCGCCTGGGCTTTGCCGGGGAAGACTTCAGCTATTCGATCGCCCTGGGCCTGCCGGAGCCCAGCCTCTCGGCGTTTTCACTGGACCCTGAAATCAAGCGCGAATGCATCTGGGCCGGCCCGGTCTTTCGTCCCGCCAGCCTGCTGGTGGACCGCAACGGGCCAATGATCCGGGCCCGCGAAGGCCGCGCCTGGGATGTACTGGCCCAGCACACGCCCACCTTCGACAGCCTGTTCGACCAGGTCGGCAGCTTGCGCTCCTCGCCGGAGGTGTTCCAGATGCGCGAATTCATCCGACGCTGGCGCTTCTACGACCACTTTCGCAGCGACGCCGACGCCCCGGTACGCCAGCCACAACTGGGCACTCGCACGCCGGTGCTGCACCACGACGGCCGCGACCTGGCCGCCGCCCTGCAGACCATCCTTGAGATCGGCGACGTCGAGGCGTTGCACGCCACCATTGGCGATGCGTTCCCTGGCGCCCGGCTGCACATCGAAAAACTCCAAGGTGGGCGTTTCGCGATCGCGTTCCAGCAGCACGGCCTGCTGCGTCCGCTGTCCGCCGCCGAACTGTCGGACGGCACCCTGCGCTACCTGTTGCTGGTCGCCGCCCTGCTCACACCGCGACCGCCGTCGCTGATGGTGCTCAACGAACCTGAAACCAGCCTGCACCCCGATCTGCTACCGGCCCTGGCACGCTTGATCATCCGCGCCTCGGCCCATTGCCAGATCTGGGTGGTGTCCCATGCCACGCGCCTGATCGCCGCCTTGCAACAAGACGAGGACTGCAATTGCATCGTGCTGGAAAAAGACCTGGGACAGACCGCAGTGGTGGGCCAGGGAATGCTGGATATGCCGGCCTGGAACTGGCCGGATTGACCGGCAGGATTTGCACAAGCGTTGCAGGGGGACTATTTTCCTTGCGCTGCAGGACGGGTTTGATCGCCCGCCAAGGAAACGCAGCCAACCGCCAGTTTCTCTGGCGACACACACAAGGAGAATTGAATGGCCAACGTGAAAGCCCCCCAACCACTCGCCCCGCAAGACGTGGTCAAACTGCTCGTGGCCCTGCGCCGAGCGCTGAAGAACAGAGCTGCGTAGCGCAGCAGAATCGATGTGCCATTGTGGCGAGCGGATCAATCCCCTCGCCACAAACGCGTCAGCTTGGCTCGATCAGAACGCCGGCAATACCGCGCCGCTGTATTTCTGCTCGATGAACGCCTTCACTTCAGGGCTGGTCAGGGCCTTGGCCAGTTTCTGGATGGCCGGGCTGTCCTTGTTGTCAGGACGTGCCACCAGGAAGTTCACGTAAGGCGAATCCGAACCTTCGATCACCAAAGCATCCTTGGCCGGGTTCAGACCCGCTTCCAGGGCGTAGTTGGTGTTGATCATGTCCAGGTCGACCTGGTCCAGCACACGCGGCAGCATGGCCGATTCCAGCTCCTTGAACTTGAAGTTGTGCGGGTTCTTGGCGATGTCTTTCGGCGTGGCCAGGGCGTTCTTCGGATCCTTGAGCTCGATCAGGCCCGCCTTCTGCAGCAGGATCAGGGCGCGACCGCTGTTGCTGCCTTCGTTGGGGATGGCAATGGTGGCGCCGTCTTTGAGCTCGGCCAGGCTTCTGACTTTCTTCGAGTAGCCGCCGAAGGGTTCGACGTGCACGCCGATAACGGTCACCAGGTTGGTGCCTTTGCCTTCGTTGAAGCTCTTGAGGTACGGCAGGGTCTGGAAGTAGTTGGCGTCCAGGCGCTTCTGGTCAACCTGTACGTTGGGTTGCACGTAGTCGGTGAAGACCTTGATTTGCAGGTCCACGCCTTCCTTGGCCAGGGCCGGCTTGATCAGTTCGAGGATCTCGGCGTGGGGCACCGGGGTGGCGGCCACGACCAGTTTTTCCGCCGCCTGGGCCAGGCCCGAAGTCAGGGCTGCCGCCAATGCGGTAAACAACAGAACCTTTTTCATGCAGTGTCCTTATCGAGAATCACCGTCGCCCGCGGCGACAGCCAGAAAGTGAGAGTGCCAGCGAAGTGCTATCGCTGGCGTGAGACGGACAATACCGATGTTTTTTATGCCTTAACAATATCTTTTATTCAAGTTCATATTCATTTTTCTCATATAAGTAACCGACCGTGGCGAGGGAGCTTGCTCCCGCTGGGACGGTCCGACGTCTCGAGCGAAGCGGCCCTGAAAATATTATGGCGGCTGCGCAACCGAGCGGGCGCAAGCGCTTTCGCCACAGGTTTTATAACGCTTGGTCCAGCCGGGCGAGCAGCGCTTTGAGCGCCGTGCGTTCAGTGTCGGTGCCACGAGCAATGACCTGCGCCACCTGCTGCTCGATCAGCGCCAGCACCGATGGCTGCGCCGGCAGGTTCAAATGTTCCGGCAGGATCTCCTCCCCGGTGCTGACCAGCAGCGCAAAATGAATGACGTTCTCCAGCTCGCGGGTGTTCCCCGGCCAACTGTGTCGCTCCAACGCACGCTGGGCTGCCTCGCTGATCAGCGGCACCGCCAGGCCAAGGCGCTGGCTGTAGATGCCCAGGAAGTACTCGGCCAGGGACAGGATATCGCCCACCCGTTCGCGCAGGGCCGGCAGTTCCAGGTGCCCTTCACTGAGGTAATGGTAGAGCCGCTGATGAAACTTCCCGGCCTCCACCGCCTGCGCCAGGTCGATACTGGTGGCCGCGACCAGGCGTACGTCCACCGGGCTGGGTTGGTGCGCACCGACGCGAGTGACCTCATGGTTTTCCAGGGCGGCGAGCAACTTGACCTGGATCGGCAGCGGCAAATCGCCGATCTCATCCAGGTACAGGGTGCCGCCGTTGGCCGAACCGAACCAACCGGCCCGGCTGCTGGCCGAACCGCTATAGCTGCCGGCGGCATAGCCGAACAGTTCGGCATCGGCGTAGGTCGGGCTGATGGCGCCGCAGTTGACGGACACGAACAACCCGCCGCGCTCGCTTTCGCGATGGATGTGCCGGGCCAGCAACTCCTTGCCGGTGCCGGTTTCACCGCGTATCAGCACCGAGATCGCCCGCGGCGCCAGTTGCTCCAGGGCCTGGCGCAACTGGCGCGAACGTGGATCGACGAACACCAGCGCCTTGGCACGGATGCTCAGGGGGCTTTTTTCCGCCTCGGGAAAGGTCAGCAATGGCTGACCGAAGGTTTCATGCAAACTCATGGCAGTCTCCGCGCCATACCGCCGGCAGACGGAGGGGCACTCTTGAATTCAGGGCAGATACAACGCAGCGTCAGGCGCGACGCAGGGCGTGATGCTCCATGCGGTTCTGCAGGCGATAGAGATAGGCGAAACCCTGCTCCCAGCGCTGGTGGCCGGACTTCACATTGATGTGCCCGGCCCCGCCCAGGATCCCGGCTTCGGCGCCCCAGTGGCGCGCCAGTTCCAGGGCCCGCGAGGCACTCACGGCAGGGTCGTTGTCAGAGCCCACCACCTGGCTGGGAAACGGCAGCAGGTCCATGGGGATCGGCGCGAAATTGCGCAACGCCGGGGTGCAGGCCGGCCGCTCGACATCCGCCGGGGCCACCAGCAACGCCCCTCGCACTTGCCGCAGGTACTGCGCTGGCGCGGTGGCGGCCCAATGGGCGACCGTGATGCAGCCCAGGCTGTGGGCAATCAGGATGACCGGCGTGCTGTCGCTGGCGATGGCCTCGGCCAGCGCCGCGACCCAGTCCTCGCGCCGAGGCGTCAACCAATCGGCCTGCTCGACCCTGGCGCTGTTGGGCAGGCTGTTCTGCCAGTGGGTTTGCCAATGGTTTTCCGGCGATCCTTGCCAGCCCGGCACAATCAGGTAGCGAATCGATTCGTTGCGCATGGGGATGCTCTCCTGCGTGTCTGTTCCCGGACGAGTATAGGGAGGAGAGTTATATTATTTAAGGAATAAGAAGCTATTTATTAATAACCACAAAGAATAATTGTTATTTTCTACAGGTTTTCTGCATCACTCGCTGCGCCCCTTGCGCAACAACACATCCAACTGGTCTATCACTTCCGCCCAGTCCGCATCCTCGAGGAGCTCGTCGCGCAGCATCTGCCGCTGACCCTCGCTCCAGAAAAACGCATCGGCCAGGTGCAGCTCAGGCTTGAGGGGTGAATGGCTGGTTATAAATTGATCAATACCCTGAGCGTCATCGGGCAAGCCCAGTTGCTTGAATAATGAGGAAAGAGGGTGAATTGGGGTGTGCATACGGGCCTCCTGAACATCATGGGGATGGCGGGGTGTTTCTTCGCAGTCTAGCCCCTCGCCGACCGCCAGACTGGTCAAAATTCAATCAGCCCCGACTCGACTAGACTTTGAGTAAACATCCCGACAACGACACGTTGCGGAGGATCCCGTGAACATTCACTGGTTGACGGTTGCGCTGCTGGCGATCAGCGGGCCCGCGTTCGGTGCCGATGGCCTGGTGCCGTCGGGGATCGATCCACTGGGCTTCTGGCTGATCGCAGTGGGCGTGGCCTTGCTGGCCGCCGAGGCGGCGCTGCCCAACTACGGCATTGCAGGGCTGGGCGGGATTGTCTTGTGCGTGATCGGCGCGGTGATCCTGACCAACGCCGAGGTCCCGGTGCCCTTGATGATGGGCCTGGGCGTGATCAGCGCCCTGCTCTTGGTGGCGCTGGTGATCCGGGCGCTGAAAACCCGACCACGCCAAGCGGTCACCGGCGATGCTGCGCTGCTGGGCAACGTCACGACGGTGACCGCGTTGCAGGCCGGCAACCACCATCATGGCTGGGTCCAGCTGGAAGGCGAACGCTGGCAGGTGAACTGCGTCACGCCGCTGCGAACCGGGCAGGCGGTGCGGGTCATGGCCCGCAAAGGCCTGCTGCTGGAAGTGGCCCCGGCTGATTCACAAGGAGCATGAGATGGGTATGCAGATCGGTTTTACGCTGCTGCTGTTGCTGGTCATCGCACTGGCGGCCTCGACCTTCCGGATCCTGCGCGAATACGAACGCGCAGTGGTGTTCCAACTGGGCCGGTTCTGGCAGGTCAAGGGGCCGGGGCTGATCCTGCTGATTCCGGTGGTGCAGCAGATGATCCGCGTCGACCTGCGCACGATTGTGCTCGACGTGCCGCCCCAGGATGTGATCACCCGGGACAACGTGTCGGTGAAGGTCAACGCGGTGCTGTACTTCCGCGTGCTCGACCCACAGAAGGCAATCATCCAGGTCGAGAATTTCCTCATGGCCACCAGCCAACTGGCCCAGACCACGTTGCGCGCGGTCCTCGGCAAACACGACCTGGACCAGTTGCTGGCCGAGCGCGAGCAGTTGAACAGCGACATCCAGCAAGTGCTCGATGCCCAGACCGACGCCTGGGGCATCAAGGTGGCGAACGTCGAGATCAAGCACGTGGACCTCAACGAGTCGATGATCCGCGCCATCGCCCGCCAGGCCGAGGCCGAACGGGAACGCCGGGCCAAGGTGATCCATGCCGAAGGTGAGCTGCAAGCCTCGGAAAAACTCATGCAGGCCGCTGAAATGCTCGGGCGCCAACCGGGCGCCATGCAGCTGCGCTACATGCAGACGCTGGGGTCGATCGCCGGGGACAAATCCTCCACCATCGTCTTCCCCCTGCCGATCGAGTTGCTCAAGGGCATGGCTGAGTTGTCACCGAACAAGCCTTGACCCACAGAGCAAGCATCCCCCTGTGGCGAGGGGATTTATCCCCGCTGGGCTGCGAAGCGGCCCCGAATCGGCCAGCTCGGTGTGCCAGGAAGATTGAGTTCGCTGCTTTAGGGCTGCTTCGCAGCCCAACGGGGATAAATCCCCTCGCCACAAAAGCGGGTTTGATTCCCCGCTACGGGGGCAGTGACTTCAACGCTTCATAGGGCCCCTGCGCCCAGCGCATGACCAGCTCACGCAACAGCGCCGACGCCTCCCGGCGCTTCTCTTCGCTATCCCCGGTAAACCCCTGCGCCGGCTGCTTGGCGTGTCGCCCCACGGTGGCGAACGCTTGCCTGCGCTGCGCCTCATCCAGCTGGAAAAAATCCGCCAGCCTCCCCGCCATGGCCTCGGGCAGCTCGGTGTAGTTCGCGGCCACTCCGGCGGAGGCCTGGCACTGCTCACGCCCAACCTGCAGCAATTTCCCGACCCTGCGCGCAATGAAATCTTCCGGGCCGGTGTACGGCACGCCATCGTCCAGCACGCTCGGGCCGATCATCCCCGGCACCATGTGCATGCCGGGGCGGCGCAGGTGAGACACGGCGATTTCCAGCGGATCGCGGTACACGAACAGCCAGGGCGTGTCGGGAAAACACTCCCGCAGCCGCGACAGCTCACCAATGTTCCAGGCGTCGAGCTTGATCACCAATCGTCGCTCCACACCGCGACGGGGCTGCCCGTAGGCCGACAGCAAGCCCTTGAGCGCCGCGCAACGTTCGGCGGCAGGCAGGTCACTGCGCAGCAACCGATCCAGCGGTGGCGGTTCGGAGATGACGATGTGATCGTCCAACTGCGCCAGCATCTGGCTGATCAGCGTCGAGCCGCAGCGCGAGGCATGGAAGATGAACGCACTGGGGGCGAGGCCCGGGCTCTGGTGCTGCCACTGGGCGAGTGCGTGCAAGGGAGTCTGGCGCCGGAACGCCTGGTTGAAGGGCAGGCGCAAGGCGTCTTCCACGGCATCGCCAAAGAAAGGTTGCGACAAGGGCTTGTCGCCGAACCAGCACCAGTCGACCCACCACTGCCCGGTCTCCTGCCACACGCGAATCGGCAGCCAGCCTTGCAGGTTCAGGCCTTCCATTGATCGCTCCACTGCCGTCGACTGTGGCGCATGGCCGTGCGCAATTCTTCCCGGGAGAAGTGCAAGCCTTGCCGGGCACCCAGGGCGAGGGCGCATTCGATGAACGCCTCGACGTCCTGCACGCCTTGCAGGGCCTGAGCGAGGTTCGGGTCGCCCGCCACGCATTGCTGGAACCGGGCCAGGTCGCTTGGCCCGTTGCCCGGCACGGGCGTGGTGGGCAGCCCATCGGCAATCTGCTGCTCCAGCCAGGGGCCGGGGCGACAATCGAGCACCAGGTGAACCCGCGGCCAAGCGCTGCGATTGACCACCCGATGAGGACGCGCCAGGTCGAGAAACCAGCACTCGCCCACCGCCATCGGGATGATTTGCCCCTCCAGCCAGAAGTCCACGCCCGGCGCGCTGAGCAACGGCACATGCAGGCGCAGGTCGGCGTCCGGCCCGCCCAGGTCATAATCGCGATGTTCGTGGATGCAGCCACCGGGCCCCAGTCGCAACAACCGGGCCGATACGATCTGAAGGGGCCAATCGCCCAGCGCCGCCTGCCATCGCTCATCCCTGGACCACGGCTCGCGGATCACAGGCTGGCCGCGCCCCGGCGACAATTCGGTCAAGGCATCCGCCGGCGTAATCAGCGCCACGCCACTCCAGTCACCGCTGTAGTAAGCGCTGTTGAAATGGCCCTGCCAGCGCGTCTCGACAACACCTGCCAAGGCTTGCAACAGCAATGGCAGGTCAACCGTCAGCGGCAGCCGGGAAAACGCCGGGCGCATCCTGGGCGCGCGCCGTTACTTGGGCACCGCGGCCGTCGGTACGGCGATATTGCCCTGGGCCCACGCCGCTTCACGGCTGGCCAACGCCGTGGCAATCGACTGGACCTCGGTCGATTGCACTTCGTTGGGCAGTGGGTCGAGGCCGGCGCTGGCGAATATCTGGCCGTAGGCGTTGCGCAGGTCGGCATAGGCCAGGTCCCGGCGCAGATCAGCTTGCAAGGTGTTCAATTCACCTTGGATCAGGTCCAGCTCGCCAATGCCCGCGGCCTGGTGACGGCTGCGCAACTGGCCGACGATCTGCCCGTCGATGTCCGACAGCTGCTGGCTGGTCTTGAACTGTCGCAGGGCCTCGCGATAGTTGGCGTTGGCCACGTACAACTGCGCCAGCACCGCGATCGACATTGCCTGGCGCCGCGCCGAAGCGACTTCCTCGCCCGCCTTGGCGACGTCGATGGCCGCCGGGGCAGAGATCACGTTGAACAGGTTCCAGGTGACCTTCACGCCGTAGTCGGCCCAGCCCTGTTCCACCAGGAACGAGTTGCTGTCGTAGTGCCCGCCGGCGGAGAACTCCAGCCCCGGCAACAGGCGCAGCATGGCCTTGCGGGTTTCGGCGGCGGTGATGCGCGTCTGGTAGTCCTGCTCGCGCAGTTCCGGACGGCTGGCCAGGGCTTCCTGTTCGAGACGGGACAGGTCGACCTTGAGCTCCGGAATCTCGTACTCATCCTGGGTCGCCAGGGTCAGCTCGGTGCCCAGGGGCAGGTTGATCAAGGTTGCCAGTTCGGTCTTGGCCAACGACAGCGCCCGGCGCTGCTCTTCGAGCTGGCGGGTCGCCTGGATCAGCGAGCGCTGGTAACCCAAGGCCTGCACCGGGTCACCGATGCGTTGCTCGCTCATGCTCTGGCTGTTGCCGCGCGCCGACTCGACCCGCGCCATCAGGCTGTCGATCTGCTTGAGCAACCGTTCGGCGGCCATGGCGCGCCAGTAGGCCGAGCGCACGTCCTGGACGATGGTGTTGATCACCTTGCGCCGGCGTTCCTGGACGATCAGGCGCTGGTCGCCGGCCTGCTTGGCGCTGATGTAGCTCACGCCGAAGTCGAGCACGTTCCAGACCATGGTCAGGTCCGCCACCTCACGGTCGCGGTCCTGGGAGGTCGACGGTTCCAGGGACTGGGTGCCGGTTTCGACGCTCTGGCTACTGGAGGCGCTGACATTGTTGCGGCCCACATAACCGGCATCCAGCGCCATGCGCGGCAGCATGTCGAAACTGGCGAGGTCCAGCTGCCGCTTGGCCAGGGCCTCCTCCATGATCTTCAAGCGGCCTTCAAGGTTGTACTTCACCGCACGTGCCATGGCCTGGTGCAGGGTCAGCGGGCCACTGAGGGGCTCCTGGTCCTTGTACATGTTCTGCAGATCGGTTCGGGCGCGCTGTTCGCTGACGCTTCGATCGATCGGCTCACTGGTGACGGCACATCCGCTGACCACCAACGCCAGCGCACTGACTGCGAATAACTTCTGACTTCTATTCATTCCCTGGATTGCCCCTGGCTGCCCCAATTTTTTAGTTTTATCAGGCCTGCACCTGGCTGATGCCGACCTGTTGCAAAGCCATTGCCAGGCTATCCACCTGACGTTGTTCTGTGTCCTTGAGGTGTTGCAGTTGCTGGCCCAAGGTTGGTGCGCCAAACATTCCACGCAGCCCCTGGGACACATCGCCACCCTGCATCGATGAGCTGCCGAAGGCGTTCATCGACTCGCTGTCAGACACGGGGTCGTGGTTGAACAGCGTCGCCAGCGTGCTGCTGCCGAACACTCCGCCATCGCCACCGCCAAAGCCCAGGAACCCATGGCCCGAGCCATCGCCGGCAGCGTCGCTGCTGAAGACCTGGGCGATGTAGCTCGGCGCCAGTTCACCGCGATTGATGAAGATATCGCCTATCGGATCCAGCCCACCGCCCACATCCCGCTGTTCGAACAGCGGCGGGAAGCCCAGCGGCGAGCCCAGGTTGCCGGTGGGCGGCGTGAAGACCACCGGTTGCAACGGCACCTCGGTCGGAGGCACCACGGTGACCGGGTCCGACACCAGGAACTCCGGTGGCGGCTTCACATCGTTGGGCACCACGGTGTCGATCGCGTAGTTGTTGGACACCGCCACGCTGGCCCCGGCGTTGCCGGACTGGTCACTGACGTTGCTGGTGTCCAGGGCGATGAAGTTGCTCGGGTCGGTGAGGTTCACCGTCGGCGTGAACGTCGCCGTCCAGGTCCTGCCGCCATCGCTGGTGGTCAGGTTGGTCAGTTCACCGTTGGTGACGCTGAGGTCCGACAGGTCGAAATTGGTCACTGCTTCGCTGAAGGTGAACGTCACCTGGGTCGTCTCGCCCACGGTCAGGTTCGAGTCGGCCACGACGATGGTCGCGGTCGGCCGGGTCGCGTCGAGGGCGTAGTTGCTGGAGATCGCGACGCCCACACCGGCGTTGCCGGCGATGTCCTGCACCGTGCTGGCGTCCAGCAGGATCAGGTTGGTGGCGTCGTTGACGCCCGCGGTAGGCGTCAGCGTCGCGGTCCAGGTCAGGCCGCCGTCGCTGCTGGCAAGGTTGGACAGCACGCCATTGGCGACGCTGAGGTCCGACAGGTCGAAACCGGTCACCGCTTCAGTGAAGCTGATGGTCACGGTGGTGGTCTGGCCGATGCCCAGGCGGGTATCGGCCAGAGTAATGGTGGCGCCTGGGCGCACCGTGTCGATCGCATAGTTGTTGGAGTTCACCACCCCGACCCCACTGTTGCCCGAGACGCTGACCACGCCGGCGGTATCCAGGCTGATCAGGTTGCTGGTGTCGGTGATGTTGCTCGCCGGCGTGAACGTCGCGGTCCAGGTCACGCCGCCATCGCTGGACGAAACGTTGCTCAGGGTGCCGTTGCTCACGTTCAGGTCGCTGTTGTCGAAGCCGCTGACCGCTTCCGAGAAGGTGATGGTCACCAGCGAGGTCTCACCGACCCTGAGGGCGTTGTCGGCCACCACGATCGTGGCGGTGGGCACGCGGGTCTCGACCGCGTAGTTGGCCGAATCGGTGGTGCCCGCGCCCGCGTTGCCCGCCGCGTCGCTCACCCCGGTGTTGTCCAGGGTGATCAGGTTGGTGGCGTCGCTTACCCCCTGGGTCGGGGTGAACGTGGCGGTCCAGGTCAGGCCGCCGTCGCTGCTGCTGACCGCGCTCAAGGTGCCGTTGGCCACCGTCAGGTCGGCGTTGGTGAAACCGGTCACCGCTTCGCTGAAGGTGATGGTCACTTGCGCGGTTTCACCCGGCCGGAGCGTCGTATCGCTGAGCACGATGGTGGCGGTCGGCAACTGGGTGTCGACGGCGTAGTTGTTGGAATCGGTGGTGCCGCTGCCCGCGTTGCCCGCCAGGTCGGCCACGCCGGTGTTGTCCAGGGTGATCAGGTTGCTGGTATCGGAAATGCCGGCGCTCGGGGTGAAGGTCGCCGTCCAGGTGATGCCGCCATCGCTGCTGCTCAGGCTGCTGAGCGTGCCGTTGGCCACGCTCAGGTCGGCAATGGTAAAGCCGCTCATGGCTTCGCTGAATGTGATGGTCACCAGCGACGTCTCGCCCGCGGCGAGGGTCGTGTCGGCGACAACAATGGTGGCGCTCGGACGCACGGTGTCGATGGCGTAGTTGTTGGAATCGGTGGTGCCTACACCAGCGTTACCCGAGACGTTGACGACACCGGTGTTGTCCAGGGTGATCAGGTTGCTGGTATCGGAAACACTCGCGCTCGGTGTGAACGTAGCCGTCCAGGTAACGCCACCGTCGGAAGACGACACGTTGCTCAGCGTGCCATTGCTGATGGTCAGGTCGCTGTTGTCGAAACCGCTCACCGCTTCGTTGAAGGTGATGGTCACCTGGCTGGTTTCACCGATGCTCAGCGACGGATCGGCCACCACGATGGTGGCGGTCGGTACCTGGGTGTCGATGGTGTAGTTATTGGAGCTGGTCGCGCCGGTTCCGGCATTGCCCGCCCCATCGCTCACGCCGGTGTTGTCCAGCACGATGAGGTTGGTCGTGTCCCGGATGCCTAGGGCCGGGGTGAACACCGCGGTCCAAGTGATACCGCCATCGCTGCTGCTGACCGCGCTCAGGGTACCGTTGGCCACGCTCAGGTCCGAGTTGTCGAAACCTGTGACCGCTTCGGAGAAGGTGATGGTCACCAGGGACGTTTCGCCAACGCTCAGCGCGTTGTCCGCCACCACAATGGTGGCGGTCGGGCGCAGCGTATCGACGCCGTAGTTGTTCGAGTCGGTGGTGCCGACGTTGACGTTGCCGGCCAAGTCAGCGATGGCGCCGCTGTTGAGCGAAATGACGTTGCTGGTGTCCGTGACGCCCGCGGTCGGGGTGAAGGTCGCGGTCCAGGTGATGCCGCCGTCACTGCTGCTCAGGCCGGAGATCACACCGTTGGCAACCGTCAGGTCGGCGCTGGTGAACGCGGTCACCGCCTCGTTGAAGGTGATGGTTACCTGTGAGGTCTGGCCAGCGGCAATGGCCGTGTCGGCCACGACGATGGTCGCCGTTGGGCGCACGGTGTCGATGGCATAGTTGTTCGAATCGGTGGTGCCGACCCCGGCGTTGTTCGCGCCATTGCGCACGCCGGTGTTGTCCAGGGTGATCAGGTTGCTGGTGTCGGAAATGCCGACGCTCGGGGTGAACGTCGCGGTCCAGGTCACGCCACCGTCAGAGCTGCTCACACTGCTCAGGGTGCCGTTGCTGATGGTCAGGTCGCTGTTGTCGAAGCCATTCACGGCGTCGTTGAAGGTGATGGTCACCAGGGACGTTTCACCAATGCTCAGCGACGTATCGGCCACCACGATGGTCGCCGTGGGCACGTTGGTGTCGACCTGGTAGTTGTTGGAGTTGGTGGTGCCGCTGCCGGTATTGCCCGCCGCATCGCTGATACCGGTGTTGTTCAGGGTGATCAGGTTGCTGGCGTCGCTGACGCCCAGGTTCGGGGTCAGGGTGGCGGTCCAGGTGAAGCCGCCGTCGCTGCTGCTGACCGCGCTGAGCGTGCCGTTGGCCACGATCAGGTCCGAGTTGTCGAAACCTGTGACCGCTTCGGAGAAGGTGATGGTCACCAGGGACGTTTCGCCAACGCTCAGCGCGTTGTCCGCCACCACAATCGTGGCGGTCGGGCGCAGGGTATCGACGGCGTAGTTGTTCGAATCGGTGGTGCCGGTGCCGGCGTTGCCCGCCCCGTCCACGACACCGGTGTTATCCAGGGTGATCAGGTTAGTGGTGTCACTGATGCTCGCGCTTGGGGTGAAGGTCGCGATGTAGGTGATGTTGTCGCTGGTGCTCAGGCCGCTCAAGACACCGTTCGCCGCCGTCAGGTCGGCCAGGGAGAAGCCCGTCACCGCTTCGCTGAAGGTGACGGTCACCAGGGACGTCTCGCCGATGCTCAAGGTGCTGTCGGCGACCACGATCGTCGCGGTAGGCCGCACGTTGTCGATGGCGTAGTTGTTGGAACTGGTGGTACCGGTGCCAGCGTTGCCCGCGGCATCGCTCACGCCGGTGTTGTCCAGGGTGATGATGTTGCTGGCGTCGCTGATGCTGGCGGTCGGAGTCAGGATGCCGGTCCAGGTGATGCCGCCGTCACTGCTGCTCAGCGCGGAAACGGTGCCGTTGGCCACGGTCAGGTCGGCCGTGGTGAGGCCGGTCACCGCCTCGTTGAAGGTGATGGTCACCAACGACGTTTCGCCAACGCTCAGCGCCGAATCGGCCACGACGATGGTGGCGATTGGGCGCTGGGTATCGATGGCGTAGTTGTTCGAACTGGTGGTGCCAGAGCCGGCGTTACCCGCCAGATCGGACACGCCGGTATTGGCCAGCACGATCAGGTTGGTGGTATCGGTGATGCCGACGGTCGGTGTGAGCGTCGCGGTCCAGGTAATGCCGCCGTCGCTGCTGCTCAGGCCACTCAGAGAGCCGTTGGCGACCGTCAGGTCGGCCAGGGTAAAGCCGCTCACGGCCTCGCTGAAGGTAATGGTCACCAGTGAAGTTTCGCCGGCCGACAGTGCAGGGTCGGCCACCACGATGGTGGCGGTCGGGCGCACCGTGTCGACCCCATAGTTATTGGAGTCGACAGTGCCCAGGTTGGCATTCCCGGACAGGTCGACAACGGCGCCACTGTTGAGCGTGATCACGTTGGTGGTGTCACTGACGCTGGCGGTCGGCGTCAAGGTCGCGGTCCAGGTGATGCCACCGTCGCTGCTGCTCAACCCGGTCACCGTGCCGTTGGCGACGGTCAGGTCGGCGGTGGTGAAACTGGTCACCGCTTCATTGAACGTAATGGTCACCAGGGACGTTTCACCGATGCTCAGCGACGGATCGGCCACCACGATGGTGGCGGTCGGGCGCAGGGTATCGATGGCGTAGTTGTTGGAGTTGGTGGTGCCCACGCCGGCGTTGCCGGACAGGTCGGCGACACCGGTCTTGTCCAGCACCACCAGGTTGGTGGTATCGGTGATATCGGCGGTCGGCGTCAGCGTCGCGGTCCAGGTGATGCCGCCGTCGGCGCTGTTCAGGCCGGTGATCGTGCCGTTCGCCACCGTCAGGTCGGCAGCGGTGAAGCCGGTCACCGCTTCGCTGAAGGTGATGGTCACGGCCGAGGTTTCGCCGCTGGTGAGCGTGGTATCGGCCACCACGATGGTCGCGGTCGGCGCTACGGTGTCGTTGACCACGTAGTTGTTCGAGGTGGTGGTCCCCACGCCGGCGTTGCCGGCCAGGTCGGCGACGCCGGTGTTGTCCAGGGTGATCACGTTGGTGGTGTCGGCAATGTTGCTGGCCGCCGTCAACGTGCCGGTCCAGGTGATGCCGCCGTCGCTGCTGCTCAAGGTGCCTACGGTGCCGTTCTGCACCGTCAGGTCGGACGCGGTGAGGCCCGTCACGGCTTCGGAGAAGGTGATGGTCACCAGCGACGTGCCACCGGAGTTCAGGTTGGGGTTGGCCACCACGACAGTCGCGGTCGGTGGCGTGACGTCCGGCACATAGTTGGTGTTGATGGTCCCGCCATCGCCATAGACGTTCGCCACCGAGGCCGGCGAAGTACCCGCAGAGCCGGCACTGCCACCGCCGGTACCGCTGCCGCCGACGTTACCCGACAGCGCCGCGAAGTTGGCGGCGGTGATCAGGATCGAGCCTTTGTTCCAGATGGCGCCAACGCCGACGCCGCCCGCACCACCGGTGTGGGTGTAGCCACCGCCGGCGCCACCGCCACCGCCGCCGCCACCGGCGCCGATGTTGTTGGAGATCACCGAGTTGCCGATGATGCGCAGGGTCGCGCCGGTGTCGTTGTAGATACCACCGACCGCGCCGCCACCCGCACCGCCCACGGCGTTGTAGCCGTCACCGCCACCGCCGCCGCCAATGGACAGGCCTGCGCTGGCCGCCGTGCCGCCGGCCGATCCGGTGCTGTAGCCCGGATACGCCGCACCACCGGCGCCACCGGTGGAATTGCCGCCCCGCCCGCCCATATTGAAGAAGCCACCGCCGGCGCCGCCCTGTCCGGTCGACCCAACGGAGCCTGTGGCATTGATCGTATCGCCGCCCCGACCACCCGTTCCGCTGCCGACCGCCCCGCCACCACCGCCGCCACCACCGGCATATTGCGGCGTCACGCCGCCACCGCCGCCACCGCCCGACGCAGCGTTCGCGGTGACCGTGACGTTGCGCATGGTCAGGGTCCCGGCGTTGTAGATCCCGCCGGCCTTGGCGACCGCCGCATCGACGCCGCCATTGCCCCCGTCGCCCGCCACCATGCCGCGGGTAATCACCAGGCCATCGAGGGTCGCCGTCGTACCGGACGTCACGTTGAGGACCTGGGTGCGGAACTGCCCATCGAGGGTGACATCGGCCACGTTGTCGTTATTGAGGTCGCCGTCGATGGTCACGTTCTTGTTGACCACCAGCACCTGGGTCAGCGCGACGGTCATGCCGCTGCTGAAGGTCACGATGTCACCGTTCTGCGCCGAAGCCAGGGCCGCACGCAACGAACCCACGCCGGTGTTGGCGTTATTGGTGGCGGTCCAGGTGGCGAGGCCCCACTGGTATTGGCTCATCGCGCTGGCGGACAGCACGTTGGTGCTTTCGATAGTGCCGGTGGCGATTTCCAGGTCCCAGTCGCCGCCCAGGCCTGTGCGATCATTGGAGGCCGCCACGTCGCGGCCGGTCAACTGCGCCAGCGAATCGACCAGCGCCAGGCCCCGGTCGCCCTCGGCGGTGTAGCAGCCGTAGATCAGGATGTCGCCACCGACGTTCATGTCCTGGCCGATCTGCGCCAGCACTTCGCTGCGGGCTTGGACGTTGTCCGCCGACAGGTAGGCGTTGCCCAACCACAAATCGCCGGCGTTGCCGTGGGCGATGATTTGCACCGAGCTCACGCCCTGGTGGCTGTCCAGGTAATCGGCAATCTGTTGCAGGCCGTCCTTGGTCGCATCGAGCTGCACCACCTGGGTACCGGCCGCGACGCCATCGAGCAGGCTGGCCGCGTCCTTGACCCGCGAATCGATGAACACCACGGACTTGCCCGGAACGGCCGCCTCGGTGGCATCCACCTGGCCCTGGGGCGCGTGGGTATCGGCAGGCTGGTCGGCCGTCGGCGCCTTGGCGGCGTCAGCCGTGGGATGGGCCTCCGGCTGCGCGGCTTCGGCCACGGTCGCGGCCACCGCGCCGTCGAACAGCATGCGCGGCTCCAGCGACATGATCATTGGCGATGCCAGGGCCTGGGTGGCCTCGATTACCCGCGATTTACCTTTGCTCCACCACATGACGTTCACCTGGACTCGAACTGCTTGAACACGCAAATGAAAAAAACCGCGATCAGCTGAGCGCGGCGTCGGTTTTCATACGGATGACATTGGCCGCGCTGGCAGACCCATCGCGCCAGAACGACAACTCGGAAAATCTTTCGAACAGGTCCGGCGGCAGCAGGGTTCGCCGCACTTGCGGCGCGACCTGGGGCTTGACCTTGTGCAGGCCGGCAACGCCCAAGGCCTGGTCGAAGGCCGGTGCGTCGTAGGTCAAGTGATTGAAGTCGTGCTCGAACCAAGGCTCGCCGATGAACTCGTAGACCAGCCGCATCACCCGCTCGGGCGCCTGGCTCAGCAGGTCGTAATCGACGATCAACAGCGACTCGGCGTGCTCGCCGTAATAGGCTTCCTTGAGCGCTGTCCAGGCAAACCCCACCAGGCGGTTGCGCTGGGCCAGGGTTTCGCACCGGCTGTAGACGGTGTTGCGTTCGTCATCGTCGTTGAACAGCTTGGTGTTCTCGAAGGGATTGGCGCGATACAGCCGCTCCAGGCTGTCGAGCACCCAGGCGACGTTGCGCACGCAGGCGATGGTCTTGGCTTGGGGAAACAGGTCTTGCAGGGCCGGCAGGCGCGCGCACCACTGGCGATTGGTGTCGAAGATGACGGGTTTGTCGGCCTTGTCGGCGTAGTAGGAGTCGAACAGCCCGCGCAACAGGCGGCGGCGCAGGTCCGTGTCGATCACCGAACCAAACTCGCTGCCGGCGCTGCATTGTTGCAGCACACTGCTGAACAGCGAACCGACGGGGCTGGTCATGCCGGCGTGAAAGCGCGGGTTCTGCAGCAGAATCGCCGACAGCAGGGTCGAGCCTGAGCGCGGCAGGCCGGAAATAAAGTGAAACTGCGACAATCCCTTCACCGTGTGTAGTCCTTTTGTGTCCGAAGCGTAGCTTAGGAAACAAACGCCGCCTAGTAGTACTTTGATATCAAATTAACTTTGTCCTACAAAAAAGATGGGCGGTAGAGGCGCTGGCGCCACTGAATCGTTTTAGCCGATCCAGGAGAATTTTCCTCGTGCCTCCCCCGGCAAAATCAGACATCCCCGTCTACGCTCAGCCGTGCGTTGACAGGCCAGGGAATGGAGGCGTCGGGCTGATCGCTCCCTTCCCCAGCCTGGCGGGCACACGCCAGACCAATCACCTGAGGAATGAGGCATTTATGGAAGTATTCATCGGGACTATCCAACCCTTCGCTTTTAACTTCGCCCCCAGGGACTGGGCCCTGTGCAACGGGCAGACGCTCAGTCTGGCCCAGTACCAGACACTGTTTGCCCTGATCGGCGTGACGTACGGGGGGAATGGCCAGACCACCTTCCAGTTGCCCAACCTGCAAGGCCGTCTGCCCATGGGCCAGGGCAATGGCCTGGGCCTGACGCCACGGGTTATCGGCACCATCGCCGGCACCGAGAATGTCACGGCGACTCTGAACAACCTGCCCAACCACACCCACGCCCTCACGGCCATCACCGCCGCCACCACCGTGCAACTGGCGAACCCGGCCAGCAACCCGGCGAACACGCCGACGGCCACCAATTCGTTCATTGGCACCTCGGGCACCGGGCCCGGCGCGGCGAATATCTATTCCGACCAGGTCGGCGCCTCACCGGTACCGCTCAAAGGCGTGACCACCACGGTCAGCGGAACGGTGGCCCCGACGGGCAATGGCCTGCCGATGGCGATCATGAACCCGTTCCTGGCGATCAACTTCAGCATCGCCCTCCAAGGTTACTTCCCGTCCCGCAATTGATGACCTACCGCCGGGCCATGGCCCGGCGGTCCGTTGGAGTATCGACATGCTGCAAGCGGTTCATAGCCACCATTTCCAACCCTTGCTGGGCCAGACCAGCCGCCTGACCCTGCCCGACGGCAGTTGCCTGCCCATACAGTTCGAGACCCTCGATCAAACCCCCAGGGCCAAGATGCCGAACACCGAGCGCATGCCGTTCAGCGTGGCGTTCAACAGCCTGGAAACCACCGAGTTCGTCGATGGCCTGTGTGCGCTGGACGTGCCCGAACTGGGCCGGCTCGAAGGGGTATTCGTGTCACGGGTGCCCCCATGGGCCGTGACCCCACGCTGGGCTATTACTACATCGCGTTCAACTAGTGGCCTGTACGGTTAATTCGAGTACTCAAATTCGAGTGCCAGGGCTTGCCAGGCAAGGCGCCATGACGAGTCGTAGCCCCGCTACGGCAAGGAATGGCAACGCAGCCTGGCAAGTCCTGGCGCCGAAGTTGAGTAAACGAATTAGCCACACAGGCCACTAGCGTTGGGGGCAACCCTGTGGGATCTGTGGTGTACACAGATCTTGCAGCGATCCGCCAAGGCCGCCGGCAGAGTGCCACAACCGCGTCTACGCTCAGCCGTGCGTGATCAGGCCAGGGAACAGGGAATCGGGCTGAACGCAATCTTCTTCTCTGGCCACACCAGACCAATAACCTGAGGGATGAGGAATTTATGGAAGTATTCATGGGCACTATCCAGTCTTTTGCCTTTAACTTCGCACCCAGTGGCTGGGCGCTGTGCAATGGACAGACGCTCGCCATTTCGCAGTACCAGGCGCTGTTCTCGCTGTTGGGCACCTATTACGGCGGCAACGGCCAGACCAACTTCATGCTCCCCAACCTGCAAGGTCGCCTGCCGATGGGCCAGGGCAACGGGCTGGGCCTGACCCCGCGGGTCATCGGCGAGGTCTCCGGCACCGAAAACGTCACCGCGACCCTGAACAACCTGCCCACCCACACCCACACCCTCACGGGCATCACCGCTGCCACCACCGTGCAGTTGGCGAACCCGGCCAGCAACCCGGCGAACGCGCCCACGCCCACCAATTCGTTCATTGGTACCTCGGGCACCGGGCCGGGTGCGGCGAATATCTATTCCGACCAGGTCGGCGCCACACCGGTGCCGCTCAAAGGCGTGACCACCACGGTCAGCGGAACGGTGGCCCCGGCGGGCAATGGCCTGCCGATGGCGATCATGAACCCGTTCCTGGCCATCAACTTCAGCATCGCCTTGAACGGGCTCTTCCCTTCGCGTAACTGAGGCCGCCGCAAAGCTGTGCTTTTTGTGGGAACGGGCTTGCTCGCGAATGCGGTGGTTCAGATAAAAATCTGGTGACCGACACACCGCTTTCGCGAGTAAGCCCGCTCCCACAGAAGTCGGTGTTTTTGTCAGTCGCCTTTCGGATACCACACCAGCCGCTCAGCCGCCGGGCTGCGCTCTTGCACCTCGAAGCCCAGCGCCAGGTAGTGCCGCCGGGCATGGGGGTTGCTGGTCCAGACCACGGTAGCCACCGGGCAGCGGATGTGTTGCGCGGCTTTCTGCACCCCTTGCAGCACCGTCCTGCCGTAACCCTGCCCCCGCGCCTGGGGGATGAAGGCCAGGTACAGCACGCGGATTTCATTCGGGCCGAAATCCGTGCTCAGGGCGCCGATGGCGGTGCCGAGCTTCTCCACCACGTAATGCATGGCATTGGGAAAGTTCTCCCCCAGGCCCTGTTCCTGCACCTGGAACTGCTGGGCGATCACCTGCTGCACTTGCTCGTGCTCGCCGTCGATCCATTGCAAATCCGGACGCGCCGCCTGGTAAAGACGCTGCAGGAACGGACCATCGCTGACCCGCGATGGCCGCACCACCAATCCGTCTGCCGCCACTGAATTCATGTTCGCTCCTTAAAATCCGCTTTCCCTCACACCCAGCGCCGCCAACCGGCGCCAAGCCGCTCCCAGCACCGACTCGCCATGCCCCTGCAACACCACCACGCCACGCAGCGGTTGCAGCGGCGCAACCCCGTCCTCGACCGCGCTCAAGCGCACGCCGTACTGGGCCTGCACTGGCTCGGCCCGCTGCTGCGAATCACGGCGCACCGCAATCGGTCCGTGATGATCGGAGGTCAGCGCCTGCTGCTCGACCCAGGCCACGCCATTGGTGTCGATCTCATCCAGTTGCACGGCAATTGAAGGGTGCATCGGATCGTCGGCAATGAACCGCCCCGTGGCACCGGCACTGACTCGCCACAGCTCGGCCTCGGTCAGGTACCCACGCAAGCGAGAATCGGTCTGCACCACCCGCGCCAGCGGTTGCGTGGGCGACAGCCAGCGCCCCACCGAAAGTTGCGGCAGCAGGTCGCGCACCTGGCCGGCATGAGGCGCACGCAGCAACAGGCGCTCGCGCTGGGCGACCAGGCCCCGGTACTCCGCCACCGCTTCGGCCAACTGCTGCTCGACGATGCCGGCATCGGCGGCGGTCTCGCTGCGTCCGGCCTGACGACGCATCTGCAACTGCTGGATCTCGATTTCCCGACGCACGATGACCAGGCGCGAAGCCATGTCCGGCGACTCCAGTTCAATCAGCACGTCGCCTTGGGCCACGGTCTGGCCGTCGCGCACATTCACCTGTTTGACCCGCGCCGCCACCGGCGCATACAACGCACTGGCGCGCCCGGCTTCGAGCATCGCCGGCACCTCCACGGCGCTGCGCCAGGGCAGCAGCAACGCCAGCACCAGCGCGAGCAAGACCAGGCCGCTCAATAGCACCCGCGGCCCGTGGGCCTGTTCACGGCGACTCCACCATTGCCGCCACTCATTCACGATGGGCATAAAAATGAACCAGACCAATTCCACCATCATCAGGAAAATGCCCAGCACCTTGAAAAACAGGTGATAGACCGCCAGGGCAATGCCGAAAAACAACGCCGCCCGCCATAACCACGAGCCATATCCCCAGACCAGCAAGCGACGGCGCATCTTCGGCGACCAGGGTTCCGGGGCCGCCACGCCATAGCCGAACAAGGCTTCGCGCAAGCGCCAGCGACACAGGGCGAATGCACGCCCCTGGAGATTATCCACCGCCCAGAAATCACTGAGCAGGAAATACCCGTCGAAGCGCATGAAGGGATTCAAGTTGATCACCAGCGTGGTGATCCAGGTGGCGCTGGCCAACATGAACGCGGCGGTGCGTGCCGGCCCGTCGGGCAACAGCGACCAGGCCAGCAGGGCGATGCACGCCAGCAGCAATTCGGCCAATACGCCACCGGCGCCGATCAACAACCGCGCCCGCCGGTCATTGATCCGCCAGGCGTCGCTGACATCGGTATAGAACATCGGCAACAGCACCATGAACGCCACGCCCATGCTCTGAACCCGACAACCGGCGCGCTTGGCCATGAACGCATGGCCGAACTCATGGCACAGTTTGGCAAAAAACAACGCCGCGCCGAACGCCAATGCGCCGCCCAGGCTGAACAGGTGCGGAAACGTCGCCAGGAACCGCTGCCAATCGCGCGACACCAGGAAAATGCCCAGCCCCAGGGTCAGCGGCAGTCCATAACGCAAGAGCTTGGGCCCAAAGCGTGCCAGCCAGGGCCAGGCACGATTGAGGAAGGCGTCGGGGCGCCACAGCGGAATCCGGAAAAACAGGTATTGGTGCAGCAGCATCTGCCACAGGCTCTGGCGCCGGGCCGCCGTCTTGAACAGGTAGCTGTCGCGCTGTTGCGGGTCCATCGCGCTGATCAGATCATGGCCCCGCAGAAAACCCAGCAACTGTTCCAGCGACTCACCGTTGAGGGGCAGGCCCGGCTCGCGATTCGCCGCTTGCAGCACCCGCTCCGGGTCGCCCAGGGACCAATGCCGCAGCATCCGCATCGCCGCCGCGCCTAGCTTGAAATAGCGCCCGCGCACCGGGTCGGCCAAGGTCCATTGCGGCGAACCGTCAGGGTCTGGAGCCGCCGGGGACAATTGCAAGTCTGGCCGCAGGCTCGGCAGGTCCATGCTACAGGCCTACGCTCTGGCGCAGCCCGGCCAGTGGTCGACGCAACAGGTACAAAGCCAACGGGGCGCGTTCGCCAAAGACCTTGGCCGTACCCCGCAGGCCGATGCGCGGCGCCGTGGCGTCGAAACGCGCATCCAGTCGGTAGGCCAGTTGGCCGCCCGCCGTGGGCTGCGCTTCATAGGCCGAACGTTCGAGCCAGGCCAGGTGCCGCTGCAACGGATCGCTGTCGAGAAACAGCGCCACTTGTGCGCCGGGCTCCAAGGCAATCGCATCGCCCACCGCCAGCTCGATGCGCAACTCGGCCTGGTTCGGATCGGCAATTTCCATCAGCCGCTCGCCGGTCTGCACCGGCTTGCCGAGCCAGCGCTCGGCATCGGCAAACACGGCAATACCGTCGCGCTCGGCACGTACCTCGCTGCGCTTGAGCAGCTCCATCGCATAGTTGCGCTCGGCACGTTTCTGTTCGACACGGGCGGCCAGCAGGTCCACCTTGGAACTGGACTCTGCATCGGCAAACGAGCGCTGGGAATTGGCCTTGAGCTCCGCTTCGGCCACCCCCAATGCCCGCTCGGCCACGTCGGCCTGGGCCTTGAGGCTGGTGCTTTCGAAACGCAACAACAGGTCGCCATTCTTCACGGCCTGGTTGGGCTTGACCATGAACTCGGCGATGACGCCGTCCAACGGTGCCGCCACCACTTGTCCGCCCAGCGGCACCACTTCGGCCGGGGCCAGCACCGATTGGCGCACCGGGATCAGCAGGCCCAGCAACAGCACCGCGACCAGCGCCACCTGGCGCTTACGCGTCCAGCGCAGGCGCCACGGCTTGCGCGGTTGCAAGGCCAGCCAGGCATGGCTGTAGGTGTCGCCCAGTTGCGACAAGAGCACTTGTTCAGACGGGGTCCACGGCAAGTCGCGGGCCAGCCACAAGCCGCCGAACACCTGGCCCTGATGATCGACCAACGGCAGCCAGAACACCTGCCCGGCCGACAGGCTGCGCCAATCCGCACGGATGGATTCACTGACACCGTCGGCGGCGATCACCCGGGCCTGGTTCAGTAGCCCCTGCTTGAACAACTGGGCCACCGCCTGCTCGACGAATGCCACGAACGGCGCGTTGGGCTCCACAGCACTGACGCCCGTCACCGCGTGCACCTTGCCGGCAATCAAGAGCGCGGCATGGCGAAACCCGAACAACGCCTGGCCGTCGTTGACCAGGCTGTAGCTCAACTGCGCCGGGGTGCGGGCTGCCCGCGTCTGGCGCTCAAGGTCGAGAAAGCGGGCGAACACCTGCTCGGTGCTGCCCGTTATCGGCGCGTTCACTTGGGCTCCGCAAAACGCGCCGTACCGCTCATGCCGGACAATAAGCCGCTGGCATCCGGCACGCTCGCCACCAACAGCAAGGTCTGGCTGCCCTCGTCGATGCGCGCGCCCAGACGCTTGACCGTGGCCTGCAACGGCTTGCCGGTTTCATCGGGGATGAAGGTGAACGGCTGGCCGGGCTTGAGCCGATCCATCCAGCGCGAAGGCACCAGCAGATGGATTTCCAGGGTGCGGTTGTCGACCACATCCAGCAACGGCGCGCCGGCCGCCACGCTTTCATAACGCTGGACCTTGCGCGTCACCACCTGGCCGTCGAACGGCGCGATGACACTGCAACGCTTGACCTGTACCTGGTACACCTGGGACTGCGCCTGCGCCTCGCTGACCCGGGCCTCGGCCCGCGACACTTCGAAACGCCCGACCGACTTCAATGCCTCCAGTTGCCGGTTATGCGCCAACTCTTCGTTGGCCCCACGGCTGGCCGCCTGGGCCGCATTGAGCTGGGCCTGATAGGCCGAGCAATCGAACCGCGCCAGGGTATCGCCCTTCTTGAACGACTCGCCCTCACTGAATGGCAACTCGACAATACGCCCGGCCAATTCACTCGCCAGTACCGCCTGATCCCGCGCCCGAAGCACCCCACGCGCCTCATTGCCAGCCGGTGCACTGGCCGCCGCGTTGCTCTCGAGCAACGGATCGCCTGCATCAGGCGTTTGCGCCTGAACGCCGCACGCTACAAAGGTCAATCCCACAACCCAACTACTCAAACGCCGCATGACCGTTTTACTCCCTGACGGATGGGCGGAGTCTAGAAGAAATCTCTGGTTTCAAAAAGGCTGGAGTTGGGGATAAAAGGTGCCGGCTTTTTTACTGACACCAGCAGGTATCAAACCCCACAACGATTTAGGCAGATACACTCCTCAAAATCAGCCAGGCAGAATGGACTACTCAAATCATCAGCCACTGTCACTTACACGGAAAAGCCCTGAAATACACTTAGCCAAATCGGTTCAAAAACGCCTTGCCCTCAAGCCATAAAAGCACACAACTCTCAAACCGCCGGTGCCGCAGCTTTCCTATCCACGGTTGACGCACGAACACCCTGGGATTAGGATTCGTCCACTGCTCAACCTCGTACGCAGCGATTAAATTCGCTGGCCGTTGGGGTGAAAACACCGGCTTCGGCCGGTTTTTTCGTTTCTGGGGATTGAGCTTGTGCGTACCGCTTTTTTTGGTGACGGCTATAACGTTTTTTATGGGCTGCTCGCCGGTACGCCCTATAAATGGCTGAACCTTACGCAGCTACTGATACACATAGCCCGCGTCGAGAATCCACACAGTTCATTTTCTTCACTCGACTACTTCACGTCCTCCGTCAAACCGGAACTGGCAACGCGTGGAATCGTATCCAAAGAGGCTCAGGACGCTTATGTCCGCGCATTAAAGGCCAATCAGGTTACTGTCCACTATGGACGTCACCAGCTCGAGCGTGCCAACGCCCCCCGCTTCGTCAGCAAAAAGATCAGTGCTTCATGCCAAGACACCGTTGCTATCTGGAAGCTTGAAGAAAAGGAAACCGATGTCCACATCGCAATCAGCATGTATCGCACGGCATCCAGACAAAAAGCACTGCCCGAGCACCAGCGTATCGAACAGCTTGTGCTGGTATCGGGCGACACTGATATGGCGCCCGCACTGCGAGCTATTCGAGAAGACTTTCCCCATTTGAGAGTCGGCGTCGTGCTTCCCTACCGAACCGGCTCCAAGCGCCTTGCGCCAGGCTCCTTGAGAGAACACGCCCACTGGATGCGCCGCGTCGTCACTTGCGACGAGCTTCAATCCCACCAGTTCCCCGACCGGGTCCCCACGCGCAAGGCGCCGGCCATCAAGCCGGATTATTGGTAGCGCCCGCCGGATACACCGACTCCCATCCCCCACCCAGCGCCTTGTACAACCCGACCATCGCCAACGACACGCCCGTGGCGCTTTCCACCAGTTGCTCCTGGGTGGCCAACAGCGCGCCCTGGACCGTGAGGACGGTGACGAAGTCCACCACGCCTTCCACGTATTGCTGCTGCGCGGTGCGCAAGGCGATCTGGTTCTGGCGCACGGCTTCGGCGAGGCTGTCGCGACGCAGTTGGCTGGCGTTGTAGGCGCTCAGCTGGTCATCGATTTCATGCCAGGCCTTGAGCACGGTCTGCTGGTAGGCGACCGCCGCTTCCTGTTGCTGGGCCTCGCGCAACTGCAGCATGCCGCGCAGGCGTCCACCGTCGAACAACGGCAGGTTGAACTGCGGGCCGATGCCGAACGCACGGGAGCCCCAGGAACCGAAATCACTGAGTTGCATGGCTTGGGAGCCCAGGTTGCCCGACAAGGTGATGCGCGGGTAGAAATCGCCCTTGGCCACGCCAATGCTTGCGGTGGCGGCATACAGCCGGGCCTCGGCCTGGCGGATGTCCGGGCGCCGCTCAGCCAACTGGGAGGGCAGGCCGATGGCGACCTGGCGAGGCGCCTGGGGCACCGGTGCGTCGGCGGCGAGTTCGGCCTGCAACGCTTGCGGAGGCTGGCCCATCAACAGGCTGAGGGCATTGATCAGTTGAGCTTGGCGCTGCTGCAACGTCGGCAGCCGCGCTTCGATGGCCGCGACCTGGGCCGCCGCTTCGGCCACGTCCAGATCCGTGGCGACCCCATCGGCCAGGCGTAATTGGGTGAGCTTCAGGCTGTGGCGGGCCACGTCGAGGTTCTGCTCGGTGACCGCCCGGGTGCTCTGCACACCCCGCAGTTGCAGGTAGTCGTGAGCCGTTTCGGCGAGTACCGCCAACAGCACACCGCGACGGTCGTCCCGCGCGACCTCCAGGTTGGCATCCGCCGCTTCGGCCTCACGCCGTACCCGGCCCCACACATCCAGCTCCCACGCCGCGGAAAAGCCCGCGTCCCACAGGTTGAAAGCCGAATCGCCGTTGTGGCCCGACGGGTCATTGAGCCCTTCACCGCTGTTGCGTTTACGGCCATAACTGCCGGTGGCGGCGGTGTTGGGGTACTGCGCCGAGGTGATGACCTGGCGGGCCGCGCGACTCTGCTGCAAGCGACTGCCGGCAAGTTTCAGGTCGAGGTTATCGGCCACGGCACGACGGGTTAGCGCCGACAGCACCGGGTCATCGAAGACCTCCCACCAACGCTCGCTCATGTCCGTGGTGACCACCTGGCTGGCAGCGGCGTTGGCCGGCGTTGCCCATTGAGACGGCGAGGGTGCCACGGGGCGCTGGAAGTCCGGGCCGACAGTGCAGGCGCATAGCGCCGATGCCAAACAGACCAGCAGGCCTGTGTGGCGAGGGAGCTTGCTCCCTCGCCACAGGGCGACTAAGGGGCTCGATTTCATCGCTGCGCCACCTCCCGCCCATCACCCTCCGAACGGGCGGTATCGATACTCGCTTCCACCGACATGCCCACCCGCAACCGCTGCGCCAGCGGCTGGTCCGGGTCCAGGACAATCTTTACCGGGATGCGCTGGACCACCTTGGTGAAGTTGCCGGTGGCGTTGTCCGGCTTGACCGCCGCGAACGTCACGCCGGTCGCCGGGGCAATGCTCTGCACACGGCCCAGCAACGCTTGCCCGCCGAAGCTGTCGACCCGCACGCTCACCCGCTGGCCCGGCTGCACATCGGTGAGCTGGGTTTCCTGGAAGTTGCCCACCACATAGGCCTGGGCCAGCGGCACCACCGCCAACAGCTTGCTGCCCGGCGTCACGTAGGCACCGACCCGCACCGCGCGTTCGCCGACCATGCCGTCCTGGGGCGCCACGATGCGGGTGTACGACAGTTCAAAACTGGCGATTTCCAACGCCGCCTGGGCGCGTTTCAACCCACCTTCGGCGGCGTCACGCTGGGCCGTGAGAATCTCCACCTGCTTGCGCTCGGCCGCCAACACCGCCGTGGCACTCGCCAACTGCGCGGTGGCCTGGTCGATCCGGGTCTGGGCCTGTTGGGCGTTCTGCACGGTACCGGCCCCTACGCCGGCCAGGTGTTGATAACGATTGCGCTCCTGTTCGGCAAAGGCCATCTGCGCCTTGGCCGCGACCACATTGGCTTGGGCCTGGGCAATCACCGACGCCTGGCGCTCCAGTGTCGCCCGCGCGTTTTCCAGCTGGGCGCGGGCAACCAGGGTCTGCGCGTCGGCGGCCTGGGCGGCGGCGTGCAAGTCGCGGTCGTCGATCAGGGCCAACAGTTGCCCGGCCTTGACTTGCTGGTTGTCTTCCACCAGCACTTCCTTGATGAAACCGGCAACGCGCGGCACCACCAGGGTGTAGTCCGCCGAAACAAAGGCATCGTTGGTGCTCTGCTGCACGCGTTTACCGAACAGCCCCGGTGCCAGCAGATAGGTCAGCCCGCCGAGCACGAAGGTTGCCGCGAGGGTCAGGGCTATGGGCTTTTTCAATTGATTCATGATGGAAACCTTCAGGGTTCAGCGCGGCGCACGAGGCGGATAGATCCGCGTCGGTAACCAGAAAATAAGCAGGATCAGGGCGAGCGCGACGCCCGCCATGCACAGGTAAAGATCGGAAGAGGTCAGCACCACCGCCTGCTGGTGCAGGCGATGGGCAAGCCCGGCGCTGTCGTTGTCCACCAACGGGGCGTTGCCGAGGCTGTCCACCAGCATCGTCGAATGAAAATGCAGGCGTGCGGTGGTCAACGCGTCCAACACGCCCGTGGCGATCACCGCCGCCAGGCCCTTGACCGTGTTGAACCACGCCGAAGCGAACGGGCCTTCGAGGGGGAAATACTCCCGGTGGACAGCATCAACAGCGGCAGCACCGCCATGGGCTGGCCGAAGATCTGCAACAGTTGCAAGACGTAGAAGTCATCGCGGATCCAGGCCGACGTCAGTTGCGACCCCCCCAGGCAGGACAGTGCCAACAGGCCCAGGCCCAGCCCCAACACCCAGCGGCAATCGACCCAGCGAAGATTGCACAGCGCCGCCACCAACGGCAGTGCGAGCAACTGCGGCAGCGCCATCAACAACATCACCGGAGCGGTCTGGACCGGACGATAGCCCTGGACCTGGGCCAGGTAGCTGGACGGAATGATGATCACCGCCAGCAGCACCACCAACACACCCGCCAGGGTCATCAGGGCGAAGGCCAGGTTGCGGATGCCGAGCATCTGCAACTTGAAGAACGGCACCGGCTGCGACCACTCGTTGACCAGGAACAGCACCAGCAACACCAGCCCGCCACCGAGCAAAGTGCAGATCAGGCTCGACTCGAACCAGTCGAGCCGGTTGCCCTGCAGGATGCCGATCACCAACATGCAGATCGCCGGAAAACCCAGTAGCAGGCCTCGCCAGTTGAACTGCTTGAGGCGTTCCAGGCGCGGCGGGTCCTGGGGCAAACCATAGGCCACCGCGGCCATGGCAATCAGGCAAGGCACGATGATCTGCCAGAAGGTCCATTGCCAGCCAAGGTACTCGGTCCACAGGCCGGCCAGGGGCGTGCCCAGGCCAGGGCCGAACGTGGCGGTCAGGGCGTAGCCGGCCAGGCCGTAGAGCTTCACGCCCGGCGGCAGAAAGCGCAGGGCGACGGTCATCAGCATGGGTGGCAATGCACCGCCGGCCAGCCCTTGCAGGGTGCGCATCACCAGCAGGCTTTCGTAGTCCGGCGCAAACGGGCACAGCGCACCCAGCAGGGTGAACAGGCTGATGGCCCACAGCGTGAAACGGCGCAGCGAGAAGGTCACCGAGCACCAGGGCGCGAAGGCCATGGCGGCCACTGACGTCGCGGCGTAGCACGCCACCACCCAGGTGCCTTCGTCATACCCGATGGCCATGGCTCCGCGGATATCGGCCAGGGCCACCTTGGTGACCATCTCGTTCAGCCCCGACACCAGCACCGCCAGCAACACGCCCACCAGGCCGATGACGATCCTCGGGCCGAACGCCGGCGGCGCGGCCGCTGCCGTCGGTAGCGCCGTGGTTGTGAGGGATGTCATTGGGGGTTAACACTCCAGTGAGAAATACCGGAGCAGTTTAAAAAGCCGCAGTGCTGACAAAAAGTGACTTATTGGCAGTTTATAAGTGCGTTTAACGCAGCAATTGAAACCCTCTGCCACCAAAGTCAAAGCCTGGCGATCAACCCGTCTGCGCTTCCAGCCAGGTCTCGTCGCAACAGGCCTTGAGGGTTTCGCGCAGCCAGCGGTGGGCCGGGTCGTTATCGTAGCGCGGGTGCCAGGCCTGGGTCAGCATGAGCGTGGGCAACGGGACCGGTAGCGTGAAGGAGCGCAGGTGCAGCCCCAGGCGCCTGACGCTCAGCAACGCTTCCTTGGGCACCGGCAGGATCAGGTCCGAATCGGGCAAGGCGAACATGGCCGCATGAAAGCTCGGCGCGATGACCGCCACCCGTCGCTCCAGCCCCAACGCGTTGAGCGCGGTGTCGATGGGGCCGCGAGCAATGCCGCGGCGGGAGGTGCTGATGTGGGAAAACCCGGCGAACCGTTCGGCGGTGATCTCGCCGTTGAGCAAGGGATGGTCTTCGCGCACCAGGCCGACGAAGTGGGTGGAAAACAGGTTCTGCACCTTTACTTCCGGCATCACTGGCCGGGTGTTGCTGATGCTCAGGTCGATCCGCCCCTCACGCAGCGCCTCATCATCGCCGTCGCCTTCCGGGACATAGCGCAGCTCGCAATGCGGGGCCTTGCGTTCGAGGGTGTCGAACAACTTGCCGCCATAGACGCCGACGAAGAAGTCGTTGGCCCGGACATTGAAACGCCGCCGCAAGGTGCTCAGGTCAACCGCATCGGCCGAACGGAAGACCAGCGCCGCCTGCTCCACCACATCGCGCACCTGTTCGCGCAGGGCCTGGGCCTTGGGTGTCGGCACCAGTCCACGGCCTGCGCGCACCAGAATCGGGTCACCCACGGCCTCGCGGATTCGCGTCAAGGTACGGCTCATGGCTGCGGGGCTCAGGTTCATCCGTCGCGCCGCGCCGACCACGCTGCCCTCGTCGAGCAGGGCATCGAGGGCGACCAGCAGGTTCATGTCCGGGAGTTGCATGCTGAGCACTCGTGACAGATCAACATTGATCCAGACGCAATGCTAGCAGATCACCCCCCGGCCGCTGGCGACTCGTCCAACAACGTCAACTCACCGTCGCGGTACACCACCTCCCGCCCGAGCCACGTGGCATCCACCTGAGGCAGTACCGCCGAAGGCTTGCGCAGTTCGCGCAACAAGGTCGAACCGTGGGACAGGCGACCGCCCATGCGCGCGATCACGGCCCGGGCACGCTGATAGTGCGCGTGGCGACCGGGGTCCAGGGTGTCTTCCAGCAGGATGTCCGCGCCCAGGATGCCTTGTGCCTGGCCCGGGTAGATCAAGAAGCCCGCTGCCTGCTCGGTGCCCTCGCGACCGTCCTGCCAAAAACTGCCGTCACGACTGCGAATGTCCGGGTGCGGCGCGAACCAATGGGCGCGGTCAGCCAGCGGCATGGCGTGGTGCAGGCGAAAGAACATTCGCATCAGGTTGTCGCGGTACCATTCGCGCACTTGCAGATAGTAGCCACGCAACCCCGGCAGCCCCGCCGAATGCGCCAGGCGTACGGGCAGGGACCAATGGGGAAAGGCTTGCAAGGGCAGCTCGGTCGGGGCCGGACGCGGCGTGGCCGGGTCGGTTTCCCAGGGCAACCGATGCGGGGCGGACTCGAGGTTGTCATAGGCGGTGGGTGGCCGGCCGAGCCAGGCGCCACCGCTGCTAGCCAATGCCGTGGCGATGCACAGGTTGCCCTGCACCACGAACACATAGAAGCGGGTGAACCAATCGGCCAGTGACTGACCTCCGGCGCCCTGCCCGGCCAGTTGCGCAAGCTCATGATCGAAACGGCGCAAACCGGCTTCGAGCGTCAACAGGTGCCCACGGGCCACGTGCTGCATGCGCAGGAACAACGGCAGTGATCGGACCAGGCGCAACGGTCGCCAGGGCAACGGCGGAGTCGCCCCGCCGACCTCCCCCGCATAATTGCTGGCACGAACGCCCCAGTCGGCCAGCCGGGCGAGAAACAGATCGTTGTTGATGTACGACGCACCGCCAAACACCGCCGTGAAAGGCTCGTTGTCTTGCAACACCCGTGCATCCCAACGCGCCATGATCGCCGGGATGCTCGCCGCCGCACGACGCTGGGCATACTCCACCAACACGCTGGGTTGGGGCGGCAGAATTTCGGCGATGTTGGCCGCGGTCAGGTGCCGACGCCAGCCGTAACCACTGATCGGGCGGTATTGCAACAGCCAGAGTTGCTGGCCGTCCCAGGCCCATTCGATGTCACCGGGCACGTAGTGGAAAACCCGCAGCACACCTTGCAGGAAGCGCCACAACAGGTCGGCGTCAAGACCGTGGGTGGGCTCGAACGCACCGCAGTTCCAAGCCGCTCCCAGGCGAGAAATGACTGCGCGCCGGGGGCTCACCTGACCATCGGCCAACGACTCGAGGTGCCCCTCCACCCACTCCAGCTCGACCGCCAGGTGACGCACGAAAGCGATTCCGGACAGCTGCGGCGTGATGAAGCGTTGCACCACCACTTCCTCGACGCCCATCGCCGTCAACTCAGCGATGCGCCCCGGCACTTGGCTCGCCGGCTCGCGCAGGAACGTACTGCTCAGGCCGGCGTTCGCCGCATCGGCCTGATCCTCGCCATAACTGGACGAGCGGACCGCCCACGTGGCGTGCGCTTGGCTGGCCAGAAACGCCGGCAGGCGTGGGTCGTGGCACTCATTGAGGGTCAGCGCCGGCGGCACCGCTTGCCCGGCCAACGCAGCCAGGCGCAAACGCCCGCCCTTGGTGTGCGCGACAAACCCACGCGCGCCCGACTCCAGCCAGGCGGCGAAATCGGCCGGCGCGTCGATCCAGGGGTAATGGCCCCAGCCTGGCTTCAGGCTGATGGTCAGGTCGGCGCGGGCGAGAATCGCCGACCAGGCCGCCGCCTGCTCGACACCCAGCATATTGTCCTGGTCGCCCCAGACCAACTCGACCGGGTCGGTGATCCATTCCAGCAGCGGCAACGCGGTGTCCGCCCGCACCAGGTCCCAGTGCGGCACGAAGGCACGGCAGCGGGCGTAGCCAGCGCCCATGCGTCGGTATTGCGCAGGCGTCCAGGGCCGGTTGGAGAATTTGCGTGCAAACAGCGTCGGTTTGTTCGCCAGCAACCAATGGATGGTTTTGCGCACCGGCAATGGCGACATCAGTGCCGGCAGGCGCCGTTGCCACAGGAACGCCCCCACCGGCGCCAGCAATACGCTGCGCTGGAAGTGCCCGGGCTGACGTTGCAAGGCGTGCAGCACCAGCAACGCATTCACCCCGACCGCGGTGATCGCGCTGCCCCTGGCCGTCATCGCCAACAAAGCCTCGGCGTAGGCGGCCAGGTCTTCGCAGGGCGCCTGTGGGTTGTCACCGAAACCGGGCAACTCCAGCGGCACCACCTGGTAGTGCGCAAAATGCGGGAGCACGTCATCCCACCAATCGGCGGCGCTGCCGTTACCCGCCAGCAGGTACATCAACGGTTTGCCTGCGGATGCCAGATCAACCATGGCGGGCCTCCCGGGCTGCACAGCCGTTGCCGTCGTGGCGATAGAGCCAGAGCAACGGCGGCAGCAGCAGAAGCAATGCCACGCCATCGAGCCACAGGTGCGACCACATCCGCGCCTGGGCGGAGATCAACATGTCCTGGGGTGCCCAGAGCAGGATGCCGGCGATGATCCAGCCCCAGGGCGCGGCGCGTTTCATGCGATGGCCGAGGTGCACCAGGGCGAGCATGTACAGGGCATAGCTCTGCAACGTCGCGCCGAACAACGCCAGCCACCAGACCTGCTGCGCCCTGGCCGCCGCAGGCGCCGCGTCGGAAGCCCAGAACGCTTGTTCGAGTGTGAGCAGATAGTCATCGAACACGCCCGAATGCCCGGCCCAACTCAGCATGAAACCGGCGAGCAGATGCAACAGCGCCAAGGCATACAGCCAGGCGATCAGGGCTTTGCGAAGGGTGTGGCGAGGGCTTGGCATTCCGTGTCCCGAAGGCGTGCTTGAGGGCTGCAAGTCTAAAGGAAAAGGCCGGGGCTTTACCCGGCCGACGGGGGCGGCCGATAAATAAACCTGTGCGAAGGCGGTCGCCCAAGCCCGGAATGCTTACCCGAACAGCTCGCCAGCACCGCTCAACGCTGCATCCCCCAACGCTTGACCGTCACCCGTTCCAAGCTGTCGAAGACCAGGTTTTCCACCAGCAAGCCGATCAGGATCACCACCGCCAGCCCGGCGAAGACCTTGTCGGTGTACAGCTCGTTGCGGTTCTGGAAGATGTACCAGCCCAGGCCGCCCTTGCCGCTGGTGGCGCCGAACACTAGTTCGGCGGCGATCAGCGTGCGCCAGGCGAAGGCCCAGCCGATCTTCAACCCGGCGAGGATCGACGGCAGCGCCGCCGGAATCAGGATGAACAGCACGAAGCGCAGACCCTTGAGCCCATAGTTGCGCCCGGCCATGCGCAAGGTGTCGGACACCCCGAGAAAGCCTGCGTACATGTTCACCGCCAACGCCCACAGCACCGAGTGCACCAGGACGAAAATCAGGCTGTTCTGCCCCAGGCCAAACCACAGCAACGCCAATGGCAACAGGGCAATGGCCGGCAGCGGGTTGAACATCGACGTCAACGTGCTGAGCAGGTCGCGGCCCAGTTGAGTCGACACCGCCAGGGTGGTCAGGCCGAACGCCAGGACAATGCCCAGCAGATAGCCCTTGAGCAGTACCACCAGGGAAATCCAGACCTTGCCCAGCAGCTCGCCGCTGACCAGGCCCCCGTACAGCGCGCTGGCGGTTTGCAGGAACCCCGGCAGCAGCAGGTCGTTGTTCTGGTAGCGGGCCACGCTTTCCCAGAGCACCGCCAGCAACAGCAAAATCAGGCTTTTGCGCAACCACCCCTGCTGCCAGAGGCGCTGCCTCAACGGCAAGGCCCGCTCCAGCGGGATGTGGGTCAAGGGTTGCAGGTCGACTTCGTATTCTTCGCGCACAGGCGATAGATGGTTCATGGACGCTTCCCTCAGTACGCGATGCGAATGTCGGCGAAATCCAGCTCACGCTCGGTCTGCGGCGACTGGCCCGGTTCGAACAACAGCGAGTGGATCCGCCGCGCCGTGTGCTGGAACGCCCCACCCCCGAGGCTGTGCAGGTCGTACTGATGGCTGTGGATTTCTGCCCGTACGCGGCCCGGATGGGGCGACAACAACAGGATCCGGTTGCCCACCACCAGCGCTTCCTCGATCGAATGCGTAACGAACAGCAGGGTGAAACGCACCTCCTCCCAGAGCAGCAGCAATTCTTCCTGCATCTTGCGTCGGGTCAGGGCATCGAGGGCGGCGAAGGGCTCGTCCATCAGCAGGATTTTCGGTTGCATCGCCAATGCCCGGGCAATGGCGACCCGGGCTTTCATGCCCCCGGACAACGTATGTGGGTAGGCATCGGCGAATGCCGCCAGCCCGACCTTGTCCAGATAGTGCAACGCTCGCTCCTCGGCCTCGCGGCGCTTGAGGGTATGGGACGCCAGCAACGCGAACATCACGTTCTGCTTGACGGTTTTCCACGGCGGCAACTGGTCGAACTCCTGGAACACCACGATTCGATCCGGCCCCGGAGCGCTGACGCGTTGCCCCTGCAAGCGAATCTCGCCCTCGCAAGGCGCGATGAAGCCGCCAACGGCCTTGAGCAGCGTGGACTTGCCGCAACCGGACGGGCCGAGCAGGACGAACCGGTCCGCCGGGTCGACCTCGAAACTCACCTGGTGCGTCGCCCGCACCACCCGTTGTGGCGTGCGGTATTCGAGGCTGACGCTGTCCACCGAGAGCAATGCCGCATCGGTGCGACTGAGGTTGCTGGCCGCGTGGCCTTGCAGGGGGGCGTTCATGACCATCAACTCCCTTGCAACGGCTGGGCGTCCTGGAAGAAGTAGTCTTCCCACGACGCCGGCTTGTGCTTGATCGCGCCGACACGGTAGAGGAACTCCGCCAGCGGGTAGGTGTTCTTCGGCGTGACGGTGAATTCGATCTGCGGATTCTCGATGATCTTCAGCAACGTGGCCCGGTCGATCTTGGCCTGGGTGACGCGCAGATACGTATCCGCCGCCCCCTCTTTATCCTTCTGGGCGAACGCCGCCGCTTCCGTCAGGGCCTGGATAAACGCCTTGTAGGTCTTGGGGTTTTCATCGCGGAATTTTTCCGTGGCGAACAGCACGGTGGGCGAGTTCGGCCCGAGCACATCATAGGAATTGAGCACCACGTGAACATTGGGGTTCTGCAGGGCCTGGTCCTGGAACGGCGGGTTGGAGAAGTGCCCGGTCAATTCCGTCCCGCCGGCAATCAGCGCCGCTGTGGCGTCCGGGTGTGGCACGGCCAGGGTGTACTTGTCGAGGCGATTGAACTCCTTGTCGCCCCATTGCTTGGCGGCGGCGTATTGCAGGAAGCGCGACTGCACCGACACCCCCACCGCCGGCACCGCGATGCGGTCGTGCTCGGTGAAGTCGGCGATGGTCTTGACCTTGGGGTTGTTGCTCAACAGGTAATAGGGAAAGTTGCCCAGCGAAGCCACGGCCTTGACGTTCTGCTTGCCGCGCGTGCGGTCCCAGATCGTCAGCAGCGGCCCGACGCCAGCCCCGGCGATGTCGATGGAGCCCGACAGCAACGCATCGTTGACCGCCGCGCCGCCGGACAACTGGGTCCAATCGACCTTGATGTCGAGGCCTTCCTGCTTGCCGTACTTCTCGATCAACTGCTGATCGCGGACCACGTTCAGCAGCAGGTAAACGATGCCGAACTGCTCGGCGATGCGAATCTCGCCCTCGGCCTGGGCGCTGGCGGGCGCCACCAGGCTGCCGGCCAGCAGGCTGAAACCCAGGCCGATGGCGGCGGCCAGCGGTGCAAAGGCAATGCGTTTGGACATGGTGATTCTCCGGGCTGTTTGCGCGAGGCGCGGCCGATCAGAAAGGGGCATCGCCCTGGATGGTGGTGCGGTACAACTTGCGACGCAGATGGCTCGGGCAACCGGCGGCCAGATGAATCAGCGAACGGTTGTCCCAGAACACCAGGTCATGGGGCTGCCATTGGTGGCGATAGATGTTCTGGGGCCGCACGCTGTGGGCATACAGTTCGGCCAGCAGCGCGGCGCTTTCATCCTCCGGCAGGCCGACGATACGGGTGGTGAAGCCCTCGCTGACGAACAACGCCTTGCGCCCGGTTTCCGGGTGGGTGCGCACGATGGGGTGCACCACTTCGGCGACCTGGGCCAGTTGTTCCGGGGTGAGCGTCGGGCGCCAGTTGCCTTCGAACTTGCTCTCGCTGTAGCGCGCCGTGTAGGAGTGCGCCGCCGAACGGCCTTCCACGGCCTTGCGCAAGGCCTCGGGCAAGCCCTCCCAGGCTTTGTGCATGTCGGCGAACAACGTGTCGCCACCCTCGCTCGGCAATTCCTGGGCATGCAGCATCGAGCCCAGGCTGGGCAGTTCTTTATAAGAGAGGTCGGAATGCCAGAACTTGCCGGCATCGCCGAGGCCGATGGATTGGCCGTTTTCGATGATGTTGGAGACGATCAGGATTTCCGGGTGCCCGGCCAGTAAAAACTGCTTGAGCACATGGATCTGCAGCACGCCAAAGCGACGGCTGAAGGCGATGTGTTGTTCGGGGGTGATGTGTTGGTCGCGAAACACCACCACGTGGTGATCCAGGTGGACGCGATGGATGCGGGCAAAGTCGCGGTCGTTGAGCGGCCGGGACAGGTCCAGGCCGACGATTTCGGCCCCGACGCTGTCGCCGAACGGGCGGATATCGAAGGCCTGCGGCGCGATGTCGGCGGCACTTGAAGCAAGGTGATCCGGAGAATAGGAAACGGCTGGCATACATCACTCCCACGCACAGCGCGCTTCAATGGCGCGCGTCGATCAAAACTCACGGCGTTGCCGTGTCGGTTCGTGTCGTGCGGCGCGCCGATTGGTCGGCAGGTACGCAGGGGAGTGACTTTATAGCTATAAGAATTGAAATTTAAATACCGTTAACGAATAACGATATGGAGTTTTGGTTAACACATAAAACCTGTGGGAGCGGGCTCGCTCGCGAACGCAATCTGCCGGTGACATCTATGTCGACTGATACACCGCATTCGCGAGCAAGCCCGCTCCCACAAGAATGTGGAGCTACTCAGAAGTGGACGCCACAAAAAGCGATCCTGCCTTCATCCAGACAGACAAGCGTCTATCGCTCGTGCAACGCCTCGGCCCGGGCCTTGATGATGGGCTTGAGCAGGTAGCTGAGCACGGTTTTCTTGCCGGTGATGATGTCCACCGAGGCCACCATGCCGGGGATGATCAGCAGGGGCTTTTCATCGGTGCCCAGGTGGCTGCGTTCGGTGCGCAGCTTGATGATGTAGTAGGTGGTTTTCTTGTCTTCATCGGTGATGGTGTCGGCACCGATCTGTTCCAGCTTGGCTTTCAGGCCGCCGTAGATGGTGTAGTCGTAGGCGGTGAATTTCACCGTGGCGTCCTGGCCGGGGTGCAGGAAGGCGATGTCTTGGGGACGGATTTTCGCTTCCACCAGGATGGTGTCGTCCAGCGGCACGATTTCCACCAGGTCGCTGCCGGGCTGGATCACCCCACCGATGGTGTTCACCAGCATCTTGTTGACGATGCCCCGCACAGGCGAGGTGACCAGGGTCCGGCTGACCCGGTCCTCCAGTGCCTTGCCGGTGGCCTGGGCCTTGTTCAGGTCGGTGCGCGCCTCGTTGAGCTGGGTCAGGGCCTCACTGCGGAATTTGCCGCGGGTCTCGTCGATCTTGCGCTGCACTTCCTTGATCGCCGATTCGGCACGGGGGATCGCCAGCGTCGTCGCGTCCAGTTGCCCACGGGTTTCGACTTCCGCACGCTTGAGCCGCAGCACTTCCACCGGGGAGACCGCGCCCTGGGCCACCAGCGGCTCGGACATGTTGATTTCCTGGCGTTGCAGCGCCAGGCCGGAGCGGTACTGGGCCTGCTTGGACACGAACTCGCGCAGCTCCTGTTGGCGCTGGACCAGCTGTTCCTGCAAGCCGCCGATCTCGTCGTGCAACTGTTGGCGCCGGCTGATGTACAGCGACTCCTCGCTGGCGGCCTGGCCGGGCACGGCCTTGAGCACATCGGCCGGAAAAATCAGCGGTCGGTCGTCGACTTCGGCGCTCAAGCGCTCGACCCGCAGCAGCATGGACAAGCGATCGGCCTCGGTTTCCCCGACGTTGGAGACAAACCGTGTGTCATCCAGGCGAATCAACGGCGCGCCGGCCTCGACGATCTGCCCTTCCTTGACGAACAGCTCGGCGACGATACCGCCCTCCAGGTTCTGGATTTTCTGGATCTTGGACGACGGAATCGCCTTGCCGTCGCCCTTGGTCACCTCGTCGAGCACGGCGAAGTTGGCCCACACCATCAGGAACACGAAGAAGCCGATGATCCCCCAGATCGTCAGGCGCACCACCCGCGGGGCGTCTTCGATCAGGGCCTTGTTGACCTCCGGCAGAGGCTGGCCCTGCAACGACGCCGAGCCTTTGAAGTAACGGCCGACAGACTCCTTGAAACCCGATTTAAGCAACACTGATCTGCCCCTTCTTCAACGCTTCCATCACGACCGCTTTCGGGCCGTCGGCCAGGATCTGCCCGCGGTCGATCACCAACAGGCGATCCACCAGCGACAGCAGCGATGCCCGGTGCGTGACCAGCAGCACCGTCTTGTTTTCCACCACGGCGGCCAGACGCTGCTTGAGGCGTTCTTCACCGGTGTTGTCCATGGCACTGGTGGGTTCGTCCAACAGCAGGATGGGCGGGTTGAGCAGCAACGCCCGAGCCAGGGCGACGTTCTGGCGCTGGCCGCCGGACAGGTTCTGCCCGCGCTCCCCCACTTGCAGCTCGTAGCCCTGCGGATGCAGGCGCGCGAACTCGTGCACGCCCGCCAGCTCGGCGGCCTGCAGCACCAGCTCGTCTTCCACGTAGCGGGCGCCGGAGGTCAGGTTGTCACGCAGGGTGCCGGCCAATAACTGGATGTCCTGGGGCACGTAGCCGACGTTGTAGCGCAGCTCACTGACGTCGATCTGGCGGATGTCCACGCCGTCCACCAGCAACGCACCGGCATCGGGCTGGTACAGGCCCACCAGCAACTTCGCCAGGGAACTCTTGCCCGAGCCGCTGCGGCCGATGATGCCGATCTTCTCGCCGGGCTTGATCACCAGGTTAATGTTCTTCAGCGCCGGGTTCTGCTGGTTCGGGTAGGTGAAATCCAGTTGGCGGCATTCGATGGCGCCCTGCAGGACCTTGCGGCTCAGCGGCCGCTCTTCGAAATTGCGCTCCTGGGGCAGCTCCATCATCTGGTCGACCGAGGTCATGGTGACCCGCGCCTGCTGGTAGCGGGTCAGCAGGCCCGACAACGACGCCAGCGGGCTGAGGGCGCGGCCGCTGAGCATGTAGCAGGCGATCAGGCCGCCCATGCTCAGGTTGCCGGCGATGATCTGGTAGACGCCGAAGATGATCATGATCACACCGGCCAGTTGCTGGATCAGCAAGGTGATGTTCATCGCCAGGCCGGACAGCATCTTCACCCGCAGTTCGAGGCGGCTCAGGGTTCCGATGGTCTGTTCCCACTGGTACTGGCGCTCGCTCTCGGCGTTGTTGACCTTCACGGCGTCCAGGCCGGCCAGGGTTTCGATCAGGCTGGACTGACGCTCGGCGCCCAGGGCCATGGTCCGCTCCATGGTCGCCACCAGCGGCTTCTGCAACGCATAGCCGATCAACAGGGCAATCGGGAACGCCAGCATCGGGATCCACACCAGGTGCCCGCCGAGAATCGCAATGACCAGGAAGATCAGCAGGGTGAACGGCAAATCGATCAGGCTGGTCAGCGTCAGCGAGGCCAAGAAGTCCCGCAGGCTCTGGAACTCATGGATGTTCTGGGCAAAGCTGCCGACGCGCGCCGGGCGGTATTTCATGGCCATGCCGACGATGCGCTCGAACAGCGTGGCCGAGATGATCAGGTCGGTTTTCTTGCCGGCCAGGTCCAGGCACAAACTGCGCAGCATCTTGAGGATCAGGTCGAACAGATAGGCGCCGGTGATACCCACGGCCAGTACCCACAGGGTCGATTCGGCCTGGTTCGGCACGACGCGGTCGTAGACGTTCATCACGAACAGCGGCGCGGCCATGGCAATGATGTTGATCAGCAGGCTGGCGGCGATAGCATCGGCGTACAGCCAGCGGGATCGCTTGAGGGTGTCGCGAAACCAGGAGCGTGCCCGAGGGATCAGCGTGCCGTGGTTCACGTCAAATTTATGTTGCGGCTGCGCGAAGAAGACCTTGCCGCTGTAGTCGTCCGCCAGCAGTTCGCGGCTGATGGTCACTTCGCCGCCATCGCTTTCGCTGAGCAGCAAGCGCGCCTGGTCATCACCGACCCAGCCCAGCAGCACGGCACTTCGACCGTCCTTGAGCAACAACAGGGCCGGCATGGCAATGGTCGGAATCTGGTCGAGCTTGCGTTGCAGCACCCGTCCTTGCAGACCGGCACGGGCCGCCGCGCGCGACAATAATTCGACGCTCAAGCGCTGCTTGGGCAACGGCAAGCCGGTGGTGAGCATCGCCGCGCTGGCCGGCTTCTGGTGCAGCATGCAAAGCGCCAGCAGACCGTCCAGCAACGGGTCATCGTGCAGCGTGCGCGGATCATGGCTGAGTTCGACTCGACTGACTTCTGATTCCACGCTCGGCACTCTTGCTGGTTAAAACGGATGGGGAGCTTAATTCATCCCAGGCAACTGGACCTTGGGTTTCACGTCGTTCTGCACAACCGATGCCAACGGCGCGACGACCCCCTGACTTTTGAGCAACTGGCCCATGGTCGCCTTGATCCGGTACTGGGTGAACAGCTGCACGTTCTTGATTTCCACCAGGCGCCGGGAGGCGGTGAACAGCTCGTTTTCGCTGTCGAGCAAGTCGAGCAGGGTCCGCTCGCCGAGGCTGAACTGCTTCTGATAGGCGGTGCGCACGCTGGTGCTGCGGTCCACGTACTGCTGGGCGATCGGCACCTGGGCATTGGCGTTGTTCATGGCGTTCCAGGCCAGGCCCAACTCTTCGTTGAGCTGGCGCAGGGCGTTGTTGCGGATGTCCAAGGCCTGGTTGGACAGGTACGACTTGGATTCCAGGTCAGCCTTGTTGCTGCCGCCGGCATACAGGTTGAAGCGCATGCGCAGCATGGCCTGCCATTCATTGTTGTGGCCGTTCTGGCCGTCCAGGTCGTTGTCGGCGGTGCGGCCCAGCTCAGCGTCGAAGCGAGGGTAGAAGCTCGACTTGGCGGCTTCGTACTGCTTCTCGGTGGCAACGATGTCCGCCTCGGCCGAACGCAGCACCGGGCTGTTTTCCAACATCTGATTGCGGGCTTCGTTGAGGTTGGCCGGCAGCAGCGCCATAAAATCGGCGGGGCGCTCCAGTTGGTCGGGCAGTTGGCCCACGGCGCTGAGGTAGTTGGTCTCGGCGTCGGCCAGGTTGGTCTGCTCGGTGATCAGGTTGTTGCGGGCCTGGGCCATGCGCGCTTCCGCCTGGTCGAGGTCGGCGCCACTGCCTACGCCACGGCTGGTGCGCAGCTTGATCTGGTCGAAGATGCGCTCATGGCTCTTGAGGTTTTCCTCGGCCAGGCGCACGAATTCGCGGCGGGTCAGCACGTCCAGGTACACCTGGGCGACGGTCAGGCCGGTGCGCTCGGAGGTGTCCAGCAGCGAATACGCGCGGGCGTTGACGGTGGCTTGTTGACGCCCCACTTCGCTGGACGTCGCAAAACCGTCAAAAACCATTTGCGTCAGGCGCAGGCTCGACTCGCTACGGTTCAGGGTTTCCCAGTGATTGTTGCTGCCCGAGCGGGTGGTGACGCTGTCGGTGCCTTCGCGACCGTACCCGGCTGCAAGGTCCACTCTAGGCAGGTAGCCGCCCTTGGCCGCCTTGAGTTGATAGTCCGCCGCAAGACGACTGTTAACGCCAGCCTGAATTTCAGGATGAACATCCAGCGCCTGTTGCATGGCCTGCGGCAAGGTTTGTGCTTGTACGAAACTGGCGGCGAGGGCGAAGGGTAAAGCCTTGAACAGAGGCGAACGCATGGTGGGATTTTTCCTGAAACTCTTGTCGTGGATCACAGCGAAACGTGGCGCTGCATCGGATGATGGCAACCGGAATGACCGTATGTCGGAAAGTTCGAAACAGGAAACGAATCGTGCACCGAATTAACAGGTCGCCGCTTAAATATCAATGTGACATTACCGAAGCGATTGTTTAGGATGGCCGGCATAAGGTCAATAGTTTGGCATAAACAAAAAGCTCGAAAAAACCAGCCAAAATATTGACATAGTAGAGCGTCAAAACAACCCCTATTTGCGAAACAAGAACGTCCAGACCGCTGCTGCCTTACAGGCTGTCGGGTCCATGGAAGTCTACTGAGCGTGGCACCCGGAGAAGTCTTCAATGAGCAGTGTTATTGCCGTTGTCAAAAGCATTGTTGGTCAGGTTTTCGTCGTATCCCCCGAGGGCATTCGGCGTGTACTCATTGAAGGTGATCGCCTGTACACGGGCGACCAGTTGGACACCGGCCCTGCGGGCGCCGTCACGTTGGAATTGGCCGACGGCCGCACGCTCGACCTGGGCCGCGACACCCAGTGGAGCGCCAATGCACCCGACTCTTCCACCGATCTCGCCGCCGCCACTGCCCAGGCCGCGCCGTCGGTAGAAGAACTGCAGCAGGCCATCGCCGCCGGTGCCGACCCGACGACAGCCCTGGAAGCCACCGCTGCCGGCGCCACCGCCGCGGGGACGGGCGGTGCCGCCGGTGGCGGTCACACCTTCGTGGCGCTGGACGCCACCGCTGGCAGCGTCGACCCTACCGTCGGTTTTCCAACGGAAGGCCTGAGCACGGCCGCCGCCACCACCACCGACCTCACTGGCCTGGATACCAACGCCAATGCCAATACCACCGCCAACGCGGTGGTCAACGCGACGATGACCCTGAGCGCCACGCCGACCCTGACAGAGGCTGGTGGTGTGTTGGTCTACACCGCAACCGTGACCCAGGCGCCACAGACCGCCCTGACCGTGACACTGTCCAACGGCTCCGTGATCGTGATTCCAGCGGGCCAGACAACCGGCACCGTCAACGTTCCGCTGGCCCCGAACGACACGGTCTACAACGACCCCACCCAAATCAGCGTGACCGTTACTGGCACCACGGGCGGTACCGGCATCGCCGTGACCCTGCCTACCACGCCAGCCGTGACCCAGATCACCGACACCATCGACACCACTAACGTCACCCTGACCGCAGGCAACACGGTGACTGAAGGCGGCCAGATCACCTACACCGCCACACTGACCAACCCGGCTCAAACTCCAGTGACCGTGACCCTGAGCAATGGCTCGGTCATCACCATCGCGGCAGGTCAGACCGCCGGCACCGTCACCGTCGACACCCCGGCTAACGACGTCTACAACAACGGCAGCACCGTCAGCACCACTATTACCGGTGCCACCGGTGGCAACTTCGAAAACCTGGTGCCAAGCACCACGCCAGCGGTCACGACGATTACCGATTCGGCTGATACCACTGGCCTGACCCTGTCCGCCAGCAACACCATCACCGAAGGCGGCCAGATCACCTACACCGCGACCCTGACCAACCCGGCTCAAACTCCAGTGACCGTGACCTTGAGCAATGGCTCGGTCATCACCATCGCTGCGGGCCAGACCGCCGGCACCGTCACCGTCGATACCCCGGCCAACGACGTCTACAACAATGGCAGCACCGTCAGCACCACCATTACCGGGGCTACTGGCGGCAACTTTGAAAACCTGGTGCCAAGCACCACGCCAGCAGTCACTACGATTACCGATTCGGCTGATACCACTGGCCTGACCCTGTCCGCCAGCAACACCATCACCGAAGGCGGCCAGATCACCTACACCGCCACCTTGACCAACCCGGCACAGACCCCAGTGACCGTGACCCTGAGCAATGGCTCGGTCATCACCATCGCGGCAGGTCAGACCGCCGGCACCGTCACCGTCGATACCCCGGCCAACGACGTCTACAACAATGGCAGCACCGTCAGCACCACCATTACCGGGGCTACTGGCGGCAACTTTGAAAACCTGGTGCCAAGCACCACGCCAGCAGTCACTACGATTACCGATTCGGCTGATACCACTGGCCTGACCCTGTCCGCCAGCAACACCATCACCGAAGGCGGCCAGATCACCTACACCGCCACCTTGACCAACGCCGCTCAAACCCCGGTGACCGTGACCTTGAGCAATGGCTCGGTCATCACCATCGCGGCAGGTCAGACTGCCGGCACCGTCACCGTTGATACCCCGGCCAATGACGTCTACAACAATGGCAGCACCGTCAGCACCACCATTACCGGTGCCACCGGCGGCAACTTTGAGAACCTCGTTCCGAGCACCACGCCAGCGGTCACGACGATTACCGATTCGACGGACACTACCGATCTGAGTCTGTCGGCATCCACCGAAGTGGCAGAGGGCGGTCAGATCCTCTACACCGCGACACTGACCAACCCTGCCGGTACCCCAGTCACCGTGACGCTGAGCAACGGCGCCGTGATCAACATCGCGGCCGGTGCAACCACTGGTTCCGTGGCTGTGGACGCGCCAAAAGACGACGTCTACAAGGACGCCGGCAAGGTCGAAGTCAGCATCGATAAAGCGGTTGGCGGTAACTTCGAAAACCTGGTGCCGAGCACTGCCCCTGCTGTGACTGACGTTACCGATACCATCGATACGTCGACCGTCAGCCTGACCGCCACGTCGACGGTGGCTGAAGGTGGCACCGTGGTTTACACCGCCTCGGTTAATGCCCCGGTGACTGACGCACCATTGGTCGTCACTTTGTCGAATGGCCAAACCATCACCATCCCAGTGGGCGCAAGCTCTGCTTCGGTGAACTTCGTTGCACCGAATGATGCACTCGCTGGCGGCGACAACTTGAGCGTCAAGATCGACGATGCCCAGGGCGGTAACTACGAAAATCTGGTTGCAGATAAAACCCCAGCTGAAACCTCGGTGACTGACGTACAGGACACCACCGGTCTTAGCCTGAGCGCCACCGGCACCGTCGCCGAAGGTGGCTCGATCGTTTACACCGCTACTCTGACCAATGCGGCCGGCACCCCTGTGACTGTGACGCTGAGCAACGGCGCAGTGATCAACATCGCCGCTGGTGCAACCACCGGTACCGTCACTGTTGATGCGCCTAAAGACGACGTCTACAAGGACGCCGGCAAGGTTGAAGTCAGTATCGATAAAGCCACTGGCGGTAACTTCGAAAACCTGGTGCCGAGCACTACTCCAGCGGTCACTGACGTTACCGATACTATCGATACGTCGACCGTCAGCCTGACGGCCACCTCGACCGTGGCTGAAGGCGGAACCGTGGTTTATACCGCCTCGGTCAACGCCCCGGTCACTGATGCTCCGCTGGTTGTAACACTGAGCAACGGCCAGACCATCACTATCCCCGTGGGCGCAAGCTCTGCTTCGGTGAACTTCGTTGCGCCAAACGATGCACTCTCTGGCGGCGATAACCTGAGCGTCAAGATTGATGACGCCCAGGGCGGCAACTACGAAAAACTCGCCATTGATGGCAAAACCGCTGAGACCACGGTTACCGATACTCAAGACACCACCGGCCTGACGCTTTCCGCAACCGACACTGTGGCTGAGGGCGGCTCGATCGTTTACACCGCTACTCTGACCAATGCAGCCGGCACCCCAGTGACCGTCACGTTGAGCAATGGCGCCGTGATCAACATCGCCGCTGGTGCGACCACCGGTACCGTCACTGTCGACGCGCCAAAAGACGACGTCTACAAAGACGCCGGCAAGGTCGAAGTCAGCATCGATAAAGCCACTGGCGGCAACTTCGAAAACCTAGTTCCGAGCACTGCCCCAGCAGTGACTGATGTTACCGACACCATCGACACCAGCACTGTTTCGCTCACTGCGACGTCGACGGTGGCCGAAGGTGGCACCGTGGTTTATACCGCCTCGGTTAATGCCCCGGTGACTGACGCTCCGTTGGTCGTCACTTTGTCGAATGGCCAAACCATCACCATCCCAGTGGGCGCAAGCTCTGCTTCGGTGAACTTCGTTGCACCAAACGACGCCCTCGCCGGCGGCGATAACCTGAGCGTCAAAATTGACGATGCCCAGGGCGGTAACTACGAAAAACTCGCCATCGATGGCAAAACCGCTGACACCACCGTTACCGATACCCAGGACACTACCGGTCTGACCTTGAGTGCGACTGATTCGGTTGCTGAAGGTGGCTCAATCGTCTACACCGCGACCCTAACCAACGCCGCCGGCACGCCAGTGACTGTGACGCTGAGCAATGGCGCGGTGATCAACATCGCGGCTGGTGCAACCACTGGCACCGTCACTGTCGACGCGCCGAAGGATGACGTCTACAAAGATGCTGGCAAAGTTGAAGTCAGCATCGACAAAGCCACGGGTGGTAACTTCGAGAACCTCGTTCCGAGCACTACTCCAGCGGTCACTGACGTTACCGACACCATCGACACCAGCACTGTTTCGCTCACTGCGACTTCGATGGTGGCCGAAGGTGGCACCGTGGTTTATACCGCCTCGGTTAATGCCCCAGTGACTGACGCGCCATTGGTCGTCACTTTGTCGAATGGCCAGACCATCACCATCCCGGTCGGCGCAAGTTCTGCTTCGGTGAACTTCGTTGCACCAAACGACGCCCTCGCCGGCGGCGATAACCTGAGCGTCAAAATTGACGATGCCCAGGGCGGCAACTACGAAAAGCTCGCCATCGACGGTAAAACTGCTGACACCACGGTTACCGATACACAGGACACTACAGGGCTGACGCTTTCCGCAACTGACAATGTGGCCGAGGGCGGTTCGATCGTTTACACCGCGACCCTGACTAATGCAGCCGGCACCCCAGTGACCGTCACGTTGAGCAATGGCGCGGTGATCAACATCGCGGCTGGTGCAACCACTGGCACCGTCACCGTCGACGCGCCGAAGGACGACGTCTACAAAGATGCTGGCAAGGTCGAAGTCAGTATCGACAAGGCCACGGGTGGCAACTTCGAGAACCTGGTTCCGAGCACTACCCCTGCTGTGACTGACGTTACCGATACCATCGACACCAGTACCGTTTCGCTTACTGCGACTTCGACCGTGGCCGAAGGTGGCACTGTCGTTTACACCGCATCGGTAAACGCCCCGGTCACTGAAGAGCCGCTGGTCGTCACGCTGAGCAACGGCCAAACCATCACCATCCCAGTGGGCGCAAGCTCCGCGTCGGTGAACTACGTTGCACCGAACGACGCGCTCGCCGGCGGCGATAACCTGAGCGTCAAGATCGATGACGCCCAGGGCGGCAACTACGAAAAACTTGCCATCGACGGTAAAACTGCTGACACCACCGTTACCGACACCCAGGACACTACAGGCCTGACCTTGAGTGCGACTGACTCGGTTGCTGAAGGTGGCTCGATTGTTTACACCGCTACTCTGACTAATGCGGCCGGCACACCAGTGACTGTGACGCTGAGCAATGGCGCGGTGATCAACATCGCGGCTGGTGCAACCACTGGCACCGTCACTGTCGACGCGCCTAAAGACGACGTCTACAAGGATGCCGGCAAGGTTGAAGTCAGCATCGATAAAGCCACTGGCGGTAACTTCGAAAACCTGGTGCCGAGCACTACTCCGGCTGTCACGGATGTCACCGACACCATCGATACGTCGACCGTCAGCCTGACCGCCACGTCGACCGTGGCTGAAGGTGGCATCGTGGTTTATACCGCCTCGGTTAATGCCCCGGTGACTGATGCTCCGCTGGTTGTAACACTGAGCAACGGCCAGACCATCACTATCCCCGTGGGCGCAAGCTCCGCGTCGGTAAACTTCGTTGCGCCAAACGATGCACTCTCTGGCGGCGATAACCTGAGCGTCAAAATTGACGATGCCCAGGGCGGCAACTACGAAAAGCTCGCCATCGACGGTAAAACCGCTGACACCACGGTTACCGATACCCAAGACACCACCGGCCTGACGCTTTCCGCAACCGACACTGTGGCTGAGGGCGGCTCGATCGTTTACACCGCTACTCTGACCAACGCCGCCGGCACACCAGTGACCGTCACGCTGAGCAACGGCGCAGTGATCAACATCGCGGCCGGTGCGACTACTGGCACTGTCACTGTCGACGCGCCAAAAGACGACGTCTACAAAGACGCCGGCAAGGTTGAAGTCAGCATCGACAAGGCCACAGGCGGTAACTTCGAAAACCTGGTTCCGAGCACCACTCCGGCTGTCACTGATGTTACCGACACCATCGACACCAGCACTGTCTCGCTCACGGCGACTTCGACCGTCGCTGAAGGCGGTACCGTGGTCTACACCGCATCTGTGAACGCCCCGGTCACTGAAGCGCCGCTGGTCGTCACGCTGAGCAACGGCCAAACCATCACCATCCCAGTGGGCGCAAGCTCTGCTTCGGTGAACTTCGTTGCACCAAACGACGCCCTCGCCGGCGGCGATAACCTGAGCGTCAAAATTGACGATGCCCAGGGCGGTAACTACGAAAAACTCGCCGTCGATGGCAAAACCGCTGACACCACCGTTACCGATACTCAGGACACTACCGGGCTGACCTTGAGTGCGACTGATTCGGTTGCCGAAGGTGGCTCGATTGTTTACACCGCAACCCTGACCAACGCCGCCGGCACCCCAGTGACTGTGACGCTGAGCAATGGTGCGGTCATCAACATCGCGGCTGGTGCGACCACTGGCACTGTGACCGTCGACGCACCGAAGGACGACGTCTACAAAGACGCCGGCAAAGTTGAAGTCAGCATCGATAAAGCCGTTGGCGGTAACTTCGAAAACTTGGTGCCGAGCACCACGCCAGCGGTGACTGATGTCACCGACACCATCGACACCAGCACTGTCTCGCTCACGGCGACTTCGACCGTCGCTGAAGGCGGTACCGTGGTCTACACCGCATCGGTCAACGCCCCGGTCACTGATGCTCCGCTGGTTGTAACACTGAGCAACGGCCAGACCATCACTATCCCCGTGGGCGCAAGCTCCGCGTCGGTGAACTTCGTTGCACCAAACGACGCGCTCGCCGGCGGCGATAACCTGAGCGTCAAGATTGACGACGCACAGGGCGGTAACTACGAAAATCTGGTTGCAGATAAAACTCCAGCCGAAACTACGGTTACAGACACCCAAGACACTACCGGTCTGACGCTTTCCGCAACCGACACTGTCGCTGAAGGCGGCTCGATCGTTTACACCGCAACCCTAACCAACGCCGCCGGCACGCCAGTGACTGTGACACTGAGCAATGGCGCGGTGATCAACATCGCGGCTGGTGCAACCACTGGCACCGTCACCGTTGATGCGCCTAAAGACGACGTCTACAAAGACGCGGGCAAAGTTGAAGTCAGCATCGATAAAGCCACAGGCGGCAACTTCGAGAATTTGGTGCCGAGCACCACTCCAGCGGTAACAGATGTCACTGACACCATCGACACTAGTACCGTTTCGCTCACCGCGACTTCGACGGTGGCCGAAGGTGGCACTGTCGTTTACACCGCCTCGGTCAACGCTCCAGTCACTGAAGCACCGCTGGTCGTCACTTTGTCGAATGGCCAGACCATCACCATCCCAGTAGGCGCAAGCTCTGCTTCGGTGAACTTCGTTGCACCAAACGACGCCCTCGCCGGCGGCGATAACCTGAGCGTCAAAATTGACGATGCCCAGGGCGGTAACTACGAAAAACTCGCCATCGATGGCAAAACCGCTGACACCACCGTTACCGATACCCAGGACACCACCGGCCTGACGCTTTCTGCAACCGACACTGTGGCTGAGGGTGGCTCGATCGTTTACACCGCAACCCTGACTAACGCCGCCGGCACGCCAGTGACTGTGACACTGAGCAATGGCGCGGTGATCAACATCGCGGCTGGTGCAACCACCGGTACCGTCACTGTCGATGCGCCTAAAGACGACGTCTACAAGGACGCCGGCAAAATTGAAGTCAGCATCGACAAGGCCACAGGCGGTAACTTCGAGAACCTGGTTCCGAGCACTACCCCTGCTGTGACTGACGTTACCGACACCATCGATACATCGACCGTCAGCCTGTCGGCCACCTCGACCGTGGCTGAAGGTGGCACCGTGGTTTATACCGCCTCGGTTAATGCCCCCGTGACTGACGCTCCGTTGGTTGTCACGCTGAGCAATGGCCAGACCATCACCATTCCGGTCGGCGCAAGCTCTGCTTCGGTGAACTTCGTTGCACCGAACGATGCGCTCGCCGGCGGCGACAACTTGAGCGTCAAGATCGACGATGCCAAGGGCGGCAACTACGAAAATCTGGTTGCAGATAAAACTCCAGCCGAAACTACGGTTACAGACACCCAGGACACTACCGGTCTGACGCTTTCCGCAACCGACACTGTGGCTGAGGGCGGCTCGATCGTTTACACCGCTACTCTGACCAACGCCGCCGGCACACCAGTGACCGTCACGCTGAGCAACGGCGCCGTGATCAACATCGCGGCTGGTGCAACCACCGGCACTGTGACCGTCGACGCACCGAAAGATGACGTCTACAAAGACGCCGGCAAAGTTGAAGTCAGCATTGATAAAGCGGTTGGTGGTAACTTCGAGAACCTCGTTCCGAGCACTACTCCAGCGGTCACTGACGTTACCGATACCATCGACACCAGCACCGTTTCACTCACGGCGACTTCGACCGTCGCTGAAGGCGGTACCGTGGTCTACACCGCCTCGGTCAACGCCCCGGTCACTGATGCTCCGCTGGTTGTAACACTGAGCAACGGCCAGACCATCACTATCCCCGTGGGCGCAAGCTCCGCGTCGGTGAACTTCGTTGCACCAAACGACGCCCTTGCTGGCGGCGACAACTTGAGCGTCAAGATTGATGACGCCCAGGGCGGTAACTACGAAAAACTCGCCATCGATGGCAAAACCGCTGACACCACCGTTACCGATACCCAGGACACCACCGGCCTGACGCTTTCCGCAACCGACACTGTGGCTGAGGGCGGCTCGATCGTTTACACCGCTACTCTGACCAACGCCGCCGGCACACCAGTGACCGTCACGCTGAGCAACGGCGCAGTGATCAACATCGCGGCCGGTGCGACCACTGGCACTGTCACTGTCGACGCGCCAAAAGACGACGTCTACAAAGACGCCGGCAAGGTTGAAGTCAGCATCGACAAGGCCACGGGTGGCAACTTCGAGAACCTCGTTCCGAGCACTACTCCAGCGGTCACTGACGTTACCGACACCATCGACACATCGACCGTCAGTCTGTCGGCCACTTCGACCGTCGCCGAAGGCGGTACCGTGGTCTACACCGCCTCGGTCAACGCGCCAGTCACTGACGCTCCGCTGGTCGTCACTTTGTCGAATGGCCAGACCATCACCATCCCAGTAGGCGCAAGCTCTGCTTCGGTGAACTTCGTTGCACCGAACGATGCGCTCGCCGGCGGCGACAACTTGAGCGTCAAGATCGACGATGCCAAGGGCGGCAACTACGAAAATCTGGTTGCAGATAAAACTCCAGCCGAAACTACGGTTACAGACACCCAAGACACTACCGGTCTGACGCTTTCCGCAACTGACACTGTGGCCGAGGGCGGTTCGATCGTTTACACCGCTACTCTGACCAATGCAGCCGGCACACCAGTGACCGTCACGCTGAGCAACGGCGCAGTCATCAACATCGCCGCTGGTGCAACTACCGGTACCGTCACTGTCGACGCGCCAAAAGACGACGTCTACAAAGACGCCGGCAAGGTCGAAGTCAGCATCGACAAGGCCACGGGTGGCAACTTCGAAAACTTGGTGCCTAGCACCACGCCAGCGGTGACTGACGTTACCGATACCATCGACACCAGCACCGTTTCGCTTACTGCGACTTCGACTGTGGCCGAAGGTGGCACCGTCGTTTACACCGCTTCGGTCAACGCGCCAGTCACTGACGCGCCATTGGTCGTCACCTTGTCGAATGGCCAGACCATCACCATTCCCGTGGGCGCAAGCTCTGCGTCGGTGAACTTCGTTGCGCCGAACGATGCACTCGCAGGTGGCGATAACCTGAGCGTCAAGATCGATGACGCCCAGGGCGGCAACTACGAAAAACTCGCCATCGACGGTAAAACTGCTGACACCACCGTTACCGACACGCAGGACACTACAGGCCTGACCTTGAGTGCGACTGATTCGGTTGCTGAAGGTGGCTCGATTGTTTACACCGCAACCCTGACCAACGCCGCCGGCACACCAGTGACCGTCACGCTGAGCAACGGCGCAGTGATCAACATCGCGGCCGGTGCGACCACTGGCACTGTCACTGTCGACGCGCCAAAAGACGACGTCTACAAAGACGCCGGCAAGGTTGAAGTCAGCATCGACAAGGCCACGGGTGGCAACTTCGAGAACCTCGTTCCGAGCACTACTCCAGCGGTCACTGACGTTACCGACACCATCGACACATCGACCGTCAGCCTGTCGGCCACCTCGACCGTCGCCGAAGGCGGTACCGTGGTCTACACCGCTTCGGTCAACGCGCCAGTCACTGACGCGCCATTGGTCGTCACTTTGTCGAATGGCCAGACCATCACCATCCCGGTCGGCGCAAGTTCTGCTTCGGTGAACTTCGTTGCGCCAAACGACGCCCTCGCTGGCGGCGATAACCTGAGCGTCAAGATTGATGACGCCCAGGGCGGTAACTACGAAAAACTTGCCATCGACGGTAAAACTGCTGACACCACCGTTACCGACACCCAGGACACTACAGGCCTGACTTTGAGTGCGACTGACTCGGTTGCTGAAGGTGGCTCGATTGTTTACACCGCTACTCTGACCAACGCCGCCGGCACACCAGTGACCGTCACGCTGAGCAACGGCGCAGTGATCAACATCGCGGCCGGTGCGACCACTGGCACTGTCACTGTCGACGCGCCAAAAGACGACGTCTACAAAGACGCCGGCAAGGTTGAAGTCAGCATCGACAAGGCCACGGGTGGCAACTTCGAGAACCTCGTTCCGAGCACTACTCCAGCGGTCACTGACGTTACCGACACCATCGACACATCGACCGTCAGCCTGTCGGCCACTTCGACCGTCGCCGAAGGCGGCACCGTGGTCTACACCGCCTCGGTCAACGCCCCGGTCACCAACGCGCCGCTGGTTGTAACACTGAGCAACGGCCAGACCATCACCATCCCAGTGGGCGCAAGCTCTGCTTCGGTGAACTTCGTTGCACCAAACGACGCCCTCGCCGGCGGCAATCACCTGAGCGTCAAGATCGATGACGCCCAGGGCGGTAACTACGAAAAACTCGCCATCGATGGCAAAACCGCTGACACCACCGTTACCGATACCCAAGACACTACAGGCCTGACCTTGAGTGCGACTGATTCGGTTGCCGAAGGTGGCTCGATCGTTTACACCGCAACCCTGACCAACGCCGCTGGCACGCCAGTGACTGTGACACTGAGCAATGGTGCGGTCATCAACATCGCCGCCGGTGCAACCACCGGCACTGTGACCGTCGACGCGCCGAAGGATGACGTCTATAAAGATGCTGGCAAAGTTGAAGTCAGCATCGATAAGGCGGTTGGCGGTAACTTCGAGAACCTCGTTCCGAGCACTACTCCAGCCGTGACCAATGTCACCGACACCATCGACACATCGACCGTCAGCCTGTCCGCCACTTCGACCGTCGCCGAAGGCGGCACCGTGGTCTACACCGCCTCGGTCAACGCCCCGGTCACCAACGCGCCGTTGGTCGTCACGCTGAGCAACGGCCAGACCATCACCATTCCCGTGGGCGCAAGCTCCGCGTCGGTGAACTTCGTTGCACCGAACGACGCCCTCGCCGGCGGCAACCACCTGAGCGTCAAGATCGACGACGCACAGGGCGGCAACTACGAAAAACTCGCCATCGATGGCAAAACTGCTGACACCACCGTTACCGATACCCAGGACACCACCGGCCTGAGCCTAAGCGCTACCGGTACCGTGGCCGAGGGTGGTCAGATCACCTACACCGCGACCCTGACCAACGCGGCCGGGACACCTGTCGACGTTACCCTGAGCAATGGCGCCGTCATTCACATCGACGCCGGCAAAACCACCGGCACCGTCACTGTCGATGCGCCTAAAGACGACGTCTACAAAGACGCCGGCAAGGTCGAAGTCAGTATCGATAAAGCAACAGGCGGTAACTTCGAGCACCTGGTGCCAAGTACCACTCCAGCTGTGACCAATGTCACCGACACCATCGACACCAGTACTGTCAGCATCAGCGGCAGCACGTCGGTCACTGAAGGCCAGACCGCTACGTACACCGTCAGCCTGACGAACCCGGCGCAAACCGAGGTGACGCTCAAGATCGTCTACAGCGGCACCGCCGCCGACGGCTCGGACTTCACCGGCGTCTACACCGTGAAGATCCCGGCCAACGGCACCAGCGCCACCTTCAACGTGGCCACGCTGGACGACAAGATCACCGAAGGCACGGAAAACTTCGTGGTCAAGATCGACTCGGCCACCGGCGGCAACTTCGAGAACCTGGCAATCAGCGGCACCAATGGCAGCGTCAGCACCTCGATCATCGACAACGATGCGCCACCGGTACTCGACCTGGATGCCAACAACTCCAGCGGCAAGACCGGCGCTGACTATCAGGTGACCTTCACCGAAGGCACCCCTGGCCAGGGCGTGTCGATTGGCGACACTGACCTGAAAATCACCGACCCGGACAGCACCATGCTGACCGGCGCCACCATCGTGCTGACCAACCGTCAGCCAGGCGATGCGCTGAACCTGGGCAACAGCGTCAATGGCATCAGCATCAACGCCAACAGCACCAACGGTACGGTCACGCTGACCCTGTCCGGCAACGCGACGCTCGCCGACTACATGCAGCAGATCAAGAACATCAGCTTCACCAACAGCAGCGATGACCCAAGCACCGTCCCGCGCATCATCACCGTGACCGTGACCGACGGCACCAGTTACTCCAACACCGCCACCACCACCGTGAACGTGGTCGGGGTCAACGATGCACCGGTGGCCACCGGCGGTGCGGTGACCGGTACCGAGGACACTTCGCTGGTCCTCGGCTGGTCGACCTTCGGCGTCAGCGACCTGGACAGCCCGGCAGCAAGCCTGGGCGTGAAAATCACCGGCCTGCCAAGCGACGGCAAGTTGCAGTACCTCGATGGCGCAACCTGGAAGGACGTGGCCAACAACCAGACCTTCACCAAGGCCGACATCGATGCCGGCAAGCTGCGCTTCACGCCGGATGCCAACGAATCCGGTGCCAACGGCAACCCGGCCGGCGTGGGCGATCAAAAGGCCGATTACGCACAGATCAGCTTCCAGCCCACCGACGGCCAGGCACTGGGCACTACCGGCACCGTGAAGATCGACATCACACCCGTTGCCGACGCCCCGACCCTCAACGTGGCCGGCAACAGCGTGACCTCCACCGGCCTGATCAAGGAAGTCTGGACCGGCCTGTCTGGCCTGGGCACCGATGGCAGCGGCGCGCCGTCCGGCACCCTCAAGTCGGTGATCGATGCTGCCGGCACGCCGAACAGCAGCAGCACCGTGACCAACGTGCAGTCCGACAGCAACGTGAACCCTGGCACGGCGTCGAAAACTTCCGGTCTGATTTACCTCGAAGCCGGCAAGACCTACACCTTCAGCGGCACCGGCGACGACAGCCTGTTGGTGACCGTCGGCGGCAAGGACGTGGCGGCAATTACCTGGGGCGCGGGCGGCAAGCTGAACGGCTCGTTCACACCGACCACCAGCGGCTACTACACCCTGGACATCTACCACCACAACCAGACCGGTCCGGGCAGCTATGACGTGAACCTGTCGGTCAACGGCGGCACGGCGGTCGACCTGAGCAGTGCTGGCGTACCGCTGTACACCGGCGTGGCTGACCTGGCGAATGCCGGCGTGACGGTCTCCGACCTGCACGGCAGCAATGGCGAGGGTTACTACGACGGCTACAAGCTCAACGAAGGCGCCGAAGGCTCCAGCGTGCACCTGTCGAAGATCACCACCGCCCTGACCGACACCGACGGCTCCGAAAGCCTGAGCGTGAAAGTCGGCGGTATCCCTGAAGGCAGCGTGCTGACCGATGGCGCGGGCCACACCGTGACCGTGGGCAGCAGCGGCGAAGCCTCGATCACCGGCTGGAACCTGGGCAGCCTGACCTTGACGCCACCGGCGTACTACAACGGCAAGTTCAACGTGACCGTGACGTCGACGGCCACCGAAGCCCTGGGAGGCTCGGCAGTCACCACGGCCCAGATCCCGGTTACCGTGTACCCGGCCGTCTACAACGCCACCACCGCGACCTCCGCCAGTGACAACGTCGTCGGCACCGACGCCAACGACATCATTGTCGCCGACATCGGCGGCCTGACCGTGGTACCGGGCGTCAACTACAACATCGCCTTCATGGTCGACAGCTCCGGCAGCATGAGTTCCTCGTCCATCACCGCGGCCAAGGATTCGCTGACGTCGGTGTTCAACACCCTCAAGCAAAGCCTGGGCAGCAACTCCGGCACGGTGAACATCTTCCTGGCCGACTTCGACGCCCAGGTGAACAAGACCGTTTCGGTGAACCTCAACGACCCGAATGCCCTGACACTGCTCAAGGGCGTGCTGAACTCCATGGTTTCCGGCGGCGGCACCAACTACGAGGACGTGTTCAAGACCACGGCCAACTGGTTCAAGAGCACCGAGGCCATGGCCAACACCGGCGCGAAGAACCTGACGTACTTCATCACCGACGGCCAGCCGACGTTCTACCAGGCCGGCGAGCAGACGAACCCGACCCTGTATGGCGATGTGAAGCTGGACAGCCTCATCACCACCAACAACTACAAGCTTGGGCAAACCTTCAGCGCCGATCTGGACAGCAAGCACCGCGTGCAGGTCGATAGCAGCGGCAACGTCACGCTGCAGACCTGGCAGAAGTCCTGGGGCGGCTACTGGAGCAGCGAGGAACTGGGCACCCTGCACGCCCAAGGGGACGGCACCTATGAACTGTCCTACCTCAGCGGCACCGGCAACAGCACCGACTCGGCCACCAGCAGCAACTCCCTGAGTGCCTTTGCGCTGCTCAGCTCGGTGTCCGGCGTGGAAGCCATCGGACTGAACCAGGGCGTGACCCTGGCCGACCTCAAGCCCTACGACTCGGACCAGACGCCGCAGACCAACATCGACCCGAAAAACCTGGCCAACTCGATCATCGGCCACACCGAAGCGACCATGCCGGGGGCCGACACCGTCAATGGCGGCGATGGCCACGACATCCTGTTCGGCGACCTGGTGAGCTTCAACGGCATTGCCGGCGAGGGTTACCAGGCCATCCAGGCGTTCGTTGCCCAGCAGAACGGCGTGGACGTCAGCAAAGTCACCACCAGCAACGTGCACCAGTACATCACCGAACACTACACCGCGTTCGATGTGTCGGGTGCCCACGATGGCAATGACACCCTGCTCGGCGGCGCCGGCAACGACATCATCTTCGGCCAGGGCGGCAACGACCTGCTCGACGGTGGCAAGGGTAACGACATCCTGCTCGGTGGCACCGGCAACGACACGCTGATTGGCGGCCAGGGCAATGACACCCTGATCGGTGGCTTGGGCGGCGATACCTTTGTCTGGAAGTCCGGTGACACCGGCACTGACGTGATCAAGGACTTCAAGGCCGCTGAAGGTGACCGGATCGACCTGCGGGATCTATTGCAGGGCGAAAGCGGCAGCACCATCGACCACTTCCTGAAAATCAGCACGGTCGATGGCGTGTCGTCGCTGCAAGTGAGCAGCTCCGGCCAGTTCAACACCGGCAACGCCGCGGCGACGCCGGACGTGACGATCAAGCTGGAAGGCAACAACTGGTCGAGCGTCAACCTGAACTCGTTGATCGCCGGCAGCGACCCGACCATCAAGATCGATCACAACAACAGCTGAACCTGACACAAACCGGTGGCGAGGGAGCAAGCTCCCTCGCCACAATAAGTGTTCATACTCCCGCAGAGTTGGCCTATGCTGCCCAGCATGACGCCGCTTCATACATGAGGGATGCCCGATGTTTTATGTGCAACGCGATGCACAAGGCTTGCTGGTGCGCGTAGAAGCCATCGCCTATGCCGAAGCCACCGAAACCCTGCCGGCCGACAACCACGAGATCCAGGACTGGTTTGCCAACCAGGCGGTGGAAAACAGTCTCAAGCAGCTCAAGCAGAGCGACCTGGAGATGATCCGGGTACTCGACGACTTGATCCAGGTGCTGACCAGCAAAGGCGTCATCCGCGTCACCGACCTGCCACCGGCGGCCCAGGCCAAACTGATGGACCGCAACCAGGCACGGGTCGCATTGGGAGGGTTGAGCCGGTTGATCGATGATGATGAGAAGGGGTTGATCTAGCCCTGACTCTCAGGCTGACGCCATTCCAGGCAATACACAGCCTCTGTGGCGAGGGAGCTTGCTCCCGCTGGCCTGCGAAGCAGGCCCCGGCATTTCTCCAGGCAGACCGCACTGTCCGATCTTGCGACTGCTGCGCAGCCGAGCGGGAGCAAGCTCCCTCGCCACGGTCTTTGGGGTGTGTCTGATCCGACGAAGGCGGTTCTCAATCCACCACAGACCTGTCAGCTCGGCGCTTGCGCTTCCAGCCGATCCATCGCCTAGGACTTGCTGGCTTTATGCATCTTCAAGAGCTGGATTGCCTGGGCCGCCGCCTTCGCGGGCAAGCCCGCTCCCACAATGGATCGGCGTACACCCGAGAGAGACAAGTCGGCCGTAAAACCGCCTCGCTTTGGCTTTGGCTTTGGCTTTGGCTTTTGATCTGGAGCGCCCCGTTAACCACGCTGGCCGAACGCAGGCATTGCGCAGTGGGCACCTCGGCATGGATGCCGAGGTAGCCGCGCTGGGCCATGGATGGCCCTTCGCGGCGGGCCCACGGAGCAATGCCGGAGTGAGGGAACACCTCGCCTAAGCGAGGTGCCGAGTGGTGGGGCAAGCCTTTTTTGCTTACTTTTTTTGGCGCCTGAAAAAAGTGAGCCGCCGTAAGGGCGGAACCATAAGCCGCCGTTACCGCAGCAACGGATATACTCTCAATTCAATTCCCCCAACGCCCAGGCTCCCCAACCAACCGCCCCTGCACCCCAAACAACCCCATCTCCCGAATCACCGCCAACTCCCCCTCGGTCTCCACCCGCTCGGCAATCAACGGCAAGTCGATACTGTGGGCAGCACGCTGGATCGCCTCGATGAACAGGCGCTTGTCACTCTCCTGGTCGATGGCGCGAATGTAGCCGCCATCGATTTTCAGATAAGCCAACCCCAACCGCGACAGGTTACCGATCATGCTGAACCGCCCACCAAAGCGCTGCAGGCTCAACGAGAACCCCAGCTCGCGCAGTTGCCGGGTCAGTTGCTCCAGCACCGCTTGCTCAGGCAACTGTTCCTCGCCGATCTCCAGGGTCAGGCGCGGCCCGAAGTTGGAGTGGGCCCGCAGGATCTCGAAGACCTTGTTCAACGCCTGTGGGTCACCCAGGGTGGCGGAAGAGAGGTTCAGCGCCAGGGATTGATCGTGCCCGGCCATTTGCCTGAGCACCTGTTCGAGCATCAGGCGGTCCAGCCGCGCCGTCCAGCCGAAACGCTCCAGCCAGGGCAGGAAACGCCCGGCGGGAATGGTCTGGCCTTGCTCGTCGAGCAGCCGCGACAAGACCTTGTAATGCAGCACCATGGCGGTGTCCTGGGCTGCTACCACCGGTTGGAAGTACAACTCGAAACGCTGCTGGTTCAGGGCCTGGTCGAGCAACGTATGCCAGGCATGGTGATCGTCGGCCACACGCTTGACCGCACTGTGGTCCAGGCAGGCCCAGCTCGGTTCGCCTTGGCTTTCGGCCTGGGCCAGGGCCTGGTCGCCGAGCTGGAGCACTGCTTGCGGTGAGTCGCCATGGACGAAGGGCGCCAGGCCGATGGAAGCCACCGACGCCACGTCGGTCGCGCCGGTGGCATGCAGGCTGGCCAGCGCGTTTTCAAGGTTCTGTGCCAGTTGCAGCGCTTCCTCACGCACCAGGCCCGGCGCCAACACAGCAAATTCGCCACCCCGAATACGCGTCACCAGGTTCTGGGTTTCCGGGTAGCGCGCGCTTTCACGCAGCAACTGCTCGCCCACCGCCTTAAGCAATTGGTCCGTGCGCTGGCCGCCCAAGCGCTGGTTCAAACCGGCCAGGTCCTTGACCCGCAACAGCAACAGGTAACCGGAGCTGGCCTGCTCCGGGTTGCTCACCCGGGCGTTGAGCTGCATTTCGAAATAGCGCCGGTTAGCCAGCCCCGTGAGGTTGTCCTGATAAGACTCCACGCGCAGTTTCTCGCTGCGCTCGGCCTGCTCCTGGAACAGCGCCTTGAGCTTCTCGACCATCTGGTTCATCGCCTGGACCACGCGACGCAGCTCAGGGGTGCGCGGCAGCTCCGGCAAGCTGAGGAACTCGCGCCGGGCGATGGCGTGGGACTGGTGCACCATGTAATCCAGCGGTTTGAGCTGACGCCGCAGCAGCAAGGCCCCCAGCACCGCGCTGACAGCGCCGCACAACAGCAACCAACCCAGGCTGCCCAGCGCGCTCTGCCACAGCTTGGCGAGGGCGAACATCGGGTGGCTGACCACTTCGACCCGCGCCGCCTGCTCCCAGCCGCGACTGACGATCGCATCGCCACCGGCCGGCTCCAGGCCGATGAGTTTGACGAACCACTGCGGCACGCTGCCGGCGTCCGGCGTGCCGGTGCGCTCGACCAGGGTCTTGTCGGTGGCCACATCGACTACCCGGATGCTGGCGTAGTAGCCACTGTCGAAGATCGAGCTGACCATCAACTCCACCATCGCCGGATCGTCGATGTTCGGTGTCAGCGACAGCGCCAACGCCGTGGCCGCATCCTGGGCATGGGAGCGCAACTGGTTGACGTACTGGGTCCGCGAGCTCTCGAGGCTGACCATGAAGCTGCCGCTGAAGGCAACCACCAGGAACAGACAGATAGCGATCAACAGCTGTTTGAACAAGGACATCTGAGCGCGCGCTCCTAGTTAGTCGTCTCGACCGGAAAACCTTCGGCCTGCATTTTTTTCAACACATCCTGCCACCGGGACAGGCGCTTGGTATCACCCACTTTCTTGTTGCCCTTGGCGCCCGGCAGCCACAACCCTTCGGCATTGAAAGAGTAGACCGGCAGCAGGTCGGTTCGCTGGCTGGCCGGCAGGATGCCGTCGACCAGGCTGTCGAGCACCAACGGCATCGCCTCGGGCGTGGCGTAGTAGGTCAGCACCATGTGCGCACGGTTCTGCCGCAACGCCTTGACGTAGGTGATGCGCAACTTGTCACTGGAGACCCCGAGATGGCGCAGGCTGAAGTACTTGGCGATGGCATAGTCCTCGCAATCGCCGGCTCCTTTCCACAGGGCCTGGATCGGGGTTTCCCAGTAGTCCACCTCGTGCCACAGGTCGATGTCTTCCACGTAGCGCACCTGTTTGTTGAAGAACAGGTTCACCACCTTGAGTTGTTCCAGCTCGGGAATCTGTTTCTGGGTCGCCAGCAATTGCTGCCAGGCATCGATTCGCTGCTGCCCCTGCCCCAGGGGCCCGTAGAGCGCCTGGGCCCGTCGGCTGATCTGCGCGAAGTCCCAGTCGGCCTGCAGGCCGCCCAGCATGAGGCCGGCCAGCAACACTGCCGAACACAACCAACGCAAGGGCCTGGGAACAGGGAAAGGTGCAGCCAAGGGAAATACGTCCGAAAAGGGCCGTTGGAAATCGTTGGATGGTGAAGCCTGGCCCGGCAAAAGACAATGGCAGGATGCAATCACTCCAAGCAGACTAAACTGTAGTTCAGGATCCGACACCACAAGTCTTTGACGGCCCGTAAAGCTGTTACTAATGTTCGCCTGGATCCATTTTCTACTACTCGTCAGGATGCGTTGTCGTGACCCAGAAGCCCAGACCGCTCAGCACCATCCAGGTCAACGGACCCATTCCCGCTGACCGGGCACGTTCGATCATCGAAGAATCCCTGCGCGAAGCCATTCTCGACGGGCGCCTGCCCAGTGGCACGGCCCTGCGCCAACAGGAATTGGCCGATCTGTTCGGCGTGAGCCGCATGCCGGTGCGCGAGGCGCTGCGCCAGCTCGAAGCGCAATCACTGCTCAATGTGGTCCAGCACAAGGGCGCGGTGGTGGCGCCACTGATCACCAACAACGCGGTCGAGACCTACGCCCTGCGCTCGGTCCTGGAGTCCTTCGCCTTGCGCCTGTCCATTCCGTTGCTGGACGACGACGACCTGGCGCACGCCGCCCAGTATATCGAGCAGTTGGAAGCGCAAACCGACCATGCCCAGATCGGCAAGCTCAACCGGCTGTTTCACATGTCGCTTTACCACAAGGCGCCCAACGCCAAGCTGCTGGACCTGATCGAACGCGAACTCAACGAAGAAGAGCGCTTCCTGCGTTTTCATCTATCGTCCATGGGCCTGGGCAAGCTGACCCAGGACGACCATCGCGCCCTGCTGGAAGCCGCGACGACCAGAGACATCGATAAGGCCGTTGCCCTGCTGGAACACCACCTGGAAAAAGCCTCGGTCACCATACGCCGATACCTGGAACAAACGTCGAAACGCTGACCTCGCGCCGGCGTCCGGGCCGGCGTATCAATTTCTTACATATCCTGCCTACCCAGCGAATTACCTGCCCGGCGCGGCGCGGCCGTGGCCGCGACGCCCCGCCCCATAAGCCCAATGGCACTGCCATCGATTTGGGCCCACTCTTGCGCTTGTCGATTGAAAAAACAGACCTGTCGCAGTCAGTGCCTGGCTGAAACCAGGCGAATCGAAGCCCACACGCAAGGAGCGTCGTCCAACCGGCGGGATGATCGGATGTCCGACCGACGTCTCTCCCCTAAACATAAGACTTCTTAACTTCCCGATCCCTGAAGTGCTCCGAGTGAGGCATTCACTCGACTGATTCGATTCTGATCCTTATCCATCGGAAGGAGCTTCTTCGCCTCAATAAAACTTACTCCAGAAGTTTTAATAACTTCCTTCGCGCCCAATAAATACCCAACTTTAAATAATTAAAAAATAACTTGCCGCCCGCTTGATACGTGTATTAGTTTTTTATTCGCCGGATTGTTACCGGCTGTTTAAAGAGCGCAACAACGCCTGAATACAGGCACCGCAGACTCGAAACACGCACATTAAGCGAATGCTTGAGCCACTTGGGTAATTCATGGATTCCGGTTCAGGCACCCGCTCGCCTATATAAAAACTCGAGCCACCTGCCGGACAAATATCATTGATGAGGACGTTCCAATGCAGCCAACCAAAGAACAACTATCTCTGAAAAAACACGAACTTGGCCAACACCCGGTTTTTTCCGAAATAACATCAATTGATCTGCTGCGCCGGTTTATGGAAAGCCACGTATTTGCCGTGTGGGACTTCATGTCCCTGACCAAGCGCCTGCAACGGGAACTGACCTGCGTGCATCTGCCCTGGCTGCCGCCGGCCGACCCACATTCGGCTCGCCTGATCAACGAAATCGTCTTGGGCGAAGAGTCGGATGATCGGCCTGGAGCGGGCTATTGCAGCCATTTCGAACTGTACCTGGACGCCATGCGCGAAGTGGGCGCGGACACCCGGGCGATCGAGCGATTCATCACCCTGCAACAGGAAGGCGTCAGCCCCGAAACCGCGCTGGAAAGCGTCGAAGTGGAACCGGCGGCGGCACGGTTCGTTCGCCAGACCCTGCACACCGCCCTGCATGCGCCGGCCCACAGTGTGGCCGCCGCATTCGTGCATGGCCGCGAGAGCGTCATCCCGCAGATGTTCCAACGCATGCTGGACGCCTGGGGCATTGGCCTGGACCAGGCACCCACCTTTCGCTACTACCTGCAACGCCACATCGAGGTCGACTCCGAAGACCACGGCCCGGCCGCGGAGAAGCTGCTGGCGCGGCTGATCGACGGCGATCCGCAGCGCGAAACCGAAGTGCTGGCCGCCGCACTCGCCGCCGTGCACAGCCGCGCGGCCCTGTGGGACGGCCTGCGCGAAAGCATGAGCCAACCGGCCGCGCAGGTGACCCTATGAACGCCCTCGCCTACCAATCGTTCGCCGACGCCTGGGAAAGCCGCGCCACGATCCGCACGCGGCCACGCCGGCGGGTCGAGGACGACGACAAGCTGATCTTCCCCATGAGCCGCCAACCGCTGGTGCACAGCCAGACCTTTCTCAGCCACTGTGCGCCCCTGCGCGATTTCGTGCTGGTGCAGAGCCTGTACAAGTTCATCAACGACGTGGTGATTTTCGAGACCGAGCTTGTGGACCACACCGCCCGGCGCATCGCCAAGAATCGCTTCGGCATCGAGTTCCCGTTCCCGTGCCGCTACGACGCGATGACCGTGGTGGTGGACGAGGATTATCACGCGCTGGTGGCGATGGACTTCATGCAACAGACCATCGACATGACCGGCATCGCGCCGATCCCGTTGCCGGGGCAGATCGAGCTGAGCCGGGCGATACCGGCGACCCTGGCCCGGGCGCCGGAACATTTGCTCAGCGCCGTGGAGCTGATCTGCATCGCCATTGCCGAAAACACGGTGACCAACGAAGTCGCGGCCTTCGCCCGGGACGATTCGGTGAAGGCTTCGATCAAGGGGCTGATGGCCGACCACTTGCTCGATGAGGGCCGGCATTCGGGGTTCTGGACACGGCTGGTGCAGATGTACTGGCGCACCGCGCCCGAGGAAGACCGTGAAGCGATCGCGCATTTGATGCCCGGCTTCATCGCCGAGTACCTGGCGAGCGACCTGCAGCAGGCGTTCGATTTCGAGCTGATCGCCCACCTGCCCGTCGACGAGTCGGTACGCCAGGCACTGCGTGAGGACGCCAGTGCACTGGCCTACCCCATCAATCGCTTCCATCCACTGGTGGGCAACATCACGCGGTTCTTTCGCGGCAGCTCGATGCTCGCGTCCCCCTGCGTGCGCGATGCCCTCGCCGATTACCTGACCCCATGAGGACCTTTCCATGAGACGCCTCGACATTGCAGTGCCTGGCAGCAGCCAGGCCATGGCCGAACTGGCCAAGGAACTGGAACTGCACGGCCATGGTGTGGTGGATCTGCACACATCGGCCGTCCCTGCCGCGCTCGACCTGTTGATTGACGACGGTACGCAGCCGTGCGCCGTTCAAACCCGTATGCGTCTTGAGGTGCGCGTGGCACTGCGCACGCTGCCCGGTGACCCCTTGCCGCAACCGACCGTGATTATTCGCGACGGCGACCAGCGGGTGTTATGCCAGGAGACAATCGCCCCGCAACGCTGCGGCAATGGCCAGTCATTGCGGCTGCGCACGCAGGCGGTGGTGGTCGAGCAGTTGGCGCAGCTGGTCAGTCAGTTCTCGCGGGATGAAACCTGCTTCGAGCATTGGCCCCTGGTGCAGGACAATGCAGTTGCCGAGCCGCTGCACGGGCTCGATGCGTTGGAGCCGCTGGCTTTCGAGCACCCTTTCAATCGGCCGCCGGTGCCCTGGCTGCTGGCCGCCGCCGACGTGCCGGTGATGCACGACATCGAACAGCGCATGCTCGACGACGTGACGCAACCGGCCCTGTGGGTCGATGGGCAATGCATCGACTACAAGGCCTTGCGCGGCCTGACGCTGAGGCTGCAGCAGGCGCTGCTGGAGCGGTTGGAACATGCAGACCCAGGGCAATCCAGCCCTGTGGGAGCAAAGCTTGCCCGCGATACAGACACAGCGGTACCCAACCAGACCAAGTCATCGTTTATCGCGGGCAAGCCTTGCTCTCACCAGCCTAGCTCGCAAAAGGTGATTGCGGTATGTCTGCCCAAATCCGCACACCTGTATGCAGCGATTCTGGCGGTGCTGGGTTGCGGCGCGGTGTACTTGCCACTGGACCCGCAACACCCGGCACAACGTCGGCGCTTCATCCTGGAGAACGCCCAGGCAGACCTGCTGTTGCACGCCGGCGACAGTGACCTGGGCGAGCTCGCGCTGCCGACGCTGGATGTGCTGCGCTTGCCGGCACTCAAGCCAGGCTTGCCGACCTCGCTGATCCGCCGCGTGGTGGACGGCGACGAGCCGGCCGTTGCGATCTACACCTCCGGCACCACCGGCCAGCCCAAGGGCGTCTTGCTCAGCCATCGCAACCTCAGCCATTTCTGTGCCTGGTACGGCGATTACGTCGGGTTGCAGCGCGACAGCCGGGCGTTGCAGTTTTCCACCATCAACTTTGACGCATCGCTGCTGGATATCCTGCCAACGTTCATCCGCGGCGCCCTGCTGGTGGTGCCCAGCGAAGACCAACGCCGCGATCCGCAGCAGTTGGTCATGCTGATGCACGCCCGGCAGGTCACCCATGCCTTCCTGCCGCCGGCGCTGTTGAGCGTGATGCCCCTCGACGAGCCCCTGGGCCTGTCGCACCTGATCACCGGCGGCGATGTCTGTGAGCCGTTCGTGATCGAACGTCTCGCCCCACAATGTGCGTTCCACAACATCTATGGCCCGACCGAAACCACGGTGCTGGTGACCACCCGGCCATTCGCGGTCGGCGACAGCAACCGCAACCTGGGCGTGCCCATCGCCAACGCTCGGGTGCTGATCCTGGACGAGCAGCTGCAACCGGTACCCCAGGATACGCCCGGCGAGCTCTACATCGCCGGGCCGGGGGTCGGCCTGGGTTATCTCAACGATCCGACGCTGACCGCCGCCCGTTACCTCGACCTGGCGCTGCCCGGCGGGCAAACGGTGCGGGTCTATCGCACCGGTGATATCGCTCAGTGGACCGCCGCCGGCATCGAGCTCTGCGGCCGCCGGGACAACCAGGTGAAGATTCGCGGCTTCAGGGTCGAGCCAGAGGAAATCGAACACTGCCTGCGCGAGCGCCAGTTGTTTCGCCAGGTGGCGGTGGGCGTGGATGAGCGGCGACGGATCCTGGCCTTCCTGGTTCATCCCGAGGAGGACCGCCCCGGCGCCGCGCTCCAGGCCCTGCGCGAACATGTGCAAGACTCGCTGCCCAGCTACATGCACCCGGCGGCCTACGTTGAACTGCCGAGCCTGCCTTACACCAGCAACGGCAAGGTGGATCGCCGCGCCTTGCTCGCGATGTCGGTGCAGGTCCAGGTCGGCGGCCAGCGACGACAACCTCAGACCCCGCTGCAAACGCAGTTGCGCCAACTGTGGGCCGAGCTGCTGGAGGTGCCGGCCGAGGACATCGCGACGGATGAGAGTTTCTTCAACCTGGGCGGGCATTCGATCCTGCTGTCGCAACTGTTGCTGAGCATTCGCCAGACGTTCGGGCGCAGCCTGTCGATCAACCGGTTCATCGAGGCACCCACCTTGCTGACCTTGGCAAAATTGCTCGACAGCCCCGAACAACACGAGACGTCGACCCTCAGTCCCCAGGCGTTCATTGACGCCGAAGCCGAGCTCAACCTCGACCCGCTGCCCATCAGCCAGTGCGGTGACGTGCACAAAGTCGTGGTGACCGGCGCCAACAGTTTTCTCGGGGTGCACATCGTCGAAGCCTTGCTGGCCTGGGGCGCCACCGAAGTCGCCTGCCTTGTGCGCGCGTCTGCCGGGCAAAGTGCGGCGCAACGTTTTTCCCAGGCCTTGCAGGACAACCGCCTGACCCACCTGGACCTGAGCCGCGTCAGCGTCTACGCCGCCGACATCACCCAACCGCAACTGGGCCTGGCGGACGACGTCTACGCCCGCATCGACCGCACGTTCGGCGCGCTGGTGCACAACGCCGCCCACGTCAACCACGTGCTCGACTACGAGTCGTTGGCGCGGGACAACGTGGAGCCGATTTTCGAATGCCTGCGCCTGTGCGAGGGGCGCAGTAAGAAAATCTTCAACTTCGTTTCCACGCTGTCGGCGTCCAGCGCCCTGGATGCCAACGGCCAGGTGCTGGAACAACCCGCCGCGCCCACGCCGCCGATCTACATCAAGAACGGCTACAACCTGTCCAAGTGGGTCGGCGAACGGATCCTGCAACGGGCCCGGGATCGTGGGGTGTGGGTCAACCTGTTTCGCCCCGGCAACATCAGCTTCAACAGCCTGACCGGGGTCTGCCAGCCCCACAAAAACCGCCTGATGCTGATGCTCAAGGGTTCGATCCAGCTCGGCCAGGTGCCCGACCTATCGCTCAATTTCGACCTGATGCCGGTGGACTTCCTGGCCCGTTTCATCGCTTTCCACGCCAGCCGCTACCAGCCGGCGCAAGCGGTGTTCAACCTGCACAACCCCGAGCCGTTGAGCTGGGATGCCTACGTGGCGTCGTTCCGCGACAGCGGCCGGGAGTTTTCCCTGGTGAGCGTCACCGACTGGCAACGGCAACTGGGCCGGGTCGATGCCGACAACGCGCTGTTCGGCGTACTGGGGTTCTACCTCAACGGGTTCGAGGAAGACATCGGCGATATCTCGCTGATCCGCCACGACAACGCCCGCACCGGTGTGCGGCAGATGGGCGCGCGCTACCCGGAAAAATCCCCGGCCCTGCTACGGCGCGGCGCCGAGTACCTCAAGGCCATCGATTTCATTTGAACCACCCTCACTCACGCAAGGAGCAAGACCATGACTGCATTACAACCCGACACCCTGATCAAGAACCCCCACGCCTGCCAGGTCGAAACCTCGGTGGACGTAGCGGCCCCTGCCGCTCAAGTGTGGGACGTGGTAGGTGATTTTGGCGGCTTCAACCGTTTCATCCCGGCGCTGGCGCGCATCGAAATGACGGGCGAGGGCGAGAGGTCGCTGCGCAAGAAGTTCTTCGCCGATGGGCAGAACCTGGTGGTGGAGCAGCTCAACAGCCGCGACGACCAGGCCATGCACATGACCTGGACACTGATCTACAACACCCTGGGCATCGACAACCTGTGGGCGGCGATGCGCGTCGACCCCCTGACGGACAACCGCTGCCGCGCCACCTGGACCATCATCGCCGACCACACCGACGCCCACACCCCGTTGGGCTTCAGGGACTTCCTGCAAGGCTTCGCCGATGAAGCGATGGGGAACGTACAGGCGATGTTCAAATAACCCCAGGCCACCATCTCCTGTGGGAGCGAGCTTGCTCGCGATGGCAATGGATCAGTGGTGGTGATGCTGGCTGGACTGACGCTATCGCGAGCAAGCTCGCTCCCACAACTGGTTCCGGGGTAGATCCGAGATCCGGGTCCACCCCCAATCCCCTGCGGGAGCGAGCCAGCTCCGAGCGGCGATCCGACGATGCGGTGGATCAGATCTTGAAGCTGTCTACCAGCTGTTTCAGGCGATTGGCCTGTTGGGACAGGGCGTCGCAGTCCCTCAGGGTTTCATTGAGGTTGGCCACGCTTTGCTGGTTCAGCAGGTTGATGTGGCTGACGTCCATGTTGAGGGTTTCCACCACGGCGGTCTGTTCCTCGGTCGCGGCGGCGACCGATTGATTCATGCCGTCGATCTCGCCGATGCGCTGCGTCACGCTGACCAGCCGCAGGCCGGCCTGGTTGGCAACTTCGACGCTTTCTTCACTGGAGGCCTGGCTGGCGTTCATGGTGGTCACCGCTTCGCGGGAGCCCACTTGCAGCGAGGTGATCATCTTGTGGATCTCTTCCGCCGACTCCTGGGTGCGGTGCGCCAGGTTGCGCACCTCGTCGGCCACCACCGCAAAACCACGCCCGGCTTCACCGGCACGGGCCGCTTCGATGGCCGCGTTCAGGGCCAGCAGGTTGGTTTGCTGGGAAATGCCCTTGATCACGTCCAGGATGTGGCCGATGTTGTCGGTGCTGGCGTTCAGGGTTTCGATCTGGGTGCACGACAGGCTGATCTTCTGCGACAGCTCGGTCATGGCCTGGATGGTTTTTTCCACCACCTGGCGACCATCGTCGGCCTGTTCGCTGGCACCACTGGCCTGCTGCGAGGCATCGGCGGCGTTGCGGGCGATTTCCTGGGTGGCGGCGCCCAACTGGTTGATGGCCGCCGCCACGCTGTTGGTGCGAGCACTCTGCTCATCCGAATCCACGAGTGAAGCGTTGGACGAGCTCATCACTCGCTGCGACAGGTCGTGCACCTGGCGGGTAGCGGAAGACACTTCGCTAATCGAGGCATGGATACGCTCGACGAACTGGTTGAACGAGCCCCCCAGTACCGCGAACTCATCCTTGCCCTGCACGACCAGCCGGCGAGTCAGGTCGCCTTCACCCTGGGCGATGTCCTGCATGGCGCGGCCCATGGTGGTCAATGGACGCATCAGCACCTGGATCAGCAGGCTCAGCAGCAAGGCGATGGCCGCCACCGCGACAAACATCGCGATCAATGCGGAGGTACGGAACTGGCTCAGCGGCGCGTAGGCCTTGGCCTTGTCGATCGACAGGCCAATGTACCACTCGGCGCCCGGCAGGCCGGTGACTGGGGTGAACGAGAGAATCCGGTCCTGCCCGTTCAGCTCGACTTCCTGGATGCCCTTGCCGATGCGCACCGGGGTGCCTGGGTAGATGTCCTTGAGGTTCTTCATCACCTGGTCCTTGTCCGGGCTGACGATCACTTGACCGTCGCCGCTGACCAGGAACGCATGGCCGATACCGCCGAAATCCACCGAATTGATGATCTTCACCAGGGTATCGAGGCTCAGGTCGCCGCCCACCACGCCCAGCAGTTCACCGTTTTTCTTCACCGGCAGGGCAATGGTCACCACCAGGCCACCGACGGCGGCCGAGTACGGCGGGGTCAGCATGGTTTTATCGCTGGTCACCGCCTGCTTGTACCAAGGGCGCTGGCGCGGGTCGTAGCCGTCAGGCATTTTGGCGTCGGGCCGCTGGGTGAAGACCCCGTTGGCCTGGCCCACATAGGTGAACTGGAAATTGGAAGTCAGCGCCGGTTGGTCAACCAGCCCCGCCAGGTCGGCGGCAGCCCCCTGGTGCGCGATGTTCTGCCCCAGGTTCTCCAGCACCAGCACGCGCCCGCTCATCCAGTTCTGGACGCTGCTGGCCGTGAGGTCGCCGGATTGTGCGATGGAGGATTCAAGGCTACGGCCGATGGTGTTGCGCTGCAGATAGTCGTTGTAGAACGTGAACAGGGCAAACGCCAGCACCACCACACCGGAGGCGGCTAGAAGGATTTTGTGGCTGAACTTCAGATTCATCGACGAGGCTTCTTATGCAGGGAGTGGGGTGCATTCCGGTTGCAACAATCCATGTAACAGCGCGGGCAGGACAGGTGGTCCGCTCCACTTTGGTGCACACATATCAGGCTGTCGGCCAACGCCTGAAAAAAATGAGCGCTTAACAGAAATGGGCGACGGAAGGCCATGGCGGGGCGAACGGTGGTTGCAAATTCATCGGACCATGATGACAATGCGACCTATTATCATTTGTGATACCAGGCCCGTCGCGTTCATGTCGTCTCCCGAGTTTGCAGTTCAGGCGCTCTACAGCAATCATCACGGCTGGCTCAACACCTGGTTGCGCACCCGGTTGGGCAATGCCGCCGATGCGGCGGACCTGGCCCAGGACACGTTCGTGCGCCTACTGCAACGCAGCGAACGCCTGGAGCTCAAGGCCCCGCGGGCGTTCCTGCGCACCATCGCCCATGGCCTGGTAATCGATCATTGGCGCCGGGAAGAAATCGAGCGCGCCTACCTTGAAACCATTGCCCACCTGCCGCCCGCCGAAACCCCGGGGCCGAAGCCCAGGCCTTGATTCTGGAACTGCTGGAAGCCATCGCACGGATGCTCGAAGGCCTCAAGCCAAAAGTGCGCAAGGCCTTTTTGCTGGCCCAGTGCGAGGGCCTCACCTACAAACAGATCGCCGAACAGATGGGGATCTCGTTGCGATCGGTGGAGCGCCATGTCGCCGATGCGCTGTACCACTGCTATGTGTTGCGCTATGAAAGCTGAACCGCTGGACGCCCCCCGCCCCAGTGATCCGTCGCAACAGGTCGTCAGGCAAGCGATCAACTGGTTGCTGCGCCTGCGCAACCACGCCCCCGATCCTGCCCTGAGCCGACAATGCGACGCCTGGCGCGCGACCGACCCGGCGCACGAACGGGCCTGGCAACGGGTGCAATCGCTGCACAGCGAACTGACCACGAACCTGCGGGCAGTGCCCGGCGTCCACACGGCCCTCGACACCCTGGAAAACAGCGCCCAGCGCCTCGCTCGCCGCCAGGCGCTGAAGCTGCTGTCGGGCCTTGTACTGGTGGGGGTGTCGCCTGGCTGGGCAAAACGTCGCCTTGGCAACCCTGGAGCGCCGACTTCGCCACCGCCACGGGCGAACGCCGCGGCTTCCAGCTGCCGGACGGCTCCCGCCTCGAACTCAATACCCACAGCGCCGCCAACCTGGATTTCAACGCCGACCATCGCTGGGTGACCCTGGTGCGCGGGGAAATCATGCTCACCTGCAACCGCGACACCGCGCGGCCCTTGCGGGTACAAAGCCGACACGGCCTGTTCGAGACCGTCGAGGGGCGCTTCGTCGTGCGCCAGGACAGCGACTGCACGCGCTTGAGCGTCACCCGCGGCACGGTGGCGATCCGTTCCCACTCCAGCGGCAGTGGTGCGCCCCTCCAGGTGACTGCCGGGCAAAGCTATGTGCTCACCCCGTCGACCACGACGCTGGCGGCCTCGCTGGACATGGACACCAGTGCCTGGGCGGACGGCTTGATCGTCACGCGCGACATGCGCCTGGAGGACTTTCTCAGTGAGGTGGGCCGCTACCGCCCGGGCTTGCTGAAGTGCGCGGCGTCCATCGCCGACCTGCGCCTGTCAGGGGTGTTTCGCCTGGAGGACACCGACACATTGCTGGCGGTCCTGCCCCGTACGCTGCCGGTGCAGATACGCTACCGAACCCGGTGGTGGGTCACGGTGGAACGGCTGGCTTGATTTTTTTTGGCGGGTTTCGAGCCGGTGTCCGGCTAGGACAGTAAGCAACGCTTATCTGCCTTCAGCGACTCCAATGGAACCCACAATGACTGAGCGCTTACTTCACCGCAATTCCTTAGGCCTGCGCGCGCAACCGGGCCTGTTGTGCCAGGCGGTCCACGCCGCGCTGTTCTGCACCGTGCTGGGCGTCGGCGCCCTGCCGCTGCTGGCGGTCGCCGCCGACCATGGCGTGACGGCCAGCCATCAGCGCTACAACATCGCGGCTGGCCCGCTGAGCGAGGTCTTGAATCAATTCGCCCGCCAGGCCGGCATCACCCTGGCCAGCACGCCGACCCACACCAGCGGCGTCCAATCGCCCGGACTCAAGGGCGACTATTCGCCCGACCAGGCCCTGAGCCACCTGCTCAGCGGAACGGGCCTGGTTGCGGTCAGCCAGGACGGCAGCAGCTACGTGCTGCAAGCCGCGCCCGCCGACAACGCCCTGGAACTGCCCACCACGGACATCAAGGGTTTCGCGCTGGGCAACGCCTTGGGCAGCATGGAAGGCTACAACGCCACCCACAGCCAGGTTGCCACCAAGACCAGCGCCGCCCTGCGGGAAACCTCGCAAAGCGTGTCCGTGGTTACCCGCGAACAAATGGACGACCAAGGCGCGCAAACCGTGTCCCAGGCCATGCGTTATAGCCCCGGCGTACTGACCAACCCCTACGGAGCGACTCATCGCTACGACTACGTGGCCATGCGCGGTTTCAACGACGGCTCGGTAGACAACATCTACCTCGACGGCCTCAAATCCATGGGCGACAGCGGGACCTACAGTTCCATACAGATCGACCCGTATTTCCTGGAGCGGGTCGATATCCTCAAGGGACCGTCCTCGGTGCTCTATGGCCGCAGCTCCCCCGGTGGCCTGGTGGCCCTCACCAGCAAGAAACCCTTGTACGAAGCCTATCGCCAGGTCCAGGCCACGGTCGGCACCCAGGGCCAGCGCGGCATGGGCTTTGACTTCACCGGACCGGTGGATGACGACAAACGCATCACTTATCGCCTGGTCGGCCTGGCGGACACCTCCGACACCCAGTTCGACCACAACAAGGAAAAGCGCTTCGCCCTCGCCCCCACGGTGAACATCGACTTCAGCGAAGACACCTCGCTGACACTCCAGGCCTACCTGCAGCATGACCCGGAGGGCGGCTACCACGGCGGCATGCCGGCCGACGGCACATTGCACTCGCGCAACGGCCGGCGGATTTCCGAACACTTTTTCGAGGGCGAGCCGGGCATCGATGGGTATGAACGGGACCAGCAGTCGTTCGGCTACCAGTTCGAACATCGCTTCAACGACGTCTTCACGGCGCGGCAGAACTTCCGATACCTGGATTCGGAGGTCAAGAACGACCAGGTCTACGCCTACGGCTGGACCACCCCCACCAGCAACGAGCTGAACCGCTACTACAGCGGCGCCGAGGAAAAACTCCACGCCTTCATCGTCGATAACATGCTGCAAGCCGAGTTCTTTACCGGCGCGACGAAACACACCGTGCTGATGGGTGCCGACTACCAACGCCGCAAGACCGTGGTCGACTGGACCAGCGGCAGCCTGGCCCCAATCAACGCCTTCGATCCGACCTACGGCAACGCCGCCATTACCTATTTCAGTCCCACCAGCTACCTGCGGCGCCTGGAGCAGACCGGCGTCTACCTGCAAGACCTGATCGAAATGGACCAGTGGCGCTTTTCCCTGGGCCTGCGCCAGGACTGGGTCGAAACCTCCGATGAAAACCGCATCGCCGAATCCGGTCGCCCGCAAGGCACCGAGATCAACGACAAGCGCACCAAGCTCACCGGTCGCGCCGGTGCGCTGTACCTGTTCGACAACGGGCTGGCCCCGTACATCAGCTATTCGGAGTCGTTCAACCCCAACTCCTACGCCGACAGCGCCGGCAACCCACTGCCACCCACTGACGGCAAGCAATGGGAGCTGGGCTTGAAATACCAGCCGCCGGGCACCGATGACTTGTACACGGCCTCGCTGTTTCGCATCGACCAGGAGAACCTGGCGACCAAGCTGCCCCAGGAAAACTTCTACCGCGCCGTCGGGGCCGTGCGCTCCCAGGGCCTGGAGCTGGAAGCGCACCTGCAACTGACCGAGCAGCTCAAGGTGCTGGGCAGCTACACCTTTACCGATATCGAATACTCGAAGTCGATGATCAGCACCCTCAGCAGCGCCACCGACATCATCGAAAACAAAGGCAACTCACCGACCCAGGCGCCGCGGCACATGGCCTCGCTCTGGGCCGACTACCGGTTCGACAGCGGCGCGCTCGACGGCCTGCGCCTGGGCGGTGGCGTGCGCTATGTCGGCTACAGCTGGGCCGACGCGGAGAACACCACGAAGGTGCCGTCCTATACGCTGTTCGATGCCTCGGTGGGGTATGACCTGGGCAAGGTCGGGCTCAAAGGGGTCGATGTGCGCCTGAATGCGAACAACCTGACGAACGAAAACTACGTCGCCTCGTGCGCCAGCCTGAGCTATTGCTACCTGGGTGAGGAGCGCAATGTGGCGGCGACGGTGAGTTATCGGTTCTAACTCATTCTTCAGGCCCTACATGCACCTGTGGCGAGGGGATTTATCCCCGCTGGGTCGCGCAGCGGCCCCAAAGAGGTTGAACGCAATCAAGCCTGACATTACGAGACGGCAGGTCAAAGGGGCTGCTGCGCAGCCCAGCGGGGATAAATCCCCTCGCCACAGGTTCTGTGTTTGTCCCTGAAGTGGTGCGTCTCAAACCTGGGCCGCACTCACCTTCTCCCGCGCCACACCCTCTTCCCGCACAAACCGGTTCGCCCGGCCAAAAGTACCGAAATCATTGAACCGTACGCCCATCTCGCGCATCACCTTGTGGGCCACCGGCACCGTGAGCTGGCGAATGTAGAACGGCTCTTTCACCACGAAATGATGGATCCCGTGGCTGCTGCCAAAATTGAAGCAGAACGCCTGCAAAGGCCAAAGCCACCAGGGATTGAGCACCTGGGTCTGTTGGATGACGTTGCCTGGCTCGACGTCGCCGTAGTAATGCATGTTCGAACTGATGAAGTGCAGGCAGAAGGTGCGCAGCACATTGGGGCCGATGATCACCACTGCCGCGATGTCGATCACCCGCATCACCGCCAGCGTGTCCGCCGACCAGTCGATCGAGGCGCCGAGCAGGCCCGCAACGGCATTGGCCCCGTGAAAGCCGAGGAACACGTACCAGGCGCCCCAATGCAGCAGCGCCAACGGAAAATAGACCTTCAGCGTGCGCTTGAGGATGCCGCGCTTGTGAGCCCAGCTCTTGGCCCGCAACAGCCGGATGAAGGCCGACATCACGTTGTCGCCGACCATCAGCAACCGCGCCAAGCCCCAGGGCTCGCCGTTGGTGATCGCGCGCTCCTCGAGGTCGGCCTCGCTGCCGGACACCTTGTGATGGTTCAGGTGCAGGTGGCGACGGATCCACGGGTTGATGGTGCTCGGACGCGCCAGCCACACCAGGCCCATCATCAGGTTGTGAGGCAGGCGTTGCTTGCGAAAGTACATGCTGTGGATCAGGTCATGCTCCAGCTCGTGGGTCAGCGAAGCGAAGAACGCATTGAGCAGCAGGCACGCCCATCCGGGCAGCGCCCCGTTGAGATAGAGCAGCGCCGAACCGATCATTCCCGCCAGGGCGAACGCCAGGATGCCCGCGCCGATCGCATCCTGGTGCCGCAGGATCGGGTAACGCTGGCGCAAGTGCTCGCCATGGGCCAACACCACCTGGCGAATATGGGCGGATCGTTCTTGTGCATTCAATCGCTCGGGACTTGCGCAACGGCCGTGCATGGCTTACATCCTCTAGTTATCGATGTGCTCATCCTGCCGGGCGTTGTCCCATGGGGTGGTAGCCGTATACGCCAACCTGTTGACCGCAAGCGCCAATCGTCATGCCTGAACCGACCTCACTCGCCAGCTGGACCCGCGCCCTGCGCAAACAGCTCGATGCCTTGGGCCTGGACAGCCATGCCTTGTGCCTGGAGGCCGGCCTCGACCCGCAGTTGATGGACGACCCGAACGCCCGTTACCCGCTCTCGGCAACAACACGCTTGTGGACGTTGGCGGTGCAGGCCAGTGGCGACCCGGCGATCGGCCTGCGCGTGTCGCGCTTTGTCAGCCCCACCACGTTTCACGCCCTGGGTTATGCCCTGGTCGCCAGCGGCAGCCTGCGGGAAGTGTTCGAGCGGATCGTGCGCTATCACCCGGTGGTCAGCGACGCCCTGACCCTGCAATTGAGCCGCGGCGAAGACCGCTACCGCTTCAGCCTCGATGTGCCAGCGTGCAATCCGGCGCCGGCCTACGAAGCCATCGACGCGTTCGTCGCGATCTATGTGCGCACCTGCCGCAACCGACTGGGCCGCGACTACGCACCGCTGGCGGTGTACCTGCGGCGCCCGGAACCGGCAGACCCTGGCCCCTGGCACAAGGTCTTGCGTTGCCCCGTGCACTTCGCCGCCGCCCAGGATTGCCTGGAGTTCGACCTCAATGATTTCGACAGCCACCTGGACGACGCCAATCCGGAGCTGGCCGAACACAACGAAGCGGTGCTGGAACGCACCCTTGCCCAGCTCAAGCCACTGACGTGGGAGCGCAAGGTGCGTGCGGCCATCGAGGCCCAGTTGCCCGAAGGCGAACCCAGCGCCGAACGCATCGCCCAAGCCATGCACCTGAGCCTGCGCAGCCTGCAACGGCACCTGGCCGACGAAGGCTGCCGCTTCGACGCGCTGCTCAACGAATGCCGCGAAAACCTGGCGCTGCTGCACCTGCGCGACCCGCATTGCTCGCTGAGCGAAGTCAGCTACCTGCTCGGCTTTGCCGACACCAGCAGCTTCAGCCGCGCATTCAAACGCTGGACCGGGATGACGCCCGGGCAGTTTCGGGAGGGGTTGCGCTAGCGTTTGCGGCGATTGATCTGGCCCCTTCGCGGGCAAGCCCGCTCCCACATGAGATTTTTGCCAGGCACAGATCCCCCTGTGGAAGCGGGCTTGCTCGCGAAGGGGCCAGGCCCGTCAGCAGACAGGGCGGCGTTCAAGGCGCCGTCAGCGCCCGCAACCGTTCGATGTCGAGGATTTCGATCTCGCCATAACCGAGGTGAAGAATGCCCTGGACCTGCAGGTCCTTGAGGATCTGGTTGGTGGTCTGGCGCGACAGCGAGAGCATCAGCGCCAGTTGTTCCTGGGGCAGTTGCAGGACCCGGCGGGCCGGTTCGATTTCGCCGTAGCCTTCGGCGATCAGCAGCAGGCGATGGGCCACGCGGGCCGGGGCGGGCATCAGGCTCAGGTGTTCGAGGTTGATGAAAGTCAGGCGCAACTTGTGGCTCATCAGCAGTGCCAGGTGCCGCCAATACATCGGTTGTGCCTGCAGGAACGCCAGCAATGGTGCCTGAGGCAAATGCAGCAGCGTACAGTGCCCGACACCGACCGCGTCGTGGGTGCGTGGCTGACCGTCGAACAGGCAGATCTCGCCGAACCAATGGGGCGCCTCTATAACGCTCAGCAGCGCTTCCTTGCCCTGCTCGCTCACCGAGCCGACCCGCACCGCGCCTTCCAGCACGGCGTACAACCCGCAGGGCGGGTCGCCGCGCCGGAACAACGCATGCCCCGCCGGCACGCGACGCACCCGCGACATGTCCAGCAGGCTATGCTGCAACTCGACGGGCAGATGGCTGTACCAGTGGCCGGCCATCAGGTGCGAGTGCCAGGGATGCGAATTCATGGAGACTCCGGGACAAGTGTCGGCTAGCTGACAGAACGCCGCGTCGAACCTGGGCATCATGCAGGCATCACCTCAAGAGGAACAACAATGAAAAGCCTCGTCGATCATCTCAGTCAATACGCCGCCTACCACCGCGACCCGCGCAACATCGCCAGCCATTTCATTGGCATTCCGCTGATCTTCGTCGCCGTGGCCGTGCTGCTGTCGCGGCCAGGCTGGCCAGTGGGTGCGGTCCTGGTCTCGCCGGCGCTGCTGGTGGCCATCGCCAGTGCCTGGTTCTACCTGCGCCTGGAACTGCGCCTGGGGGTGCTGATGACCGTGCTGCTGGGCCTGGCGGTATGGTTCGGCCAATTCCTGGCCGCCCAGAGCACCTCGGTGTGGTTGGCCAGTGGCCTGGGAATGTTCGTGGTGGGCTGGGTGATCCAGTTCGTCGGCCATTACTACGAGGGCCGCAAACCGGCGTTCGTCGATGACCTCACCGGGTTGATCGTCGGACCGTTGTTCGTGGTCGCGGAGGCAGGGTTCCTGCTGGGGTTGAGGCATGACCTGAAACACGCCATCGAGAAACGTGCCGGGCCGGTGGCCGTGCGTCAGCAACGTTCGGCCGCCTGAGGCCCAACCCTTAGCGCTGGCCGAGGCCAGGCTCGGGGTCGCGGGGTACAAGGCCTGCGCGCGAGGGTCGATGGGCCGACGGCAGGTCCCAGCGGCCGAGCGTGACCTCGCGGTAATCCCTGGGACGGGCCTGGGCAATTTTCCAGGCCCAGCTCTGGATGTACGCCTGGTCGGACACCACCGTCGAATCGGTCGGCTGGTGGAGCCCGGCCGCATAAGGCTGGTACCAGACGCCCAGCAGCCACAACTTCATGATCGAACGCGCGGCCTGTGCGGGCCGGGTGACGGCCGGGCGCGATCCGTTCATCAACACGGCCTGGGCAATCTGACCCGCCGGCCGGCGTTCGGCCGCCATCCGGGCGTACTGCGTCAACAGGGTGTCGAGCACTTCAGGCGTGACGCGTGGGGTGATGAACTCGAGGAAGATACGCGGCAGGCCCATCGGGTCGATCGCCGGCGCCAATCGCTCGCAAGGAATACCGGTCAGGGCCGATGACAGGCCGATGAAGTTATCCAGGTCACTGTTCATGCTTTCTCTCCTTGGCATCAAGACACCAGGAGATAACACCGGCCCGTCATTGGACCTTTACAACGCCTCCTGGCCCATCAGAGTCTAGGTAGGGAGACGCCTGGGGGTAGAACCGATCGGCGCAAGACTGCGCGCGGTTATTCAGATTTGAATGGGGTGAAGGTGAGGTCGTCTTCGCGAGCAAGCTCGCGCCCATAGAGGAAACTGTGGTGACGGCGCAATGAGCGGCCACCTCAGGTCCATCGTGGGAGCGAGCTTGCTCGCCAAGCGCTTAAAGGCTGGCGACTTTCTGCCAGACCTTCGGCTTGAAGAACAACGTCTCGCCCTTCGCCAGGCCCACCAGGCTGTCGTGGTCCTTGACCACTTCGGCTTCGATCAGCTCGCTCTGGCCTTCCACCTTCAAGGTCACCCGCGTGGTGGCGCCCAGTGGCCGGATATCGCGCACCTCGGCGGCGTGATGGTCTTCCAGTTCCGAACGCGACAGCGAAACCTCATGGGGGCGGAACAGCACGTGCTGGTCCTCACCCAAGTGCAGGCGATTCGAATCACCGAGGAAGTGATAGACGAAATCGCTGGCCGGGTTCTCGTAGACGTCGCCTGGCGAACCGATCTGCTCGATCACGCCCTTGTTCATCACCACGATCCGATCGGCGACTTCCATGGCTTCTTCCTGGTCGTGGGTCACGAACACCGACGTCAGGTTGATGTCCTCGTGCAGCCGCGCCAGCCAGCGGCGCAGCTCCTTGCGAACCTTGGCGTCGAGCGCGCCGAAGGGCTCGTCGAGCAACAGCACCTTGGGTTCCACGGCCAGGGCGCGGGCCAGGGCGATACGCTGGCGCTGGCCGCCCGACAGTTGCTCGGGGTAGCGGTCGGCGAGCCAATCCAGTTGCACCATGTTCAGCAACTCATGGACCTTGGTCGCGATCTGGCTTTCGGTCGGGCGCTGGCCCTTGGCTTTCATGCGCAGGCCGAAGGCGACGTTGTCGAACACCGTCATGTGGCGGAACAAGGCGTAGTGCTGGAACACGAAACCGACATTGCGATCACGCACGTCGTGGCCGGAAACATCCTCGCCGTGGAACACGATATTGCCCTGGTCCGGGGTCTCGAGGCCGGCGATGATCCGCAGCAGCGTGGTCTTGCCACAACCCGACGGGCCCAACAGCGCCACCAGCTCACCGCTCTGGATGTCCAGGCTGATGTCGTCCAGTGCCCTGAACGCGTTGAAATTCTTGCTGACGTTACGAACTTCGATCGACATGACTTATTCCTCCGCGGCGCTGGCGCGCAGGCGGTTGATTCGGTTTTCGCTCCACTGCTTGAGCAGCAGGATGAAGAGCGCCAGGATCAGCAACAGGCTCGCCACGGCGAACGCGGCCACGTGGTTGTATTCGTTGTAGAGGATCTCGACGTGCAACGGCAGGGTGTTGGTCACCCCGCGAATGTGCCCGGACACCACCGACACCGCGCCGAACTCGCCCATGGCCCGGGCGGTACACAGCACCACGCCATAGATCAGCCCCCACTTTATGTTCGGCACGGTGACATGCCAGAACATCTGCCAGCCATTGGCGCCCAGCAGGCGCGCGGCTTCCTCTTCCTGGGTGCCCTGTTCCTGCATCAACGGGATCAGTTCCCGGGCCACGAACGGCACGGTGACGAAGATGGTCGCCAGGACAATGCCCGGCAGCGCGAACACGATCTGGATGTCGTGATCCGACAGCCACGGTCCGAACAGGCCCTGGGCGCCGAACATCAACACATAGACCAGGCCGGCGATCACCGGCGACACCGAGAACGGCAGGTCGATCAGCGTCACCAGCATGCTTTTGCCACGGAACGAATACTTGCTCACGCACCACGCGGCGCTGACGCCGAACACCAGGTTCAGCGGCACCGAGATCAGCACGGCGATCACCGTGAGCTTGAGCGCCGACAGCGCGTCGGGCTCGAAGATCGCGCTGAAAAAGGCCCCCAGGCCGAGCTTCAGGCCCTGGGACACCACGATGAACAGGGGCAGCAGCAGGAACAGTGCAAAAATCAGCCAGCCAAGGCCAATCAGGATTCGCCGCGAGCTCGCGCTGCCGCGACGGGCCGCATTGGTGGAAGCGGCGGCAATGGACGATTGGGACATGTTCGCGCCTCCTTATGGGGTTTCAATGCGCCGCTGCAGCAAATTGATCAGCAGCAACAGGACGAAGGACACCACCAGCATCAGCACGCCGATGGACGTGGCGCCGGTGTAGTCGTACTGGTCGAGCTTGACCATGATCAACAGCGGCAGGATCTCGGTTTTCATGGGCATGTTGCCGGCGATGAAAATCACCGAGCCGTACTCGCCGACGCCACGGGCAAACGCCAGCGCGAAGCCGGTCAACCAAGCCGGCAGCAACGCCGGGACGAGGATGTGGCGAAACACCTGCCACGGCTTGGCCCCCAGGCACGCGGCGGCTTCTTCGACTTCACGGGGAATATCGGCGAGCACCGGCTGCACCGTGCGCACCACGAACGGCAACGTCACGAAGGTCAGCGCCAGGGTGATGCCCAAAGGGGTGTAGGCGATCTTGAAACCCAGGTCGGTGGCGAACTGGCCGACCAGGCCGGTCGGCGCGTACAACGCCGTCAAGGCGATACCGGCCACGGCGGTGGGCAGGGCGAAGGGCAGGTCGATCATCGCGTCGATGATCTTGCGACCGGGGAAGGTGTACCGCACCAGCACCCAGGCCAGCAACGTCCCGATCACCCCGTTGATGATCGCGGCGTACAGCGCGGTGCCAAAGCTGAGCTTCAGGGCCGCCAGCACTCGCGGCGCCGAAATGATCGCCCAGAACTGTTCCCAGGTGAGCTGGGCGGCATGCACGAACATGGCCGCCAGGGGTATAAGCACAATCAGACTGAGGTACACCAGGGTGTAGCCCAGCGTCAGCCCGAAGCCGGGTATGACGGGTGAGATGCGACGCGACATAGAAGTCCTTGGTTGAAAACGCGCAAAAGCCCCGACGATGGATCGGGGCCGTTAGGCCAATACCAGTCATTAAAAGCCCACCACAAAACCTGTGGCGAAGGGATTTATCCGCGACTGACATCAGCCCCGTTCAGGCCCGCTCCAGCTTACTGCGCCTGATAGATCTGGTCGAACACGCCGCCATCGTTGAAGAATTTCGGCTGGGCGCTTTTCCAGCCGCCGAAGTCCTTGTCGATGGTCACCAGCTCCAGTTTCGGGAACTGCTGGGCGTACTTGGCGGCCACGTCCTTGTCACGCGGACGGTAGAAGTTCTTCGCGGCAATTTCCTGTCCAGCCGGGCTGTACAGGTGCTTGAGGTAGGCTTCGGCGATCTCGGCGTTGCCCTTCTTCTCGGCATTCTTGTCCACCACCGCCACCGGCGGTTCGGCCAGGATCGACAGCGACGGCACGACGATGTCGAACTTGTCGGCGCCACCGTCTTCCTTCAGCGCCAGGAACGCCTCGTTTTCCCAGGCCAGCAACACGTCGCCCTGACCGTTGTTGACGAACGTAATGGTCGAGCCACGGGCACCGGTGTCGAGGATCGGCACGTGCTTGAACAGCGTTTGCACATACGCCTTGGCCTTGGCTTCGTCACCGCCGTTGGCTTTCAGGCCATAGGCCCAGGCGGCCAGGAAGTTCCAGCGAGCACCGCCGGACGTCTTCGGGTTCGGCGTGATGACCGACACGTCGTCCTTGATCAAATCGCCCCAATCCTTGATGCCCTTGGGGTTGCCCTTGCGCACCAGGAACACGATGGTCGAGGTGTAGGGGGTGCTGGCGTCCGGCAGGCGCTTCTGCCAATCCACCGGCAAGGTTTTACCCAGTTTGGCGATTTCATCGATGTCACCGGCCAACGCCAGGGTCACCACGTCGGCACGCAGGCCGTCGATCACCGCCCGGCCCTGCTTGCCCGAGCCGCCATGGGACTGCTGGATCTTCACACTGTCGCCTGGGTGCGACTGCTTCCAGAAATTCGTGAATTCGGCGTTGTAGTCCTGATACAGCTCGCGGGTCGGGTCGTAGGACACGTTGAGCAGTTCGTAATCCTTGGCAACCGCGGAACCTGCAAAAACAGCACTGGCCAGGGCGGCCAAGGCATAACGGCGAATCGACGACATGGTGAAAGCTCCTGGAATTCTGGTTTCTTATGGCTTCAAGAATCAAACGGCCCTGAAAAATCCCCGCCCTGTGGGAGCAAGGCTTGCTCCCACAGCCCCAACGGTTCTTCAGCCCGGTTTATGGCTCGGCTGCTGCAAGCGGAATTTTTCCTTTCGCTCGATCTGGACCACCTGGGCGTTGTGCACGGTGATTTCCACCGCGCCGAAACGCAGATCGCGCAAGGCGCTCTGGATCTCACGCAAGATGGTTGCTTCGTCCTGGCCGTCAACGCTACGTAGGGATGCGCTCATGCTGCTGCTCCTTGAATGAATGCCTGGCAGTGGGCGGCACTGCTTGCGGCGTGGGAGCAATACTAGATAAAGCCAGATATTCTTAAAAAGACTATTTAAGAATTTTTATATAACCAAAATAACATTCGATCGGTGCCGGTCTCCGTCGAGGCGAGCCTGCTCGCGAAAACCGCCGCGCAGCCGGCTTTTCATCAGGGTAGCCCCATCGCGAGCAGGCTCATTTCCACGACGGTTTACCATCAGGTGATTGCAGGGGCATGCGCCCAGTCCAGTTGCGGCGCCGGCACCGGCCGTCCAAACCAGTAGCCCTGCCCCAGCTCGCAGGCCTGTTCGAGCAGGAAAGCCGCCTGCTCGCGCTGCTCGATGCCCTCGGCGTGCACCTGCATGCCCATGCTGCGGGCCAGGGCCACAATTACGCGGACGATCGCCACGTCGTCCTCGTCCCATGGCAGCCCGGCGACAAAACCCTGGTCGATCTTGAGCTTCTGCACCGGCAGGCGCTTGAGGCGCAGCAGCGACGAATAGCCGGTGCCGAAATCATCGATGGCCAGCCGCACACCCAATTCCCGCAGGCGATACATCTGCTCCAGCGCCACTTCCGGGTCTTCCATCACCGCGCTTTCGGTTACCTCCAGCTCCAGGCACGCCGGGTCCAGCCCCGTGTCATGCAACACCCGGGCGACTTCGTCGTACAGCTCGCGATGAGCGAACAGCCGGCTCGAAACGTTGACCGCGACAAACTCCAGCGCCACGCCGGCCTGTTGCCAGCGGCACATCTGCCGACAGGCCTGGTCCATGACCCAGGCATCGATCCGGGCGATCAACCCGGTACGCTCGGCGATGGGAATGAACTCGGCAGGCGAGACCAGCCCACGGGAGGGGTGCTGCCAACGCACCAGTGCCTCGACCCCGACCAGACGGCTTCTCGCCAGGTCGTGTACCGGCTGGTAATAGACGCGCAACTCTTGCTGCTCAAGGGCGCGGCGCAGTTCGAAAGCGATTTCGACCCGCTGCTGGGCGTGGGCCGTGAGCTCTTCGGTGTACAGGGCGTAGCCATCACGCCCGGCGCTCTTGGCCTTGAACAGCGCCGAATCGGCGTTGCGCAGCAATTGCCCGGCGCTGCGGGCGTCGCCGGGAAACAGGCTGATGCCCACGCTCGCATTGATGAACAAGGCGTGGTCGTCGAACCGCAGCGGCTCTTTCAAGGCGTCGAGGATCCGGCGCGCCAATACCGCCGCCTGGCCGGGTTGCGAGCAGTTTTCCACCAGGACCGCGAACTCGTCACCGCCCAACCGAGCCAGGGTCACGCCCGGCGCGAACAGCCCGCGAAACCGTTCGGCCACGCGCTTGAGCAACTCATCGCCGACGTTGTGGCCCAGGCTGTCGTTGATGTTCTTGAAATGATCCAGGTCCACCAGCAACAGGGCGCAGCCGCGCTTGTGAAGTTGCGCCGAGGCCAGGGCCTGTTCCGTGCGATCGGAAAACAGCAGGCGGTTGGGCAAGCCGGTCAGCGGGTCGTGATGGGCCAGGTGCGCCAGTTCGTGTTCGGAATCCTTGATCGCACTGATGTCCGAAAACACCGCGACGTAATGGCTGACCTTGGCGTCATCGTCGCGAATCACGCGGATCGTCTGCCATTGCGGGTAGATCTCGCCGCTTTTGCGCCGATTCCAGATCTCGCCACTCCATTCGCCCACCTCTGCCAGGGCGGTGAACATGGCGCGGTAGAAATCCGCACCATGGCGGCCGGACTTGAACAGATTGGGACGCTGGCCCAGGACCTCGTCCTCCTCGTAACCGGTGATCGCCATGAAGGCGCGGTTCACGTGCACGATCAGGCCGTTACGGTCCGTCACCAGCACCCCTTCGCGAGTGCAGTCGAAGACCGCCGCGGCCTGGCGCAGGCGCTCGCGGTCGGCGCTTTGCCCGGTCTTTGCAAAACAGCGCGCAATGCGCACCCGCGCCAGGAAGATCAGCCCGGCGCTGACCAGTACCCAGGCGTAACCGTTGATCAGGAGCCAGTGCTGCTTGTCGACGAATTTATCGAAGAAACTGCTCAATAAATAACCAACGAGCTGCAACCAGATGACTGAAAACAGGAGATAAAGCAGCGCCGTACGCAAGGCACCGCGTTGATGGGCAGTCATTCGGTCGTCCATGTCCCTACAGAGAGGCGGGAATTATAGAGGAAGAAACATCCTGCCACTCTTATCTGAAAGGCCGACTGGTTTTATCCGTGGGGCCGGTGATAATGCAACGGCTGCTTCTATCTTTATCGAGGGCCCTACAGCCTATGTGGTACGAAGGTTTTCTTGGCTTGTCAGCCTGGTCGCTGGTGGCAGTCACCCTGCTGATGACCCATGTCACGATCATTGCCGTCACGGTCTACCTGCACCGTTATTCGGCGCATCGCTCCCTGGAGCTGAACGCCGGCCTCAAGCATTTCTTCCGTTTCTGGCTGTGGCTGACCACGGCCCAGAACACCCGCGAGTGGACCGCCATCCACCGCAAGCACCACGCCAAGTGCGAAACCGTCGATGACCCCCACAGTCCGGTCATCAAGGGCTTGTCCACCGTGCTGCGCAAGGGCGCCGAGCTGTACCGCGCCGAAGCCGAGAACCCGGAAACCCTGCGCATCTACGGCAAGAACTGCCCGGACGACTGGATCGAGCGCAATCTCTACAGCCGCTTCCCGCTGCTGGGTGTGGCGATCATGGGCGTCATCGACCTGCTGCTGTTCGGCACTATCGGCATCACCATCTGGGCCATCCAGATGATGTGGATTCCGGTCTGGGCCGCCGGCGTGGTCAATGGCCTGGGCCACGCCGTGGGCTACCGCAACTTCGAATGCCGCGACGCGGCGACCAACCTGGTGCCCTGGGGCATCCTGATCGGCGGCGAAGAGCTGCACAACAACCACCACACCTACCCCAACTCGGCCAAGCTGTCGGTTCGCAAATGGGAGTTCGACCTGGGCTGGGCCTGGATCCAGGTCTTCAGTTTCCTGCGCCTGGCCAAGGTCCAGCGTGTCGCGCCGATCGCCCACCGGGTCGAGGGCAAGGGGCACCTGGACATGGACACGGCCATGGCGATCCTCAATAACCGCTTCCAGATCATGGCGCAGTACCGTCGCCTGGTCATCGCGCCGCTGGTCAAGCAGGAGCTGGAAAAGGTCGATCATTCCGTGCGCCACCAGTTCCACCGGGCCAAGCGCCTGCTGTCGCGGGAAACCAGCCTGCTGGACGACCGCCATCACCTGCGCATCCAGAACATGCTCGAACACAGCCAGGCGTTGAAGGTGATCTACGAGAAACGCTTGGCCCTGCAACAGATCTGGATCAAGACCAGCAGCAACGGGCACGACATGCTCGCCGCCATCAAGGATTGGGTCCACGAAGCCGAGGCCAGCGGCATCCAGTCCCTGCGCGACTTTGCCGACCAACTCAAGACCTATTCGCTGCGGCCTGCCACGGCCTGACATTCAAACCGTAAGCGCTTGCTGAAGTGGCAAGGAGCTTGTTGTGGCGAGGGGATTTATCCCCGCTGGGTTGCGAAGCGACCCCACGAAATCAACTCGGTGAGCCAGATGCACCGCAGTCGAGATTCGGGGCTGCTCCGCAGCCCAGCGGGGATAAATCCCCTCGCCACAGATTTGGCCCCGACACCCCGCCCTTCGTCGCCTGAAAAGGAACTTCGACCACAATCCCCTATCTCAAAGAGCACTTCGCCATCCAGGCGGGCTTTGGAGAAAGCGCGTGCGAACCTTCAGCAGTGCACGCTCTTTGAGATTTGTGCCGATGGTCGACAAGAACCTACAGGATTCATCCCTACCTCACTGGCCCGAGGCGGCCCAGACGCTCATGGCGCTGATGCACGCCCAGGGTGAAGTGGCGCGCTTGAGCGAACGTGAGCAGTTGTTCAGTTCGCTGTTGGTCAGCGTCAATGCCGTGCTTTGGGCGTTCAATTGGGAAACCCGGCAAGTGCTGTACGTCAGCCCCGCCTACGAACGGATCTTCGGCCGCCCAGCCGGCCTGGTCCTGGCCGATTTCAACGAATGGCGCGACGCGATCTATCCCGACGACCTGGAATACGCCGAGCGAAGCCTGGCCGAAGTGCTGGTCAAGGGCGCCGTCGAGGACCGCGAATACCGGATCATCGCCGGCGATGGCCAAATTCGCTGGTTGAGCGACAAATGCTTCATCAGTCGCCAGGCCGAACCGGGGCAACCGGTGATCGTGGTCGGCATCGCCGAAGACATCACTGAAAAGAAGTTGCTGGAAAGTGAGCTGCAGCGCCTGGCGACCACCGATGTGCTGACCCAGAGCAGCAATCGCCGGCACTTCTTCGAATGTGCCCACCGCGAGTTCGAGCAGGCCCGGCTCCAGGGAATCCCCATGGCGTTCCTGCTACTGGATATCGATGACTTCAAGGTGATCAACGATACCTACGGCCACCAGGAAGGCGACACGGTGCTGCAGCGAATCGCCGAGAGCGGTCGTTCCGTGCTGCGCCGTGGCGATCTGTTCGGCCGGATCGGCGGAGAAGAGTTCGCCGCTGTGTTTCCCGGCTGCGCCCCGGACATGGCGTTGCAGGTGGCCGAGCGGTTGCAACGGGAAATCCAGCGCCTGACGTTCCGCAGCGGCGAGCAGAGCTTCGGCATCACCGTCAGCCAGGGCCTGACCAGCATCACGGCCGAAGACCAGAGCCTCGACAGCCTGTTCGCCCGCGCCGACGCCGCCATGTACGAAGCCAAGCACCAGGGCAAGAACCGCATCATCGCCGCCTGACCCTGTGGGAGCGAGCCGGCGGGCTACTTTTTGCGCAAGCGCGTCAGCTCCGGCAAACCGACCTTCAGCAAACGCGCCGTGCGCCCCCGTGCCAGTTCCTCAAGCCCTTCGTGCGCGGGCAGGCGGGCCATTTGCGCGGCCATGTTCATCACCAGCGCCTCGCGCGAATACACCCCGCCTCCCAATCCGTAGACCGCTGCGATCAACTCGCGCAATTCCAGCGGCAGGCGCCAACGGGTCCGCAGCGCCGAGCCAAAGCCGGCACCGAACCGTTCCAGGCAATCCCCCACTTCCTCCGGCTCGTCCAACTCGCCGCCAGCCTGCTTCCATTCCTCCAGGCAACGCAGCACCGCCAGGTCACCCAAGCGATGCAAGAGCCCGGCGCAATAGCAGCGCTCCTGCTCCAAATCCAGCAATCGCGCGATCGTCCGGGCGTATTCGGCCGTGTACAGCGACAATTGCCAGTAGCGCTCGGCGTAATGCGCCAGGCCGGGAACGCTGAGCCGGGCGCAACGCTTGAGGGTCAAGCCGAGGATCAGGTTCATGCTCGGGCCGCTGCCCAGCTGGTGCAGCGCCTGGGCCACGGTCTGCACCGGGCCGCCACTCTGATGCTGGGCCGCGCTGTTGGCCGCCGCGATCAGCGCGGCGGTGATCTGCGGATCCGTGCGGATCTCTTCTTCCAGCAGTTTCAGGTCCAACCCCTTGGGGTTGAGGCTGCGCTTGACCGCCACTTGCACGTCGGTCATCAATGGCGCGCCTTGGGACTGGTCCCGGCGACGCTCGAGAAAGGCAGCCAGGGTCAGGCCCGGTTCCAGGGTGGGCGCGGCGTCCGCCGCTTCAGGGCCGCCCAGCAGCAATCCCTGCAAACGCTGGATCAGGTTTTCCCGGTTCAGGGGTTTGCTCAGGTAGGCCGTCGGTGCCAGCGGCAAGACCTCACGCACACTGGCGCTGTCATTGCGCCGACTCATCAGGATGAACGGCAGCACGGGCGTACGGGGTTGCTGACGAAGGCCGCGCAAGAGGCTCAGGCCATCGACGCCCGGCAACTCCCAGTCGGCTACCACCAAGTCGTAAGGATTGCGCCCCAGCAGCTCCAACGCCTCACGGCCATCGCTACAGCTGTCCACCTGGGCGTCACAGCGCACGTGTGACAACACCTCCTCCAACAACTCCCGGGAGGCTGGATCAGCCTCGGCAATCAACACTCGCGGTACAGCGGGTAACACCACAGCAGTCATTGCGCATCTCCCTTGCCATACTTTCACCTTAGCCAATGACGGCCGTTCCAGACAGCTCAAAAGCGGCCACACCGTTTAGCGGGCATGAAAAAACCCGCCGAAGCGGGTTTTTTGTGAATCAAGCCACAATCAGAGTTCGCGCAAGCACTCTTCGATGATTGCCAGGCCTTTGTCCAGTTGCTCATCCGGCGAGGTCAGCGGCACCAGCACCCGCAGGACGTTGCCGTAGGTGCCGCAGGACAACAGGATCAAGCCCTTGTCCCGGGCCTTGGCCACGACCTGGGCCACAGCGGCGGCGTTCGGCTTGTGGGAATCGCCGTCCTCGAACAGCTCCACAGCGATCATCGCCCCCAGTGCACGCACTTCACCGATGACCGGGTATTTCTTCTGCATTGCCTTGAGGCTAGTCACCAGGCGCTCGCCCACGGCCTTGCAGCGGTCCAGCAGGTGTTCTTCTTCGAACACTTGCATCACCGCCAGCGCCGCCGCACAGGCGATCGGGCTACCGGCATAGGTACCGCCCAGGCCGCCCGGGGCGATGGCGTCCATGTACTCGGCCTTGCCGCAAACGCCGGCCAGTGGGAAGCCGCCGGCAATGGACTTGGCGAACGTGGTCAGGTCAGCCGCAACGCCCATCTGCTCCATGGCGAAGAAGGTGCCGGTACGGCCGGCGCCGGTCTGCACTTCGTCAGCGATCAGCAGGATGCCGTGCTGGTCGCACAGGGCGCGCAGGCGCTTCATGAATTCCTTCGGCGCGACATAGAAACCACCCTCGCCCTGCACCGGCTCGATGATGATCGCAGCGATGTCACGCGGCTCGGCGTCGTTCTTGAAGATGCGCTCGATGCTGGCGATGGAGTCGTCGATGCTCACGCCGTGCAGTTCGTTCGGGTACAACGCGCGGAAAATGCCGCCAGGCATCAGGCCCATGCCGGCCGAATACGGTACAACCTTGCCGGTCAGGCCCAGGGTCATCATGGTGCGGCCGTGGTAAGCGCCGGTGAAGGCAATCACGCCGGCACGACCGGTGGCGGCGCGGGCGATCTTCACGGCGTTCTCCACCGCTTCGGAACCGGTGGTCACCAACAGGGTTTTCTTGGCGAAATCGCCGGGCACCTTGGCGTTGATTTTTTCGCACAGTTCCACGTACGGCTCGTAGGCCAGGACCTGGAAGCAGGTGTGGGTCAGCTTGTTCAGCTGGTCGGTCACGGCGGCGATGATTTTCGGGTGCACGTGACCGGTGTTGAGCACGGCGATACCGCCGGCGAAGTCGATGAATTCACGGCCTTCAACGTCGGTTACCGTGGCGTTCTTCGCCGATTCAGCGAAGATCGGGTGGATCTGGCCGACGCCACGTGGAACGGCAGCGGTACGACGGGCCATCAGGTCAGCGTTAGTCTTGCTCATTACAGTCCTCATTCGCCGCTCATCGGTCGGCGTAGTCCAAGGAATACATGGCGGGGAGGCAACTGCGACAGCATGCGATGATCGACTGCCGCAGCGTTCCGGCCACAAGAAACAGAACAGGTGGAACACGCAAAGGACAGCGCTCTCGTGCCCTTTGCGCTTGCAGCAGGATCAGATACCCAGGCAGAGGTATTTGATTTCCAGGTAATCCTCGATGCCGTACTTGGAGCCTTCACGGCCCAGGCCCGAAGCCTTGATGCCGCCGAACGGCGCGACTTCGTTGGAAATCAACCCGGTGTTGACGCCGACCATGCCGTATTCCAGAGCCTCGGCCACGCGGAACACACGGCCCAGGTCACGGGCATAGAAGTAAGAGGCCAGGCCGAACTCGGTGTCGTTGGACATCGCGATCACTTCGGCTTCGTCTTTGAAGCGGAACAGCGGCGCCAGCGGGCCGAAGGTCTCTTCCTTGGCCACGGCAGCGGTTTTCGGGACGTTGGTCAGGATGGTCGGCTCGAAGAAGTTGCCTTCCATCGCCTTGCCACCGGCCAGTACGGTCGCGCCTTTGCCGACAGCATCGGCGATGTGCTCCTGGACCTTGGCGACGGCTTTCTCGTCGATCAACGGACCGGTGGTGGTGCCGTCTTCCAGACCGTTGCCGATCTTGAGCTTGGCCACCGCGGCCTTGAGTTTCTCGGCGAACGCGTCGTACACCGAATCCTGGATGTACAGGCGGTTGGCGCAGACGCAGGTCTGGCCGTTGTTGCGGTACTTGGAAATGATCGCGCCCTCGACGGCCTTATCCAGGTCCGCGTCGTCGAACACGATGAACGGTGCGTTGCCGCCCAGCTCCAGGGACACTTTCTTGATGTCCTGGGCGCATTCGGCCATCAGTTGGCGACCGATCTCGGTCGAACCGGTGAAGGACAGTTTGCGCACGATCGGGTTGCTGGTCAGCTCGCCGCCGATGTCGCCGGCACTGCCGGTGACCACGCTCAGCACGCCTTGCGGAATGCCGGCACGGTGCGCCAGCTCCACCAGGGCCAGGGCCGAGAACGGAGTTTGCGAAGCCGGTTTGATGACCATGGTGCAGCCGGCGGCCAGGGCTGGGCCGGCCTTGCGGGTGATCATCGCCGCCGGGAAGTTCCACGGGGTAATGGCCGCGGTCACGCCGATCGGCTGCTTGATCACGATCAGGCGCTTGTCGGGCTGGTGGCCAGGAATCACGTCACCGTAGATGCGCTTGGCCTCTTCGGCGAACCACTCGATGAAGGACGCGGCATAGACGATCTCACCCTTGGCTTCGGCCAGGGGCTTGCCCTGCTCCAGGGTCATCAGGCGACCCAGGTCGTCCTGGTTTTCGATCAGCAATTCGTACCAGCGGCGCAGCTTGTTGGCGCGCTCCTTGGCGGTCAGCGCACGCCAGGCCGGCAGCGCCTTGTCGGCGGCTTCGATCGCGCGGCGGGTTTCGGCAGCGCCCATTTTCGGCACCGTGCCCAGCACTTCGCCCGTTGCCGGGTTGGTGACCTTGATCGTCTGACCATTGTCCGCATCGACCCAAGCGCCATCGATAAAGGCTTGCTGGCGGAACAACTGGGTGTCTTTAAGCTGCATGTCGGCTTTCCTTAACAGCACCGCGCGCACGCGGAGCGAATTAGAGTTGTAGAAAGGCGCCTTATGGGCTGCCGTCAGGGAAATCATCCACCGGGCTGAAGCACAGAAATAACGCACATAAGCATAGACGTGCGGTTCAGCACCCAGACAAGAGCGTTTGAAATCTCAAACGAATCCTAGGGCCGATAGGGGGAGAGGACAATAGGCTGTTCGAAAAAAAGAACGAAAAACCGCCATTTGCCCGTTTTTTCTGATCAGCGTAGCCGACGCCCGAGCAGCCTTGGGAAAACAACGGCAAATCAGCAGCATGGACGCCCGCCCAGCATATGAGTATCATGGCGCCCGCGCTGCACCAGTAGCTCAGCTGGATAGAGTACTGCCCTCCGAAGGCAGGGGTCGTGGGTTCGAATCCCGCCTGGTGCACCATACAGATGATCAAAAGCCCCACGTCGCAAGACGTGGGGCTTTTTTTGTGGGCGTTTGGGTCACTCAACGCTTTTGCAACGCCTCCAGCCGGGCCGGCAAGTCTTCCTTGGGGAAGCGCTTGTGCAGTGCCAGCAGCTTCTCATCCGCCGCCTTGGTGTCCCCTGCCTGACGCAGGCGCAGTATTTCCTGCAAGCCTTGCTCCAGGGACGGTAGGGCAACGGCCGCGGACTTGCTCATCCGAGCCTTGGGCTCGTCCGCCAGCGATTGCACAGGGCTCGCCGGCGCTGGTGCCAGGGCCATTTCGGCCTGGGGGGCGATGCGGGCCATCGGCGCGGGGGCCGGCTTCGCGGGCGCTGCGGCCACGACGGGTGCCTGGCTTGCGGACTCGTCCAGCGAGGCCGGCGCGGCCAGTTCTTGCTGGGGTACCGGCGAGCGCAGCACCAGGCCGATCATCAGCGCGACACCTGCCACCGTGGCGAACGCCATCTGCCAGCGCGGTCGTTGGCAGGCCAGCCACCAGCGCTTCCACAAACCAGGCCGGGGCGCGGGGGCTTCGCGCTGGGCGGTGGCCAGGATGAAGGCGTCCAGGGACGCGGGCGGCTCGCCGCGGGTGTGTTGGCGGAAATGCTCGATCAGCGCTTCGTCGGCGGGATCCGGGGTCTGTCGGGAATCGATCATGCGGGTACCTCCTCGGCCAGCAGTCGCTGCAACTTCTGCTGGGCGTAACGCAAACGGCTCTTTACCGTTTCCAACGGGACGCCGGTCAGGGCGGCGATCTGCGGCAACTCAAGGTCGCCATGCAGGCGCAGCAGGAAGACCTCGCGCTGGTCCTCGGGCAAGGCTTGCAAAGCGGCCTCCAGGCGCGCCTGGTCGCGACTCAGGCTCAACTGTCGCTCGGGGCTGGCGGTGTCGTCGGGCTGGACGTGTAGCTGTTCGTCGTAGCTGTCATGCAGTGGATTATGAACGCCATGCTTGCGCCAGTGATCGATCAGGCGATTACGGGCAATCTGGAACAACCAGGTACGAAAACTCGCCCGGCCCTGTGGCTGGGTCGCGCTGCGAATCAGGCTGAGCCAGGTGTCCTGGAACACTTCCTCGGCCAGTTCGGCCTTGTTGCTCAAGGATACGAGGAAACGGTACAGCCCCTGCCGATGCCGCGCATACAGGATCTCAAAACTGGCACCATCACCGTTGCGGTAGCGGGTCAGCAACGATTCGTCGCTGACTGAGTCGATCGGGGTGGGCATTTGGGCGGCGGACTCCTTCCAATTGAAATGCGATCCTGCAAACAACACCGATCCTTTGTAGAAGCCGGACAAGCCCGGCTTCTACAGGTTGATACCATGACTCTTCAGGAGCCGCGCTTGACCTCGGGCTTGAGGCTCTGGGCGAGCTCGACCAGTTGCACGAACTCGGCGCGCAACCCGAACGGGTCGTCACCGCGGGCAGCACGGGCCAGCTGCGCGGTGTCCTTCAAACTCATCGACCCAGTGTAGCGCCCATCTCCCTTGAGCTGCTGCGCAAACGCCGCCACGGCCGCCGCGAACCGCAGGTCATCGCTGGCCTTGTCTTCGGCCTGCGCGCTGGCGATCGGGTGCTCGATCAGCCGGCTGCTGCCGCCCTCAGCGGGCTTGTAGCGCACACGCAACATCGCCATTTCCCCGGCCGTGCCTTCCTTCTTTGCCTGCGGGTTGGCATAGCGCAGCGGTTCCAACCAGCCCTTCTCGCCCTTGGGCACGATTTCGTAGAGCGCCGTGACCGTATGCCCGGCACCGATCTCACCGGCATCGACCTTGTCGTTGTTGAAATCCTCACGCTTGAGCGCCCGGTTCTCATAGCCCAGCAAGCGGTACTCGCTGACTTGGGCGGGGTTGAACTCCACCTGCAACTTCACGTCCCGGGCCACCACGGCCAGGGTCGAGCTGAGCTGGTCCACCAACACCTTGCGCGCTTCGAGCAGGTTATCGATGTAGGCGTAGTTACCATCCCCCGCATCCGCCAGTTGCTCCATCAGGTGCTCGTTGTAGTTGTCCACGCCGAAACCCAGCGTGGTGAGGGAAATACCGCTCTTGCGCTGGTCCACGGCCATTTGTTTGAGGCTGTCGAAGTCGCTGATGCCAACGTTGAAGTCACCGTCAGTGGCCAGCAGGATGCGATTGATGCCGTTGTCGATGAAGCTCTCCCGCGCCATCTGGTAGGCCAGCTCGATGCCCGAGGCCCCTGCGGTTGAACCGCCGGCGTTCAATTGGTCGATGGCGTTGCGGAGGGTGGCCTTTTCACGACCCGACGTGGGCTTGAGCACCACTCGGGATTCGCCGGCATACACCACCAGAGAGACCCGGTCCTGGTCGCGCAGTTGATCCACCAACAGCTTCAGCGTGCTCTTGACCAGCGGCAAGCCTTCGCGGCGGTCCATGGAGCCGGAAACGTCCACCAGGAACACCAGGTTGGCCGGCGCCAGGTCAGCCACGGCGCGGTCGGATGCCTTGATGCCAATGCGCAGCAGCCGGGTGTGCGGGTTCCACGGCGACGGAGCCACTTCGGTGGTCACGCCAAAAGGCGAACCATCGGTGGGCAGCGCGTAGGTGTAGGGAAAGTAGTTGACCATTTCCTCCAGCCGCACCGCCCCTTCCGGCGGCAGGCTGCCCTGGTTGAGGAAACGGCGCACATTGGCGTAGCTGCCAGTGTCGACATCCACGCTGAAGGTCGAGACCGGCGTTTCGGCGACGCTGTGGACCGGGTTGTCCGGCAGTTTTTCATACTGTTCGCGCGGCTCGCTGCGGTAGTCCGGGGACATGGCATCACTCGCCACCATCGGCGAAGGCATCGGGGCTGGCGCGATCCTGTACTTGGCCACGGAGGGCTGCACGGCGGCGGCCTCGCGTTGCAGCTCGGGCTTGTCGGCCGCCGAGATGGGGCCGGCGCTCTCCCGTGACGACAACCCACAACCGGCCAGCGAAACCAATAAGGTCACGGCGAAGCCCTGGGCAGCAGGACGCAGGAAGGGGAATGGACGGGACATGGGCAGAACCTCGTGAGTGGATGATCCGTTCACAAGCTCAGACGAGGAGGATTTTCGGTTCGGGTTAAGGACGGCAAAATTTTTTTGTGGGGTGAAACAGCAGCGCCTGGTCACCCAGGATGTCCAGGCGCAAGACGCGGCTAGCGAGACGGAATGGCTTGCAGATCATCGACGATAAAGCGGCTCAACACGCCGGTATAGTACCCCTCTACATCGGAGTTCCCCTTGTTGGTCAGCGCGCCCAGCATGCTCTTCATGTTTTGCATTTGCCCCATCGCCCCGGCCGGCATCAGTCCTTCACGGGCCTGGGCAAAGTGCAACACCTCGGCGCCGTCCTTCTTCACCTTGACCTGATAGCTGAAATCAACGCTGGCAAGGTACGTACCGTCGGCAACGATCTTGTTCATGAAGCCGCCCTGGGTGTCCTGTATGCGGCGCGCGTAAACGGTGTTCACGTCCAGCAGATAGTCCGCTGTTTCCCGGCTGGAGGCATAGCGATTGGCATCGAGCAGGCGCAGGACCAGATCGCTGTTCAATTGCTCGCGAACGGTTTCGTCAGGCAGGAAGCGTTCATTCTTGCCGACGACTTCAACGTTGAAGGTGTCGATCCAGTAGGTGGCTGTCTTGGGGATCGCGACCGGCGCGGGAGAAATGTAGTAATCAGGCGTGGAGGCACAGCCCGCCAGGAAGCAGAGGGCCAGGAATGTGGCGAGAAAACGCATATCAGGACTCGTCCTTGAAGAGTGGATTGTAAACGCGGCGGATTCTACGGAGTCTGGAGGGCTTCTCAAGCTGTTTACCGGACTGTGTTGCCAAGACGCTCCTCCCCAGAGGCCAGGGCCCCGGTCGTCAGGGACCGGAGCTTTTCCTGGCACATGACCCGCAACGGGAGAGCCAATCATTCGGCGTCGATTTCCACCACCGTTTTCCCTTGCCCGCGCCCTTCGGCCACTTGCGCAAACGCGTCATTGACTTGGCCCAGGCCAAACCGCCGTGGATCGACCTTGATCCGCAGCTTCCCGGCCTCAACCAGCTTTGCCGCCTCCCGCAAAATCTGGCCATGGTGCTCGCGGCCTTTGCCGGTCAGCAAGGGCATCAAGGTGAAGACGCCGGAATAGCTCGCGCCACGAAACGACAATGGCGCCAGGCTATGTTGTCCCCAGCCCAGGCAACTGAGGACATGGCCGGTGTAGGTCTTCACCGCGTTGAACGACGCGTCCAGGGTCGAGCCGCCGACCGTGTCATACACGATGTCGAAGCCTTCGCCATTGGTGTGCAGGCGTACGTAGCTGTCGGTGTCCTCGGATCGGTAGTCAATGGCCGTCGCACCCAGTTCGCGAATGAAATCCAGGCTGCCGATCGAACCGGTGGCATACACCTGCGCACCTCGCGCCCTGGCAATCTGCACAGCCATTTGACCGACACCTCCCGCGCCACCATGGATCAGTACTTGCTGGCCGGCCCGGACGTTGGCTCGATCCACCAGCCCTTCCCAAGCCGTGATGAAGACCAGCGGCAGTGCCGCTGCTTCCCGCATGCTCAGTGAAGCGGGTTTGGGGGCGATCAGGCGAGCATCGACGACAATGTATTCGGCCAGGGCACCCTGGGCACCCCGATACCGCCCGCCATGCCGAAGACCTCCTGGCCGGGAACAAAGTCATCCACGCCCTCGCCCAGCTCCAGCACCGTCCCGGCCAGGTCAATTCCCAATACAGCGGGCAGCGGCTGACGAGCATGGGCACCACCGCCTGTCGCGATCTTGGTGTCCAGCGGATTTATTCCTACAGCTTGAACCTTGATCAGGACCTGTCCATTACCCGGAACAGGCCGGGGAATGGAGCGCACGACCAGCGGCGCCTGGGCAACTTCGGCAATGGCAGCAGACATGGTGTTGTTCATGACGGGTAAACCTCCAATGAGTGGGTAGGTTTATAGTGCGAGCGCCGAAGCATTCCGATAAGTCAGCAATAATGGATAGGATTTATTCCTCATAAAGGCCAAATTCCATGGATCTGTTCGAGGCAATGCGGGTGTTCGTACGGGTGGTGGAACGCGGCTCGTTCTCGGCCGTCGCCAGGGAGCTGAACCTGGGTCAACCGGCGGTGAGCAAGCAGATCCGCGGATTGGAGAAACACCTGGGTGGGGCGCTGTTTGCTCGCAGCACCCGCCATCTGGCGCTGACCGACCAAGGCCAGCGCTTCTATGCCCAAAGCAAGGAAATCCTCGCCAGTCTGGACACTGCCCGGCTCAGTTTCGCCAGCGGACAGGAGCAGGTCGCCGGCCCACTGCGCGTGGCGGCGCCGGTGAGTTTCGGACGGTTATGCATTGCACCTTTGATCGGTGACTTCCTGGCACGTCATCCACAGGTTCGGGTCGACCTGAGGCTGAGCGATCAACAGGAGGACGTGCTGAAGGAAAATATCGACGCGGCCATTCGTATCGGCCAGGTCAAACACGAAGGGCTGGTGGCCGTGAAGCTCGGCGAGAGCGCGCGCCAGGTGTATGCCTCCCCACCTATTTGCAACGGCACGGCACGCCACTCGAACCGTCCGACCTGAGCCGCCATAACTGTCTGGGGTTTACCCTGCTGGAGCATTATGACGTCTGGCAGTTCGACCACCTTGGCGAGCCCCATCACGTGACGATCAAGGGCAACGTCACCAGCAACAGCAGCGAAGCGATCCGGGAAATGGTGCTTGCCGGGCTAGGGCTTTCGCTTTCGCCACACTGGTTGTTCGCCGCCGACGTTCGCCAGGGAACCGTGACCAACGTGCTTACCCATTATCTGCCAATGGCATTGCCCATCCATGCCGTCTTCAGCCAGGATCGACGCCGCTCGGCACGCACCCGGGCTTTCGTGGACTTCTTGCGTGAACGCTTTTGAAGGACGGCCACCCAACCTGCAGGCACCTGGGCAAACTAGGCATCACAGGCCAATGAGGGCTGCGCCGACGTCATGGGACGGCGCGAGAAATACATCGCCGCCGCGACGCCCACCGCCCCCATCACCACGCTATACCCCACGCATACCCACGAGCTCCACGGCACCAGCGCAATCAGCAGCAACGGCGTCATGCTGGCCCACAACGCATAGGCGATGTTGTAGGTGAACGAAATACCGGACACACGGATGTTCGCCGGGAACAGGCTGACCATCACCGAAGGCACCGCACCGACCACGCCACAGCCCAGGCCGGCGATGGCGTACGCCAGGCCCAGCCAGGCGCTGCCGCTGATCAGGCTGGCGTAGAGCACGGCGATGCCCAGAGGCAGCAACAGGCTGTAGAGCATGACGGTGCGCCAGGCACCGATGCGGTCGACGATGAGCCCGGCCAGGACGCAGCCGATGTTCAGGAAGACGATGCCCAGGCTGCTCAGGGCGAAGGTGTGGCCGGGGGTCAGGCCGAAGCTTTTCTGCATCACGGTGGGGGTGATGACCACGAATACCACCACGGCGGACGTCAGCACGCAGGTCAGGATGACAGCGGGCAGCAAGGCCTGGCGGTGCTCACGCAGGACCGTGCGCAACGGCAGTTCAGCCGACCCTTCGCGATTGGCCTGCAACGCCATGAAGATCGGCGTTTCGCTCAGCCAGCGGCGCAGCCAGACGCCGATCACGCCAAAGAGGCCGCCCAGCAGGAACGGCAGGCGCCAGGCGTAATCGAGAATCTCCTGCGGTGTGTAGATCCGCGCCAGCGCGGTGGCCGTCAGGGCGCCCAGCAAGTAACCGAACGTCAGCCCTGCCTGGAGGAAGCCCAGCGCGTAACCGCGATGATGCAGCGGCGCGTGCTCGGCCACGAACACCCAGGCGCTGGGAACTTCTCCGCCCACCGCCGCGCCCTGCAGGATGCGCAACGCCAACAATAGCAACGGGGCGAAATAACCGATTTGCGCGTAGGTCGGCATCACCCCGATGAGCAGGCAGGGCAAGGCCATCATCAGGATGCTTAGGCTGAACACCCGCTTGCGCCCCAGCCGATCAGCGAAGTGCGCCATGAGAATGCCGCCCAGGGGCCGGGCCAGGTAGCCGGTGGCAAAGATCCCGAAGCTTTGCAGCAAGCGCAGCCAATCGGGCATTTCCGGGGGAAAGAACAACTGGCTGAGGGTCAGGGCGAAGAACACGAAAATGATGAAGTCGTAGATTTCCAGCGCCCCGCCCAGGGCAGCGAGGCCTAGGGTCTTGTAGTCGGATCGGCTGAATCGCTCGCCTGGTAAATGAGTGTTGGCAGTCATGGGCAGATTTGAACAGTTGGGAAAGGGCGACGGCTCAGCTGTCGCGAGGGTCCACGGGTTGGGCCGGCGCGGCCACTTCGGCTTCGTCGGCCTCATCGGCGGGCAGGAAGTCCTTGCGGCTCTGGGCGATGGCCCGGCGTATTTCATCGCCCTTGGTAGGGCAGTTCTTGAGGCGGGCGATGCCGTCGGGTTTCTGCGTCATCGCCATCCTCCGGCATGAGTGAACAGGGCCTCGATAGTGCTCGCTTTTGGCCCGTGATGCCAATGTTGAGGTTCGGGGGCCGCTCTGGCCCCACGGTAAACTCCCTCGCCACAGGGTTCGTGCGGGCTGATCAGCGGTGGTAGCGCCGCACGACGCTGCTGTTGCGCAGGACATGGCCGTTGATTTTTTCCATCAACTGGGCGCGCGTCAGGCCCGTGGGCAAGGCATCCGGCGGCAAGTCCAGGGCGAAGAGCTGGATCAGGTAATGATGCGCGCTGTCACCAATGGGTGGGCACGGACCGATGTAGCCACGGGTGTTCTTGCTGTTGATGCCGCTCATGCCTTCCAGCGTGGCCTTGGTGCCGGCGCCGGCCGGAATCTGCCGCGTGGAGGCCTTGATGCCGTAATGGACCCAATGGTCGACGCCCTGGCCACGTTGACCGTCCGGGTCCAACATGACGATGGCATAGCTGAGGGTACCGGGCGGGCCGGCGTTCCAGCTCAGGGCCGGGGAAATGTTCTTTCCGCCACAGTTGTTGGCGTCACTGGCCGCGGCGGCGGTGAAGAGGCGGTCGTCCGACACACCGGGGATGTTGAGCGTGAAGCGCTCTTCGGCCTGGGCAACGCCTTGTGCGCACAGCACCAGGGCGACGGCCGCCAGCCAGGGAGTCAGGGAGTTCAATCGGGTCATACCGGGCACCTTATGCGGATCAGGCCATGGACGGCCTGCGAACTATAGCCGCAGCGCCCATCCGGTTGCAGTGACAATTACGCTGAACCTCGTTCAGATCCTGAGACTCCAACGGCAAATGCCTGCCGGAGAACGACCATGCCTATGCATCAAGTCGCCCGCTTCGCCGATGTGCGCGAAGACCGCGGCCTCGAAGTCAAACTCGGAGAAACATCCATCCTGCTGCTGCGCTCAGGCGATCAGGTGCGGGCTTTCCAGGGCAAATGCCCGCACGCCGGCGCACCGCTGGCCAAAGGTGCGGTGTGCCATGGAAGGCTGATCTGCCCTTGGCACAAGGCGGCGTTTCGCCTCGAAGACGGCGCCCTGTGCGAACCGCCGGCCCTCGACAGCCTGGCCCGTTATCACGTCGAGGTGCGCGGCGCCGATGTCTGGGTCGACGACCAACCGCTGCCGGCCGATAAAACTCCGCCCGCCGACGACCCTCGCACCTTCGTCATCATCGGCGCCGGTGCAGCCGGCACGGCAGGCGCGGCGGCGTTGCGGGAGAAGGGATTTGGCGGCCGAATCCTGTTGATCGACCGAGAGGCCGAAGCCAGCTACGACCGCACGGTACTGAGCAAGTACGTGTTGGCCGGCGACATGGCCGTCAACGAGACAGTGCCGCTGCGCGATGAAACTTACTTCACGCAGCAACGCATCGAACGGCTCCATGGCGAGGTCACCCATCTTGACCCCCATGCCCGACAGATCCAGCTCGCAGACGGCCGGCGCCTGGACTACGATGCCGCGCTCATTGCCACGGGCGGGGAGCCGAAGACGCCCGCGCTGCCCGGCATCGATCTGCCGCAGGTGTTCGTGCTGCGCTCGATCGCCCACGCCCGGCAGATTCTCGACACAGTCCGACCCGGGCAGCGGGCGGTGATCATCGGCGACAGTTTCATTGCCATGGAGGTCGCCTCCGCCCTGCGCAAACGCGAATTGGAGGTCACCGTCCTGGCCCGGCATCCGGTGCCCTTTGCCGCACAGTTGGGCGAAAGCGTCGGCAAGGCGATCCTCGCCCTGCACCAGGCCAATGGCGTGGTGTATCGTACCGACGGCGAAGCGGCCGGAATCGAGGGCGCGCACAAGGTCGAAGCCGTGGTGCTGGATAACGGCCAGCGCCTGGCCGCCGACCTGGTGATCATCGGTGTCGGCGTACGCCCCGCTACCGAACCGTTTGCCGACCTGCCACGGCAACAGGACCTGTCACTGAGCGTTGACGCGGGCATGCGGGTGACGGACGGATTGTGGGCCGTCGGTGATATCGCGACCTTTCCTCTCAGCGGTCAGCCCCAACGCATCGAGCACTGGCGGCTGGCCCAGCAGCACGCGCGCATCGCTGCCGCGAACATGCTCGGTGGCGACGAGCATTATCTGGACGTGCCGTTCTTCTGGACCTATCACTTCGGCAAACGCTATGACTACCTCGGCCACGCCGAACACTGGGACGAGGTGGAATTCAAGGGCACGCCGGAACATCCCCCCTTCATCGCCCTGTTGGGCAAGAACGGCCTCGTGGCCGCCGCCGTGGCGTGCGACGAAGGCCGGGCCATGGCGGCATTGGCACAACGCATGAAACAACCGTTGCCGGTGGACGAGGCCTGGCGACTGGTGCGGGATTTTTCGTCGTAGGCCTGCCCACATCCACCCCAATCCCTGTGGGAGCGAGCTTGCTCGCGATAGCGGTGGGTCAGCGGACGTCAATATCGATGAGCCGTCCCCATCGCGAGCAAGCTCGCGCCCACCGTTTTGTAGCGTGTATCAGTGCACTGACTGATCGGCCGGCAGGTGAATGACCCGCGGCCGTTCCGGCGGGGCCAGGGGCGGTGGTTGCAGGTCAGGGCCGAGCAGGTGGAAATGCGGCACGACATGGCTGATATCGCCGTCCTGATTGTTGTGGATGATCTTCGAGCCCGGCTGGCGCAGCGTTTCCAGGCGTTCGTCAGTCAACTTGAAGCTGTCGCTCAGGCCTTGGTCGTCCACCACCGGCGCCGGCAGCCGCCGCTGGGCAAAACTGCGGCTCTTGCGCTGCTGATACCGCGCCCAGGCGATCAGCAGCACCGCGTTGACCAGTGCGATCCAGCCATACACCTGCAAGGTCGCGAGGGTATCGACCAGCGAGCCGCCCAGGCGCGGGCCGGCGTGGCTGTCGAACAGCGGCCAGAGCCCGTTGACCAGCAGGTACAACAGCCCGACCCACGCCAGCACGGTAATGAACGCATCGATGAGCACCAGAAAAGGTCGCTGTCGGGTCCTGATAATTTTCATCGGATCACTTCCTCTTCCTGATCATCGAACGGCTTGATACCGCGGTCCGGGCTGACCCAGCGCGCCCGCTTCTGATGCTGGCCGAACAGCACTTTCGGAAAGCTCACCAAGGTCGTGAACAGGCTGATCAGCCAGAACACCAACGGGTACCAGACCACCCAGAACATGATGTGCCAAAGGCCTTTTTCGTAACGACGATCGATCAGGATGCTCACTCCGAATTGCATCAGGCACACCACCGCCAGCAGCAGCCCGGTGAAGGCTGGCGGCATGAGGTGATCGACGGCAATGGCCGCCGGCAACGCCACGAACTTGCCAACGCCCCAGAAGATCACCGACAACAGGAACGTGAAGGCCCAACCGGTGGACAGGCAGTATTCGAACAGCAACGGCCACAGGTAACGGTGCCGGTACTGCCAGATGCCACGGATGTTCTTGAACAGCACTTCGGCACCACCCTGGGCCCAGCGCAGGCGCTGCCGCCACAGGCCGCGCAGGGTTTCGGGCATGAGGATCCAGCACAGCGCACGGGGTTCGTAGAAGATGCTCCAGTGGTCCAGTTGCAGCTTCCAACTGATGTCGATGTCTTCGGTGATCATGTCCGGGCTCCAGTAGCCGACCCGGTGCAGGGCCGTGCGACGGAAGGCGACGATCACGCCGGAGACGGTGAAGATCCGCCCGAAAACCCGCTGGGTGCGCTTGATCAAGCCGATGATCGAGGAGAACTCACCAACCTGGACCCGGCCGATCAAGGTCGAGCGGGTGCGGATACGCGGGTTGCCGGTCACCGCGCCAAGGCGGGCGTTCTCCAACATCGGTGCCACGAGGTAGGCGCAGGTGTTGGGCGCCAGCAACGCGTCACCGTCGATGCACACCAGGTACTCACTGCGCGCCGCGATGGCCCCCATGCGCAGTGCCACGGCCTTGCCCTGGTTTTCCGCCAGGTGCAGCACGCGCAGGCGCGGGTCCTCGGCGGCCAGTTGGTCGAGCATCTGGGCGGTGTTGTCCTTCGAGCCGTCGTTGATGGCGATGACTTCGATGTTCGGATAATGCTGGCCCAGCGCAGCGTGAATCGTGTCGGCGACGTTGTCACCTTCGTTGAAGCACGGGATCAGGATGCTGATCAGCGGCTCGCCGGCCAGGGGCGGCGGCAAGGTGTCGTCCTGCCAGGGCCAGTGGCGCTCCCAGTGCAGCCAGAAATACAGGCCGCCGGCGATCCACAGCCCGGACATGAACAACGGATAGAAGAACACGAAGTCCATCAGGAATTGCCCGGTGACCAGGAAGATCAGGCCCAGGGGCACCCCAAGGACGATCGCCAGCACCAGCAGGGCGAGCAGTCTGTCGAGCATGTCAAGGATTCCACTTGTTGGAGAGCGCCGGCCGCACGGTTTTCACAGCGAGCTGGTCTTCGATGAAGTTGTCCGGGTAGTAGCCGAAACTGGTCACGCCCTGGCGCTTGAGGCGCCCCATCCAGTCGGCGAGCAGTTCGCCGTCGATGTCGGCCACCGGCTGGCTGTCCCAGTCACGCGCCTGCAATTCGAACACGGTGCGCTTGAGGGCTCCGGGGCGGGACTTGACGGTCTGGACCAGGCGCTCCAGCCAGGGGCCGGATTGCTGGCGCGTCTGTTTTTCCATCAACGGCATGGCCATCGGCGCCGTCCAGTCGTAGGCATTGAGGAAGTCGTCGAGGTTCTGGGCAAACCAGGCTTCGCTCGAAGGGTTGAGCATCGGCTCGGCAAAGATATTGCGCGCCGTCAGAACCTGCGGGCCTCGAATCGCCCGGACCTTGGCGGTGAGTTCATGGGTGAAGTCGATCAGGTAACGGCTCTTGAAACGAGTCCAGCGCTGCATCGTCGCCGGGTCGTCCCGCAGGGCCGCCATGGACGTCGGCAAGCCGTTGGCCGCGTAGACTTTCAGCGCAGCGGGGCCGGCGTCCTCGAAGTCGGAGAACACCGCGTCGTCGTGATACAGGACCCCATCCAACGAGCTCATCCGCGCCAGGTCTTCGTAGATTTCGCCAATGACTTTGCGCACCGCCGGGTCGAACGGCGACAACCGTACGTACTGGTCCGCAGCGACCTCGGTCTTGCCGGTCTCGGGATTCCAACGCTGCACCCGCGGCAGTTTCGCGTCCAGGGCGAAACTGAGCACCGGCATCCAGGCGTAGACCTTGGCATTGGCCCGGGTGCGCAGTTGCCAGGCCACCCGGTCGAACAGATCGGCCCGCACCGGCAGCTGACGGTTGGGGAAGTACAGCGAATGCACCAGGCCGTCGCCCTTCGGATCGGCGAAGGCCTGCAGAAACACCGTGTTGGCGCCCAAGTCGGAAATGCGCTGGATCAACTTGCCGACGTTGGCTTCCTGCTGCACCGGGTCCGGGTCGTAGACGTAATCGAGGTCGACATGGACCACACGCATCGGGTCCATCGTCTGCACGGACACCACGCTCTCGGCGAAATGGGCGCCATCCGGGTCGGAAGCCACCAAAAAGCGCGGGCCGCTCATCAGGTTATCGAGGCTGTCGAGTCCGTCCTCCAGGGTCAGGGCCATCTGATAGCCCTCGCTGCCAATCACCTGCAACGCAGTGCCGTCTGCTTCCCCGTAAGGCCAGACCCAGACCCGTGGGCTATAGCCGGTGACCTTGCGGATTTTTTCGGAAATGGCCACGACGTCCTTGCGCAAGCGCGCCTGGAAATCGGCCTCGGTTTCATAGCGACCGGTGGCTGGATCGTAGCGGCGGGTGGTCGCCGCCGGTTGCTGGTTGCCTTGCGGGTTGGCGAGTACGCCCTTGTGGTTGGCGTCGGTGTGGGCGGCGATTTCCACCAGGCCCGACTTCGACACTTCGCGAATCTGCTCCCAGGTCAGGAACTCGGAACGCTTGCGCGGCACCCCGGCGAAATCCACCGGTTGATCCAGCGGTGTGTCGACCCAGCTGCCGACCGGGGCCAGGATCGCCGGCCAGTTGTAGGCGCGCAAAATGGGCATGACGCGGGTGTAGAAACTCGAGTAACCGTCGTCGAAACTCAGCAGTACCGCACGCGGCGGCAGTTCAGGGCCACCATTGCGAGCGGTGATGATCTGGTCCACGGTCACCGGCTGGTAGTTGTTTTCCCGCAGCCAGGCCAGTTGCTCGATCAGTCGCTCGGTGCGCACCGCCACCAGGGCCTGGTCCGGGTCGAGGTCCTCGACGTCGTGGTAAGCGATGCCGAGCACGTGGTTCTTCGGCCACGGCGCATCGTTGGCGGCCACGGGACGTTGCGCGGGCGGCGTGAAGGCCGGGGCCTGCTGGGCACAAGCGCTGATCAGCAAGACCCCCAGCAGAAGGATGAATCGCGAAATGACAGGCATCTTCAAACTCTTCTAGAAGCGGTAGGTGAGGTCGACAAGCAGGCGCAGGTCGCTTTCGCGATCGCCGTCGTAAGGGCGGTTGAGCCAGCTCAGAGCGGCACCGGCCTCGACCACGTCGTTCCAGATGAAACGCTGGCCGTAGCTGAGCAATCCCGTGGCAGCGGTGCTGTAGTCACGCTGGCTGTAGGCCCCCGCGCCGACCTGAAATTGCTGACTCCAGGTGGTTTCGTAACGGCGATACAGCACATGGTTGGCGAGCACCGTCGGCATGACGCTCAAGTCCGACTTGGGGTTGAAGTAGGGCACTTCGTTGGAACCACTGTTGCGGCTGGCCGCCACCTCCAGGCCCAGTTCCACTTGCAGGCGCGGCGCGCTGTAGAGGCCCTCGCGACCAGTCAACTGGGTCTCGAGGCGGTTATTGCCATCGCTGAAATGAGACGGGCTGACGGTCAGTCGCCACTCGCGGCTTTCATTGGCCCGCCAACGCACGAAACCACTGCCGCCATTGGCCCGGACGCCGCTGTTGAGCGCTCGCAACGGGGTGTTCGCCGAGAGGTAGTCCAGGCCGCCGCCGTACTGCCAATGATCATTGACGTCCAGGGCCATCGCCAGGCGCGCGCCCTGTTTGTCGCCGGAGCCGTAGTCGTGGTTGGACACCTCGGCTTCCAGCGTCATGTCACGCGCGCGCCGCTCCACGCCCAGGCGTTGCCAGCGGTGATGGCCGGTGCCTTCCTCGAAATCACCGGTGGCGTAGCCGGTGCCGCCGAACAGCCGCCAGTCTTCGTCGATCGGCGGGCTGTAGAGCAGCGTTTCGATACCAAAGTCCCGGCTACCGGTGACGGCCCCCGCGTCACCGTTGCCGCCGCCATAACTCTTGCCGGTGTAGGCTTCGATACGCAGCTCGGCCATGTCATGCACTTCGCGCTGGCGTTGCAGGCGTTTGACGTGGGCGTTTTCGGGGTAGCGCGCGACCACGTCGTCGGTCAGCGCATCCAACTGCCGCCACTCCTGCAAATCCATCGCGGCACGGGCCTGGGCAATTTCCAGGTCACGGTTGCGCGGGATCGTCGCCTCGATTTCCTTGAGAAGGCTTTCCGAACGGCGTGGCCAGTCACGGGCCTGGTACAGATCGGCCTGGGCCAGGCGCATGCCGGTGTTGCCGGGGCCCTGGCTGACCAGGTTTTCCAGGCGAGTCTCGGCCGAGGGCAGATCAGCCCCGTAGGTTCCGGCCTGGGCAGCCAACTGCTGGGCGTCCATCCATTCGTCGTTGGGGTTGCCGATCGGCAAGCCCTTGAGCTCGATGCGCGGGCGTTGGGACTTGGCCATGTCTTCGGCCAAGGCGCGGGCTTCTTCGGACTGCTCACTTTCCAGCAGCGCGTAGTAGAGCGCGGTGCTGTCTTCGAAGCGGTCCGCCGGATCGGCATCCGGCGCCGCGAGTATCCGTCGGTACAGGTCGACGGCGATCTCCGGCTCCCGCTGCTCCAGGTACGAGGAGGCCACCCAACGCAGGGCATAAGTCGGAATGCCCACCCCTTCGGCGAGCAGCTTCTGGTATTCGGTAATGACTTCAGCACGGCGGGCACGGGCATTGAGGGCGCCCATGCGGTCGATCCGCCAACGCACCACGTCGTCATGGGCCTCCGCCACCGGGGTCCAGGTGGCGAGCAGCTTGTCGTAGTCGGCCAGGGCGCGGTCGGCAATGACGAAGCGTTCCTGTTCGCCGCGGCTGGTCATGTCCGACAGGCGTACCCGTTCGGCCGCCACATCGCCTTCCAGGCGGCGCTGTATGCCCCGGTCGATCAACCCTGGTTGCAGGCGGGCCAGGCGCAGCGCCGGCTCGGGCAAACGCGCCCGTTGCAGGGCGACGATGTATTCGCGGGCGACTTCGGGGTTGTGGCCGGCGCGCGCGAAGGCCTGATCGTACTCGAACAACGCCTCGTGGGGATTGTTGGCCCGGGTCAGGGCGTAGCCCAGGGCCATTCGGCGCATCGGGTCCGCTGGCTTCGCTTGGACCAGAGCCCGGGCGCGGCTGACGGCTTCATCGGGTTTGCCGCCATCGGCCTGGGTCAGGGCCAGGCCCAGTTGCAGGTCCGGGTTCTGTGGGTCGATCCGCAACGCCTGGCGATACACCTGCGCCGCCGCGTCCCAGCGTTTGAGATTGCGATAGGCGCGGGCCGTTGCGCTCAGTGCCTGGACCGGCAGGTCGCGATAACGACCTTGGGTTTCATAGACGTCGACCACCTCGGCATCGAGGCCGGCCCAACTGGCGATCTGCAGATGATCACTGATTTGCCCGGCGCTGGCCTGGCCGGCCGGAACCTGGCGCAACACGGTCAAGGCGGGCGTGTAGTGACCCGCTCGGGCATCGAGCACCTTCTGGTCATAAGCCGTGTCGGCAAACGCGAGCATCGGCCAGCACAATTGACCGCACAGCGCCATGCGAAACAGCGGGCGTAAACCACGTTGAATAAAGGGACCCACGGTACGCGGCATTCGTCAGCATCCTTACATGGCCAGCCGGGTCGCAGTGCCCCCTTGCCCATCAAACAGGAAGCCGGATCAAAGGAATCCAGCCAAGCTCTAATGGGCTTAGTTTTGCACTGTCCGAGCGGTCATCTTTCGCAACGCCACAATTCTTCAGAATCGATACAGATTTCAACGAAGGTTTCGCGGGCGAAAAAAAACCGGCCCGTGCGCAGTGCACGGGCCGGCCTGGATGCAGCGCGAGGCGGTTTACTGGACCGCGACGCCACCGCCAATCTGATTCATCACAAACGCGGTGAATTGCTCCACTGTCATCTTCTGACCGTTGAAATCAACCTGATTGTTGGCGTAGTGCAGCTTGGTCACCACGTCATTGCCATCAAGCGTCGCCAGCTGCGTGCCAACGGCCATGGCACTGAACATATCGCTGGTGGCGGTGGCCTGGTCGGCGATCATCTTGGCATCCGTCTGGCCTTCCATCTGGGCCTGAACAGTGATCAGGTCCGCCAGCATCGGCTTGGACACCTTGAGGTTGAACTCCAGCAGGGCGAGCAGTTGGCGGCCCAGCTCATCAGGCGGCAGGTCCATGGATTGCGGCTTGGCCAGGTCGACGACCAGGCTCGCACGGCTTTCACCGTTGGCGGTACTGAACGACAGGTTCTCCAAAGCGATTTGCGGGGCGCCGGCCAGGATCTTCTCCAGATCGGCTTTGACCTGCGCTTCCTCGGCTTCAGTCAGGTTCAACTCAGGCGTTGGCTCGCCGGCAGCAGCGGCTTCAGCGGCGGCTTTCTCGTAGGGTTGCAGCTTGGTCTGGTAGATCTGCATCAGCGACATCGTGGCCGGAATGTCCAGGTTCTTCAGGCTCACAGCCATCTGCGCAGCACCGATGGTCTTGTCGTTGTACGACAGCTCACCGATCTTGTAGTCGGCGCGCCCGGAGGCACTGGTGCCGTTTTCGGAGCTGCTGTTCTTCATCTCCAGGTTTTTCAGGCCCAGCACCGACTTCGGCTCGCCAAAGGTGGACTTGATGTTGCTCAGCAATACGGTGTTGTCACCCATGTAGTAGCCATAGGTGCTTTTGCTCAGATTGCTGGCCAGCGTCAGGCCGTTTACCTCGACGTGCACCGGTGTCTGGTCTTCGCTGACCGTGGTCAGCTTGATGCTGTCCATGTAGCCGTCAGCCTTGACCTTCTGCCCTTGGGCACTGGCGGCCATATCGATTTTCAGGCCAGAGAAGATCAGCTGGGTTTTCTCATCCAGCTTGGTGTCCAGCGGCAACAGTTCATAGGTGCCGTTGAAGGACTCGTCATAACCCAGGTTGGTCACGCCCTTGAGCGGCGACTTGCCCTGGGTGGCAGCGAACCACTTTTCAGTCAGCGGGTTGGGCTCCAGCTCGGTATGGCTGGTGGCCATGACTGGCAACCACTTGAGCGTTACCAAACGCGAGAACGGGATTGGACCGTGTTCGATCTTGTCGACGAGCAGCAGCTCGACCGGCTCACCACCAAACACCTCGCCCTCACCCTTGAGACGATAGTGAGCGGTGCTGCTGAACGTGCCACGTTCCATGGAAACCAGCTCCAGGACGGCGGTGCTATTGGAACCTGCCATGGCCGTTTGCATTTGCTTGTTGCTGTCGACAATCGCTTTTTGCAGCACGCCTTCGAGCTTGGTGCCGGTGTACCACGCGCCTCCCGCGCTGATCGCACCGACCGCCACGACGATACCCAGAAGTACGCTTGCTGATTTATTCATGAGTGACCCGATTGATATCCATGGTTGAAGAAAGCCGTCGTCTTCCCTGACCCGCAAAGGGGTGTGGCTCGACGCCGTGAAGTGGAGGGGAGATTACCATCACGCAGGCCTTCGGGCCCAATGTTTAAAGGGGTAAAAACCTGTTCTTGAGAGGTGGTCTACGAATATTGGACTTCAATTTCGTCGAGTTGATGGTCGAAGGTCTTGAGCCGGGCGCTCCATGTGTAGACCAGCACTTCGAAATCACGGTTGATCACCGCGGCGCCAGATGAGTCAGCCCGCGAATCGCAGAAATCCAGCTGGTAGCGCTCCCGGGCCATGGCGTTAGCGACATCACACAGCTCACGCGCGTTATTGAGCCAATGCCAACCGTCCTGGGTGACTTGCTTGTCCAAGGCGGCGCATTGGACCTTCAGGGCTTCGAGACTCTTTTCCAGCGGAGTGCCGGTGAGCTCTCCCATGACCTCCTGAAAAGTGCGGCCCGGCTGCCAGTAGCTGCCCCAGAAGTATCGGTCGAACACTGTTTCCACTCGCCGCAGCGCCACCTTGGTGTCCCAGATCAGCACCAGGGTCTTGCCTTGCTCAAGGTGTTTTTTCTTGATGCGTTGGCCTTGCAAGGATGCCCAGGCCACGGTTGCGATGGAGATCACACCGATCAACGCCGCCGCGCTGTCCAGGAAGAGCAGCGCCTTGTCGATCTGGTGAGTGAGCATGACGCCATAGAAGTAGGTGGCCGAGAGCAGCAACAACGCCGCAATCGCGCACCAGAAGCCAGGAGCATAAGGGTTTTTCATTATTGGAATCCCCATGACCAGTGACGTCGCGGGCCCTTGGTTCGAGGTACCCCGACTATCACAGCATAGCAACGGCAACGGGGTTTGCCGGGGCATCACGGACAATCAACGCTTGATCCGATTACCGGCCCAAAACGACAAAACCCCTGTCTGCGTCAGCAGACAGGGGTTTTGGGAATTCAATCTTGACGATGACCTACTCTCACATGGGGAAACCCCAAACTACCATCGGCGATGCATCGTTTCACTGCTGAGTTCGGGATGGGATCAGGTGGTTCCAATGCTCTATGGTCGTCAAGAAATTCTGTGTCCCGCCCGTTCAACAACAACGAGCCGGAGAAAATCGATAACTTCTACTAAAACAAAACCCCAACTGCTTTCGCAATTGGGGTTTCGGAATTTAATCTTGACGATGACCTACTCTCACATGGGGAAACCCCACACTACCATCGGCGATGCATCGTTTCACTTCTGAGTTCGGGATGGGATCAGGTGGTTCCAATGCTCTATGGTCGTCAAGAAATTCTTGAGCCAGCGCGCTTTTCAGCGTTCCAGCAAATCGGGTATGTGATCGGGTGTGAGCCGCAAACTTTCGGTTTGTTTCGTCTTCACCACACCGCAATCTGGCTTTCTAAGCGCAAATTGCTTGGGTGTTATATGGTCAAGCCTCACGGGCAATTAGTACAGGTTAGCTCAACGCCTCACAGCGCTTACACACCCTGCCTATCAACGTCGTAGTCTTCGACGGCCCTTCAGGGAGCTCAAGGCCCCAGTGAGATCTCATCTTGAGGCAAGTTTCCCGCTTAGATGCTTTCAGCGGTTATCTTTTCCGAACATAGCTACCCGGCAATGCCACTGGCGTGACAACCGGAACACCAGAGGTTCGTCCACTCCGGTCCTCTCGTACTAGGAGCAGCCCCTCTCAAATCTCAAACGTCCACGGCAGATAGGGACCGAACTGTCTCACGACGTTCTAAACCCAGCTCGCGTACCACTTTAAATGGCGAACAGCCATACCCTTGGGACCGGCTTCAGCCCCAGGATGTGATGAGCCGACATCGAGGTGCCAAACACCGCCGTCGATATGAACTCTTGGGCGGTATCAGCCTGTTATCCCCGGAGTACCTTTTATCCGTTGAGCGATGGCCCTTCCATACAGAACCACCGGATCACTAAGACCTACTTTCGTACCTGCTCGACGTGTCTGTCTCGCAGTCAAGCGCGCTTTTGCCTTTATACTCTACGACCGATTTCCGACCGGTCTGAGCGCACCTTCGTACTCCTCCGTTACTCTTTAGGAGGAGACCGCCCCAGTCAAACTACCCACCATACACTGTCCTCGATCCGGATAACGGACCTGAGTTAGAACCTCAAAGTTGCCAGGGTGGTATTTCAAGGATGGCTCCACGCAGACTGGCGTCCACGCTTCAAAGCCTCCCACCTATCCTACACAAGCAAATTCAAAGTCCAGTGCAAAGCTATAGTAAAGGTTCACGGGGTCTTTCCGTCTAGCCGCGGATACACTGCATCTTCACAGCGATTTCAATTTCACTGAGTCTCGGGTGGAGACAGCGCCGCCATCGTTACGCCATTCGTGCAGGTCGGAACTTACCCGACAAGGAATTTCGCTACCTTAGGACCGTTATAGTTACGGCCGCCGTTTACCGGGGCTTCGATCAAGAGCTTCGCGTTAGCTAACCCCATCAATTAACCTTCCGGCACCGGGCAGGCGTCACACCCTATACGTCCACTTTCGTGTTTGCAGAGTGCTGTGTTTTTAATAAACAGTCGCAGCGGCCTGGTATCTTCGACCGGCGTGGGCTTACGCAGCAAGTGCTTCACCCTCACCGGCGCACCTTCTCCCGAAGTTACGGTGCCATTTTGCCTAGTTCCTTCACCCGAGTTCTCTCAAGCGCCTTGGTATTCTCTACCCAACCACCTGTGTCGGTTTGGGGTACGGTTCCTGGTTACCTGAAGCTTAGAAGCTTTTCTTGGAAGCATGGCATCAACCACTTCGTCACCCAAAGGGTAACTCGTCATCAGCTCTCGGCCTTGAAACCCCGGATTTACCTAAGATTTCAGCCTACCACCTTAAACTTGGACAACCAACGCCAAGCTGGCCTAGCCTTCTCCGTCCCTCCATCGCAATAACCAGAAGTACAGGAATATTAACCTGTTTTCCATCGACTACGCTTTTCAGCCTCGCCTTAGGGACCGACTAACCCTGCGTCGATTAACGTTGCGCAGGAAACCTTGGTCTTTCGGCGTGGGTGTTTTTCACACCCATTGTCGTTACTCATGTCAGCATTCGCACTTCTGATACCTCCAGCAAGCTTCTCAACTCACCTTCACAGGCTTACAGAACGCTCCTCTACCGCATCACTTACGTGATACCCGTAGCTTCGGTGTATGGTTTGAGCCCCGTTAAATCTTCCGCGCAGGCCGACTCGACTAGTGAGCTATTACGCTTTCTTTAAAGGGTGGCTGCTTCTAAGCCAACCTCCTAGCTGTCTAAGCCTTCCCACATCGTTTCCCACTTAACCATAACTTTGGGACCTTAGCTGACGGTCTGGGTTGTTTCCCTTTTCACGACGGACGTTAGCACCCGCCGTGTGTCTCCCATGCTCGGCACTTGTAGGTATTCGGAGTTTGCATCGGTTTGGTAAGTCGGGATGACCCCCTAGCCGAAACAGTGCTCTACCCCCTACAGTGATACATGAGGCGCTACCTAAATAGCTTTCGAGGAGAACCAGCTATCTCCGAGCTTGATTAGCCTTTCACTCCGATCCACAGGTCATCCGCTAACTTTTCAACGGTAGTCGGTTCGGTCCTCCAGTCAGTGTTACCTAACCTTCAACCTGCCCATGGATAGATCGCCCGGTTTCGGGTCTATTCCCAGCGACTAGACGCCCTATTAAGACTCGCTTTCGCTACGCCTCCCCTATTCGGTTAAGCTCGCCACTGAAAATAAGTCGCTGACCCATTATACAAAAGGTACGCAGTCACAGAACAAAGTCTGCTCCCACTGCTTGTACGCATACGGTTTCAGGATCTATTTCACTCCCCTCTCCGGGGTTCTTTTCGCCTTTCCCTCACGGTACTAGTTCACTATCGGTCAGTCAGTAGTATTTAGCCTTGGAGGATGGTCCCCCCATATTCAGACAAAGTTTCTCGTGCTCCGTCCTACTCGATTTCACTTCTAAGATCCTTTCGCGTACAGGGCTATCACCCACTATGGCCGCACTTTCCAGAGCGTTCCGCTAAAATCAAAGAAGCTTAAGGGCTAGTCCCCGTTCGCTCGCCACTACTAAGGGAATCTCGGTTGATTTCTTTTCCTCAGGGTACTTAGATGTTTCAGTTCCCCTGGTTCGCTTCTTGCACCTATGTATTCAGTGCAAGATAACCATCTTATGATGGCTGGGTTCCCCCATTCAGACATCTCCGGATCACAGTCTGTTTGCCGACTCCCCGAAGCTTTTCGCAGGCTACCACGTCTTTCATCGCCTCTGACTGCCAAGGCATCCACCGTATGCGCTTCTTCACTTGACCATATAACCCCAAGCAATCTGGTTATACTGTGAAGACGACATTCGCCGAAAATTTGCATGCTCAATTAAGAACGCTCACAAATTTTACCTTAGCCTGATCCGTTACCAGTGAAAGTAACGTTCAGTCTATCTTTCTATCACATACCCAAATTTTTAAAGAACGATCCAGTCAAAAGACCAGAAATCAACATTCACCATCGCGTCGATGGAATGCTCATTTCTAAGCTTTCAGTCTCAGAAGCAGTAGTGGTGGAGCCAAGCGGGATCGAACCGCTGACCTCCTGCGTGCAAGGCAGGCGCTCTCCCAGCTGAGCTATGGCCCCGTATTTCTACAGGCGTTTCCCACACAAAATTGGTGGGTCTGGGCAGATTCGAACTGCCGACCTCACCCTTATCAGGGGTGCGCTCTAACCAACTGAGCTACAGACCCAATTTCGGGCTGCTTCTAATCGTCTTCTTCAATGAATCAAGCAATTCGTGTGGGAGCTCATGAAGCCGCTGCTGTCGTCGATTAAGGAGGTGATCCAGCCGCAGGTTCCCCTACGGCTACCTTGTTACGACTTCACCCCAGTCATGAATCACACCGTGGTAACCGTCCCCCGAAGGTTAGACTAGCTACTTCTGGTGCAACCCACTCCCATGGTGTGACGGGCGGTGTGTACAAGGCCCGGGAACGTATTCACCGCGACATTCTGATTCGCGATTACTAGCGATTCCGACTTCACGCAGTCGAGTTGCAGACTGCGATCCGGACTACGATCGGTTTTATGGGATTAGCTCCACCTCGCGGCTTGGCAACCCTCTGTACCGACCATTGTAGCACGTGTGTAGCCCAGGCCGTAAGGGCCATGATGACTTGACGTCATCCCCACCTTCCTCCGGTTTGTCACCGGCAGTCTCCTTAGAGTGCCCACCATAACGTGCTGGTAACTAAGGACAAGGGTTGCGCTCGTTACGGGACTTAACCCAACATCTCACGACACGAGCTGACGACAGCCATGCAGCACCTGTCTCAATGCTCCCGAAGGCACCAATCCATCTCTGGAAAGTTCATTGGATGTCAAGGCCTGGTAAGGTTCTTCGCGTTGCTTCGAATTAAACCACATGCTCCACCGCTTGTGCGGGCCCCCGTCAATTCATTTGAGTTTTAACCTTGCGGCCGTACTCCCCAGGCGGTCAACTTAATGCGTTAGCTGCGCCACTAAGAGCTCAAGGCTCCCAACGGCTAGTTGACATCGTTTACGGCGTGGACTACCAGGGTATCTAATCCTGTTTGCTCCCCACGCTTTCGCACCTCAGTGTCAGTATCAGTCCAGGTGGTCGCCTTCGCCACTGGTGTTCCTTCCTATATCTACGCATTTCACCGCTACACAGGAAATTCCACCACCCTCTACCATACTCTAGCTCGACAGTTTTGAATGCAGTTCCCAGGTTGAGCCCGGGGCTTTCACATCCAACTTAACGAACCACCTACGCGCGCTTTACGCCCAGTAATTCCGATTAACGCTTGCACCCTCTGTATTACCGCGGCTGCTGGCACAGAGTTAGCCGGTGCTTATTCTGTCGGTAACGTCAAAATTGCAGAGTATTAATCTACAACCCTTCCTCCCAACTTAAAGTGCTTTACAATCCGAAGACCTTCTTCACACACGCGGCATGGCTGGATCAGGCTTTCGCCCATTGTCCAATATTCCCCACTGCTGCCTCCCGTAGGAGTCTGGACCGTGTCTCAGTTCCAGTGTGACTGATCATCCTCTCAGACCAGTTACGGATCGTCGCCTTGGTGAGCCATTACCTCACCAACTAGCTAATCCGACCTAGGCTCATCTGATAGCGCAAGGCCCGAAGGTCCCCTGCTTTCTCCCGTAGGACGTATGCGGTATTAGCGTTCGTTTCCGAACGTTATCCCCCACTACCAGGCAGATTCCTAGGCATTACTCACCCGTCCGCCGCTCTCAAGAGGCGCAAGCACCTCTCTACCGCTCGACTTGCATGTGTTAGGCCTGCCGCCAGCGTTCAATCTGAGCCATGATCAAACTCTTCAGTTCAAACATCTTTGGGTTTTGAGAAAACCCTAAACTTGGCTCAGCAATCGTTGGTTACATCTTTGATTTCTCGCGGAGTAACTTGTGATGCTGATAATCTGTTGACTAGCAGTCTGACTCCACAAGCACCCACACGAATTGCTTGATTCAGTTGTTAAAGAGCGGTGGTTGATTCTTTCGTCTCAACCGAGGCGCGCATTCTACAGCGCCTGGTGTTGCTGTCAAGCGGTTATTTAAGAAGTTTTTCAAAGCTTCCCGTGGGAAACACTAACAACTTCAACCACTTGCGCTTTCGATCTCTCGTTAGCGGGAGGCGAATTCTACAGCGTTGTTCGCTGCTGTCAACACCTCTTTTTCACCGCTTTCGATCGAGAGGATCGAACCGTTGATAAAGCCAAACGACAGCGCCTTATCCACGGCTTCCGGACTTCGATGAACTGAAGCCCTGCACTGCCTAAAATCGTTTAACTCATTGAAACTCAAGGAGTTTTTCGTTTCGACTGCGCCGGAAGTGGGGCGAATTATAGACGTCTGGAATCTGCCGTCAACACTTAATTTCACTTTCCTATCAATAAGTTAAGTGAGCCCGGAAAACCCTTATTGGGGCCTATCTATATAGAAGGACGGTTTCAAAGAACGCCAGCTTCCTTGAGTGCGGTCACCGCGGCCTCGTCCAACCCCAGCACGCGCCGGAGCACTTCCTGGGTATGTTCCCCCAGCAAAGGCGGCGCGCTGCGGTATTCAACGGGCGTCTCGGACAGACGAATCGGACTAGCCACTTGAGGTACTTTGCCGGCCAGCGCATGAGGCAGCTCCACCGCCAGCCCTCGGGCCTGCACCTGTGGATCCGCGAACACCTGCGCCAGATCATTGATCGGCCCACACGGCACACCCGCCTGCTCCAACTGAGCCACCCATTGCGCCGTGGTCTTGAACACCGTCGCCTGGCGAATCAAGGGGATCAGCACCGTCCGGTTCGCCACCCGCAGTTTATTCGTCGCAAACCGTGGATCATCGGCCCACTGAGGTTGCCCGGCCACCTCGGCGAATTTGCGGAACTGGCTGTCATTACCCACGGTGAGAATGAAGTCGCCATCAGCCGTAGGAAAATCCTGATAAGGCACGATATTCGGATGAGCGTTGCCCAACCGCTTCGGCGCCTGCCCCGTGGTCAGGTAGTTCATCGCCTGGTTGGCCAAACAAGCCACCTGGACGTCCAGCAGGGCCATATCAATGTGCTGCCCGCCACCCACCTGATCGCGATGAGCCAACGCCGCCAGAATCGCAACGGTCGAATACAGGCCCGTAAGGATATCCGTCAGCGCCACCCCGACCTTCACCGGGCCCGCCCCCTCGTCACCTTCAGGCCGACCGGTAAGACTCATCAGGCCGCCGAGCCCCTGGATCATGAAGTCATACCCGGCACGCTTGGCATAAGGTCCAGTCTGGCCAAAGCCGGTAATCGAGCAATAGATCAGTTGCGGATTGATCGCTTTCAGCGAGTCATAGTCCAGGCCATAAGCCGCCAGCCCGCCCACCTTGAAATTCTCGATCAGGATGTCGGACTTGGCCGCAAGCTCCCGAACCAGTTGCTGCCCTTCCGGGCGCGTGAGGTCGATCGTTACCGATTGCTTGTTGCGATTGGCCGACAGGTAATAAGCCGCTTCGGTCGTATTCTCGCCAGACGCATCCTTCAGGAACGGCGGGCCCCAGGCACGCGTGTCGTCACCATTGCCAGGGCGCTCGACCTTGATAACCTCCGCCCCCAGGTCCGCCAGGATCTGTCCGGCCCACGGCCCGGCCAATACTCTCGATAAGTCCAGCACCCGCAGATGCGAAAGCGCGCCCATGACAGCTCTCCTATTAATAGAACGCCTGGATACCGGTTTGCGCACGCCCCAGGATCAGCGCATGAACGTCGTGGGTACCTTCATAGGTGTTCACGACTTCCAGGTTCACCAAATGACGCGCGATACCAAACTCATCGGATATGCCGTTGCCGCCCAGCATGTCCCGCGCCATGCGGGCGATATCCAGGGATTTACCGCAGGAGTTGCGCTTCATGATCGACGTGATTTCGACCGCAGCCGAACCCTCATCCTTCATACGGCCCAGGCGCAGGCAACCCTGCAAGGCCAGCGTGATTTCTGTCTGCATGTCGGCCAGTTTCTTCTGGATCAGCTGATTAGCCGCCAGAGGACGGCCAAACTGCTGGCGATCCAGCGTGTACTGGCGAGCGGTGTGCCAGCAGAATTCAGCAGCACCCAACGCGCCCCAGGAAATGCCATAGCGTGCCGAGTTCAAGCAAGTGAACGGCCCCTTCAGGCCACGCACATCCGGGAAGATGTTTTCTTCGGGGACAAACACGTTATCCATGACGATCTCGCCGGTGATCGACGCACGCAAACCAACCTTGCCATGGATGGCCGGAGCGCTCAGGCCTTTCCAGCCTTTTTCGAGAACGAAGCCGCGGATATCGCCCGCGTCATCCTTACCCCAGACGACAAACACGTCGGCTATCGGGCTGTTGGTGATCCACATCTTGCTGCCCGTCAGGCTGTAGCCGCCTTCCACCTTGCGCGCACGAGTAATCATCGCGCCAGGGTCGGAACCGTGGTTCGGCTCCGTCAGGCCAAAGCAGCCGATCCATTCACCGGAGGCCAGCTTGGGCAAGTACTTCTGCTTCTGTGCTTCGGTGCCAAATTCATTGATCGGCACCATGACCAAGGAGGATTGGACGCTCATCATCGAGCGATAGCCGGAATCGACACGCTCCACTTCACGCGCAATCAGGCCATAGCTGACATAGTTCAGCCCGCTGCCACCGTATTGTTCGGGAATGGTTGCACCCAGCAGCCCCACTTCGCCCATCTCGCGAAAGATCGCCGGGTCGGTCTTTTCATGACGGAAAGCTTCCAGCACCCGCGGCGCCAGCTTCTGCTGGGCAAACTGCTCGGCAGTGTCGCGGATCATGCGCTCTTCTTCGGTGAGTTGCTGGTCCAGCAACAATGGATCGATCCAGTTGAAGCTCGCTTTACCGGCCATGAAAGAGTCCTCGCCAATTAGATGAAAATCGTGGGTTGATCCTAGGCGCGGTTTCCTACAAGGGCAAACGAGGATTACGCATCCTCTTGTGCTAATTTCTCACTCCGTAAATGCCGTATACCCTGTTTACAACGGTAATGAGTGAGGTAGCCGTACATGCGCCGCAAAATCCCCAGTACCGCCGCCCTGATCAGCTTCGAGGCCGCCGCCCGGCATGAGAGCTTCACCAAGGCCGCTCAAGAACTTTCCCTGACCCAAGGTGCCATCTGCCGACAGATCGCGGGCCTGGAAGACTTCCTCAGCGTCGAGCTTTTTCGACGTTCACGGCGAGGAGTCAAATTGACCGAGGCAGGCCTTTCCTACAGTCGGCGGGTGGCCGCTCAATTGGATGCCGTTGAGCGAGATGCGCTGTCAGTGATGGGGCATACCGGTGCGAACGTGATCGAGCTGGCTGTGGTCCCGACGTTCGGTACCCAATGGCTGCTGCCCCGCCTCAAGGATTTCCAACAGCAGCACCCGGAGGTCACCGTTAACCTGACGAACCGCACACGACCCTTTCTCTTTGCAGACACGGAATTTGACGCCGCCATCTATTTCGGTGATGCGGACTGGTCCGGGACCGAGTCCCACAAACTGATGGGTGAGAATCCGATGCCGGTGTGCAGCCCAGCACTACTGGATGGCCGCAAAGGTCTGACGCCAGAAGCCATCGCCGAACTCCCCCTGCTCCAGCAGACCACTCGTCCTTATGCATGGCGCCAATGGTTCAACGCCCAGAACCTGAACATCGCTCGCGACCTGACAGGCCCGCGTTATGAACTATTCTCCATGCTGGCCCAAGCGGCCATGCACGACATGGGCATTGCCCTGATCCCGCCGTTTCTGATCCAGCGCGAACTGGCGGAAAAGCGCCTGGTCATTGCCAATCGCAGCGCGCTGTCGAGCATCAAGGCTTATTACCTGATGATCCCGGAACGCAAGGTGGAGTCGGCGTCGCTCCGTGCTTTTCGTGATTGGCTGGTGGATCAGGCCAAGGACTATCACCTTGAAAAATAGCCATAAATCGATAACCGACTCCGGTAGTCAGCTAATAAAAAGCGCTACAGATATAAGTTTTTGTCGCTTTCAGTCAATCTGTTGGAAATCAGTACGGTAGTCTCGAAAGCGTTTAAATACGTGGCTTTGAGCCATATCGCCATATTCACCAATGCATATTCACCTGATTCATGGCAAAACCTTTGAAAACCCCCTGAAGCCTTACGGGGCAAGGGTTTCAGAGGAACGTCCAGGGGCGCTTGCGACATTCGGTCACAGGGTGACTTGTAGTTAATTTTCCGTCACACGTCATAATCCCTTGAAGGCCTGAATTTTCGCCTGCAAAATGCCGCGCCCCGCCTGAATCAGTGGGGCCGTGCTGATCCGCCGCCCCAACCGCACCATCCGAAGTGCATGGGTTTACTCAATAAGATCACGCAGGAGATTTGACGTGCACATTGGTGTTCCCCTCGAAACCCAACCGGGTGAAACACGGGTTGCTGCTACCCCGGAAACCATCAAGAAGCTGATCGGCCAAGGCCACAAAGTCACCGTCCAGAGCGGCGCCGGCATCAAGGCCAGCGTTATCGACAGTGCTTACGAGGCAGCAGGCGCCACCATTGGCAGCGCCAGCGAGGCATTCGGCGCCGAGCTGATTCTCAAGGTGGTCGCCCCCAACGACAGCGAACTGACGTTGATCAAACGCGGCACCGTTCTGGTAGGCATGCTCAACCCGTTCAACAACGAAACCATCGCCAAGCTGGCCGAGTGCGGCATTACCGCGTTCGCCCTGGAGGCCGCGCCGCGCACCTCGCGCGCGCAAAGCCTGGATGTGCTGTCATCTCAAGCGAACATTGCCGGCTACAAGGCCGTGCTGTTGGCTGCCCACTACTACCCACGCTTCATGCCGATGCTGATGACCGCGGCGGGTACCGTGAAAGCGGCGCGCGTGCTGATTCTCGGCGCGGGTGTGGCCGGGTTGCAGGCGATTGCCACGGCTAAGCGCCTGGGTGCAGTGATCGAGGCTTCGGATGTGCGTCCGGCTGTGAAGGAACAGATCGAGTCCCTCGGCGCCAAGTTCGTAGACGTGCCTTACGAAACCGACGAGGAGCGTGAGTGCGCCGTTGGCGTGGGCGGTTACGCCCGGCCAATGCCCGCCAGTTGGATGCAGCGCCAGGCGCAAGCCGTGCATGAGCGCGCCAAACAGGCCGACATCGTCATCACCACCGCGTTGATCCCGGGCCGCAAGGCTCCGACCCTGCTGAGCGCCGACACCGTCGCGCAGATGAAACCCGGCTCGGTGGTCATCGACCTCGCCGCAGCCCAGGGCGGCAACTGCCCGCTGACCGTGGCCGATCAAGTGGTGGTCGAGCATGGCGTGACCATCGTCGGCCCGACCAACCTGGCCGGTGAGGTCGCCGCTGACGCGTCGGCGCTGTATGCCCGCAACCTGCTGGACTTCCTGAAGCTGGTCTTCACCAAGGAAGGTCAGTTCGACGTGAACCTGGAAGACGACATCGTCGCCGCGTGCCTGATGTGCCGCGATGGCCAGGTCATCCGCAAAAACGCCTAAGCAGGGATTCAGACAATGGAAGAGCTTATCTCCCCCGGTATCTACAACCTGATCATCTTCGTGCTGGCTATTTATGTCGGTTACCACGTGGTCTGGAACGTCACACCTGCGCTGCACACGCCATTGATGGCGGTGACCAACGCCATTTCGGCCATCGTGATCGTCGGCGCCATGCTCGCCGCCGCGCTGACGGTCACGCCCCTGGGCAAAACCATGGGCACCCTCGCTGTGGCCCTGGCCGCCGTGAACGTGTTCGGTGGCTTCCTGGTGACGCGCCGCATGCTTGAAATGTTCAAGAAAAAAGCCCCGAAAGCCGTAAAAGAAGAGGCGCCCAAGTAATGAGCATGAACCTGGTAACGACGCTCTACCTGATCGCGTCGATCTGCTTCATCCAGGCCCTCAAAGGCCTGTCGCACCCGACCACGTCCCGTCGCGGCAACCTGTTCGGCATGCTCGGCATGGCGCTGGCGGTCCTCACCACCGTCGGCCTCATTTATAAGCTGGGCGCTGAGCTGGCAACCGCCGGCATCGGCTACGTCATCGTCGGCCTGCTGATCGGCGGTACCGCCGGCTCGATCATGGCCAAACGCGTCGAGATGACCAAGATGCCGGAACTGGTCGCTTTCATGCACAGCATGATCGGCCTGGCAGCGGTGTTCATCGCCATTGCCGCCGTCGTCGAGCCGCAATCGCTGGGCATCGTCAAGCAACTGGGCGATTCGATTCCGGCCGGTAACCGCCTAGAGCTGTTCCTCGGCGCGGCAATTGGTGCAATCACCTTCTCCGGCTCGGTGATCGCCTTCGGCAAGCTGTCCGGCAAGTACAAGTTCCGCCTGTTCCAGGGCGCACCCGTACAGTTCGGTGGCCAGCACAAGCTCAACCTGATCCTGGGCCTGGCCACGCTGGGCCTGGGCCTGACCTTCATGTTCACTGGCAACCTCGGCGCATTCGCCTTGATGCTGGCCCTGGCGTTCGTGCTGGGCGTGTTGATCATTATCCCGATCGGTGGCGCCGACATGCCGGTGGTGGTGTCGATGCTCAACAGTTATTCGGGTTGGGCAGCCGCGGGCATTGGCTTCTCGCTGAACAACTCGATGCTGATCATCGCCGGCTCCCTGGTGGGTTCGAGCGGTGCGATCCTGTCGTACATCATGTGCAAGGCGATGAACCGTTCGTTCTTCAACGTGCTGCTGGGCGGCTTCGGCAACAGCGCCGACGCGGCAGGCCCGGCCGGTTCGCAAGAGGCCCGTCCGGTGAAGTCCGGTTCGGCGGACGATGCGACGTTCCTGCTGACCAACGCCGACACGGTCATCATCGTTCCGGGCTACGGCCTGGCGGTGGCACGCGCACAACACGCGTTGAAAGAGCTGACCGAGAAGCTGACCCACCACGGCGTAACGGTGAAATACGCGATCCACCCGGTGGCGGGCCGCATGCCCGGGCACATGAACGTACTGCTGGCCGAGGCCGAAGTGCCTTATGACCAGGTGTTCGAGATGGAGGACATCAACTCCGAGTTCGGCCAGGCCGATGTGGTGCTGGTGCTCGGCGCCAACGACGTGGTCAACCCGGCGGCGAAGAACGATCCGAAATCGCCGATTGCCGGCATGCCGATCCTCGAGGCCTTCAAGGCCAAGACCATCATCGTCAACAAGCGCTCCATGGCCAGCGGCTACGCCGGCCTGGATAACGAACTGTTCTACCTCGACAAGACCATGATGGTCTTCGGTGACGCCAAGAAGGTCATCGAAGACATGGTCAAAGCCGTGGAATAAACACTCCCTCGCTTCGTCAAAACGCCCCGCCTCGTCGGGGCGTTTTGATTTGTATCAAGGCCCAGCGTTACCGATCCGGTAATAATGTTTTGCCTGAAACCCCCGTAATAGACGCCTTAAATGCGACTTTTGTAGCGGGTCGGGCATGGCGCGAATTCACTAGACTGCGCACTCCTTGCTTCCAGCCCGAGATAACACACCATGTACCGTGATCGCATCCGCCTGCCTTCGTTGTTGAACAAAGTGATGAGCGCCGAGCAAGCCGCCCTGCTGATCCAGGACGGGATGACCGTCGGCATGAGCGGTTTCACCCGTGCCGGCGAAGCGAAAGCGGTACCTCACGCGCTGGCCCAACGCGCCAAGGTCACTCCGCTGAAGATCAGCCTGATGACCGGTGCGAGCCTGGGGAACGACCTCGACAAAGAGCTCACCGAAGCCGGCGTACTGGCCCGGCGTATGCCCTTCCAGGTCGATAGCACGCTGCGCAAGGCGATCAACGCAGGCGAAGTGATGTTCATCGACCAGCATCTTTCGGAAACCGTCGAGCAACTGCGCAACGCCCAACTCAAGCTGCCCGATGTTGCCGTGATCGAAGCCGTCGCCATCACCGAGCAAGGCCACATCGTACCGACCACGTCGGTGGGCAACTCCGCCAGCTTCGCCATCTTTGCCCGACAGGTGATCGTGGAAATCAACCTGGCCCACAATCCGAACCTGGAAGGGTTGCATGACATCTATATTCCGACCTATCGGCCGACCCGCACGCCAATACCGCTGGTGAAGGTCGACGACCGCATTGGCAGTACCGCGATCCCGATCCCGCCGGAAAAAATCGCCGCCATCGTCATCACCCATCAGGGCGATTCACCCTCGACCGTCACGCCACCGGATAACGACACCCAGGCCATTGCAGATCACCTGATCGAGTTCTTCAAGCAGGAAGTGGCGGCTGGGCGCCTGACCAACAAGCTCGGCCCGCTGCAGGCCGGCATCGGCAATATTGCCAACGCGGTGATGTGCGGGTTGATCGACTCTCCGTTCGAAGACCTGACCATGTATTCCGAAGTCCTGCAGGACTCCACGTTCGATTTGATCGACGCCGGCAAACTGAGCTTCGCCTCGGGCAGCTCCATCACGCTGTCGAGCCGGCGCAATGCCGATGTGTTCGGGAACCTGGAGCGCTACCAGGACAAACTGGTCCTGCGCCCACAGGAAATTTCCAACCATCCCGAGGTGGTGCGCCGCCTGGGCATCATTGGTATCAACACTGCGCTGGAGTTCGACCTGTATGGCAACGTCAACTCTACCCACGTCTGTGGCACACGGATGATGAACGGCATCGGCGGCTCGGGGGACTTTGCCCGTAATGCGCACCTGTCCATTTTCGTCACCAAGTCGATTGCCAAGGGCGGTGCGATTTCCAGCGTCGTGCCAATGGTCAGCCATGTGGACCATACCGAGCATGATGTCGACATCCTGGTGACCGAGATCGGCCTCGCCGACCTTCGGGGCCTGGCTCCAAGGGAACGGGCACGCGTGGTCATCGACAAGTGTGTGCACCCTAGCTATCGCGAGGCCTTGAACCAGTATTTCGAAGCAGCATGCAAACTGGGAGGCCATACCCCGCACATTCTGCGTGATGCACTGAGTTGGCACGTGAACCTGGAAGAAACCGGTCGCATGTTGGCGGTTTGACACAGTTGGATCGGCCTATTGGCAATTACAGTTTTGGCCATGCTCGGCAACTCAGCTCACTCTCGTCAAAAACTGTACTGCTGTACCGGTGTTTTCTTACAGTCTTTTCCTAGAAACACTTGCCAGACCTCCAGTTTCGCACCAAGTTGGAGCACATAGGTACAGTTGCCTCAATATCGACCAGTACACCGCTGTTTAACAGTTAACTGGTCTCTCACAATACAGGTGAACTGTATCTAGAGAGACTGGCCAAACGAGAGGATCATGGGCACCAGTCAAACCACTACCTAATCCCGCCACAAGCGGAAGGATGTCACCATGGAACGTACACTCAGTTCCGAGCTGTTCTTCGAAGACAACGCTGCAAAAAACCAGGCTTCCCTGCCTCTTCGCGTTATTGCCAACCTGATGCTGTGGCAGCGCCGCATCGCCAGCCGCCATCAACTGGCTCGTCTGGATTCGCGCCTGCTGGCTGACGCCGGTATCAGCGAAGCACAACGCTACGAAGAGCTGAGCAAGCCGTTCTGGCGCTAACTCAGCGTCGCTGGCCCTGACCCTCCGGGTCCACCGCCAGCACTGAATTGAACAAACAAGACCCGTCGTGGGAAACCACGACGGGTCTTGTCGTTTCAGGTCCTCGATAGGGTAAAAAAGCGGCACCATAACAGTTTATAGATTAATAAAAATCTACCAGCACAGTTATGTTGGAGGCGGCACTGAATCAATGACATCAGAACTGATCAGTCATGCAGGGCTGCCAGCCGACTCGTTCTGCCCTAATATCGGTGCAACCGTGGCGAAGCGAGTCGAGCATGCGTCTCCTCTCCAGCTACACGCACCGACATCACCTCAATGCCCAAGGAGTTCCATCATGACCCGTCTTCGTCTGCTTAGCGCAGTTGCCTTGCTGGCCGTAGCCGCCCAGTCCAACGCCAGCAGCTTCATCGTCACGACCGATTCCCTCGTCGGCGCATTGAAGGCCACTTCCGACGCGACCTCCGATGCCACTTCGTCACTGCGGGACAACAAAATCGTCCAGGCGGCCCGTGACGACGCCGCCAGCTTCGTGGCCAGCGAAGGTGCCATTCGCGGCGTGAAGCTGGAAAGCGCCCTGGACTACATCCGCCACCAGGCACCTCAGTTGAACGCCACCGACGCGCAGTTGGCCCAGGCCATCCTGGTTATCTGATGCAACATGAAACATCGGGCTTCAAAATATGTTCCGATGTTTCAACGCTGGCTCTGGGCCGGGGGTTTGCGCTAGCCTTCAGGTCCACCGTCAACCGTCGAGCCCCATGCGTTTTTACTCAGATCTGTTCTTAGCAATTGCCTGTGTAGCGGCGTGCTGGTCTGTTCCGGCCCATGCCTTCGATGTGTCCACGCAGCAAGTGGTGGCCAGCGGCTATGCCACGAGCATGGTGACCTCTGCGCCCTTCGACCATAAACTGATCGTCGCCGCTCACGATGACGCCGCGGCGTTTGTCGCCAGTGACGGACAGCTGCGAGGTGCACAACTGGAATCGGCCCTGGACTACCTGCGCCGGACCCAACCAAACCTTCACGTCAGCGACCTTGAACTGGCACAAGCAATTCTCGTCCAATAGTTATCTTTATTCTCCGGAGTCGTTCCATGCGTAGCCCGCTGATTGCTGCCGCCCTAGGCCTGCTGGTACTGGCCGATGTGGCCCAGGCACATACCCTGGTAGCCACCAGTAACATCATCGTCCGCGCCTCCCAGCGCACGATCGATTTCACTTCCGACACCACCACGTCGATCCGCGATTCGAAAATCGTCCGCGAAGCCCACGACGATGCCGCTAGTTTTGTCGCCAGCAATGGCGAGATCCGTGGCGCTCATCTCGAGGCAGCCTTCGACACCTTGCGCACCCGCGTGCCGGAAGCGCGTGACGCCAGCGACCAGGTTCTCGCCGAAGCCATCCTCGCATTGTGAGGCGGCTCGCCGCCTGGCTGACGGCCGGGGTCCTGTTGCTCATGGGCAGCACGGCCCAGGCCGGCCTGCAACTGCACCTCAACACCGAAGGGCTCAGCCCCGCACAACAGCAGGCCAGCCAGGCGCTGCTCGATGAGGCCATGCAGGCCCTGCCGCCGCGCTTCATCGAACGTCTGGACCGACGCATCGATGTCGGCTGGACCGACCAGATGCCAGCCAATGCTTACGGCCAGGCTTCGCTGGTGTCGCAACTGGACCTCAACAGCAACCTGCTCGACAGCCTCACCGACGGCAGCGCCGCGACCCAAAAGACCCACCGCCCCCACGGCACTGTGCGGCGAGAGATGCTCGCCACGGTGCTCCATGAACTGACCCACATCTATGACCGTTCGCGTCTATGGCCTGATGCCGAACGCGCGCTGATCCAGCGCTGCACCCGACGCAACGACAGCGCCGGGCTGATCGGCCTTCCAGACGAATGCCGCGGTCAGAACGGCCGCCGCTTTACCCTCAGCGATGATCCACGCTTGCTGGACCTCGCCGGCTGGCCGCAGTACGTAGGTCGGCGCGGCGAACGGGAACAACACAATCGCCAGGTCGCCCGCAGCCCGGACCTCTACGAAACAAGCAGCCCCAAGGAATTCGTCGCGGTCAACATGGAGTACTTCCTCCTGGACTCCAGCTATGCCTGCCGCCGACCCGCCCTGTACCGTTATTATCAGGAACACTTCGGCTGGGCTCCCGCTGCCAAGGACGCCTGCGCCAAGTCGTTCGCCTTCCTCAACGCCGGCAACGACTTCGCGAAGACCCCGCTGGGCAAGGTCGACCCGGAGCGAGTCTACGCCATCGATTATCTGCTGGCCGAAGCCAATCAGAACTGGGTCAGCCGCTGGGGCCACAGCATGCTGCGACTGGTGATCTGTGCTCCAGGCCGCCCCCGTGGCCCCGACTGCCGGCTGGACCTGGACCAACACCTGGTGCTGTCGTATCGCGCTTTCGTGGGCGATGTGCAGTTGTCCAGTTGGGACGGCCTGGTGGGCAAATACCCGTCGCGCCTGTTCGTATTGCCGTTGTCCCAGGTGATCGACGAGTACACCAAGACCGAACTACGCAGCCTGGCGTCGGTGCCACTGAAGCTGTCACGCCGCGAAATCGAGGAAACCGTCGAACACGCCGCCGAAATGCACTGGAGCTATGACGGCAACTATTACTTCCTGTCCAATAACTGCGCAGTCGAGAGCTTGAAACTGCTGCGCAGCGGCAGTAACAACCAGCAACTCACCGGCCTGGACAGCATCATGCCCAATGGTTTGCTGGAAGTGCTCAAGGGTCGGGGCCTGGCCGACACCAGCGTGCTGGACGACCCCAAGGAAGCCTTGCGCCTGGGCTACCGCTTCGACTCGTTCCGCGAACGCTACCAGGCCATGTTCAACGTGCTGAAAAAGTACCTGCCCATCAAGCAACAAACCGTGGAAGACTGGCTGGCCCTGGATGCCGCCGAGCGCCGCGTCTGGTTCGAGCAGGCCGATCTGCGCACCAGCGCGGCATTGCTGTTGCTGGAGCAGGCCAGCTACCGCCGGCAGTTGCTGCTGGCCCAGGACGAGGTCAAGCAACGCTACCTCGGAGCCCGCGAGCTGCAAAACGGCGGCATGGAAAGGGCGAATGCCACGCTGCAACAGATTCTCGCCAACAGCGGTTTTCTGAGCCGCCCCGCCGAGTTGCTGGGCACAAGCGGCTACGGATTGCCCCAACCCAGTGAGTGGCAGCGCCTGGAATCGGAGAGCAACTTGCGACAGAAACAGTTGCAAACGCTGACCGGCGACCTGGACAAGGAAGTCCGGGCATTACTGGAGCCAAGCCGCGCCGCCGAAATTGCAGCGAGCGAGGCCAACGTCAAAGAGATCGGCGAGCACCTGCGAAAACTGCACAAGGCAGGCGGAGGGTTGGAGTTGCCCTGACGCCAGCCACCGACCACGTCATGCACAACAAAAAAGGGTTCAGAACCTGGTTCTGAACCCTTTTTCGTATCCCGCTGGCTGAAACACTCAGCGCGCGTTACGCACACCCTCGGCCAATGCGGCACACAAACTCAGTACACCATCGATTGCCTGGGCCGGGGTATCGGCGCTGGCGATATGATCGATCAACGCCGAGCCGACCACCACGCCATCGGCCAATCGTGCGATCGCCGCGGCCTGCTCCGGTGTGCGGATGCCAAAACCAATGCTGATGGGCAAATCGGTATGACGACGCAGGCGGGTCACGGCTTCTTCGACGTGCTCCAGGGTGGCGGCGCCAGCACCGGTCACGCCCGCTACCGATACGTAGTAGACGAAGCCCGAGCTGCCGTTGAGTACGGTGGGCAGCCGCACATCGTCGGTGGTGGGCGTCGTCAGGCGGATGAAGTCCAGCCCCGCTGCCTGGGCCGGATCGCACAGCTCAGCGTTGTGCTCTGGCGGCATGTCGACCACGATCAGGCCATCAACGCCAGAATCCAGCGCCTCGCCGATGAAACGCTGAACGCCATAGCGATGGATCGGGTTGAAGTAGCCCATCAGCACCAGCGGCGTCTGGTTATTGTCCTTGCGGAACTCGCGCACCATCTGCAGGGTTTTCGCCAGGTTCTGCTGGGCGCCCAAGGCACGGATGTTCGCCAACTGGATCGCCGGGCCGTCAGCCATCGGGTCGGTGAACGGCATTCCCAACTCGATCACGTCGGCACCGGCCGCCGGCAGGCCCTTGAGGATCGCCAGCGACGTGTCGTAGTCCGGATCACCGGCCGTGACGAACGTCACCAGGGCAGCGCGGTTCAGTTGCTTGAGTTCGGCAAAACGGGTTTGCAGGCGGCTCATCAGTGTTTCTCCTGCTGGGACTGTTCCATGTGGTGCATCACGGTTTGCATGTCTTTGTCGCCACGGCCGGACAGGTTGACCACCATCAGGTGATCCTTGGGCAGGTTGGGCGCGCGCTTGAACACTTCAGCCAGGGCATGGGCGCTTTCCAGCGCAGGAATGATCCCTTCCAGGCGGCAGCACTTGTGGAACGCTTCCAGGGCTTCGGCATCAGTGACCGAGGTGTACTGGACGCGGCCGATGTCGTGCAACCAGGCGTGCTCCGGGCCGATACCCGGATAATCGAGGCCGGCGGAAATCGAATGAGCGTCGATGATCTGGCCGTCGTCGTCCTGCAGCAGGAAGGTGCGATTGCCGTGCAGCACACCCGGCACGCCGCCGTTCAGACTCGCCGCATGTTTACCGGTCTCGATGCCATAGCCGGCGGCCTCGACGCCGATGATGTCGACGCTCTTGTCGTCCAGGAACGGGTGAAACAGGCCCATGGCATTGGAGCCGCCACCGATGCACGCCACCAGGCTGTCCGGCAGGCGGCCTTCCTGGGCTTGCAGTTGATCGCGGGTTTCCTTGCCAATGACGGCCTGGAAGTCGCGCACCATGGCTGGATAAGGGTGCGGGCCTGCCACCGTGCCGATCAGGTAGAACGTGCTGTCGACGTTGGTCACCCAATCGCGCAGCGCTTCGTTCATCGCGTCTTTCAAGGTGCCCGTGCCAGCCACCACCGGGATCACCTCAGCGCCCAGCAGCTTCATGCGGAACACGTTGGCCTGCTGGCGTTCGATGTCGGTGGTGCCCATGTAGATCACGCAATCGAGCCCGAACCGTGCGGCCACGGTGGCAGTGGCCACGCCGTGCATGCCGGCGCCGGTCTCGGCGATGATGCGTTTTTTACCCATGCGCCGCGCCAGCAGGATCTGGCCGATGCAGTTGTTGATCTTGTGGGCGCCGGTGTGGTTCAGCTCCTCGCGCTTGAGGTAGATCTTGGCGCCGCCGCAGTATTCGGTCAGGCGTTCGGCGAAATAGAGTGGGCTCGGACGCCCGACGTAATCGCGCTGGAAGTAGGCCAACTCCTCGATAAACGCAGGATCTTCCTTCGCCGCTTCGTATTCACGGGCCAGGTCCAGGATCAGCGGCATCAGGGTTTCGGCCACATAGCGGCCGCCGAATGCACCGAACAGGCCATTGGCGTCGGGGCCACTGCGCAGGTTGAAAGGGGTCGTAGGCTGGGTCATCGGGGCGCTCCAGGCAAATGTGTAGAGAGACAATGAGGCTCACTCTACCCCTGACATTGCCCGCTGAAAACCGATAAGATCGCCACAACCTGTCAGGAAAACTCACAGATAAAATGCGCCACGATCTTCCTCCGCTCAACGCCCTGCGCGCCTTCGAGGCCACCGCCCGCCTCAACAGCGTAAGCCAGGCGGCCGAACAACTGCACGTGACCCACGGCGCGGTCAGTCGCCAGCTCAAAGCACTGGAGGAACACTTGGGCGTGAGCCTGTTCGTCAAGGATGGGCGCGGCTTGAAACTCACAGATGCGGGCGCACGTCTGCGCGACGCCAGCAGCGACGCCTTCGAACGCCTGCGCAGCGTGTGCGCGGAACTGACCCAAAGCACGGCGGATGCTCCGTTCGTACTGGGTTGCTCGGGCAGCCTGCTGGCGCGCTGGTTCATTCCCCGCCTGGGCCGGCTCAATGCCGACTTGCCGGACCTGCGCCTGCACCTGTCCGCCGGTGAAGGCGACCTGGACCCCAGGCGACCGGGCCTGGACGCCTTGCTGGTCTTCGCCGAACCGCCCTGGCCAGCCGACATGCAGGTGTATGAACTGGCGGTCGAACGCATCGGCCCGGTGATGAGCCCGCACTACGCCGGGTTCGCCCGGCTGCAAGGCGCCCCGGCCAATGCGCTGCTGGATGAGCCGCTGCTGCACACCACGTCCCGCCCCCAGGCGTGGCCGACCTGGGCACAGCAAAACGCCCTCGAATCCCGGGCACTGACATTCGGGCAAGGCTTCGAACATTTGTATTATTTGCTGGAGGCCGCCGTCGCCGGACTGGGCGTCGCTATCGCCCCCGAGCCGTTGGTGGCCGAGGACGTACGTGCCGGGCGGCTGGTCGCGCCCTGGGGCTTCGGTGAAACCCCGGCGCGACTGGCGTTGTGGCTACCCAAGCGCGCCGCGGACGGGCGCGCTCGTCAATTGGCCCAGTGGCTCAGGCATGAGTTGGGCCAACCGGCTCAGTCACCGCGTTTGCACAACAGGTAAGCGGCCAGCAGGCCAATGGCCCCCACCGCGACACCGGCCGTGGTCCAAGGGTGCTCTTGCGCGTAATCGCGAGTGGCGAGCCCGGTTTCGCGGGTTTTCACCTTGACCTCTTCATACGCATCGCTGAGCAGGTGCCGAGAATGTTTCAACGCACTTTCGGCATTCGCCTTGAGCGTCTTGAGGGTCTTGCGCGACTCATCAGAGGCGTCGTCCTTCAAGCTTTCCAACGACTTGAGCAGACTCTCGATCTCCGCTTCCATGCTTTGCAACGAGGCTTTACGTAACGAATTGCTGGCCATGGTGGCTCTCTCCTGCAGTGGTTGAGTGGTGTGAATTGGGACTCCAGCCATTTCTGAAAGTGCAGTAAATCTGAACTTTCCAGGGGCAAGCGGCGCCAGATGTAAGGCGAAAAATCGCTGCTAGGCTGTTAAAGACCCCTACAGGAGAACGTCATGACTGATCATCACACGTACAAGAAAGTCGAGCTGGTCGGCTCGTCTCCCACCAGCATCGAGGACGCCATCAACAACGCCCTCGCCGAGGCCAGCAAAAGCCTCAAGCACCTGGAATGGTTTGAAGTCACGGAAACCCGCGGACACATCGAAAACGGCCGGGCCGCGCACTTTCAAGTGACCATCAAGGTCGGATTCCGCATCGCCAACAGCTGAGGACAATGAACTTGCGCGCTGGCGGAGTGCCATAGGGACTGGCGATGCGCTATTGTCTGCGTGTCACGTCTTTCCAATACCTGCCCTATTTGATCCGACCAAGGAGTGCAAGCGATGAAAAAGTTAATGGTGGCCGTGGGTTTGCTGAGCCTTGCGGGTGGCGCATTGGCGGCCGGCAAGCCTTGCGAAGAGCTGAAAAGCGAAATCGCAGCGAAGCTGGATGCCAAGGGCGTGTCAGGTTATACCCTTGAAATCGTCGAAAAAAGCGCAGCGGCTGACGCCAAGGTCGTCGGCACCTGCGAGGCCGGCAGTAAGGTGATTACCTACAAACGCGGTTGATCTGATGCATACGAAAAGCCGACGCAATGCGTCGGCTTTTTCATGGCTGCAATTCAGCCTTTCATGACCTGGGCCAGCAGCTCATACGAGTGCAGGCGATCGGCATGTTCATACAGGTCGCTGGTGAAAATCAGCTCATCGGCCTGGGTTTGTTCGATCAACACGTCCAGCTTGGCGCGAATCTTCTGCGGGCCACCGACCATGGCCAGGCCAAGGAAGTCGCCAACCGCTTCTTTCTCATGAGGTAGCCAGAGCCCGTTCATGGACTCCACCGGCGGGCGCTGCACCAGGCTCTGCCCACGCATCAATGCCAGGATCCGCTGGTACACCGACGTCGCCAGATAATCGGCCCGCTCATCCGTGTCGGCGGCCACCAGTGGCACGCCGAGCATCACGTAAGGCTTGTCGAGCACCGCGGACGGTTTGAAGTGGTTGCGGTAGATGCGAATCGCCTCGTGCATGAAGCGCGGTGCGAAATGTGAGGCAAAGGCGTAGGGCAAACCGCGCTCACCGGCCAGTTGCGCGCTGAACAGACTGGAACCCAACAGCCACACCGGCACGTTGGTCCCGGTGCCCGGCATGGCAATGATGCGCTGCTCCGGCGTGCGCGGGCCGAGATAGCGCATCAGTTCGGCCACGTCATCAGGGAAGTCGTCGGCGCTGCCGGAGCGCTCGCGACGCAGCGCCCGGGCCGTCATCTGGTCGGAACCCGGCGCCCGGCCCAAGCCCAGATCGATTCGCCCGGGGTAGAGGCTTTCCAATGTGCCGAACTGTTCGGCAATGACCAACGGCGCATGGTTGGGCAACATCACCCCGCCGGAACCGACACGAATGGTCGAAGTGCCTCCCGCCAGGTAACCCAGCAGCACCGCCGTCGCGGAGCTGGCGATGCCATCCATGTTGTGATGCTCGGCCACCCAGAAGCGGGTGTAGCCATATTTTTCCACGTGCTGCGCCAAGTCCAGGGAGTTGCGCAGGGACTGGGCGGCATTGCCGTCGGCGCGAACGGGCACAAGGTCCAGGGTTGAGAATTTCACTTCGGACATCTGTTTCATGGGCCGGGGTCTCCAACGGCGTTCCGGGCTTTCCTAAGGGCGAAAGCCTGCCGTTTCTAAAGGTGTGTGCTATGCAATGTGGGCATATACCCGAGTTTCAATAGCAACAATGAATTTTCCTACTAAATTGGTCAACTAATCGACAGGATGAACTTTCCTGGCCGGTCTATCCTCACAACCCTGGTAATGACAAACACGGACGCGAAACCTCGCGCCGGACCTTGAGGAGGCAGACATGGCTATCATTAAGAAAGCATCGGCTCACTGGGAAGGTGACCTGAAAACCGGCATCGGCTCCATCTCCACTGAAACCGGTGTGTTGCGCGAAGCACCTTATGGCTTCAAGGCCCGCTTCGAAGGCGGCAAGGGCACCAACCCCGAAGAACTGATCGGCGCGGCCCACGCTGGCTGCTTCTCCATGGCGTTTTCGATGATTCTCGGCGAAGCCGGGCTCAAGGCTGACGCCATCGACACCAACGCCGACGTCACCCTGGATCAGGTCGATGGCGGCTTTGCGATCACCGCGGTAAAACTGACGCTCAAGGCCAAGATCCCCGGCGCCAGCCAGCAGCAGTTCGAAGAACTGAGCAACAAGGCCAAGGAAGGTTGCCCGGTTTCCAAGGTGTTGAACGCCAAGATCACCCTGGACGCGACCCTGGTGAGCTGACAAACCGAAGATCGCAGCCTCTGGGCCGCCGCAGGCTGCGGTCTTTTTACCCTGTCACCCCATCAGCAATCTGTGGTCGAATGAAGGTATGCAGTGTCTGCGCACAGGCAGTGCGCGCTGCCATGAGGAATTTCGAGCATGAAACGATTTGCCGTGGTGGTCATTGGTTGCGCCTTTGCCACATCCGCCCTCGCGGCGCCCAAACCGTGCGAAGAGCTCAAGGCCGAGATCGAAGCCAAGATCCAGGCGCAGGGCGTAACGTCCTACACGCTGGAAATCGTCACCAATGATGAGGTCCACGACCAGAACATGGTGGTGGGGACGTGCGAAAACGGCACGAAGAAAATCATCTACCAGAAGAACGACCGCTAGCCGCGCTACATCAGGCAATGGGCTTGTCGGTCTTCGGCGACCACTTCTCGCTTGGCGTTGTATAGCCTGGCGCTTGGGCTATAGGCCAGGTTACGGGCCTCCAGGCGATAGCGTTGGCCGGCCTCGAAGCCATCGTAGCGCACGGTCAGGTAGCACAGCCGCTCTTGCGGTTCGGAAAACATCCCCAACCCGCCACCACCGAACACCTCGAAGTCGAAGCGCACTTCCAGTTCGTGGCTGCCTGGTGACACCTGGAAAAACCGCCCATCCCGCAAGCGTTGCCCATCCAGGCTTTGCGCCATCAGGACCTTGCCACCCGGCGATGGCATGGCGAAATCGACCCAGGCCATGTTCGGGTCAACCGGGGGAAGCGGGGTCATTGCGCAGCCGCCCAGAGCAATGAGCGTCAGTATCGGTATAAGAGCGCGCATGTTCAGCGTCCTGGATAATCAGGCCCTGAGCATAGCGCCGATCAGCTTTGCTGGCAGCCTGCCGGCGTACCTTGCCCCACCACTTTGCGCTGTTGATCGTAGAGCTTGGCCCACGGCCGGAAACCAATGCTGCCGGCCTGCAACTGGTAACGCTGGCCAGCGTTGAAGTCTTTGAACTTGACGTTCAGCCGGCAATCACGCCACAGCGGCTCGGCATCCGGGCCGATGTTGCCGGGCTCGACGGCAAATTGATAACGCACCGTCAGCTCATGGCTGCCAGGCTGCACTTCGAAATAACGCTTGTCGATGGACGTCTTGTCGTCGACCTCCAACGCTTGCAACGCGGTGTCCTGATGGCTTCCCAGGTCAATCCACGCTTGGGACGGATCGGGGTCCGGCAGCCCGGCACAACCGGTCAGCAGCAAAAGGCCACTTGTCAGCATCAACACGCGCATAGCGAAGCTCCAGGCAAGCGAGATAGTCTTGTCGGCAGACTCTCCCAAGGTGATTCCAATTGATCAGGCCGCGTTCAAGCCATCGGTTACTCGACCGTGTTTTCCGGGTTTTGTTTCCAGGCCTCCTGCTTTTGTTACTCAACGGTTGCTCCAGTGTTGGCTACTACAGCCAGTTGGTCGGCGGACAACTGCGCTTGCTGCAAGCCCGCGAGCCGATCGACAAGGTGATTGCCGACCCCACGCGCGATGCCCAATTACGCACGCACCTGGCCCAAGCCCGCGAGGCCCGCGCGTTCGCCAGCGCCCACCTGCACCTGCCGGACAGCAAGAGCTATCGCCTGTACGCCGACATTGGCCGGCCGTTCGTGGTCTGGAATGTCTTCGCCACGCCAGAGTTTTCCCTGGCGCCGCAAACCCATTGTTTCCCCATCGCCGGCTGCGTGGCCTACCGCGGCTACTACAGCCAGGGCGCCGCCCGTGGCGAGGCGGCCTTGCAGCGCTTGCAGGGCATGGACGTAGCGATTGGCGGCGTGGAGGCCTATTCGACCCTGGGCTGGTTCAACGACCCGATCCTGAGTTCGATGATGCACTGGGGCGACGAGCGCCTGGCGACGCTGATTTTTCATGAGCTGGCGCACCAGCGGTTCTATGTAAAGGACGACACCGAGTTCAATGAGTCCTTCGCCACCTTCGTCGAACAGGAAGGCACCCGGCAATGGCGCGCCAGCCGCGGCCTGGCGCCGGACAACGGCAAGCGGATGCAGCAGCGCGACCAATTCACCCAACTGGTGCTCGACACCCGGCAACGGCTGGAGACCCTCTACGCCCAGCCACTGCCAGCCGAGCAAATGCGCCAGCGCAAGGCACAGGCATTCGAACGCCTGCGCAGCGACTACGAACACCTGCGCGACAGCCAGTGGGCGGGCGACAAGCGCTACGATGCCTGGGTCTATGCGCCCATGAACAACGCCCGCTTATTGCCGTTCGGCCTGTACGACCAATGGGTCCCGGCGTTTGCGGCGTTGTACAGGCAGCAAGACGGAGACTGGGAGGCGTTCTATTCGGCGGTCGAGAAGCTTGGCAGGCTGCCTATCGAGGCGCGTAAAGCGGCGTTGAAGGCCCTGGCAGCGCCGAAGACATCGGCTGATTGAACGGGCCTTTTCGCGAGCGGGCTGCACGGCATCCGTGGGGGCGAGCCTACTCGCGAAGTCGGTCAACCTATACGCCAACCTAGCGCCCCTTCTTCCAGAGATAGGCCCCCACCACCATCCCCAGCCCACACAACACCGCCACATAGTAAGCCGGCCCCATCGGGTTTTCCTTGAGCAGCAGGCTGACGACCATCGGGGTCAAGCCACCGAAAATGGCGTAGGCCACGTTGTAGGAAAACGACAGGCCACTGAAGCGCACCACCGGCGGGAACGCCTTGACCATGACGTAGGGAACCGCGCCGATGGTGCCCACCAGCAGCCCGGTCAGGGCGTACAGCGGGAACAGCCAATCAGGGTGCTCGGCCAGGCTGTGGTAGAAGGTCCAGGAGCTGGCCAGCAAGGCGGCGCAGCCGAACACAAAGACACGGCCCGCGCCGAAGCGATCCGCCAGGGCGCCGGCGAGGATGCAACCAATGGTCAGCATCACGATCGCCACGCTGTTGGACTGCAACGCGGTGGTCGGTGCGAAGTGGTAGACCGTCTGCAGCACGGTCGGGGTCATCAGGATCAGCACCACGATGGCGGCGGACAACAACCAGGTCAGCAGCATCGACACGACAATGGCACCGCGATGGTCGCGCAGCACCGCGCGCAGCGGCACTTCCTCGGCCAGGGCCTTGCGCAACTGCAACTCGGCGAACACCGGGGTTTCGTGCAGCCAGCGGCGCAGGTACACCGAGAACAGCCCGAACACGCCACCCAGCAGGAACGGAATCCGCCAGGCGTAATCGGCCACTTCCACGGGCGTATAAAGGCTGTTGATCGCGGTAGCGACCAGCGAACCCAGCAGGATGCCTGCCGTCAAGCCGGAGGTCAGGGTGCCGCAGGCATAGCCGATATGGCGCGCCGGCACGTGTTCGGATACGAACACCCAGGCGCCTGGCACTTCGCCGCCAATGGCTGCACCCTGGATCACGCGCATCAGCAACAGCAGGATCGGCGCCCACATGCCGATCTGCGCGTAGGTCGGCAGCAGGCCCATGATCAGGGTCGGCACGGCCATCATGAAAATGCTCAGGGTGAACATTTTCTTGCGCCCCAGCAGGTCGCCGAAGTGAGCCATGATGATCCCGCCCAGCGGCCGGGCCAGGTAGCCGGCGGCAAAGATGCCAAAGGTCTGCATCATGCGCAGCCACTCGGGCATTTCGGCAGGGAAGAACAATTTGCCGACCACGGTGGCAAAGAACACGAAAATGATGAAATCGTAGAACTCCAGCGCACCGCCCAGGGCAGATAGCGACAAAGTCTTGTAATCGTTGCGAGTCAGTGGACGTGCGGGTTGTGCGGGCGTCGCCGTGCTCGAAGGCGCAGTGGTCATGGCAAGGGCTTCTCTTATAGTCGATTCTGCCGGCCGGAGGATAGTTGGGGCCTGGGCAGGTTCGGCACCATAGCAAATTGTTCGAAAAAGCACATAGAGGCGCGTAATTGACAGTCGAAAACAGCACCGGGTGGTCGTCTCTACGTCTATCGCCCGATATACTCGCAACCTGCAACACTCTGTAAGGGGTTGCTGTGCGAAAACGTCGTTGGCGGTGTAGGGCCAGACAGAACCAGCCGGTTTCGCAGAGTCTCCCTTTGGTACGCCTTTACGAAAAACGTGATGAACGTAGCCTCTTCGGGCTGAATCGTTTTTTACAAGGACGGCTATTCACCTGAAGCACCAGACAGCGTTACGGGTCAGAGGCCCCTCGGCATGATAGAGCTCGAACAAGAAGATCCAATCCCGCAAGGCGACCTGGCCCTGCAAATCACCGCGCTTCCGCGCGAGACCAACGGCTTTGGCGATATTTTCGGCGGCTGGCTGGTGTCCCAGATGGACCTGGCCGGCACCGCCATGGCCAGCAAGGTCGCCGGCGGCCGCGTGGCGACCGTGGCGATCGATCGCATGGCCTTCCTGGTGCCCGTGGCCGTGGGCGCACAGCTGTCGTTCTATACCCAGGCGCTGGAAATCGGCCGTAGCTCCATCCAGATGATGGTTGAGGTCTGGAGCGACGATCCGCTGTCCAGCGAGTGGCGTAAAGTGACCGAGGCGGTGTTCGTCTTCGTCGCCATCGACGGCAGTGGACGCACCCGCTCGGTACCGCCACGCGCGCGTTAAACGCGGCGGCCGTTTTGCGGTCCATCGTAGCCCCTGTTCCAGAGCGAGATTGCACCATGTCCACGCCCAACGTCGAAGCCGTCAAACTGGATGAACTGAACGCCTGGCGGATCCGCCACGGTCAGGCCGAGTTGCTGGTGGCCCAGCAAGGCGCGCATATCCTCAGCTATCAAGTGGACGGCCAGCCGCCGCTGATCTGGCTCAACGACCAGGCGACGTTCAAGGCCGGCAAGAGCATCCGCGCCGGCGTGCCGGTGTGCTGGCCATGGTTCGGCAACCTGACGCGCAACCCCGACAGCGTGCAAGCCATGCGCGTGAGCAACGACCCGGCCACGGCCCACGGCCTGGTGCGGACGATGGATTGGGAACTGCAAGGCATCGAGGCCGAGGGCGAGCGCCTCAAGGTGGAGTTCGTGTTGCCTTACCCCGAGAACGGCCTGCCGGGCTGGCCTCACCAGGTGGACCTGACGCTGACCATCGAAATGGACGAGCAGTTGCACATCAGCCTGACCAGCCACAACCGTGGCAGCGAAACCGTCAGCCTCAGCCAGGCGCTGCACAGCTATTTCGCCGTGAGCGACGTGCGCAACGTGCACGTCGAAGGCGTCGACGGCCTGAGCTATATCGAAACCCTGGACGACTGGAAAACCGTCACCCAGGCCGGCGACCTGCACTTTGCCGGCGAAACCGACCGCATCTACCTCGATACCCCGCCAACACTGAGCATCGTCGATGCGCACTGGCAACGACGGATCGAACTGACCAGCCGCGGCTCGCGCTCGGCGGTCATCTGGAACCCCTGGACCGAACGCGCCAAGGCCTTCAGCGACATGGCCGACGACGGCTGGCAGCGCATGCTGTGCATCGAAACGGCGAATGTCATGAATGACGTGGTGACGCTGCTGCCCGACGCCAGTCATACCCTGGGCGTGAGCATCGGCAGCAAGCCGCTCTAATCCTCACGCCTGCGCCTGTGGGGGCGAGCCTGCTCGCGAAAGCGATCAACGCCGCCCCCTCACCACCACAACCTCCCCTTGTTGAAAACATCGCGCAATTGCGCCGCACGGATAGTCCGTCGGCCCGGATCGAACGCCAAGGCCAAGCGCAGCGCCGGCCAACAGCGCCCGGGAAGGTTGCGCGGTGCCTTGAGTTGGCGTTCCAGGCGGGCAGCGCGGGCCTGGGTGGACGGCAAGCGGCGAAACGGGTGGCTACCGCTGGCCAGCTCGTACAACAAACAAGCCACGCCATAGATGTCGGCCGCCGGCGACAGGGCCGACCCCTCCAGCAGTTCCGGCGCGGCATAGGCGGGTGTCCAAGCGTTGAGGCGTTTGCGGTCAAGGTTGGCCAAGCGCGTCAACGGCCCCCTCTGTGCCTGGCCCAAACCGAAATCGAACAAACGCAGCTGTGCTTCACCCAACATGACATTGCTGGGCTTCACGTCGCCGTGCAGTACACCCCGCCCGTGGGCATACGCCAAGGCATCGAGCAGCGGCACGGCAATCGCTTGTAACTCGCGCCAGGGCACGCCCTGCGGACGCTCGCAAAGCAGCTGGTCGAGGGTCTGGCCGCGCATGAGCTCCATGGTGATGAACGCCTGCCGGTGAGTCGCGTCCACTTCAAAACTGAACGGGCGCAGCACGTTCGGGTGATGCAAATGCTGGCTCAGGGCAAACTCGCTGAACAGCAGCGCACTGGCGTCGGGGGATGCGTTGAAGGGCTCGCTGAGCATTTTCAGCGCGATGTAGGGCGCGGGGTCACCGAACTGTTCGTGCAGCAGATCCCGAGCGCGGTACACGAGCCCCATGCCGCCCGCCCCCAGTAAACGCTCCAGACGAAAACGCCCGGCCAGGACCCGCGGCGCTTGGCTGGCGTCGCGTTCGGTCGCGACCACCGCCGGCGGGGCATCGGCGAAAGCGAAATAGGTGTGCTGGCCGCCCTGTACACTCACCGCCGGATCACCACCGCCGTAAGGTTATCCCGCGCCGCGCCACCCAGAACCTCGTCGAACAAGCGCTCCACTGCCGAACACGGTGAAGCCAGCCCCAACGCGCCGCCCAAGGCCTCTGCGCCAAGGCCTTGATACAGGCCATCACTGCACAGCAAGAACGTATCACCGGGATACACCGCCAGTTCCAACGTCTCCAGCGTCAATTCTTGCTCGGCGCCCACCGCGCGGGTCAGTGCCTTGCCCGCGGGGTGCGCACAGGCCTCGGCGCGGCTGATGCGTTGGGTGTCGATGAGTTGCTGTTGCAGGGAGTGATCCTTGGACAGCTGATACAACCGTCGGCCGCGCCAGAGGTAGCAATGACTGTCGCCGGTGGCAGATACAGCAGTTGCGTACCGTACGAAGCGCTCCACAACACCCATGCCGGACGGACCTTTCCTACAAACTTCGCCACCAGTCAGATCGTGTTTATCTCCATCTCCACCAGTTTCCCTCAAGCTACGCATCCTTGCGCCTTTACCTACGACTGCGCCAGAATCCGCCCGCTTGTGCGCCGTGTCCCCAGGCTCTATCGTTTCTCTGCCACTGCCCATCAGTGGTCGGGTTTAGTAGCCCGGTTTACGTCTCGGCTGCACGAGCCTCATCAGTCAGGCATTGCCTGTTCTTGATGGCGGCTGTGCGCATGGCTCCTTCGGGCGCGCCGGGTTTGACGTAATCACCGGTCTACTAACTTGCGCACAGCTGCCACCCTTCCGTTTAGTAGCGAAATGGTTGCGGCCTACTAGAGGGATTACGTCAATGTTCAAAATAACTCCTAACCCGCCAGAAGCCGAACAAGCTCAACCCCGCACAAAATCCAAGGCCAAAAAGCTCGACGAAGCCGCCGAACGTGCGCTTGATTTCTATCTATCACCAAAAAAGAAAAAAACCGACGATCCCAAACCGGGCCAGGTATTCACCGTTGTGAAGGATCTCGACAACGAATGCCTACTCGCCAACCTTACCGAAACGCTGGCATCAGCCGACGCAATGGTTAATGACCTGGCGTTCGAGCTGGAAGGAACGCATCGCCACTTTGCCCTCGGTATTCAGCAACTAATCGAGCTGAGCTCATTGCTTGCGAACCGGGTGCTAGATAACGTAGAGCCGCAACGCTAGGTAAATTGCGGATGAGACCCACCTGTGGATCGGGATCTCATCCGCAAACGCAAGAGAAAAATTTCTACTTCTCAACGCCTTAAGACCAATGGCACCTTTCCAAATTCGACATTTTCCTTTCTAGCCTCAGGCCGAAAACGGCTAGAAGCTGCCCATCAGTTGCGTCGACTGCTACTCTCTACGGTTTCTGAACTCAGTGCTGCTTATAATGTGAAACTATATGAATAACCAACTCGCCATTTTGATCAGCGACTACCAAGCCAGTGTTGGCGCCGCTGTGGACATGATGCATCGGTCTGGTATCCCACGGCCCTTGACCAATATGGATTGGGTGGGAACTGACATTCCTCAGCACGGAGAGCTAGAAGGTGGAGTTCGTTACTTCAAGCACGGCTATGGCTGCTCGGTTAGCCTCCCCACAGGTACAGTAGACTTTGACTTTGGGGCTCAAGGTGAAATCGGTGGCTTCGACGCATGGCGACTTGCTAGTTTCGCAGGCGACAAATTATCGGATTACGGTTTTGCTGATGAGGATGCACTCACAGAGTGCTTCAAAGCAGAAGTTGCTGCCGGTTCTCTACTGTATTCCGGGTACATTCTCTACTACGTAGCGGACGACACCTCACAATTTCTGTCGAAATAGACCGTACGCCATTCCGCGCCCATCAGCGCAGTAGCATACTTTGGCTCGAGAATCAACGGAGGCGCTCAAACCTGATATCGTGTGGTTTGAGCTTTTTTGTTCCCGCCCCATCAAATTGAGTTCAGGCGGTGATAAATGTCTCTACGCCGCCATCTCGCGCCGTCGATGCAGAGACTAAAACCGTATAATCACCGATAAGTTTGCAGATGGCGTCTCGCAGGAAACGAGTGAAAAGGGACTGAGACATGCCCATGTATGGAGTTAAATATGGCATCGAATAAAAATCAGCATTTTGTTCCGCGTTGTTATCTAAAACCGTTCACGATCAAGGGTGAAGGCGCTGCTATCAATGTTTACAATCTTGATAGGCAGAGGTTAATAACTAATGCACCGGTAAAAAATCAGTGCTCTCGCGACTATTTTTATGGGCAAGATGATAAGCTTGAGATCGCTATCCAGTCGCTCGAACAGGAGTATGGTTCAGTTTTAAATGAGATTATTCAGCCTGGCTATAAGTTCCAGTCGCACCATCAGTATATTCTTCAGCTTTTTTGGTTATTTCAATATCTACGCACTGAAGGTGCATGTAGGCGATCGGCAGAAATGTTTGCCGATATGATCGAGCCTGCTGGCCTGGATAGCGGCTTTTCCATGAGTATTAAAGAGGCAGTACAAACGGCAATGGGCGCCTTTGCTGATAACATGGAAGTTGTGTCTGACCTCAAAATCTGTCTGCTTAAAAATGCTACCAACGTTCCGTTCCTTTCCTCAGACGATCCCGCAGTCTTAACGAACCGATGGCAGTTGGAGGACAAGCGAACTCGTGGTGGCTCGCTCGGCCTCAGGGATGCCGGAGCGATATTGTTACTCCCGTTATCTCCAACGATATTTTGTTTAGGCTATGATCCGGATGTCTATCGGATTCCAAGTAACAACAGTTGGCTAACAATACGTAAAGCCACTGACGTCGAGGCCCTCAATGAATTTCAAGTCTTAAATTGTCGAGCTAATCTTTTTGTTGGCAGTCTGGATTATGCTGATGGACTGCATCGCTTTGTTAATAATTTCATTCGTCACAGACCAGCCGTGAGACACATCGTCAACTTTGCAATTTTTGAGGGCGAAGAGACGGCAGAGCACAAAAAATATCGCGTGGTATCCAAGTCAGATTTTAAAGAGGCCCATGATGGCATCATGCATGCTCAAACGATATCTCAAATCCCGTCGCAATGGCCTAGTTTCCTGCTGCGCCGAAATAAAAGCTGTGCTTACTACAATGGCACTGGAATAGGATACATTCGACAGATGCATGCAACGTTGATGGAAGTCGCTCAACCTTTTTTTAGAGTTTCTCCGTATAGGTAGAATTCGAAAACTGCAATAGTTGGCACATGTTGATAAACGCACTCTGCGCTTAGGCATTTCGACCCTTATTGTGGGGCGTTAAAAAGAATCCCAGCCCATCATCGGGGTGGTTTCTGCCCGTTCATTGTGGGCCGACAGCAGCATTGGGCGACTGGCCGTTCTCGGCCGATTTTGTTGAAAAAGTAGCTCCCCTGTATGGCCTGCGGCAAAATCTCTGCATTGGCCAGCAGGGAAGCACACAGCATGATGGGACAGTTATCGAGTGGGCAGGATCGACTGTTTTACTCGTTCAACCTTGAAGATCACATCCCAGCCAATCACCTTCTGCGCAGCATTGATCAGTGTCTCGATCTGAACGACCTGCGCCATTACCTCGCCGATTTTTATAGCCCGATCGGGCGTCCGTCGATTGATCCTGAACTGATGATCCGCATGCTGATCGTGGGCTATTGCTACGGCATTCGCTCCGAACGGCGGTTGTGCGAAGAGGCCCATTTGAACCTGGCGTATCGCTGGTTCTGCCGGTTGAGCCTTGAAGATGAAGTCCCCAATCACTCGACCTTTTCCAAAAATCGACACGGCCGTTTTCGGGACAGCGATCTGTTTCGCTGGTTGTTCAACGAGGTGCTGCGTCGTTGCATGGATGCTGGCCTGGTCAAAGGCGAAGGATTTGCTGTGGACGCCAGCATCATCAAAGCGGATGCGAGTCGGCAGCGCGGCGTACCGGGTGATGAACAGGTCAACTGGAGCGATCCGGCCCTGAGCACCCGCGCCGTGCGTGAGTACCTTGAAGCCCTCGATGAAGGGGCTTTGGCCGAAACGCTACCGAAGCGTTTATCACTGACTGATCCACAGGCTCGCTGGACCGCTGCTCCAGGCGGCCCCGCGTTCTACGCTTACTCGACGAATTATCTGATCGATACCGAACACGGCGTCATCGTGGATGTGGAGCCTACACCCGCTCATCGAACGGCCGAAGTCGAGAGCACCAAGACGATGATCGATCGCGTTGAAGCGCAGTTCGACATCAAGCCGGAACGCCTCATCGGCGATACCGCGTACGGTACAACGCCGATGTTGGCCTGGATGGTGGAGGAAAAAGACATCGAACCTCACGTGCCGGTGTGGGACAAAACCGAGCGCAAGAACGACAGTTTTTCGAGCAACGATTTCCACTGGAATGAAGAGATTGAGGAATACCGATGCCCGGCCGGCAAGGCATTGCGCAGTGAATGGCGAGCCTTCAAGAACGAGCGTTCACACGTCACCAAGGCCAACACCATCATCTTCCGATCCCGGCAGACCGACTGCGCAACGTGTCCGATGAAAGCCAAGTGCTGCCCGAACACTGCGTTCCGCAAGATCGCTCGCAGCGTCCATGAGGCCGCTCGTGATGTGGCGCGGCGCATTGCAGCAACGCCGGCATATCAGCGCTCTCGCCACGAACGTAAAAAGGTCGAAATGTTGTTTGCCCACCTCAAGCGAATCCTGAAACTGGACCGCTTGCGACTACGTGGCATGAGCGGCGCGACCGATGAGTTCACGCTGGCCGCTGCGGTGCAGAACCTGCGCCGGCTGGCCAAATTTACCTCTCAAGGTCCACCGGTCACGGGATAGGTGCGCCTGCACTAAGCAAAAAACCTCAAACTAACCCACTAACTGAGCGGCAACGGTCAACGAAGGGCCGAAAAACCACTCAATGTGGTGAGTAGGTTCTCCAGTGGTAGTCGTGCCTGAGTTCAGGCGATCTGAAAAACCGACTTTTTCAACAGAATAGGCCAAAAGCGGTCACTCATATGAGAGTCCGCTTTTGCATTAATCCCAATTTTCATAAAGAACTTATTGCTGGTATTGGAGCCTAGCCTTTACGGCGGCCAGAAAAGTCGCTTCAGGCTAGATACACAAGCAACAACTCTTTTAGGCAGAGAGCATCTCCCTAACCGTCCTGAAGCGTTCATAGACGTTGTGATAACCCTTCTGCTCAATCATGGTTCTAAGCATGTGATCGTTATTGTGCCGTACAAGATGGGCATCCGAGAACGACGTCTTCACCGTAAGTAATCGTTCTTCTTTGGTGAGACTCTCTCCTGTCCACTCTATTTCTTCGTAGAATTTGTCCAGCAAAATTTCATAATCTCCCCAGTTCAAAGAATCGAGGACTGCACCAATCCCTGCCAAGTCGCCCAAGTCCAAAAGATCTTGACGCGAGAGCGCTCTATTTTTTGCATCCGAGGGGATTGCGCTAACTGCACAATTTACAGCTTCAAATGGCAGCCTATCTTTCTCTAAATCAACCTTTAAGCGAATGCGTACTGCTATCTCAATTGATTCGACGGCATCTTTTAACTGGCGCTTCTGCTCGACGTATTCACTTGCAGCAGGTTTCTGCAGCGCTTCACGAATTAAAGAAAGAGATACTTCTGGAAGCTCATTGTTGAACTCAATAAGACCATACCGTTCTAGGTGATAAGCGAAGGTTTCCCTGAATTCGTCATCACCCCAAACTTCTGCATAGGCCTGCGCCCCTCCCATTGCAATATCCCGAAGCAATCGTTCTTCATCCGGGGCCACCTTACCTAAGTGCTCTAGAAACCATGCCACTTGATTGAAAAGATCTCTTTTACGCCGCTCAAACGCTCTTTCAATATCTTTTTTATCTATTTGTTTTTTTGCAGCACGACCAGGAAATAAATCATGAACAGCGGTTCCGAGTCTTCGTAACAATAGTGGATGCCCACCCACTAATTCGTATACTTTATCTATCGACTCTGATTCAAAAATCAGCCCCATACGGTCGCCCAACCCTGTCAGTAGGGATTTAGCTTCGGGTTGAGTCATGGGGCCTAAGTACATGCGTTGCATTTCATACAAGGGATTTGGCTGATCCTCCAACGCGCCCTGCTCTACACCCGAAGGGTTTACGCCGCCAAGCAGGTACACCAGCTCCGCAGGCGAATCGAGGCCCCGTTTTATTGATTGGAGAGTGTTCCAGAATGAAAAAAAATCAGTCCGCCAGAAACCATCTTTCGCTAGATGAGGGTAAAGATAATCGCACTCATCAAGGATAAAAACTAACCGTACTGACTCCCTTCCAGTTGCGTTCTTTAGGGCCCTTGCGGATTTCAAAAGCGATGTAATATCTTTTTCAAATGCATCCGCAAGCAGACGTTCATCGCTCGTTCGCTTGGAGATGAGATGCGTTAATTTCTCCGCTTTGGCATGTACTTTTGATTCTAAATCTTTTGCCTGCTGTTGAAGTTTAGATTGCCACGTTTGAACTAGCGTCTGTGCGAGGTGCCACCACCGACCCGCTGTGAGCGATGTAGTGTTGCCTCTAAGAAATGCCGTGGCAGTAATTGCCGAATCGTCATCAATGAGAAGATCTTCCAATCTCCCTAACAACGAGCTTTTACCTATCTTTCTAAGGCCAAAAACAGCCACTGGCGATCCGTTCAAGACCTTAGCAAGCAATTCATTAACAACTAGTTGACGACCAAAAAATTCACTTGGATCACGCACGGGTTCCGCTTCTGCGAAAAAATCGCGGCGCCACAAAGAAGCACTCAAGAGTGAATACAGTCGTTCCTTGGCTGAAGGTGCCGTCTCTAATTCTTGCAAGCGTATTAAAACAATAGTCGATCTGTTTCTTTGAGCCCATGCTGCGCAAAATGCATCGGCGATGGGAGCATCTGAAGCAACGAGTCGGACAGTCCCATCGAGTCGTTCAATAAGATTTGCCGGCGGAGAGAGATTTAGCGTTCTCTGATGAAAATCGGCGGAATAGCCGTTACCTATGACGAAACACTCTTGCCGGAGGCCGAAGTGGTCGGCTACCTCGGCAGATGGCTTGACGATTGCCAGCCAGACGTTCAAAGAACTCTCGCGGAACCACGTTACTTGAAATCCCTCTGACAGTAACTCTAGAACGGGCGTTGCACCATCCCGAGTTACATCTTGGGCAGCATCAAACGCGGGCCTTGCATCCCTATGAAAACTGATCGCCACAGATCCTCCATTTTCAAGTGTGGTCTAAGAACACTGCACCATCATGGCATTGCGCCACGGCAGCGTCTAGGCATAACCTGTCCTGAAGGCGTATGGCATATCACAGCTGATACCTACAGAAGACTGAAGGTTAGATTGTGCCCGTTAGCGTTCAATTGCGAACGTCCGCTTCCGGCCGATTCTGTTGAAAAAGTCGGCTTCGGTTTCCATGGCAGAAAAGTACGCGTCTGAGATTGAAATCTGTGTTTTGCGCAGAAGGTTCAGGGCTCAGATTTGACGTAGCGGCGTGCAAAAAAGGCGTTTCCACCGCTCAATGCATGGGTACTCAGGCCGGGTCGACTTTTTCAACACAATCGGCCGGAAGCAGCCGACCATGCAGTGGGCGCTAAGGGACCTAATCTAATATGGCTGCTAGAGGCTGCAGCACTCTAGCGTATCGCAGACCAATCCTTCGCTGGATGTCGACTCGCTGATCTGCCCTGAAACATTCCTCCACCGACAGGCCTTGAATTACTCCAAAGCCCAGTCGATTAAAGAGAATGCCTTACAAGGCAAACGGCAACATCACACGAACCGCCTGCCGCTGCGCCAACCGCTGCTGAAACTCCATCGGGTCGTGGATCAGCACATCCTGCCCGGCGAAGGATTCGGCGGCGATCAAGCGCGACAGCCAGAAGCGCACGCACGCCACGCGCAGCAGGGTCGGCCAGAGGTCGGCCTCGGCGGCGGTGAACGGTCGCAGTGCCGCGTAAGCGCCCAGCAAGGCTCGCGCCCGTGGGCCGTCGAGCACGCCGTCGTCGTCCGAACACCAGTCGTTCAGGGCAATGGCCACGTCATACAGCATCGGCCCGGAACAGGCGTTGTAGAAGTCGATCAAGCCGGTCAGGTGGGTGCCTTCGAACATCGCATTGTCGCGGAACAGGTCAGCGTGGATGTTGGCGCGAGGCAGCGCCAGGATGCCGACCTTTTGCTGGGCGATTTCTTCCAGCGCGGCTTCCAGCAACCGGCGGGCCTCGGCGTCGAGGTGCGACAGCAGTTTGGCGCCCTCTTCCTGCATCCAGTCCAGACCGCGGTCGGTCTTGCGCTTGATCATGTTGTCGCGGGTGGCCAGGTGCAGGTGCGCCAGCAATTCGCCGACCTGGGCGCAATGCTGGGCATTGGCCTGTTTGATGTGCTTACCCGCCAGGCGCGGTTGCAGCAGCGCAGGCTTGCCTGCCAGTTCCCGCAGCGCGACGCCGTCGGTGGTGCGCAAGGCGTACGGCACCGGCAGGTCGGCGTCGTGCAGCACGTCGAGCAGTTCAATGAAGAACGGCATTTCCTGCACCGGGCCGCGTTCAACCAGGGTCAGGACGAACTCGCCCCGCTCCAGGCTGATAAAGAAATTGGTGTTTTCGCTACCGGCGGCAATCCCCTGGAAATCAAGCAGGCGGCCGAGCCCATAAGGGGCGAGAAAGGTTTCCAGCTCGGGCCGGGCCAAGGGGGTAAACACAGACATGGTTAAAAACTGCTCAGTTCTGGCGCCGCGGTGCAGCGGCGCCGATTAAAGTTAGGCAACTACTTCCACTCGAAGATTTTCCAGGACGGAATCAACATGTCCGGCTGGTCCGAGCGGATGAAGTTTGCATCTGTCCCGTCGGCGCGCACCAGGAAATACGGGGGCGCACCTTTGGGCGTAACCTTGATCGCGTACAGGAAACCGTTTTGGCGGTACTCCTGGATGACCTTGTCCCCTTCCGTGCGGATCGTGACTTCCGGCTCTGGCGTTGGGGCATCGTCCGCGGCCATGACGGCCAATGGAACGGTTGCAAACAAGCCAGCCAGTAACAGGCGATTGAGTGTGCGCATGATAACCTTGTCCCTTTGTCGTCAACGGTCCCGCTATTCTAGCCCCGGACCCGCCGAAAAGGTTGATCGTGCTCATGAGCCAAGCCCCCCTCGTCCTGGTGGACGGTTCTTCATATCTGTACCGCGCCTTCCACGCGCTGCCACCGCTGACCACCTCCAAAGGCCTGCCCACCGGTGCGGTCAAGGGCGTGCTGAACATGCTCAAGAGCCTGCGCAAGCAGTATCCGGACAGCCCGTTCGCCGTGGTGTTCGACGCCAAGGGCGGGACGTTTCGCGATGCGCTGTACGCCGAATACAAGGCCAACCGCCCGAGCATGCCCGACGACATGCGCGTGCAAATCGAGCCGCTGCATGCCAGCGTCAAGGCCCTGGGCTTCCCGCTGCTTTGCGTGGACAACGTCGAGGCCGATGACGTGATCGGCACCCTGGCCCGCAGCAGCGCGGCGGCCAATCGCCCGGTGGTGATCTCCACCGGCGACAAAGACATGGCGCAGTTGGTCGATGGGCACATTACCTTGGTCAATACGATGACCGGTAGCGCGCTGGACGTGGCTGGCGTTAAGGAGAAATTTGGCGTCGCTCCGGAGCAGATCATCGATTACCTGGCGTTGATGGGCGATTCCTCCGACAACATCCCGGGCGTGCCGGGCATCGGCCCGAAAACCGCGTCCGGCCTGCTGGTGGGCGTCAACGGCGGCCTGACCGAGCTGTACGCACAACTGGACATCGTCGCCACCTTGCCGATCCGTGGCGCCAAGACCCTGCCCGCCAAGCTGGAAGAGCACAAGGAAATGGCGTTCCTGTCCTACGAGCTGGCAACCATCAAGACCGACGTGCCGTTGGACGTTGGCCTGGACGACCTGCAGATGGGCGAGCCGGACCACGAGAAACTCGCCGAGCTCTACACCCTGCTGGAGTTCAAGAGCTGGTTCGAGGAAAACCAGCGGGACGCCAAGCGCGCTGGCCAGGAGATCGTCGAAGTCAGCGACGAACAGCCCGGCGCCGCCGAGGCCCAGTACGAGATCATTCTTGAACAGGCGCAGTTCGAGGCGTTGCTCGACAAGCTGAACAAGGCGCCGCTGTTCGCGTTCGTCACCGAAACCAACGGCAACGACGCCCAGCATTCGCAACTGGTCGGTTTGTCGTTTGCGGTGGCGCCGTTTGAAGCGGCCTACATTCCGTTGACCCATTCCTACATGGGCGTGCCCGAGCAGTTGGACCGCGACACCGTACTCAAGACCCTCAAGCCGCTGCTGGAAGACCCCAACAAGCTCAAGATCGGCCAGCACGCCAAGTTCGAAACCAACATCCTGGCGAACTGCGCCATCGGCGGGGACCAGAACAACGGCATCTTCGTCCAGGGCATCGCCTTCGACACCATGCTCGAATCCTACGTGCTGGATTCCACCGCGACTCGCCATGACATGGACAGCCTGGCGCTCAAGTACCTGGGCCAGAGCAAGACCGATTTCCAGGACATCGCGGGCAAGGGGGTCAAGCAACTGAGCTTCGACCAGATCGCCCTGGAACTGGCCGGCCCGTACGCCGCCGAAGGGGCCGACGTGACTTTGCGTCTGCACCAGGCCTTGCAGGAGAAACTCGCCGCCACGCCGAGCCTGGGCACGGTGTTGAATGACATCGAGATGCCGCTGATGCCGGTCCTGGCGCGCATCGAACGCCAGGGCGCGCTGGTGGATGCGAACCTGCTGGGTGTACAGAGCGTTGAGTTGGGCGAGAAGCTGGTGGCACTGGAGCGTGAGGCGTTTGCCATCGCCGGCGAGGAGTTCAACCTCGGCTCGCCGAAGCAACTGGGCGTGATCCTGTACGAAAAACTCGGCTTGCCGGTGCTCAGCAAAACCGCCAAGGGCCAGGCGTCCACCGCCGAAGCCGTGCTCGCGGAACTGGCCGAGCAGGATTACCCGCTGCCCAAGGTGCTGATGCAGTACCGTTCGTTGAGCAAGCTCAAGAGCACCTACACCGACCGCCTGCCGGAGCAGATCAACAGCCGCACCGGACGCGTGCACACCAACTATCAACAAGCCGTCGCGGCGACCGGGCGTTTGTCGTCCATCGACCCTAACCTGCAAAACATTCCGATCCGGACCGCCGAAGGCCGCCGAATTCGCCAGGCGTTCATCGCGCCCAAAGGCTACAAGCTGCTGGCAGCGGACTACTCGCAGATCGAACTGCGGATCATGGCGCACCTGGCCAAGGACGAAGGCCTGCTTCATGCGTTCCGCAACAATCTGGATGTGCACCGGGCCACGGCCGCCGAAGTATTCGGCGTCGAGCTGGAAGCCGTCAGCCATGACCAGCGTCGCAGCGCCAAGGCGATCAACTTCGGCTTGATCTACGGCATGAGCGCATTCGGCCTCGCCAAACAGATCGGCGTAGACCGCAAGCAATCCCAGGCCTACATCGACCGCTATTTCGCCCGCTACCCCGGGGTGTTGCAGTACATGGAGCGCACCCGCGCCCAGGCCGCCGAGCAGGGGTTCGTCGAAACCATTTTCGGCCGCCGGCTGTACCTGCCGGACATCAACGCGAAGAACCCGGCCCTGCGCAAAGGCGCCGAGCGCACGGCGATCAACGCGCCGATGCAAGGCACCGCCGCCGATATCATCAAGAAGGCCATGGTGGCCGTGGACCGCTGGTTGTCGAGCTCAGGGCTGGACGCCCGGGTCATCCTGCAGGTGCACGATGAATTGGTGCTGGAAGTGCGCGAAGACCTGGTCGACCAGGTCAGCACTGAAATTCGCCAGCACATGAGCGCCGCCGCCACGCTGGATGTGCCGCTGCTGGTGGAAGTGGGCGTGGGTAATAACTGGGACGAGGCGCACTGACACGTCCACCCCGTGGAGCTAGAACAGCCTGTGGCGAGGGAGCTTGCTCCCGCTGGGTGGCGCAGCCGCCCCCAACATTTTGTGAGCGCTTCGCGCTCAAGCGGGAGCAAGCCCCCTCGCCACAGAAAGCACTGCGCAACCGGCAAAAACGTTTAAGTTCGGAAAAGCCCTACGGTTATTTCCAAAAATAATCTGAACTAAACCCGTGAATTGCCACTCAGAGATTTTGAATGGCTGGTGAAGCCCTTCAATGCTCCTATGTTGTGTTAAGTGTTGGCAGATATCTGGACCTCGCCCTAGCGGTCCGGAACTTGGACCCCGAACTTCCCCCTCCCCATACGAAGTCCGGGGTTTTTTTTGCCTGCGATTTGGCTTATTCGGCCGCTTCGCTGCCCTTGTCCGCCAGTTCCATCCAGTCGGCCAGCACGGTGTAGGCCTCTTCCAGGCCCATGCGCTTGGGCGCCGAGAACAGCTGGATGGTGACCGCGTCGCCCCAGCCTTTGCGGATTTCCGACTGCACCTTGAGCAAGGTGTTCTTGGCCGCGCCGTAGGTGAGCTTGTCCGCCTTGGTCAGCAGGATGTGCATCGGCATGCCGCTGGCCACGGCCCAGTCCAGCATCAGCAGGTCGAAGTCGGTCATCGGATGGCGGATGTCCATCATCAGAATCAAACCCTTCAGACTCTCGCGGCTGCCCAGGTAGGCTTCCAGGTGGCGCTGCCAGTGTTGCTTGAGCGGAATCGGTACCTTGGCGTAGCCGTAGCCAGGCAGGTCGACCAAACGGCGTTCATCGTCTAGCTTGAAGAAGTTCAAGAGCTGCGTGCGACCTGGGGTTTTCGAGGTGCGTGCCAGGCTCGCATGGGTCAGGGTGTTCAGCGCGCTGGACTTGCCGGCGTTGGAACGCCCGGCAAAGGCCACTTCAAAGCCCTCGTCGTCAGGGCACTGGTCGACTTTGGCGGCGCTGAGCATGAAGGTGGACTGTTGGCACAGGCCAAGGATGGGGTTCTTCAGTTGCATGGGATTTCCGATGTGAGCGGCGTCGGGAATGGACGCGGCAAGCTGTGTCGTTTCCGTTTCAGTGACGCCAGTATATAATGCCGCAGATTTTGTGTGCGCTTTGTCCCAGCGTAGGATGAAGCTCACGGGAGCGATCGACCGAAATTGCGCACTAGAACGCAGCTCGCTCTCAACCCTGAAAAGGTCGTTTTATGACGAAATGGCTGCTAGCTGCCGGTGTCTTGATGCCGCTTTACAGCGCTCAGGCTACACAGGATCCGGAAGCTGTGTACAACCGTGTTTGTGGTGCCTGTCATTCCGGCCAACTCCCCACAGCGCCCCGCAAGGGCGACCAGGAAGCTTGGACGCCGAGGTTGGCGAAAGGTATGGAGACGCTGGTGCAACACGTGACCCAGGGTTTCAAGGCGATGCCGCCGCGTGGTTTGTGCATGGACTGCAGTGCCGAGGATTACCGAGCAATCATCCAGTGGATGAGCGAGTGATCCCGGTCCATAACTCTTTAACCCTTAGCCGTAGTTGGATTAGCTGATGAACAAACTGATCGTGAGTCTGCTGTTGACCTTGGGGATGACCGGTGTAGCCCACGCCGCTGGCGATGCCGCTGCCGGTCAGGCGAAAGCGGCGGTATGCGGGGCCTGCCATGGTCCAGATGGCAATAGCATGGCGCCCAACTTTCCGAAACTGGCGGGCCAGGGCGAGCGTTACCTGAACAAGCAACTGCACGACATCAAGTCCGGCAAGCGCACGGTGCTGGAGATGACCGGCTTGCTGACCAACCTGAGCGATCAGGACCTGGCGGACATCTCGGCCTACTTCGCCAGCCAGAAAGGCAGCGTCGGGGCAGCCGATCCAAAACTCGTGGCCCGTGGCGAGAAGCTGTTCCGCGGCGGCGACCTGGAAAAGGGCCTGCCAGCCTGCACCGGCTGCCATTCGCCTAACGGCGCCGGCAACGCCGCTGCCGGCTTCCCACACCTGGGTGGCCAGCATGCCCAGTACGTTGCCAAGCAGCTGACCGACTTCCGCAAGGAAGAAGCCGGCCGCGCCAACGACGGCGACGCGATGACCATGCGTACCATCGCTCGCAAGTTGAGCGACGAAGACATCGCCGCCGTCGCCAGCTACATTCAGGGCCTGCACTAAGGTCCTCGGGCGACGTTATGAGGGGTGTACACCGCTTGTAACGTTAACGCTCGATTAATCTGTCGATGCAAGCATCAAAAGGGTGGCTTTGGCCGCCCTTTTTTGTGGCCGCTGCCGTTACACTAGCGAAACTGAACCCGCCAAGGTCTGTCTGAGAAACACACCTCGCGAGGCCCCCTTATTGTCCAGGAGTAAAGCATGCGTAATCTGATCACCAGCGCCGCGCTCGTCGTCGCCAGCCTGTTCGGCATGGCAGCCCAAGCCACCGCCGACGAGGCGAAGGCCCCTTACGTTGAATTGACTAACCCGGTTCCGGTGTCAGCGCCTGGCAAGATCGAAGTGGTTGAGCTGTTCTGGTACGGCTGCCCGCATTGCTACGCATTCGAGCCAGTCATCAACCCATGGGTCGAGAAGCTGCCCAAGGACGTCAACTTCGTTCGCATTCCGGCCATGTTTGGCGGCCCATGGGACGCCCACGGCCAGATGTTCCTGACCCTTGAAGCCATGGGCGTCGAGCACCAGGTTCACGCGGCGGTCTTCAACGCGATCCAGAAAGAACACAAAAAACTCACCGACAAGAATGACATGGCCGACTTCCTGGCAACCCAGGGCGTAGACAAGGATAAATTCCTGGCGACCTTCGACTCCTTCGCCGTCAAGGGCCAGATCGTCAAAGCCAAGGAGCTGGCCAAGAAGTACGAGATCACCGGCGTACCGACCATGATCGTCAACGGCAAGTATCGCTTCGACATCGGCTCTGCCGGCGGTGCGGAACAAGCCTTGCAACTGGCCGACCAGTTGATCGCCAAGGAACGGGCGACGACCAAGGCAGTTGCCAACTAAGCGCGGCCCACGCCCATGGCCCGCTGGAGTACCGAACGCCTCGTTGGCCTGCATGAACCGCGGGTCAACGAACATCATGTCGCCTCCACGGGCCTGCCCGCCGACAGCCGCCTGCGACTGCTGAGCTTCAACATCCAGGTCGGCATCAGCACCGAGCGCTATCGGCATTACTTGACCCGCGGCTGGCAACATCTGCTGCCCCACACCGGGCGCGCCGGTAACCTGCAGAAAATCGGCGACCTGCTCAAGGATTTCGACCTGGTGGCCTTGCAAGAGGCCGATGGCGGCAGCTTGAGGTCCGGCTACGTCAACCAGGTGGAACACCTGGCGCAACTGGGTGCCTTCCCCTACTGGTACCAACAACTCAATCGCAACCTCGGACGTTTCGGCCAGCACAGCAATGGCGTGCTGAGTCGCCTGCGACCGTGGGCGATCGAAGACCATCCGCTGCCTGGCCCCAAAGGGCGCGGGGCGATCCTGGCGCGGTTCGGCGAAGGCCCGGAGGCGCTCATCGTGGTGATGATGCACCTGGCCCTCGGCGCACGTACCCGGACGATGCAACTGGCCTACATCCGCGAGCTGATCGGCGGTTACAAGCACCAGGTGCTGATGGGGGACATGAACACCCACGCCAGCGACCTGCTGCAAACCTCGCCCCTGCGCGATCTCGGCCTGCTTGCGCCGCAACTGCAAGCGACCTTTCCCAGTTGGCGCCCCCAGCGCTGCCTGGACCATATCCTGTTGAGCCCCACCCTGACCCTCGAACGCGTCGAGGTGCTGGCCCAACCCATTTCCGATCACCTGCCGGTCGCGGTCGAGATTCGTTTGCCGGGTTCGCTCACGGCCGACGCCTTCCCTGCGTTAAGTCCGGCCCCTCGCGGATCCGATGAATGAGCGACGACGCCGAACGCTGGAGAGAGAAGTACCTCAAGAGTCTCGAACAGCAGGAAAAGCTTGAGCGCCGCTGGGATGCCCGGCTCGACTTGCTGCGTCGCGGCCTGGTCCGCAGCACCTTGGCCGCCGAAGGCTCGGACCGGGCGGTCGACGAATGCATGAAGGAAATGCGTGAGGCGATCCGCACCGACGACATGGATGCGGCCCTTGCCACCCTGCTGCCGCGCCTGGAGAAAGCCGTACTCGACTCCGAACAGCGCCGCGAGACCCGGGTCGAGCAGATGAGCGCTGCACTGACGGCCCTGGTGGCGCAGTTGCAGACCCTGCCGCTGCCCAAGGACGTCAGCCGGCCCCTGAAGAAATTTTCCAAGCGACTGGACGACCGGGTCGGCCAGACCCGAGAGATCCCGCTGTTGCTGAGCGAGCTGAGCACCTTGCAAGGCCAGGCCCTGAGCGCGCTGGAACCCCCTGCCGAAGCCCATCGTCCCGGCCTGCTGCAGCGGCTGTTTGGCGGCCAGGGCCACGAGGATGCGCCGCAAGAGCCTGCCCAGGTCGACGCGGCCCCCGTCGCGCAGGCCGCACCCACGCCGCAGCGCCGCGCGACCGATATAGCACCTGTCGAGCCGGATTCGGAACCGCAGCCCGCCCCCACACCGACCTCGGAACCAGCGCCCTCGGCAGAGCCCGCGCCTGCCGCTCAAGTACGGCCTGAACCGGCAACCGTCGCTGCGCCGGAAGCTGACCCCGTGGCGCCTGCCGCGCCCCCTGTTCCGGCGCCAGCACCCGAAGAGCCGCAGCCGGCCAGCGAACCGGACGACACCACCGAGCCGGCCACCGTTGAACCGCCTACCCCGCAAGCGACGCCTGCGAACCCCGATGAGCTGCTGCCGCAGACGCCAGCGCCTCTTCCTGCGACAGAGCCAGAATCACAGGCAGAGGCCAACGCCGCCGAGGCCGCTGTCGAGGCGGCCGATGCCCAATACGCCCTGCCCGACTCCCCGGAACCGTCCTACAGCTCGGTGGCCCGGCACATTGAAGACACCTTGCTGGGCCTGCTCGGTGACCTGACACTGCCCGAGCGGCACCGACCGCAAGCCGAGGCAATGCGTGAGAAGCTGCAAAACGGTTTGAACTGGTACGAGTTACTGCCGATTCTCGACGATCTGGCGGTGCTCATGCTGGCGATCACCGACAGCGGCCAGCACGAATTCGAAGCCTACCTGCAGCGCCTCAACGATCGGCTGGAGGCGTTCCAAAACAGCTTGCTGGCCGCCAGCGAAGACCATGCGGAAAATCTCTCGGTTTCCCGGGACATGGACATCCAGATTCGCGAGCACGTCGATGGCCTGCAAAGCAGCGTCCAGCAGGCCGATGACCTGGAAAGCCTCAAGCAGGTGCTTGAGAACCACCTGGAAGGCCTGCTGGGGACGATGGACCAGCACCAGAAGCAACGCGAGCAGCGTGAACAGGAAGTCTCGGCGCGCCTGAAAAGTCTCGCCGAGCGCGTAGCGCTGATGGAACAGGATGCCCTGATCGTTCGCGAGAATCTGGAAGAGCAGCGGCTCAAGGCGCTGATCGATCCACTCACCGGGTTGCCCAACCGTGCAGCCTGGAGCGAGCGTCTTGAAAAGGAAGTGGCCGAGTGGCAACAGCACGGCAACAGCTTGTTGCTGGCCATGCTCGACCTCGACCACTTCAAGCGGATCAATGACAACTACGGCCACCTGGCCGGTGACCGGGTGCTGAAACTGATTGCCTCGGTTTTGCGCAAACGCCTGCGCAGCAGCGATTTCATCGCCCGTTTCGGCGGCGAGGAATTCGTCCTGTTGGTGCCCGACACGCCCCTGACAGCCGGGACCCAGTTGGCCGAGGCCCTGCGTGCTGCCATCGAAGCCTGCCCATTCCACTTCAAGGGCGAGCCTGTCACGGTGACGGTTTCCATGGGGCTGACGGCGTTCAAACCCGGAGAACACAGCGATTCTGTGCTTAAAAGAGCCGATCAGGCGCTGTACCGGGCGAAAAGCGCCGGACGTAATCGGGTGGAGCTGGGCTGAAGGCAATTGTTCCAATTTGTTTAATCGGCGGCCGGGCCCGGCTCATCGCGCAACGATACGTTACACTGTTGCATTAATTTCAACGTGTAACGTCTCCTGCCATGAAATTCGCTCCGTTCATCATTTCCCTGCTCCTCCTGGCCGGCTGCGCCAGCGGCCCTCGGCTCGACACCAGCCATCCATCGGTCAATCACGACAGCCGCATCCAATTCGTAGTGGTGCATTACACCTCGGCCTCCCTGGAACGCTCCCTGGCCCTGCTGACCCATGGCGAAGTCAGCGCCCACTACCTGGTCGGCGACGATAAGAACGCCACCGTCTATCAGTTGGTGGATGAAAACCGTCGGGCCTGGCATGCCGGGGAAAGCGAGTGGGAAGGCCGCACCTGGCTCAACTCCAGCTCCATCGGCATCGAAATCGTCAATCCTGGTTATGTCGACACCCCCACCGGTCGCCTGTGGTACCCCTACAGCGAAGCCCAGGTGCAGGCCTTGATCGTGTTGCTCAAGGACATCATCCAACGCAATGGCATCAACCCACGCGCCATCATCGGCCACAGCGACATCGCGCCCCTGCGCAAGCTGGATCCGGGCCCGCTGTTCCCTTGGAAGCGCCTGGCCCAGGCAGGCCTGGGCCTCTGGCCTGACGAACAGGCCGTCGCGCGCCAACAGGTCGTCTTCGCCGCACAACTGCCCAGCGCCAGCTGGTTCCAGGCCGAATTGGCGCGCCTGGGCTACCCGACGCCCCAGACCGGCGAATGGGACGTGGCCACTCACCACGTGCTGGCCGCGTTCCAGATGCACTACCGGCCGACCCGCTTCGATGGCGTGCCCGACGCGCAAAGCGCGGCGATCTTGCAGGTGCTCAACCAGACAAAATAATGACGCCCGTCTGACGAACAGGGCCAAATCCCAAACAGCAGCTATAACTCATTGGGACCTTTAGGATTACCCATGATGACGGCTGCCCGCGAAACGTTGCAGAGCTGGCTCCATCGCCCTCTTTTCTTGGCGACGATGGCGGCTGCCCTGAGTACGCTGCTGTTGCTGGCCGGGAGTCTGTTTGTGGTCGTCCAACAGATCCAGCAGCGTGAAAGCGACCAGATGAACGCCCAGGGCGAGCGCTTCCTGCAACGGCTGGAACAACTTTTCGGGCAATTGCGTGAAGGCCTCGATGACCTGCAGAACCAGCCGCTGCGGGGCTGTAGCGATGACATGATCGCGACCTTGCGGCAGGTGAGCTTCAATTACCGCTTCGTTTATGAAGCGGTGTATGTCGACGGCAGCGGCGCGTGTTCGAACCGGCCTCTCCAGAGCGGATTGTCGGTAACCCGCCTGCCCGACCTGCGCGGTCCGACCTACAGCTACTGGCTCAACACCACCACCGAACCTGACGAAGACCGCGCGGCACTGATGCTGGGGCGCGGTAATTTTCGGGTGGCCACCTCTCGCGGGCATTTGACCGATGTGGTCGATCTGCCGCCGGGCGGAAGCCTGTTGGTGGTCCTGGATCACGGCAAGCGGGCCATTCCGGTGCTGGGCACCAACCAGCATTGGCCGCCCACGGAGCCCTGGCCGCCGAAAGGCCGCAATGCCTTGCAAGTGACGCAAACCCGGCTGATCTACCGAATGCCGACCGATAACCCGGAATATCAGTTGGTGCTGATCGCCCCGCGCAAGGGTTTCAACATGCCATCCAACGCCTGGTGGATGTTGCCTATCAGCCTGCTGCTAGGGCTGGGCATCGGCGTCCAGGTCTTGCTGCTGGCCCGCCAGCGACAGTCCATGGACGCCGAGCTGCACGGCGCAATACGGCGCGGTGAATTGCAGGTGTTGTACCAACCCATCTTCGACCTCAACAGCCGCAATTGCGTCGGCGCCGAAGCCCTGCTGCGCTGGCGCCGGCCGGATGGCACCCTGACCAGCCCGGACTTGTTTATCCCGATGGCCGAAGACACCGGGCAGATCCGCCAGATCACCGATTTCGTGCTGCAACGGCTGTTCGATCAGCTGGGCCAGTTGCTGCGGGCCAATCCGCAGTTGTACATCTCGGTCAACCTGGCGGCCTGCGACGTGATGGTGCCGCGAATCGGCGAAGTGATCGCCCGCCTGCTGGCGCTGCACCGGGTCTCGGCCCGGCAGATTGCCTTCGAGGTGACTGAGCGCGGGCTGATCGATGTGCTGGTGGCCCGGGACAACCTGCAGTCGTTACGCGACAACGGGCATCAAGTGCTGATCGACGACTTCGGCACCGGCTATTGCAGCCTGGCGTACCTGCAAACCTTGCCGGTGGATTGCCTGAAAATCGACAAAGCCTTCATCGATGCCTTGGGCCACGATGCCGCCAGCAGCGGCGTCGCCCCGCACATCATCCGCATGGCCCACGCGTTGCAGCTTAAGGTGATCGCCGAAGGCATCGAGCACGAAGCCCAAGCCTCGTACTTGAGCAGCGAGGGCGTGAAGTTCGGTCAGGGTTGGCTGTTTGCCCATGCACTCAGTGCGGTGCAGTTGATCGAGCTGATTACCCGCGGGCGACGCTTGCTCGGCCGGCGCCTGGACGACGAAGCCTGAAGCCCGTCAGACCGTCAACGCCATGTAGAACTGCGTGCCCTGCCCCGGTCTGGAGTAAACGCCCATGCGACCGCCGTGGAGCTGAACGATTTCCTTGCACAACGCCAGGCCGAGGCCGGCACCGCCCTTCTTGCGTCCGACCTGGACGAAAGGTTCGAAGATCCGTCCCTGCTGGCCGTAGGCAATGCCTTCACCGTTGTCTTCGACGCTGATAATCACCCGCTCGCCGTGACGGCGGGCCTGCAAGCGAATCTGGCCATGGTCGCCGGTGTGCCGCATGGCATTATCGATCAGGTTATCCAGCACCCGGTCCAACTGCGCGGCGTCGGCATGCAGGCGCGGCAGCGGACCCTGGATCGCCACGAGCAGTTCGATACCCTTGGCACTGGCCTGCTCGGCGAACCGCAGCCGGGCCGCTTCCAGCAGCTCTTCGATGGAACACGGCGCCAGCGTCAGCTTTTGCAGGCCGTTCTGGTAGCGGGAGAAATTCAGCAGGTCATTGATGAGCTGCATCAGCCGCTGCATTTCTTCGGTGACCGTGTCGAGCAGGTCGGCCTCGCGCGACTCCGCAGGGAAATGCAGACGCTCCTGCAACAGGCCGAAGGCCATGTGCATGCCAGTCACCGGCGTGCGCAGTTCATGGGAAGCGCGCAACACGAATTCGCTACGGACCCGCTCGAAGGCGCGCTGCTCGGTGACGTCGTGCAGCACCATCACCGCGCCGAGGATGTGGCCTTGGGTATGGCTCACCGGCGTGAGGCTGTAGGTCAGTACACGCGACTCGCCGTCCACTTCGATGCTCAGGTCCTCGGGCGCACGCTCCAGCGTTCCGCCACGCAGCACCAATTGCAGCTCGTCATCCAGGTCCGGGCGACCCAATGCTTCGCCCAGGCCCTGGCCCAGGCGCTCCTCATCCCAGCCCAGTTGCCGCTGGGCGACCGGGTTGAGGTGCTCCAGGCGACCTTGCCGGTCGATCATCAGCAGGCCGTCATCGATGCTGTCGAGCACCGCTTGCAGGCGCTGCTGGCCGGCGAGCAACTCATCGACATTGGTGGCCTGGTGTTCGCGCAACGCCTGAGCCATGATGCCGAAGCGACGTGTCAGCAGGTTGACCTCGGCGGCGGAAGACGTCGGCAGCGTCACTTCGAAATTGCCCTGGCCGATATCATCCGCGGCCGCGGCCAGCGCCTCGATGGGCGCCCCGAGACGACGGGCGATGCCGTGGGCGGTGACGAAGCCGATTATCAACACCGCCAGCCCCACCAGCCCCAGCAGCCCGGAGATCAACAATGCCCGCTCGCGGGCACGCGTCTGGGTTTCACTGATGTTGTTCAGGGCCTGCCGATAACTCTCGATCAGGCCGTTGCGCAGCACGTTGAATTTATCGGTGAGTTCCTGAATGGCGGAAAGCGGGTTCGGTTGCTGGCGAGAGGCGGTAAACGCCTCGTAGAAGTCGAGGTAGTCGGCCTTGGCCTTGCTGAAGTTGTCCGGCACCTCGTCCAGGCTCCGCTCGTGGGCGATGCCCTCGTCGATCAACGCCAGGTACTGTTTCTTGGACACCTCCAGGGCGGCCAGGTCGGGCTTGTCGTCGAGCATGATCATCAACTGGTCGCCCAGGGTCTGGCGCAGCTTGAGCCCCAGGTCCAGCAGGATGAAGTTGTTGCGTACCGATTGCTCCTGGGTATGGGCCATCTGCATCACGCTGACCAGGCCCAGCACCAACCCCAGCAGCGCCACCGTAATCAGGGCCGAGATGCTGAGGAACAGCCGTGTACGCAGCTTCATCGCCAGTTTCATAGGGTGTCGCTCACAGGTTGTACTGCTTGCGTTTGCGGTACAGCGTGGAGGCGTCGATACCCAGGGTCTTCGCGGCTTGGTCCAGGGTGTCGGCGGTGGCCAGCACGGCACCGATGTGCGCCTTTTCCAATTCATCGAGGCTGAGCGGCGCGCCGATGCGAGGGGCGTTGTTGACCGGTTGCTCGGCCATGCCCAGGTGGCTGATTTCGACTTTTTCCTGTGGGCAGATGATGCTGGCGCGCTCGACCACGTTGCGCAGTTCGCGGATGTTGCCAGGCCAGCGATAGCCAAGCAGCGCTTCGCGGGCTTCGTCGCTGAAGCCTCGGGCCGGGCGTGCATATTCCTTGACGAAGCGCGCCAGGAAGCGATCGGCCAGGGTCAGGATGTCTTCGGCGCGCTCGCGCAGCGGCGGCAGGTGCAAGGTAATGACGTTCAGGCGATAGAGCAGGTCTTCGCGGAAACGCCCGTCGCGCACCATGTCTTCAAGGTTCAGGTTGGTGGCCGCCAGAATCCGTACATCGGCGCGACGGGTCACCGGATCGCCAACCCGTTCGTATTCCTTGTCTTGGATGAAGCGCAACAACTTGGGTTGCAAGGTCAGGGGAAAATCGCCGATCTCGTCGAGAAACAGCGTACCACCGTCCGCCTGGTTGACTCGCCCCAGGGTGCTTTCGCTGGCCCCGGTGAACGCCCCACGGCTGTGGCCGAACAACTCGCTTTCCATCAATTCGGCGGTCAGGGACGGGCAGTTGATGGTGACGCAGGATTTCTTCGCGCGCTTGCTCCAACCGTGGATCGCCCGGGCCAGCTCGCCTTTACCGGTGCCGGATTCACCGAGAATCAGGATGTTGGCGTCGGTGCTGGCCACCTGGCGAGCGGTTTCCAGCACGACCTTCATCGCCGGGCTATGGGAGTCGAGGCCGTCCTTGGGCTTGCGTACCTCCCCTTCGAGGGCTTCGAGGCGGGCCGACAACTGGCGCACTTCCAGCTGCTTGGCGGTCGCCAGGCGCAGTTGGTCCGGGCTGCAGGGCTTGACCAGGTAATCGGCGGCCCCGGCCTGGATCGCGTCCACGGCCGTGTCGACCGCCGAGTGGGCCGTGACGATCACCACCCGCATCCACGGTGCCTGGATACGCATCTGGGCCAACACATCCAGGCCGTTGTCCTCCCCCAGGCGCAGATCGAGGAAGCAGAGGTCGAACACCTGGCGTTGCAGCAGCGCATCGGCCTGGGCCGCACTGTTGGCGGTGGCGACGGTGTAGCCCTCGTCTTCCAGGCAATAACGGAAGGTACGCAGGATGGCAGACTCGTCGTCTACCAGCAGAATGCGGCCTTGGTGCTCAGTGGCGGATTCCATTTTTCCTACGCTCCTTAATGAATGATGATGGTTAGTGTCAGAAAAATCGGGCAAGTTGCATGGTCGTTTCCGAGGGAATATTACCCACCGAGAGGGACCCTGTGGACGTCAGTTGGCTAAAAGATTGATTTGAGTCCGTTTTTTTCCGTTTCGCCGGTTTCGAAGGGCTCGGCTCGCTCATTCCGACAGCGGTTTGCGATGGGCAATTCAAAAAGAATCTAACGCTTCCCCTCTTCCGTTCGTGCAATACGCACGACTCCCGCCAGGGCCATCGTGCAGGATGCGCCTCTCGCCTCTTTTTTACATTTCATAACTTATTGATTTTAAACGGATTTATTCGTTTAAAAATTCTGGCATGACGTCTGCAGTATCTCGAACAACATGGCGTTCCAGCGCCTTAACCCGATCACGACACCCGGCTGGGAGGAATTTCAGGATGAATCGTCAAAGTGCCGCCTCGTTTCGCATGACTTCCCTGCATATCCAACAGGGCTTGTGGGCCGCGCTGGCGCTGCTGATCACGCTCGTCGTCGGTCAGCAGTGGCTGCTTTGGCAAGAAAGCCAACAGCCCGAAACGCCACATGTGTCGATTCATCGTGCTCCCCAAACCCATTTCAGCGCCGTCAGCAGCACGAGCATGAAAGAAGCAGCCGCTTCGATGCGCATGATGGACGTCGACCAGGCCCAGCCTGTGGCCGACCTGCCCCGTCAGGAGCGCTGGGTGTTTTAACCCCGATGGACCGGTCGTCTGTCGCACCGGAACCATCAACCGCCAGACCCTAACTAAATAGAAAAGTGTAAGGAGAATCACCATGTTGAGCTGGGCAATTACCTTCCTGATCATTGCCATCATCGCCGCCGTACTGGGCTTCGGTGGTATCGCAGGCACCGCCACGGGCATCGCCAAGATTCTCTTTGTCGTATTCCTGGTGATGTTCATCGCTTCCTTCTTCTTTGGCCGTCGCGGCCGAGGCTGACCATGAGCGTTTCCCTTAAAGGACTGGCCGCCGCCCTGTTGCTGGGCGGCAGTGCCGTGGCAATGGCTGCCAACGACGGGCAGATGCGCGCCAATGAACTACTGACCGCCGACCCGCAGTACCGCGAGACCTGGCAGCACGTGGTCAAGAAAGAAGAGCGCTTGCCGGAATGGGTGATGAACCTGTCGGGCGATGCCGAGCAGATGAACGCGGTCGAGGAAGACGGCGACAAGTACCTGGTCGGCCCCCTGTGCGAGACCCAGGCGACCTGTCGCAGCAAACGCCTGATCGTCGCCTTCAGTTTTGACAAGGACGAAGCCTACGCCATGTTGGTGGAAGTGCCCGCCGGCCTGCCGGCCGACAAGTCGCCGACCCGACATGCCGACTACCGTTTCCTCGGCAAGCCCGATGAAGGTATGCAGAAACTGTTAATGGAACAACTCAAGAAAGATCCGAACTGGTACTGAATCTGAAAACGGGAAAGGCAACCCTGCCTTTCCCTTCTGCACAGCCCGAAGAGGGCCGATGCATGACCAGGGGGCTGGGACGTTCTGGCTGATCGAGTCGGAGTGACCTACGGGCACAAGGGGTGCCTGCGAAAGGGCCGGGTCAGGAAAAAGCTACGACGCAGGTTCGCAAGGTCCCGGCGACTTGGCGAACCTGCGTAGGGCTTCATTTTTACAAAATGCCTGTGCCAGAGCGGCTGGTGAGTGGAGTCCCGTCACTGGCCCGCGACTGCGGCATATTGTCTCCAGACACTCCCGTCATTTCCCGCGTTTGACCGTATATCGGAGAAGCGCGGCGGCAGTTTTCTTTTGCAGCACGTGTCTGGCCGAGGTCCTCTCATCGGTTCTGAAAGCCTTGTGGCGGAAGCCCGGCTACGCTGAAATGGCCGGTTCACGGCGCTTATGCCTGCACAAATGTCCTACTCGAACCGGTTGGGACGCGGGTTTCGTTTAGAAAATCTCATGCCGATTCGGCATAGGGTAGGCGTTTACGGCATTAGACGAGCCTATCCCGCATCGCAATAGTTGCGCCTTTTTTCGCCTGCCAGTAAGCCGCTAGCGCGCTCGGGGTGACCTTATACGGGGGCAGATGCGTGGATGTTTATCGTCCATGCCGCTGCCCGAGTCCAACTGAAGTAAGGGTAATGATATGAAGAAGGCAAAGCTAAGCCTCGCCTGGCAGATCCTCATCGGTCTGGTCCTCGGGATTGCACTGGGCGCTCTGCTCAACCATTTCAGTGCCGAGAAGGCCTGGTGGATCAGCAATGTGCTGCAACCGGCAGGCGATATCTTTATCCGTCTGATCAAGATGATCGTGATCCCGATCGTGATTTCCTCGCTGATCGTCGGCATTGCCGGGGTCGGTGACGCGAAGAAACTCGGGCGCATCGGCCTCAAGACCATCATCTACTTCGAAATCGTCACCACCATCGCCATCGTCGTCGGCCTGCTGCTGGCCAACTTCTTCCAGCCAGGCAATGGCATCGACATGAGCACCCTCGGGACGGTGGATATTTCCAAGTACCAGGCCACGGCGGCGGAAGTCCAGCATGAACACGCGCTCATCGAGACCATTCTCAACCTGATTCCATCGAACATCTTTGCCGCCATGGCGCGTGGCGAGATGCTGCCGATCATTTTCTTCTCCGTGCTGTTTGGCCTGGGCCTGTCCAGCCTGCAATCGGACCTGCGCGAGCCGCTGGTGAAGATGTTCCAGGGCGTGTCGGAAAGCATGTTCAAGGTCACCCACATGATCATGAACTACGCCCCGATCGGCGTTTTCGCACTGATCGCGGTGACCGTCGCCAACTTCGGCTTCGCTTCCCTGCTGCCGCTGGCGAAACTGGTGATCCTGGTTTACGTCGCCATCGCGTTCTTCGCCTTCGTGGTGCTGGGCCTGATCGCCCGCCTGTTCGGCTTCTCGGTGCTCAAGCTGATGCGCATCTTCAAGGACGAACTGGTGCTGGCCTACTCCACCGCCAGTTCCGAAACCGTGCTGCCACGCGTGATCGAAAAAATGGAAGCCTACGGCGCGCCGAAGGCAATCTGCAGCTTCGTGGTGCCAACCGGCTATTCGTTCAACCTTGACGGTTCGACGCTGTACCAGAGCATCGCGGCGATCTTCATCGCGCAGCTGTACGGCATCGACTTGTCCATCAGCCAGCAATTGCTGCTGGTGCTGACCTTGATGGTGACCTCCAAAGGCATCGCCGGCGTGCCGGGCGTGTCCTTCGTGGTGCTGCTGGCGACCCTGGGCAGCGTGGGCATTCCGCTCGAAGGCCTGGCCTTCATCGCCGGTGTCGACCGCATCATGGACATGGCCCGCACCGCGCTGAACGTCATCGGCAACGCCTTGGCCGTGTTGGTGATCGCCCGTTGGGAAGGCATGTACGACGACGCCAAGGGCCAGCGCTACTGGAACTCCCTGCCGCACTGGCGCAGTAAAGAGCCGCTGCCGGCGGGTGAAACCTCCAGCCGCTGAGGGCATGCCAGGTCAAAGCCATTAACACAAACCCCGGAGCACTCCGGGGTTTGTCGTTTCTGCCAGCCCCGCTATCATTCGCGGCATCTTCCGAGGGGATTAACCGATGCTCAATGGCCTGTGGCTTGGCTTCTTTATCGTGGCAGCCGTGTCGGCGCTGGGACAGTGGCTGATCGGCGGCAACGCCGGGATCTTCGCCGCGATGGTGGAAAGCATTTTCGCCATGGCCAAGCTGTCGGTGGAGGTGATGGTCCTGCTGTTCGGCACCCTGACGCTGTGGCTGGGGTTCCTGCGGATCGCCGAAAAGGCCGGCATCGTCGACTGGCTGGCCAAGGCCCTGGGGCCGCTGTTCTTGCGCCTGATGCCGGAAGTACCGGCCGGCCATCCCGCCATCGGCCTGATCACCCTCAACTTCGCCGCCAACGGCCTGGGCCTCGACAACGCCGCCACCCCCATCGGCCTCAAGGCCATGCGCGCCCTGCAAGACCTCAATCCCAGCCCGACCATCGCCAGCAACGCCCAGATCCTGTTCCTGGTGCTCAACGCCTCGTCGCTGACACTGCTGCCGGTGACCATCTTCATGTACCGCGCCCAGCAAGGCGCGCCGGACCCAACCCTGGTGTTCTTGCCCATTCTGATCGCCACCACGGGCTCGACCCTCACGGGGCTGTTGTCGGTGGCATTCATGCAGCGCCTGCGCCTGTGGGATCCGGTGGTGCTGGCTTACCTGGTGCCGGGGGCACTGGCCCTTGGCGGCTTCATGGCGCTGCTGGCCACGTTGTCGGCCACCGCGCTGGCGGGCTTGTCGTCGATCCTCGGCAACCTGACGCTGTTCGGCCTGATCATCCTGTTCCTGGTGGTGGGGGCGCTGCGCAAGGTCAAGGTCTATGAGGCCTTCGTCGAAGGGGCGAAGGAGGGCTTCGACGTCGCCAAGAACCTGCTGCCGTACCTGGTGGCGATGCTTTGCGCGGTCGGCGTGCTGCGGGCATCCGGGGCGCTGGATTTCGGCCTGGACGGCATTCGCCATCTGGTGCAATGGGCCGGCTGGGACACGCGTTTCGTCGATGCCCTGCCGACCGCCATGGTCAAGCCGTTCTCCGGCAGCGCCGCCCGGGCGATGCTGATCGAAACCATGAAGACCTCAGGGGTGGACAGCTTCCCGGCGCTGGTGGCGGCGACTATCCAGGGCAGCACCGAGACCACGTTCTACGTGCTGGCGGTGTATTTCGGCGCGGTCGGCATCCAGCGGGCGCGCCATGCGGTGGGTTGCGCGCTGCTGGCGGAGCTGGCCGGGGTCTTGTCGGCGATCGGGGTCTGCTACTGGTTCTTTGGCTGAGGCCAGCGCGCAAGTCCGGTGAAATTCATCGTGGCGAGGGAGCTTGCTCCCTCGCCACGATGTTCAACCACCTGCCGGCCCCGTCACATTGAACCGCAGCACCCCAATCATCTGCCCATTCTCCGTCAGCACCCGCACTTGCCACTTGCCCGCCGGGTTGTCCGGGAAATTCTGCTTGTGGGTCCAGGCACGGTAGCCTTCCTTGCGCCCGCCGTGGATGTCCAGGGCGATGCGATCCACCTCTTTGCCGTTGAACTGCCAGACGTGATAGATCCGCTCATCGAGGCCTCGCGGCGCATTGATGGCGGTGTAGGCGTACAGGCCGTTGCCACGAATCTGTTCCGCACTGACTTCCTTGAGGCTGGCGCCGGGGGTGCGATCCTCCACCTGGGTACTGATCGCCACTTCGGTCATCCACAACGTGGCCGGCGGCACCCAGGAGCGCAGCATCCAGCCGGCAGCGCCGATGCCTAGGGTGATGCACAGGATCGCCAAGGCGTTGCGCACCGTGCGGATCGGAAAGATCGACGCCAGGCTGGGGAATGACAACAGCATGGCAATGCCCAGCGCCAGCTTGAAGCTCTGGTCGGTGGTCAGGTGCAGGATGACCGGCAACGCGGTGAGGAGGGCGGCGAACAGCGTCAGGGTGTGCAACGCCAGGAACGCCCAGCGCCGGGGTGCCAGCCATTTGTAGTACAGCGGATCGGTGATCGAAATCAGCGCCGCCGCCGCCAGCAGGCTGGTGAAAATCAGCTGGCTGCTGTTCCAGGTGGTGGTGATGAAGAAAAACGGCAGGACGAAAAACAGGCTTTCCTGGTGAATCATCTGCGTGGCGTAGCGCAACAGCGGCTGGGGGATTTCCCGCTTGAAAATCCGCGTGAACAGCCGGGTCATGCTGTTCTCCACCATCAGCCAGAGCCAGCTCACCAGCATCATGACCGCGATCCAGGTGGCCAGGCCCTGCTGGCGGTCCACCAGCATGAAACTGCCGACGCCGGAGATGAAACCGCCGAGCGCAATGACCCCTGGGTAGCGCTTCATCAGTTCAAGGATGCGCTGGATAAAACGAGGCAGGCTTTGCATTAGGCGGTTTCACAGTAAGTCGTAGGAAATATCCCTGACAGAGTATCGTCCAGGGGGCGGTGTGGCGAGGATCATGGTGTGCGTCGCCAGCCTTTCATCTGACCCGCGTGGCATTGGAAACAGTTTCAAGCCCGGCGGCGCAATCGCCACGCCACCAGCCCCAGCACCAACACCGCCAGCAGCGCGCCCACGCCCCACACGAACTCATCATCGCTGAGCAACGGCTTCTCGATGCGCAGGTAGCCGGGGTCCTTGAGCAGTTCGCGCAGGGCCAGGTTGGCCTGGTCCAGGCTCACCGACTGCAAGCGCAGCGCCGGGTTGGCGAAGCGGCCGTCCTCGTAGTCGCCCAGGGCGCCCCAGTAGTAATCGGCCAGGGCGCTGTTGCCCTGGACCGCCCAGGACTGATGCGCGATGGCCGCACGCTTGATGCGCATGAAACTGGCGGGGTCCAGGCCGTCCTTGAGCAGGTTCTGGCGCAGTTCTTCGAGCGCTTCCTCGGCCTGGGGCAGGTCCTCGCGGGCCAGGTCCGCGTTCAAGCTGAAGAAACCGACGCCGCCGAACACCTCGCGCTCCGTCCACGGCCCGTAAGACAGGCTGCGGGCCAGGCGCAGTTGGCGATAGAGCGCCCAGTCCAGGTAATCCTTGAGCAGGTCGAAGGTTTCGTCGTGCTGCTCGTCCAGCACCGGCTCGGGGAACAGCCAGTGAAGCTTGGCGCCGTTGCCGACCAGGCCGTGGATCAGGTTGCGCTTGGTGACCGCACTGTAGCGGATCTGCGGCAGCGGCTCGTGTTGGCTGGGTTCGACCGGTTCAAGTTGGCCGAAGGTGCGCTCCAGGTAGGCCGGCAGCAGCCGATCGAGGTCGCCGACCACGATCAGCGTCATGTTGTTCGGTGCATACCAGGCCTTGCGCACGTGCTCGAGGCGGGCGAGGGTCAGGTGTTCGACCTCGGCCCGTTCTGCGCAGCGCAGGCCCAATTCCACTGCCAGTTGGTTACTGGCCTTGTGTCCCAGGTCCTGGCGGTCGAGCCAGCGTTGCAGGTGGGTGTAATGGCCGCCGTCCTCTCGCTCCACCACGCGCTTGGCCGCCTCCAGGGCTTTTTCGTCGATGCGGGTGCGGGTCAGCAACGCCATCAGCAGGTCCAGGACCTTGCGCTGGTTGCTGGCCGGCGCCTCGATGACGAACGTGGTGTCGGCGTTGCTGGTGAAGGCGTTCCATTCGCCGCCCAGGCTCTGCATGCGTTCCTCCAGGCCGCCTTCGCCCGTTTCGTCGACGCCGCTGAACAATAAATGCTCAAGCAGGTGCGGCAGTTCCTTATCGGCGCAGCTGAAGTCATCCAGGCCTACGCCGACCACCAGGCGAATGGCCACATGCCCGCGCTCGCTGCCCGGCTTGAGCACCAGTTGCATCCCGTTGGGCAAGGCGTAGCCCTCGACCTGAAACCGGTCCAGGGCAACTGCAGGCAAGGCGCCGAGCAAGAAAAGGGCGAATAACAGACCACGCATAAACGGCTTCCTGGCGACTGACAGTCCAATCCTACTGACTGGACAATGCGCCAGATGTTCAAGGCGAATGGGTGATGTCCGATATTTCATCGGCCGCCAGCGCACCGATTTCAGCGGTCTCCAGCACCACGTAGGCGCTGCCGCAGAACAGCGAATTCAGACGCCTCATGTCGGCAATCAGCTCCAGGTGCAGGGCGCTGGTCTCCAGGCTTTGCAAAACCTTGCGTTGCAGGCGGCTGACGTGGGCGTGGGCCATTCGCCGTTCCTGCGCCCGAAAGCGCCGCTTCTCACGCAGCAACTGGCGGGCGCTTTCCCGGTCGGCACTGAGGAACACCGACAGACCCAGCCGCAGGTTGGCGATCAACTGGCTGTGCAGCCCGGCCAGCTCTTCCAGGCCCACGTCGGAGAACGAGCGGCGTTGTGCGGTTTTCTGTTGCTGGACCTTGCGCAGCATGCGCTCGATGAGGTCACTGGCCAGCTTCAGGTTGATCGCCAGCTCGATGATTTCCGCCCAGCGGCGACTGTCCTGTTCGCTGAGGTCTTCGCGGGGCATCTGCGCCAGGTACAACTTGATGGCGCCGCACAGCACCTCGACGTCATCCCCCATGCGCCGCACGTCCTGGGTGACCGCCGTCTGCTGGCCATGCAGCACGTCCAGCATGGCTTCGAGCATGGCTTCGATCAAATCACCGATACGCAAGGTTTCCCGGGCGGCATTCGCCAAGGCCAGGCTCGGTGTGGTGAGGGCGGTGAGGTCCAGGTGCCGGGGCTTGGCCGTGCCGTTGGTCTCGGGTCGCTCCGGCAGCAACCAGGCGCAGAGCCTGGCCATCGGCGCGACGCTGGGCAGCAACACCAGGCAGCGCACGGTGTTGTAGAGCAGGTGAAAGCCGATCACCGTTTCCTGGGGACTGAAGTCCAGGCTGTCCAGCCACCCCACCAATGGGTCGAGGACCGGGATGATCAGCAGCAGGCCGATCAGCTTGTACAGCAGGCTGCCCAACGCCACCTGGCGCCCGGCGGTGTTCTGCATGCTGGTGCTGAGGAACGCCAGGACGCCGCTGCCGATGTTGGCGCCGATCACCAGGCCGATGGCCACCGGCAGGCTGATCACCGCGGCGCCGGCCAGGGTCGCGGTCAGCAGTACGGCCGCCAGGCTGGAATAGGAGACCATCGCGAACAGGGCACCGACCAGCGCATCGAGCAGGATGTCGCCGGTCAACGACGCGAAGATCACCTTCACACCCTGGGCGTGGGTGATGGGTGCGGCGGCTTCGACGATCAGTTGCAGGGCGAGGATGATCAGCCCCAGGCCGATCCCCACCCGGCCCATTTGCCCGGCGCGGGTCTGCTTGCGCGAGAGGAAGAAGATCACCCCGAGGAAAATCAGCAGCGGCGACAGCCAGGACAGGTCCAGGGTCAGCACCCGCGCCATCAACGCGGTGCCGACATCGGCGCCGAGCATGGTGGCCAGGGCAGGGGTCAGCGCCATCAGGCCCTGGCCGACGAAGGAGGTGACGAGCATCGCCGTGGCGTTGCTGCTCTGCACCAGCGCGGTGACCATGATGCCGGCCAGGAACGCCAGCCAGCGCCGGGACATGTTCTGGCCGATGACATGGCGCAGGTTCGAACCATAGACCCGCAGGATGCCGGTACGGACGATGTGCGTGCCCCAGATCAGCAAGGCCACCGCGGAGAGCAAATTCAGCAGGGTCAGCATGACAAGCCCCCTGTTAGCGTCCCAAAGGGACAAATTGACGATGCCACATGGATTCGTTGTTGTACTTAAGCTGTAGTTGGCGAACGGTTCGAGCGCCAGCATTGCACAGCTAAAGAACCGATTGAAACAAAACTGTCATAAAAAATGCACCCTCGAAAACACCCCAATCCCTGTGGGAGCGGGCTTGCTCGCGAATGCATTCTGTCAGGCGACACAGGATTGACTGTTCTGGCCTCTTCGCGAGCAAGCCCGCTCCCACAGGTCATGCACCAGGCCACTTTCATACCGGCATGAAAAAGGGGCTCCAAGAGCCCCTTCGTTCATTGCCGCGGTCCTTTTACTGGCCCGGGATATCCTTGCGCAGTTTTACCGGGTCCTGCTGGCTGCGCTTGCGGGCAATCGCCGTGCGCATCTTGATGTTGATGGCTTCCACCGCCAGGGAGAAGGCCATGGCGAAGTACACGTAGCCTTTTGGTACGTGGACGTCGAACGACTCGGCGATCAGCACGGTACCCACCACCAGCAGGAACGACAGCGCCAGCATTTTCAGCGACGGGTGCTTGTCGATGAACGTGCTGATGGTGCCCGAGGCCAGCATCATTACCAGGACCGCAACGACGATTGCCGCCACCATCACCGGGACATGGGAGACCATGCCGACAGCGGTGATGACCGAGTCCAGGGAGAAGACGATGTCGATGATCGCGATCTGGATGATGGTGTAGAGGAAGTTGCCGCCCTTGCCCGAGGGCTCGTCGTTGCTCTCGTCCTCGCCTTCGAGCGCGTGGTACATCTCCTGGGAGCTTTTCCACAGCAGGAACAGGCCACCGAAGAACAGGATCAGGTCACGACCCGAGATGCCCTGGCCCAACACTTCGAACAAATCGGCGGTCAGGCGCATCACCCAGGTGATGGACAGCAGCAACAGGATCCGCGTGACCATGGCCAGCGCCAGGCCGAAGATCCGGGTGCGCGCCTGCATGTGCTTGGGCATGCGGCTGACCAGGATCGAGATCATGATGATGTTGTCGATGCCCAGGACAATTTCCAGGGCGGTCAGGGTAAAGAAGGCAACCCAGATTTCCGGGTTGGTCAGCCATTCCATGTGAGTTCCTTTAGCGTGTGTTAGGCCACGCGGCGCCGCCAGTGACCTGGAGACGCCGGGCAGGGGGCATTGCTTTTATAGAGTGCTGAACAGCGGAAAGATCCCCATCAGCAAGGCGGCAACCATTATGCACAGGCAAACCAGCACTGCCCACTTCAGGGTGAAGCGCTGGTGATCACCGAATTCGATGCCGGCCAGGGCCACCAACAGGTAGGTGGATGGAACCAGCGGGCTCAACAGGTGGACGGGCTGGCCAACGATCGAGGCACGGGCCATTTCCACGGCGGTGATGCCGTAGTGACTGGCGGCTTCGGCGAGAACCGGTAACACCCCGTAATAAAATGCATCGTTCGACATGAAGAACGTGAACGGCATGCTCGCCAGGGCGGTAATCACGGCCAGGTACGGGCCGAGGAAGTCCGGGATCACTGCCAGCAGGCTCTTGGACATGGCATCGACCATGCCGGTGCCGGATAGGATGCCGGTAAAGATACCGGCCGCGAAAATCAGCCCGACCACCGCCAATACGCTGCCGGCGTGCGCTGCAACGCGGTCTTTCTGCTGTTGCAGGCAAGGGTAGTTGACGATCATCGCGATACTGAAAGCCACCATGAACAGCACCGGCAGCGGCAACAGGCCGGCGATCAGGGTGCACATCAGGCCCAGGGTCAGCGCGCCGTTGAACCAGATCAGTTTCGGACGACGGGCATCCGGGAACTGGGAAACGCTGATTTCGCTGTGGTCGATTTCATCGCCGGCCAGGTGCAGTTCACCCAGGCGCGCACGTTCACGCTTGCCGTACATGTAGGCAATCAACAGGATCGCCACCACGCCGAACGCCATCGCCGGAATCATCGGGACGAAGATGTCGGACGGATCCACATGCAGCGCACTGGCGGCGCGGGCTGTCGGGCCGCCCCAAGGCGTCATGTTCATCACGCCGCCGGCGAGGATGATCAGGCCGGCCATGATCCGTGGGCTCATGCCGATGCGGCTGTACAGCGGCAGCATCGCCGCCACGCAGATCATGTAAGTGGTCGCGCCGTCTCCATCGAGGGAAACGACGAGCGCCAGAACGGCGGTGCCGACCGAAACTTTCAACGGGTCGCCCTTGACCAGCTTGAGGATCTTGCGCACGGCCGGGTCGAACAGGCCGGAGTCGATCATCAGGGCAAAATAGAGAATGGCGAACATCAGCATCACCCCGGTCGGGGCAAGCTTGGTGATGCCTTCGAGCATCATCGGGCCGATTTTCGGGGCGAAACCACCGAACAGCGCGAACAGGATCGGGATGATGATCAGGGCGATCAGCGCGGACAGGCGCTTGGTCATGATCAGGAACATGAACGTGATGACCATGGCGAAGCCAAGGAAAGTCAGCATAGGAAATACTCCAGGCGTGGCGCGGCGGGCAAGGGCGAACCGGACAGGTCAGCGCAGGATGCGGGGCTCGGGACGAACGGATGGAGTGGGCGCGACGGGACAGGTAGTTGCGGACATCAGAATCACCATTGTTGTTGTAGAGGGGCCAGGACCGCGGCGAAAGCCGTTGTTGGCCACCGGTCTTTTGCCGGTAGTGAGGCGATCCTAATCGCGCAAGCTTTCAGCCAGCTTTCGCGCAACAACCGGATGTCGAGTTCGGAAGAGGAAGCGTTAGCACATCTTTGCGGCGAGGGAGCTTGCTCCCGCTGGGTCGCGCAGCGGTCCGGTTTGGGACTACTGCATGGCCCCGCGGGAGCAAGCTCCCTCGCCACACAGATCGCAGTGGGGCTAGAAGCCCGACAGATCCAACGGCCGCATGGTGCCCATCCAGATCGCATGGTCGGTGTGATCGGCCAGTTCATCGCCCGTATTGGGGTGCAGGAAAATCACCAGGCCTTTGCGGTAGAGCGCCAGCCACGGCAAGACCACTCCGATGTACTGCGGGTCGAACGACAACTGGCAGCTCCAGTCCGGATGCGGACCAACCGGGCGCTGATGCATGCGGCCCATTTTCAGCGGGAACAACTGTGCCGCTTCCTCGCACAGCGCCCGCGCCTGGTCGAGGGTGCTGGCGTCGAAATACACGTGGGCGTGGTAGCCCTTGATGCGTTGCATCTGTCACTCCTCGAAAAGAGGCCGAACCCCAGCCGTTTGTCGCGGGTCAGAGGCCTTACACGTGGGACAAAAAAGGAACAAAGCCATGAAAAATGCAGAAACCCCGGTGATCAAAGTGGTGCTTTATGGTGCCATGAGCAGCCTCGGCAGTGCATTGATGGCTGAAATGCTGCGCCGCCAGCATGAAGTGATCGCCATCCTCGACGACCTCACCGCCCTGGCGCCACGGCCGGGCCTGCGGACCAAGCCCGGTGATCTGTTCGATCCCGAGCGGGTCAAGCAAAGCGTAGCCGGTGCCAGCGCCGTCATCTGCCTGCTGAACGCGCCAGGGTTGCCGATGAACAGCGAGCAGGTGGAGCGCAACCTGATTCCAGGCCCCGTGGAACAAGTACTGGCGGTGGACGCACTGATTGCCGGGATGGAAGCGGTGAACATTCCGCGGCTGTTCCTGGTGGGTGATTTCGCCGTGCTCGACGAGGAGCAGGGCGACGACGACCTGCAACGCCACGCCGCCGAAGAAGTGCTCGACGCCCTGCAGAACAGCACCTTGCAGTGGACGCTGATCAACTCGCCCTACGCCGCGCCGGGCCTGGGCATCGAACACTTCAGCCAGGTCAGCACCAGCCTGGAACCGGGCCTGGCGGACGCCCTGGAGCGGTTGAACCGGGTGGCGGTCGGGATCGCCGACGAGCTGCGCCTGAACCTGCACGTGGGCCAGCACGTGAGTTTCATCGCCGCCCACTGAAGGCGCCGCGCGTTCAAACGGCAATGGAGGGCAGGGGCAGCCCGGTCAGTGATTCGGCGCTGTTGGCCTGCTCTTCCATCAACCAGTCCACGAACAGCCTGATCAATGCCCCACGCCGTTTGCGCTGGGGCAAGACCACGTAATACCCCAACCGCGACAGCACGGTCTCGGCAATGGGCCGGCACAGCAGGCCTTGGGCCAATAAGTTATCCACAAGGTGCCGCCAGCCAATGGCGACGCCCTGGCCGCCGATCGCCGCCTGGATCAACAGCGTGTAGTTGTCGAAGCGCAACTGTCCGGGGGCCGGGGGCGAGGTGATGCCCAGCTCGCGAAACACCCCGTTCCAGTCAAACCAGTTGCTGCCGTTGCCTGCGCGCAAGTGCAGCAATGGGAACTCCGCCAAGGCAGGTGCGGGCAAGGGCAGGGGCCGCGCCTTGAGCAGCAGCGGACTGCACACCGGAAAGACTTCTTCGCTGAACAGCCAGCGACTTTCGCCTTGTTTGAAGCGACCGTCGCCGAACAATACGGCAACGTCAATGTCCGTGCGGAGCATGTTGTGGTTGCGCTCGCCGGTCACCAGGCTGACGTCGATCTGCGGGTTCGCGGCGTGAAACCGATGCAATCGCGGCATCAGCCAATAAGCCGCAAAAGCGAAGTCTGTGGCCACCTGCAACACCTCGTGCTGGTGCTGCGCCGTGATCGCACTCAGCCCGGCGTCGATGCTCTGCAAGCCGGCCTGGACTTGCTCGAACAGGATCGAGCCGGCCTCCGTCAGCTCGATGCCGCGGTAAATGCGATCGAACAGCCGTGTGCCCAATTGTTCTTCCAGGCGCTTGATCTGTTGGCTGATGGCTGGCTGCGTGGTGCCCAGTTCAATCGCCGCTGCCGTGAAGCTCTGCTGGCGGGCGGCCGCTTCGAAGGCACGGAACAACTCCAGGGACAGGTCACCCAAGGCGTCATACATAAGCTGTGCTTATCCTAGTCATTATCCTACATGGGCTTTACCCCAAAACCCGGGGGCTACATGCTCAATCGCAGCAATGTCGCATAACTGCTCACTATGGAATGCCGCGAATACATGAAGCGCAAGAACATTCTTTTCATCATGGCCGATCAGATGGCCGCGCCAATGTTGCCGATCTACGGTCCTTCGCCGATCAAACTGCCCAACCTGTCGCGCCTGGCCGCCGAAGGTGTGGTGTTCGACGCGGCGTATTGCAACAGCCCGCTCTGCGCGCCGTCGCGTTTCACCCTGGTGAGCGGCCAGTTGCCCAGCAAGATCGGCGCCTACGACAACGCCGCGGATTTCCCGGCGGACATCCCCACCTACGCCCATTACCTGCGCCGCCTCGGCTACCGCACGGCGTTGTCCGGCAAGATGCACTTTTGCGGGCCAGACCAGCTGCACGGCTATGAAGAGCGCCTGACCAGCGACATCTACCCGGCCGATTATGGCTGGGCCGTGAACTGGGATGAACCCGACGTGCGGCCGAGCTGGTACCACAACATGTCGTCGGTGTTGCAGGCCGGCCCTTGCGTACGCACCAACCAGCTGGATTTCGACGAAGAAGTGGTGTTCAAGGCCCAGCAATACCTGTTCGATCACATTCGCGAGGACGGCGACCAGCCGTTCTGCCTGACCGTGTCCATGACCCACCCCCACGATCCGTACACCATTCCCAAGGCGTTCTGGGACCTGTACGACGACAACGACATTCCGTTACCGCTCACCCCGGCACAGACTGAGCTGGACCCGCATTCCCAGCGCCTGCTCAAAGTGTATGACCTGTGGGGCAAGCCGCTGCCTGTGGATAAGATTCGCGACGCCCGCCGGGCCTACTTCGGCGCGTGCAGCTACATTGACAGCAACGTCGGAAAACTCCTGCAGACCCTGGAAGATACCGGTTTGCTGGAAGACACGATCATCGTGTTCTCCGGCGATCATGGCGACATGCTCGGTGAAAAGGGCCTCTGGTACAAAATGCACTGGTACGAAATGGCCGCACGGGTGCCGCTGTTGATCAGCGCGCCGGGGCAATTCGCCAGCGGACGGGTGAGTGCAGCGGTGTCCACCGCCGACCTGCTGCCAACCCTGGTGGAACTGGCCGGTGGCACGCTGGAACCGGGGCTGCCGCTGGACGGACGCTCGCTGGTGCCGCACCTGCAAGGGCAGGGCGGGCATGACGAAGTCTTCGGTGAATACATGGCCGAAGGCACCGTGAGCCCCTTGATGATGATTCGCCGTGGCCCCTGGAAATTCATCTACAGCGAGGACGACCCGTGCCTGCTGTTCGATGTCCACAATGACCCCAAAGAATTGGAGGATCTCAGCCAGTCTCCGGAGCATCAGCGCCTGTTCGCCGATTTTCTCGCCGAAGCCCGGGCCAAGTGGGACATCCCCGCCATTCACCGACAAGTGCTCGCCAGCCAGCGGCGCCGTCGGTTTGTCGCCCAGGCGCTGACCCTGGGCAAACTCAAGAGCTGGGACCACCAGCCACTGGTCGACGCCAGCCAACAGTACATGCGTAACCACATCGACCTCGATGACCTGGAGCGCAAGGCCCGTTATCCACAACCCTGCCAACACCAATAACGTAAGGGGAAGCACATGCAAAAGTTATCCACAGTACTGACCGCCGGGCTGTTGGCATTGAGCAGTGTGTCGGCCTGGGCCGAGCAAAGCTGCGAAACCGTGAAGATGGCCGATCCGGGCTGGAGCGACATCGCGGCGACCAACGCCATCGCCGGTTTCCTGCTGGACGGCATGGGCTACAAGGCCAAGGTCGATACCTTGGCGGTGCCGATCACGTTCGGAGGCCTCAAGGATGGCCAGGTCGACGTGTTCCTCGGTAACTGGATGCCGGCGCAACAGGGCTTCTACGACAAATTCGTCGCCACCGGCGATGTCACGCAGTTGGCCAAGAACCTGGAAGGGACCGAGTTCACCCTGGCAGTGCCGGACTACGTCTGGGAGGCCGGTGTGCATGACTTTGCCGACCTGAACAAATTCGCCGACAAGTTCGACAAGAAGATCTACGGCATCGGCTCCGGCGCGCCGGCGAACCTGTCCCTGAAAGAGATCATCAAGACCAATGATTTCGGCATGGGCGAATGGAAGCTGGTGGAGTCCAGCGAACAGGCGATGCTGGCGGAGGTCTCCCGGGCCGTGAAAAAACAGAAGTTCGTGACCTTCCTCGGTTGGACGCCGCACCCGATGAACGTGCAATTGAAAATGCATTACCTCAAGGGCGGCGAGAAGTACTTCGGCGACACCGGCAGCGTCTATACGCTGACCCGCAAAGGTTATGCACAGGCCTGCCCGAACGTCGGCAAGCTGCTCACCAACCTGAGTTTCACCCAGGAGATGGAAAACAGCATCATGGCCGACGTGGTGAACAACAAGGTCAGCAACGCCGACGCTGCCAAGGCCTGGATCAAGGCCAACCCAGCCGTGTTGGATAAATGGCTGGACGGCGTGAAGACCGTGGATGACAAGGACGCGTTGGCGGCGGTGAAGGCCAAACTGTAAGGCCGGCTGTTGTGGCGAGGGGATTTATCCCCGCAGGGCTGCGGAGCAGCCCCCGGTTGTCAGGAAAATCGTGTCCAACCGATTTGGGGTCGCTTCGCAACCCAGCGGGGATAAATCCCCTCGCCACAGATATGATCTTCACCACAGAGAGAGCGGTGCATTGTCCTGTTACTCTTGCGCCAAACCCCATCCTCGAGGCCCCATGGCATTGCCCACGCGCCATTCACTCTTTCCGTTCCTGAGCTGGCTCCCCCGCCAGACCCGCGCCAGCGTCGGGCGGGACCTGATCGTCGGCCTGAGCGGCGCCATACTCGCGTTGCCCCAGTCCATTGCCTACGCCCTGATCGCCGGCTTGCCCCCCGAATATGGCTTGTACGCGGCGATCGTGCCGGTGCTGATTGCCTGCCTGTGGGGTTCCTCCTGGCATCTGATCTGCGGTCCTACGGCGGCGATCTCCATTGTCCTGTACGCCAGCATCAGCCCACTGGCCGTGCCCGCCAGCCAGGACTACGTCACCTTGATCCTGCTGCTGACCGTGCTGGCGGGTGTTTTCCAGTGGTTGCTGGGGTTGTTGCGTTTCGGGGCGCTGGTGAATTTCGTCTCGCACTCGGTGGTGCTGGGCTTTACGTTGGGGGCGGCGGTGGTCATTGCCCTGGGCCAGTTGCCGAACCTGCTGGGCCTGGACCTGCCGAACGAAGCCACGGCCCTGAAGGGCGTGCTGGCGCTGCTCAGCCACATCGGGGCTGTGGATAAACCCTCCTTGCTGCTGGGCTTGGCCACGCTGGCCCTGGGGATAACCCTGAAAAAGGCGTTGCCGCGTTGGCCGAGCCTGTTGATAACCCTGGTCATCAGCAGCCTCGTGGTCTGGCTGTGGCCCGCGATGTTCGGGCATGTGGCGCTGGTCAGCGCCTTTAGCGGACGCTTGCCGCCGCTCTCGCCGCTGCCATTGGACCTGGAGCTGATCCTGCGCCTGCTGCCCGGCGCCGTCGCGGTGGGGATGCTTGGGCTGGTGACCAGCCTGTCGATCGCCCGCTCGTTGTCGGTTCGTTCCGGGCAATTGCTCGACGCGAACCAGGAGGTGAGGGCGCAGGGCCTTTCCAACATCATTGGAGGTTTTTTCTCCGGATCATTGTCGGCCGGTTCCTTTACCCGTTCCGGTCTCAGCTATGAGGCCGGGGCCTGCTCGCCGTTGGCCGGGGTGTTCTCGGCCCTGTGGGTGGCGCTGTTCGCCGTAGCCGGCGCAACGCTGATCGCGCACATTCCGATCCCGGCCATGGCCGGCAGCATTCTGCTGATCGCCTGGGGCCTGGTGGACCACCGCGCTATCCGCGCGCTGTACCGGGTGAGCCGCGCCGAATTCGTGGTCATGAGCCTGACGTGCCTGGCGACGCTGCTATTGGAACTGCAAACCGCGATCTACGCGGGCGTGCTGGCCTCGCTGTTTTTCTACCTCAAGCGCACCTCCCAACCGCGAGTGCAGCATTATTGCGAAGGGGAAGCGGAGGTCCTGCGGGTCGGCGGCTCGATCTTTTTCGGCGCCAGTCATTTCCTGCAAGTGCGGCTGCAGCGATTGCAGGCACAACAGGTGGTCATCGATGCCCAGCAAATCAACTTCATCGATTACTCCGGCGTGGAAATGCTCCACCAGGAGGCCCGGCGCCTGCGCAGCCAGGGCCGCAGCCTGACCCTGCGCCGGGCCCGGCCCCAAGTGGTGGAAGAGCTGAAGAAGCTGGAGGGGGCGGAGCACTGCCCGATTCAATTCGAGGATTGAGCGGTTCGCGTTGTGGGAGCAAGGCCTGCTCCCACAACGCCCTACAGCGCCAACTGGCGGCGCAACTCCGCCAGCACCGGCGCGGTGTCCGGGCGCACGCCGCGCCACAGGTAAAAGGCCTCACCCGCCTGTTCGGCCAGCATGCCCAAGCCATCCATCGCCACCGCGCCGTGCTCGCGTGCCCAACGGCAGAACGAGGTCGGCTCCTTGCCGTACATCATGTCGTAGCACAACGTCTTGCCCGGCTCGATCAAGCTGGCGGCAATCGGCGGCACCTCCCCTGACAGGCTCGCCGACGTGGCGTTGATGATCAGGTCCACCGGCTCTTGCAACCAATCGAAGCCACTGGCAGACACCGGGCCCAGGTCGGCGAACAGCTCGGCCAGCAGCTCGGCCTTCTCCACCGTGCGATTGGCGATGATCACCGAGGCCGGCGCTTGCGCCAACAACGGCTCCAGGGCGCCGCGCACCGCACCGCCGGCGCCCAGCAGCAGGATGCGCTTGCCCTGAAGGCTGAACCCCGCGTTGACGGTCAGGTCGCGCGCCAGCCCGGCACCGTCGGTGTTGTCCCCCAACAGGCGGCCATCGGCCAACTTGCTCAACGTGTTCACGGCCCCGGCGCGTTGCGCCCGTTCGGTCAGGCTGTCGGCCAGGCGGAAGGCGTCTTCCTTGAACGGAACGGTGACATTGGCGCCACGGCCCTCGCGGAAGAATGCCCGCGCGCACCCGGAAAAATCCTCCAGGGGCGCCAACAGCGTGCTGTATTCCAACGCCTCTCCGGTCTGCTCGGCGAACAACCGGTGGATCAGCGGCGACTTGCTGTGGCCGATCGGGTTACCCATTACAACGTAGCGATCCATGAGCGCTCCTCGTTCAGGCCGTCGCCAGCCAATCGCGATCCTGCAGGAAGTATTCGGTCAATCGGGCTTCTTCGCTGCCCGGCTCCGCTTTCCAGTCGTAGCCCCAGCGCACTTGCGGTGGCAAGGACATCAGGATCGACTCGGTACGTCCGCCCGATTGCAGCCCGAACAAGGTGCCGCGGTCATAGACCAGGTTGAATTCCACGTAGCGCCCACGGCGATACTCCTGGAACTCGCGCTGCTTGGCGGTGAAGGCGTCATGCTTGCGCCGCCGCATGATCGGCAGGTAGGCGTCGATGTAAGCGTCGCCGATGGCGCGCATGAAGGCGAAGCTGGTGTCGAAATCCCAGGCGTTCAGGTCATCGAAGAACAGGCCGCCGATGCCCCGTGGTTCGTTGCGGTGCTTGAGGTGGAAATAGCTGTCGCACCAGGCCTTGTAGCGCGGATACACCTCCGGGCCAAACGGCGCGCAGGCTTGCTCGGCGATGCGGTGCCAGTGCACACAGTCTTCTTCCACGCCGTAGTAGGGCGTCAGGTCGAAGCCGCCGCCGAACCACCAGACCGGCTCTTCGCCTTCCTTTTCCGCGATGAAAAAGCGCACGTTGGCGTGGGACGTCGGCACATGGGGATTGTGCGGATGGATCACCAGCGACACGCCCAGGGCCTCGAAACCGCGCCCGGCCAGTTCCGGCCGATGGGCGCTGGCCGACGGTGGGAGACCGCTGCCAAAGACGTGGGAAAAGTTGACGCCGCCCTTTTCGATCACCGTGCCATTTTCGAGCACCCGGGTGCGCCCACCGCCACCGGCAGGCCGGGACCAGGCGTCTTCGACGAAGCGAGTGCCACCGTCCTCGGTTTCCAAGGCGGCGCAGATACGGTCTTGCAGGTCGAGCAGGTAGGCTTTCACGGCCTCGGTGCGAGTGGACATGACATCACCTTGATCAGGGTTACGCTACGGGGCGTAACGAGCCGGCGGCAAAAAGGGCGCACAGGATACCACCGCGCTTGCCCACGCCACAGTTGACGAAGGTCAAGCTTAGGAGTCCGATAGCAGGCTTGGTAAAAAGTCCCGCGACAAGGAGAGAGTGAAGATGGCCAAACGTATCCAGTTCCGTTCCCACGGCGGCCCCGAAGTGCTTGAGTACCTGGACTATGAGCCCGCCGAGCCGGGCCCGCAGCAGGTGCGCGTCAGCAACAAGGCGATCGGTTTGAATTTCATCGACACCTACTACCGCAGCGGCCTGTACCCGCCGCCGGCACTGCCTTCGGGCCTGGGCGCCGAAGGGGCCGGCGTGGTCGAGGCGGTCGGCACGGGCGTCACACGGTTCAAGGTCGGTGACCGGGTGGCCTACGGCAGCGGTCCGCTGGGCGCCTACAGCGATGTGCACGTACTGCCCGAAGCCAACCTGGTGCACCTGCCGGCGTCCATCAGTTTCGAACAGGCGGCCGGGGTGATGCTCAAGGGCCTCACCGTGCAGTACCTGTTGCGCCAGACCTATGAACTCAAGGGCGGCGAAACCATCCTGTTCCACGCGGCCGCCGGCGGCGTGGGCTCTTTGGCCTGCCAATGGGCCAAGGCCCTGGGCGTGAAGCTGATCGGCACGGTCAGTTCCGCCGAGAAAGCCGCCGTCGCCAAAGCCCACGGTGCCTGGGAAACCATCGACTACAGCAAGGAAAACGTCGCACAGCGCGTACTGGAATTGACTGACGGCAAGAAGGTCCCCGTGGTGTACGACGGCGTCGGCAAGGACACCTGGCTCACGTCCCTCGACTGCGTGGCGCCTCGCGGCCTGCTGGTCAGCTTCGGCAATGCCTCCGGGGCGGTGGATGGCGTGAACCTGGGGATCCTCTCGGCCAAGGGTTCGCTGTACGTCACCCGCCCGACCCTGGCGACCTACGCCAACAACGCCGAAAACCTGCAACGCATGGCCGACGAGCTGTTCGGCATGATCAGCAGCGGCAAGCTCACGGTGGACATCAACCAGCGTTACCCGCTGGCAGAAGCGGCCAAGGCCCAGGCGGAACTGTCGGCGCGCCGCACCACTGGGTCGACCATCCTGTTGCCATAAGCCAACAGCTTTTGTGGCGAGGGGATTTATCCCCCTGGGCTGCGAAGCAGCTCCCAAAAAGGCAACTCGGTGTGCCAGGAAGATTGAGTTTGCTGCTTCAGGGCTGCTTCGCAGCCCAACGGGGATAAATCCCCTCGCCACAGAGGGCTCCCTCACCACAAAGACCTAGTCCGGGCGCACGACCTTGCCGGTCGCCAGGTCGCGGATCACGCTGGGGTTCTTGCGTCCGCCAAGGTTGCCGCCCAGCACCAGGTCGACCTGTCCGCGGAAATACTGCTCGACGCGAATCCGCGTGCGCGCCGCCGGACGGCCCTGGGGGTTGGCCGAGGTGGACACCAGCGGTCCGACCAGGGAACACAAGTCGCGCACGGTGGGGTGGTCGCTGACCCGCAGGGCAACGGTGTCATGCACGCCGGTGATCCATTCCGGCAGCAGGTTCTGGTGCGGCACCAGCCAGGTATTGGGCCCTGGCCAGGTGCTGGCCATGCGATCGATCCACGCTTCGGGGAAGTCTTCGAACAGAAAGTCGAACTGGTGGATGTTGTCCGCCACCAGTATCAGGCCCTTGTCGGGCAGCCGCGACTTGATCGCCAGCAGGCGCTCCACCGCTTCCTCGTTCCACGGGTCGCACCCCAGGCCCCAGACCGCTTCGGTTGGATAGGCAATCACCGCCCCGGCGCGAATTTCTCGCGCGGCTTGTTGCACACGCCAACTGTTGACCATGAACGATTCTCCGCAACACAAGATAAGGCTGTGCGCAGTTTACCCATCTTGCTCATAAAACCTAGCGGGCAAACCAGCGTCCGCCGTCGCAGATGGCACGCCCCTCCATTTCCAGCTCGGTCAGCGCCGCTAATACCCTGGGCAGGCCCCAGCCACTGGCATCGGCCAACGCCTCGCTGCTCAGTGGCGCGGCATGGAGCAAGCGCAGCAGCGGATGGATGACCGGCGTGGGCTCCGCCGCCAGGGGCAAGCGCTGCCAACCGCGCAACGCCTCGAGGATGTGCTCGACGGTCTCGACCAACGCCGCACCGTCACGGATCAGTTGATGGCAGCCACGAGCACCGGGGTGATGGATGGAGCCGGGAATCGCATAGACCTCGCGCCCCTGCTCCGCCGCCAGGCGCGCGGTGATCAGCGAGCCACTGGCAACACTGGCCTCGACCACCAGCACACCCAGGGACAAACCGCTGATGATCCGGTTGCGCCGCGGAAAGTGGCTGGCGTGGGGTGGGGCGTCCAACGCAAACTCCGAGAGCACCGCGCTGCCCTGGGCAATCATCGCGTCCGCCAGGCGCCGATTGCGCTGTGGATAAAAATTTTCCAGCCCGGTGCCCAGCACGCCAACGGTGCACCCGCCCACCTCCAGCGCGGCCTGGTGCGCCGCCGCGTCGATGCCCAGGGCCAGGCCACTGGTGATGACAAAACCGGCCCCGGCCAGGCTTCGGGAAAATGCCGCGGCCGTGTCCATTCCCGGTCGCGAAGCCCGGCGGCTGCCGACCATCGCCAACTGGGGTTTTTCCAGGATCGAGGCGTCGCCGGCGACGAACAGCAACGGCGGTGGGTCGCTGATCTGCGCCAGCAGGGCCGGGTAGTCGGCCTGGTCCCACATCCGTAAATGCTGGCCCGGACGCTCTAGCCAGGCCAATGCGTGGGCGGCGCCGTCACGCACCTGGGGGTTGCGCCGAGCCTCGGCACACGCCACGGGCAAGCCCAATGCACGCCAGGCACTGGCCGGCGCGCTGAGGGCTTTGGACGCCGAGCCAAAGGCGTGCAGCAAGGTCATGAAACGTTTGGGTCCCAGCTCCGGCAAGCGGTGCAGGCGCAGCCGGGCCTCCAGTTCCGCCGGGGAAACCGGAGCAGATTCAGGCAATGACATCGGATCATCCTTGATCGTAATAAGCCCCGCGTAAACGGGAACAAGCTGTGGATAACTCTGTTGGTAACTTGTGAGAGACGTTATGGATTACGGACCTTGTCGAGTACCGCCAACGAACGCGAGGCGTACAGCACCAGGCCATAACTGAGCTTGTCGTAGGTGCGGAACACCATCAGCAGTCCAGCTCGCTCATCCGGGATCTTGACCGGTTGGCCAGTGATGCGATCGCGCACGGTTTCGCCGGTCTTCATCACCGCCAGCACATTGCCCTCGACGAGTCCGTCGCGGCGTCCCTTGTTCAAGGTCACTACATCCAGCGCGCCAATCTGGGTGACGCCCCGGGGTACATCGAGAATGACACCGTTGATGGCAGATTCAGGCGCACTGGGCATGAAGGTCGAGTTGATCGAGCGGCCCTCGCCGCTGAACAGGCGATCCCCCAGGCGCACTTCCTGGGTGGTGCGTTGCAGCACCAGGGTGGTGACGGCGCCTTCGCTGGCCACCACCTCGCCGCCACCGATGTCATCGGCGTTGATGCCCAGAAACTCCTTGGTCTCGGGGTCGGTGTAGACCTTGCCCTGGCGGAAGATGCCGTACGCGGTCTCGTTCGGGTCGAAAGTGCCACGGGCGAAGACCCGGTCACCCGCGCCGCTCAGAACCCGCTCGGCATTGCCGGCGACGATGTAGGGGGCCTTGTCGAAGTCCTCGAGCCGATCGACGATGCGATTGCTCAGCAGGAAACTGTTGATAGCTTGCAGGGGAATGCTCGGGATGGCATCGGCCACCGGCGAGCTGCGCACCCGCGGCGACAACTTGATGGTGCCCCGCGAAGCGCCGCGGTTGAGGGTCAGCCGGGGCTGGCCGTCGACATAGACCAGCGACAGGGTGTCACCGGGATAGATCAGGTTGGGGTTTTCGACCTGGGGGTTGGCCTGCCAGAGTTCTGGCCATTTCCAGGGTTCGCGCAGGTATTTGCCGGAAATGTCCCACAGCGTGTCCCCCGTCACCACTGTGTATTGCTGGGGAAAACCTTCCCGAAGTTGCACTTGCCCGTGCGCGATACCGGCCGAGGCCAGGAGCAGCAGGGCGAGTAGTGATTTCCTCATGCGGTGAATCCCTTTATTATGTGCGTTCGCGTAAAACGCCAGAGCCCCCGTGGCTCGCTCCGTCAGGCGCCCTGCTTCAAGCGGCAGCGCCTCGGAACAACGTTTTACAACGGTAGCCTGCATCCCAAGACACGCCAGGCCAGCCACCCGACTTTACCTCATACGTGCATTTATCAAGCTTATGGCCATTTTGAACATTCTCGAATTCCCGGACCCGCGCCTGCGCACTATCGCCAAACCGGTGGCCGTAGTGGACGACGAAGTGCGTCAGTTGGTCGATGACATGTTTGAAACAATGTATGAGGCGCCAGGCATCGGCCTCGCCGCGACCCAGGTCAACGTGCACAAACGTATCGTCGTGATGGACCTCTCCGAAGACCGTAGCGAGCCACGGGTGTTCATCAACCCCGAGTTCGAGACCCTCACCGACGAGATGGAGCAATACCAGGAAGGCTGCCTCTCGGTGCCGGGCTTCTACGAAAACGTCGACCGCCCGCAGAAGGTCAAGATCAAGGCCCTGGACCGCGACGGCCAACCCTACGAGCTGATCGCCGAAGGCTTGCTGGCGGTGTGCATCCAGCACGAGTGTGACCACCTCAACGGCAAGTTGTTCGTCGACTACCTGTCGACCCTCAAGCGTGACCGGATCAAGAAAAAACTGGAAAAACTTCATCGCCAGAATGCTTGATGCCCTCCTTCAAAGGCTTGCCACGGCAAGCCTTTTTCTTTATGCGACTGCTGTGTAACTGAGAGCCTCCCATGACTGAGCCACTGCGCATCGTCTTTGCCGGCACCCCCGAATTTGCCGCCGAACACCTCAAGGCCCTGCTGGCCAGCCCGCATGAAATCGTCGCGGTCTACACCCAGCCCGATCGCCCGGCCGGTCGCGGTCAAAAACTGATGCCCAGCCCGGTCAAGCAACTGGCCGTGGAGAACGGCATCCAGGTTTTGCAGCCGCCGACCCTGCGGGACGCACAAGCCCAGGCCGAATTGGCCGCGCTGAAGCCGGACCTGATGGTGGTGGTCGCCTACGGCCTGATCCTGCCCCAGGTGGTGCTGGACATCCCGCGCCTGGGTTGCATCAACAGCCACGCCTCGCTGCTGCCACGCTGGCGCGGGGCGGCGCCGATCCAGCGCGCCGTGGAAGCGGGTGACGCAGAAAGTGGCGTGACCGTGATGCGCATGGAAGCCGGCCTGGACACCGGGCCGATGCTGCTCAAGGTCAGCACCCCTATCAGCGCCGAAGACACCGGCGGCAGTCTGCACGATCGCCTCGCGCTCATCGGCCCGCCGGCCGTGGTCCAGGCCATTGCCGGCCTGGCCGCCGGTACGTTGGCGAGCGAGGTGCAGGATGACAGCCTCGCCACCTACGCGCACAAACTGAACAAGGACGAGGCTCGCCTCGACTGGGCTCGTCCGGCGGTAGAACTGGAACGCCTGGTGCGCGCGTTCAACCCGTGGCCAATCTGCCACAGCACCCTGAACGGTGAAGCCCTGAAAGTGCTGACGGCCAGCCTTTGCGCAGGGAAGGGCACTCCCGGTGAAATCCTCGGCGCCAGCAAGGACGGCCTCGTCGTGGCCTGCGGCGAGCAGGCGCTGTGCCTGACGCGCCTGCAATTGCCCGGCGGCAAGGCGCTGAACTTCAGTGATCTGTTCAACAGCCGCCGTGAGAAATTCGCCGTCGGCACCCTGCTGGGCCAAGCGGCGGACGCCTCATGAACCCGCGTCTGGCCGCCGCCAAGGCGCTCGCCGCCGTGCTCAGCGGGAAAGCCTCGCTCAACAGTGCCTTGCCGACCCAGTTGGACAAGGTCGAAGAACGTGATCGCGGCTTCACCCAGGACCTGGCCTTCGGCACCGCCCGCTGGCAACCACGGCTGTCGGCCCTGGCGGCCAAGCTGTTGCAGAAACCGTTCAAGGGCGCCGACGCGGACGTCGAGGCGCTGTTGCTGGTGGGGTTGTATCAACTGCTCTACAGCCGCGTGCCCGCCCACGCCGCCATCGGCGAAACCGTGGGTTGCGCCGACAAGCTGAAAAAACCCTGGGCCAAGGCCCTGCTCAACGCCGTGCTGCGCCGCGCCCAACGCGAAGGCGAAGCCCTGCTGGCCGAGCTGGAACACGACCCGGTGGTGCGCACCGCCCACCCGCGCTGGTTGCAAAAGTCCCTGAAGGCGTTCTGGCCCCAGCAGTGGGAAGCCATTTGCGCGGCCAACAATGCCCATCCGCCGATGATCCTGCGGGTCAACCGTCGGCACCACACCCGCGATGCCTACCTGGCCTTGCTGGGCGAGGCCGGCATTACCGCCGCGCCGTGCGTGTACAGCCGCGACGGCATCGTCCTGGAGACCCCAGGTGATGTCCGCGCGCTGCCGGGCTTTGCCGAGGGCTGGATCAGCGTCCAGGACGAAGCGGCCCAACTGGCCGCCGACCTGCTGGACCTGGCACCCAGCCAACGGGTACTGGACGCCTGCTGCGCGCCGGGTGGCAAGACGTGCCACATCCTCGAAGCCGAGCCGAAGCTGGCCGGCGTGGTGGCCGTCGACCTGGAAGCCAAGCGCCTGGTGCGCGTCAAGGAAAACCTCGAGCGCCTGGGCCTGGACGCCGAGCTGATCGCCGCCGACGGCCGCGACACCGGTGCCTGGTGGGACGGCAAGCCGTTCCAGCGCATCCTGCTGGACGCGCCGTGCTCGGCCACCGGGGTGATCCGCCGCCACCCGGACATCAAGCTCACCCGCCAACCCGACGACATCGCTGCCCTGGCGTCGTTGCAGGGCGAACTGCTCGACGCGCTGTGGCAGACCCTCGATGTCGGCGGCATCCTGCTGTACGCCACCTGTTCGACGCTGCCGACCGAGAACACCGACGTGATCGCGGCCTTCCTCACCCGCACCCCCGGTGCCCGGGAGCTGGACATCGCCAGCCAGGCCGGCCTGAAGCAGCCCCATGGCCGCCAGTTGCTGGCCCAGGAGGGCGGCCACGACGGGTTCTACTACGCCAAGCTGATCAAGATCGCCGCCGCGCGCGGTTAAGACCGATTCGAAAGGAGTGACCGGATGAAAATCATCATCCTTGGCGCCGGGCAGGTCGGCGGTTCGCTGGCGGAACACCTGGCCAGCGAGGCCAATGACATCACCGTGGTCGATACCGACGGTGAACGCCTGCGGGACCTGGGCGACCGTCTCGACATCCGCACCGTGCAGGGTCGGGGCTCATTGCCGACGGTACTGCGCCAGGCCGGGGCCGACGATGCCGACATGCTCGTGGCCGTCACCAACAGCGATGAAACCAACATGGTCGCCTGCCAGGTCGCCCACACCCTGTTCCACACCCCGACCAAGATCGCCCGGGTGCGCGAAGCGGCCTACCTGACCCGTACCGACCTGTTCGACAACGAAGCCATCCCGGTGGATGTGCTGATCAGCCCCGAGCAGGTGGTGACCAACTACATCAAGCGCCTGATCGAGCATCCGGGGGCCTTGCAGGTGATCGACTTTGCCGAAGGCCAGGCGCAACTGGTGGCGGTGAAGGCCTACTACGGTGGCCCGTTGGTGGGCCAGCAACTGCGCCAACTGCGCGAGCACATGCCCAATGTCGAGACCCGTGTGGCGGCGATCTTCCGCCGCGACCGGCCGATCCTGCCCCAGGGCGACACGGTGATCGAAGCCGACGACGAGGTGTTTTTCATCGCGGCCAAGGCGAACATTCGCGCAGTGATGAGCGAAATGCGCCGCCTCGACGAAAGCTACAAGCGCATCGTGATCGCCGGCGGCGGGCAGATCGGCGAACGCCTGGCCGAAGCCATCGAGAGCCGTTACCAGGTCAAGATCATCGAGATGAGCCCGGCCCGCTGCCGCTACCTCTCGGACACCCTCGACAGCACCGTGGTGCTGCAGGGCAGCGCCTCGGACCGGGACCTGCTGCTGGAAGAGAACATCGCCGATGCCGACATCTTCCTGGCCCTGACCAACGACGACGAAGCCAACATCATGTCGTCACTGTTGGCCAAGCGCCTGGGGGCGAAGAAGGTGATGACCATCATCAACAACCCGGCCTATGTCGACCTCATCCAGGGCGGCGACATCGACATCGCCATCAGCCCGCAACTGGCGACCATCGGCACCTTGCTGGCGCATGTGCGGCGCGGCGACATCGTCAGCGTGCACTCCCTGCGCCGGGGCGCGGCCGAGGCCATCGAGGCGATTGCCCATGGCGATGCCAAATCCAGCAAAGTGATCGGCAAGGCCATCCGCGACATCGGCCTGCCACCGGGCACCACCATCGGCGCCATCATCCGTGATGAAGAAGTGTTGATTGCCCATGACGACACGGTGGTCCAGGCGGGCGACCATGTGATCCTGTTCCTGGTGGACAAGAAGCACATTCGCGATGTCGAGAAGCTGTTCCATGTGGGGTTGAGCTTTTTCTGACCCAGGATCCGCCGTGACATTAAATGGCCTCATCGCGAGCAAGCGCGCCCCCACAGGTGGAGTACATTCCCAGTGGGAGCGAGCTTGCTCGCGATAGCCACCTGACTCGCAGCCGATCAACCCCTGACACAACTCACAAGGACGCCAACCATGCTCGACTCCCTGGAAAAAATGCTCGCCAAGGGTGTGGATAACCCGTTGCTGCGCTTCGGCCTGGGCAAGGGCTATCTCGACCTTGGCGAATTCCCCCGTGCCGCCGAGCACCTGCAACGTTGCGTCGAGCTCGACCCCCAGTATTCGGCTGCCTGGAAACTGTTGGGCAAGGCGCATCAGGGCCGGGGGATCTTGCGGCGGCGCGCGCGGCCTGGGAGCGGGGCCTGGACGCTGCCCGGGGCCATGGCGACAAGCAGGCCGAGAAAGAAATGACCGTGTTTCTCAAGAAACTCGACCGACAAGCCTGACGCCGCTGGAGCGCGTCGCCTTATAACGACTCCAGGCACCCCGCCAGGTCATTGCCCAGTTTTTCCAGCAGTTGCTCGTATCCTTGCGCGGTCGCCGGGGTGTAGCCACCCAATGCGTCCAGTTCCGCCAGCTTCACCGGCAACCCGGCCACCAGGGTTTCAGCCAGGCGTGGCCGCAGGGGCGGCTCGCTGAACACGCAGGTCTTGCCCACGGCCTGCAAGCGCGTACGCATCGCCGCTACGTGCTGGGCACCGGGCTGGACTTCGGCCGCCACGGCGAACACCCCGGTGTGCTTGAGGCCGTAGTGGTCTTCGAAATAGTCGAACGCTTCATGGAAAACGAAATACGGCTTGCCCGCGACCCCGGCCAGACGGCCCTTGAGGCGCGTGTCCAGAGCGTCGAGACGCTGGTTGAAGCTCCCAAGGTTGCTTTGATAGCGCGAGGCATTGGCTGGATCGGCCGCGCTCAGGTCCGCGGCCATTTTTGCGGCGATCACTCGGGCATTGAGCGGCGAAAGCCACAGATGCGCGTCGATCGTGCCAGGACGATGATCATGATCGTGCTCGTCGCCATCCTCGTCGGTATGGGAATGGCTGTCCTCGGCGAAATGACGCAGCTTGAGTCCCGGCAAGTCCTGCAGCGCGACAGAAGGCGCCGTACGACCGTTCAACACCCGCGGCAGGAAACCTTCCATGTCGGGGCCGATCCAGTAGAGCAGGTCCACCGACTGCACTTTGCGTACATCGGAGGGCCGCAGCGCGTAGTGATGGGGCGAAGCGCCGGGCGGCAGCAGCACCTCAGGCACGCCCAGGCCGTCCTGCACCGCCGCGGCAATCAGTTGCAACGGCTTGATACTGGTCAGGACCTTGACCTCGGCCTGGGCTGGGGCAATCAACAGGAAACTGGCGAAAAAAGCGACAAAGAGCAAAAAAAATCGGGACACGATGACCACTCGAATAGGCGAGAACGGGTAACATAATAACGTCTCTCACTGAACTCGTCGCTGCCCATGCCTATTACACCCCTTGCCAGTCGCCCCCATGATCACTCCCACTGCGTGCACAGCGCGCTGTCCGAGGCCGATGCCATCTGCGCGCGCCAAGGGTTGCGCCTGACGGCGTTGCGCCGCCGGGTGCTGGAGTTGGTCTGGCAAAGCCACAAGCCGCTGGGCGCCTACGACATCCTGGCGGTACTCAGCGAGCAGGATGGCCGCCGCGCCGCGCCGCCGACGGTGTATCGGGCGCTGGATTTCCTGCTGGAAAACGGCCTGGTGCATCGCATTTCCTCGCTCAACGCCTTCGTCGGCTGCAACCACCCGGAACATGCCCACCAGGGCCAGTTCCTGATCTGCCGCGAATGCCACGCCGCCATCGAGCTGGAACAGAAATCCATCAGCGATGCGATCATCGCCAGCGCCCAGGATGTCGGCTTCGTGGTCGACACCCAGACCGTCGAAGTGGTCGGCCTCTGCTCCGGCTGCCAGGGGGCCTGATGAGCGACGCGTTGATCCGCCTCGAAAAGGTGGCCGTCAAGTTCGCCGGGCAGAACGTGCTGGATGACATCCACCTGAGCGTCGAACCCGGGCAGATCGTGACCTTGATTGGCCCCAACGGCGCCGGCAAGACCACCCTGGTGCGCGCCGTGCTGGGCTTGCTCAAGCCCGACAGCGGCAACGTCTGGCGCAAGCCGAAGCTGCGGATCGGCTACATGCCGCAAAAACTCCACGTCGATCCGACGTTGCCGCTGTCGGTCCTGCGTTTCCTGCGCCTGGTTCCCGGCGTCGATCGCGAGCGCGCCCTGGCGGCGCTCAACGAAGTCGGGGCCGAACAGGTCATCGACAGCCCGGTGCAAAGCGTGTCCGGCGGCGAGATGCAACGCGTACTGCTGGCCCGGGCCCTGTTGCGCGAGCCGGAGTTGCTGGTACTCGACGAGCCGGTCCAGGGCGTCGATGTGGCGGGCCAGGCCGAGCTGTACAGCCTGATTACCCGCCTGCGCGACCGGCACGGTTGCGGCGTGCTGATGGTGTCCCATGACCTGCACCTGGTGATGAGCACCACCGACCAGGTGGTCTGCCTCAACCGTCACGTCTGCTGCTCCGGGCACCCCGAGCAGGTCAGCGGCGACCCGGCATTCGTCGAGCTGTTCGGAAAGAACGCACAAAGCCTGGCGATTTATCACCACCACCATGACCACGCCCACGACCTGCACGGTTCGGTGGTCATTGGTGCATCGGTTACCCCCCATGTTCACGGAGATGGCTGCAAGCATGGCTGATTTTCTGTTGTATGCCCTGCTCGCAGGCCTGGCCCTCGCGCTGGTGGCCGGGCCCCTGGGTTCGTTCGTGGTCTGGCGGCGCATGGCCTATTTTGGCGACACCTTGTCCCACGCGGCGTTGCTCGGCGTGGCCCTGGGCTTTTTACTGGACGTCAGCCCGGCGGTGGCGGTGACCGTGGGCTGCCTGTTGCTGGCGGTGGTGCTGGTGACGCTGCAACAGCGCCAGCCGCTGGCGTCCGACACGCTGCTGGGCATCCTGGCACCGAGCACGTTGTCCCTTGGCCTGGTGGTGCTCAGCTTCATGCACGATGTGCGCATCGACCTGATGGCTTACCTGTTCGGCGACCTGTTGGCCATCAGCCCGGCCGACCTGTCGTGGATCCTGGGGGGCAGTGCCGCGGTGCTGGCGCTGCTGGTGGCGCTCTGGCGCCCGCTGCTGGCCGTCACCGTGCACGAGGAACTGGCGCGGGTCGAAGGCCTGCCCGTGACGGGGCTGCGCTTGGCCTTGATGCTGTTGATTGCGGTGGTCATCGCCGTGGCCATGAAGATCGTCGGTGTGTTGCTGATTACTTCGTTGCTGATCATTCCGGCGGCTGCGGCACAACGTCACGCCCGCTCGCCGGAGCAGATGGCCCTGGGCGCGAGCCTGCTGGGCATGCTCGCGGTGTGCGGCGGGCTGGCCCTTTCCTGGTTCAAGGATACTCCGGCCGGCCCATCGATCGTGGTCAGCGCCGCCGCGCTGTTTCTGCTGAGTTTTGTCCTGCCTCGTCGAGGGGTGTAGACTTGCTCGCTTTTTGCGCAAATAGAGAGTCGCAGGAATGAAGCCGTTCGCCTCCCGTTATCTGCTCCTTGTCGCGCTTTCAGTGCTACTGGGCGCTTGCCAGAGTACGCCGCCGGTCACCGAGGCCCCCGATACCCGGGGCCCGGCCATCGCGCAGCTGGAACAAAGCCTGGCCGCCAATGAGCTGGCCACCGCTGAAGACCAATTGGCCACCTTGCAGGCCCAATCGCCTGAAGATGCGTCGCTGGAACCCTTCCAACGCCAGTTGGCCGAGGCGTATCTGCGCCGCAGCCAGATCGACCTGCAAAAGGGTGACGTCAACGCCGCCGCCACCGCCCTGAGCCGTGCCCGAGCCTTGATGCCCAAGGCCCCAGCGCTTACCGGCGAAGTCAACAGCGCCATTGCACAAGCGCGCAAGGCCGACCTGGACAAAGCCGAGGCGGCCCTCAAGGCGGCCGAAGCCAAGCCGGTCGCCAAGCTGATCGACCCCAGCGCCGAAAGCACCACCGTGGCGTTGAACATTGCCGATGTGCAGCAAATGCGTCGCCAACTGGATGCCATTGCCGCCGATGTGGTGAATTACCAATGTGATGTCAGCATCCAGGCACCGCGCACCGATGATTATCCGTGGTTGGCGACAATGCTGACCAAGCGGGTCAAGAAACTCGACCCCGAGTTCGACTTGAAGCTGCGCAAGCAGATCCTGCGCAGCGTGCCGGCGCAAGTGGTTCTTACACCGCGCAAATCCTAAAAAGCCTCGCGAGCAGGCTCGCCCCCACAAGGTTCAGTGATTCATCACAAGACCCTGTGGGAGCGAGCTTGCTCGCGATGGCGTACTGTCAGGCAACAGAGCCTTTTTCAGACACTCCTCAAGCCGGAATCGCCTTGGCCTTGGGCTCCCGCGCCCACACCCGGTGTTGCGCAATCGCGTCGAAGAACGCCTGGAACTTGCTGGCATCCGCGTCGGGAATCAGCCCGGCATCCGCATCCAGCTTCAACAGCACCAGCAACTGCCGGGCTTCCCCGTTGAGGGCGATGGCCTTCAGGTGCTTGTAGGCTTCCAACAGGTAATGCAACGCCACGCCATCGCTGCTCAGCGCCTGGATGGACTGCGCGCCGCCCGGGACGAACACCGCGTCGAAGGCAATCGACGGCATCCCTTCCATGGACGCGTCCACCGGCAACGTTTGCCCATCGGCGGTGGTGACCGGCGCAGAGGTCGGCCCCAAGACCTTGGCGTGAGCGCCCTCGGCCTCCAATGCCTGTTTGAGCGCATCGATGATCGCGCCATCGACGCCATCAGCCACCAGCACCGCGACCTTGCGAGTCTTGATGTCGCCCGAGAGCAGGTTCGCCTGGCTCAGGGCCGGGGATTTCTCCAGCGAAGGCGTCGGCACGTCCACGGTGCAAGCGGTGGGCGCCGGCAGACCCAGGTTTTTCGCTACTCGCCCGGCCAGTTCCAGGTCGATGTTGGCCAGGATCTCGTTGACCTGCCGCGCCCGGATGAACTCCCGCTCCACTTTGCCCAGCTCGAAGCTATAGGCCGCGATGATGTGCTCCTGCTCATGCGGGCTCATGCTCTTGTAGAACAGCCGCGCCTGGGAGAAATGATCGCCGAACGAATCGCTGCGCTGGCGGATCTTGTGGGCATCGATGCGCTCCGGATAACTCTCAAAGCCGCCGTCCTGCGGGCCGGGCGGGGTTTCCTTCGGCCAGCCGCCGTCGATGGAGTTCGGCTCGTAGGACGTGCGCCCCTTGTCGATGGTGGTGCGGTGCATGGCGTCACGCTGGCCGTTGTGCACCGGAGTGATGGCACGGTTGATCGGCAACTCATGAAAGTTCGGCCCACCGAGTCGGCTGATTTGCGTATCGGTGTAGGAAAAGAGCCGACCTTGCAGCAACGGGTCGTTGGAAAAGTCGATACCCGGCACGATGTGCCCAGGGCAGAAGGCAACCTGTTCGACTTCGGCGAAGAAGTTGTCCGGGTTGCGGTTCAGCACCATTTTGCCCAGGGGCGTGATGGGCACCAGTTCTTCCGGGATGATCTTGGTCGGGTCGAGCAGGTCGAAGTCGAACTTGTGCTCGTCTTCCTCGGCGACGATCTGTACGCCGAACTCCCATTCCGGGTAGTCGCCCATCTCGATCGCTTCCCACAGGTCGCGACGGTGGTAGTCGGTGTCTTTACCGGCCAGCTTCTGGGCTTCGTCCCACACCAGGGAACAGGTGCCGACCTTGGGTCGCCAGTGGAATTTGACGAAACTGCTGCGGCCTTCGGCGTTGATCATGCGGAAGGTGTGCACGCCAAAGCCTTGCATGCTGCGCAGGCTTTTTGGAATGGCCCGGTCGGACATCGCCCAGATCACCATGTGGGCCGACTCCGGCACCAGCGAGACAAAGTCCCAGAAGGTGTCGTGGGCCGAGCCACCGGTAGGGATCTCGTTATGCGGCTCGGGTTTGACCGCATGGACGAAGTCGGGAAACTTGATCGCGTCCTGGATGAAGAACACCGGCATGTTGTTGCCCACCAGGTCGAAGTTGCCTTCGTCGGTGAAAAACTTCACCGCAAAACCGCGTACGTCCCGCACCGTGTCACCGGAACCCCGCGGGCCCTGCACGGTGGAAAACCGCACGAACACCGGCGTTTTCTTGCTCGGGTCTTGTAGGAAACCGGCCTTGGTCAGCGCCGAATGGGCTTCATAGCTCTGGAAGTAACCGTGGGCGCCGGTGCCGCGGGCGTGGACGATACGCTCCGGGATGCGCTCGTGGTCAAAATGCGTGATCTTTTCACGCATGATGAAGTCTTCCAGTAACGACGGCCCACGGGCGCCGGCGCGCAGGGTGTTCTGGTTGTCGGCGATTTTCACGCCCTGATTGGTGCGCAACGCCTGTTCGGTGGCGTCGGAGCGGAAGGTTTCCAGGCTGTCGAGCTTGGCGTTGGTGTTGCCGCGGTCCAGGGTGTCGGTCCCGGCCAACTGGCTCTTGTCGACCGGGGGCTTGTTGGTGCTCATCAGGCGTCACTCCTCTTTGCGATCTGTGGCTGCTTTAGGAGTGACCCGCACCGCCAGGCGGTGTTCCTTTTTTATGCCTTTGATCGCGTTATTGCCAAATGACAGGTCAGATCGCAAATAAATGCTAAGAACCTCTATACGGACAGGCTAAAATGCGCGCCCGGCTAACCGCTGATCTTTTTCCAACGCGCCCCACAAGGTTCGCTACGTGATCGAGTTTCAAAACGTCCATAAAACCTACCGGGTCGCCGGTAAGGATATCCCCGCCCTGCACCCGACCAGTCTGACGATTGAGAACGGTCAGGTCTTCGGCCTCATCGGCCATTCCGGTGCGGGAAAAAGTACCCTGCTGCGCCTGATCAATCGCCTGGAAGACTCCAGCGGCGGCAAGATCATCGTCGACGGTGAAGAAGTCACCGCCCTGGACGCAGGCGGCCTGCGGCGCTTTCGCCAGCAGGTCGGGATGATCTTCCAGCACTTCAACCTGCTGGCCTCCAAGACCGTGGCCGACAACGTGGCGCTGCCACTGACGCTGGCGGGCGAATTGTCCCGCAGCGAAATCGACCAGCGCGTCGCCGAGTTGCTCGCCCGCGTCGGCTTGTCCGACCACGCCAAGAAGTACCCGGCGCAATTGTCCGGCGGCCAGAAGCAGCGCGTCGGCATCGCCCGTGCCCTGGCGACCAAGCCCAAGATCTTGCTGTGCGACGAAGCCACCAGCGCGCTGGACCCGCAGACCACCGCCTCGGTGCTGCAACTGCTGGCCGAAATCAACCGCGAGCTGAAGCTGACCATCGTGCTGATCACCCATGAAATGGACGTGATTCGTCGGGTCTGTGATGAAGTGGCGGTGATGGACGCCGGCGTGATTGTCGAGCAGGGGCCGGTGGCCCAGGTGTTCCTGCACCCCAAGCACCCGACCACCAAGCGTTTCGTCCAGGAAGACGAGCAGATCGACGAAAGCGAACAGCGCGACGATTTTGCCCACGTGCCCGGGCGCATCGTGCGTCTGACGTTCCAGGGCGATGCGACCTACGCCCCATTGCTCGGCACCGTCGCCCGGGAAACCGGGGTGGACTACAGCATCCTGGCCGGGCGCATCGACCGCATCAAAGACACCCCCTACGGGCAACTGACCCTCGCCATCACCGGCGGTGACATGGAGGCGGCGTTCGCCCGCTTCACCGCGGCCGATGTCCACATGGAGGTGCTGCGCTGATGGAACTGCTGACGAATTTCTTTGCAAACATCGACTGGCTGGAAATCTGGCTGGCCACCGGCGACACCTTCCTGATGCTGTTCGGCTCGCTGTTGTTCACCGTGCTGCTCGGCCTGCCCCTGGGCGTGCTGCTGTTTTTGTGCAGCCCGCGCCAGTTGCTCGAAGCCCGCGGCGTTTATGCGCTGTTGTCGCTGATCGTCAACATCCTGCGCTCGCTGCCGTTCATCATCCTGTTGATCGTGATGATCCCGTTCACGGTATTGATTACCGGGACCTCGCTGGGCGTGGCCGGGGCGATTCCGCCGCTGGTGGTCGGTGCGACACCGTTCTTTGCCCGTCTGGTGGAAACCGCCCTGCGCGAAGTCGACCGCGGCATCATCGAGGCGACCCAGGCCATGGGCGCAACGACCCGGCAGATCATCGTCAATGCCTTGCTGCCGGAGGCCCGTCCGGGCATCTTTGCCGCGATTACGGTGACCGCGATCACGCTGGTGTCCTACACGGCCATGGCCGGTGTGGTGGGCGCCGGTGGCTTGGGCGACCTGGCGATCCGCTTCGGCTACCAGCGCTTCCAGACCGATGTCATGGTGGTTACGGTGGTGTTGCTGCTGGTGCTGGTGCAAGTCCTGCAAACCGTGGGCGACAAGCTGGTTGTGCATTTCTCTAGAAAATAAGGCGTCGTGCCAAAACCATGAGCCAGCCATTCGCTGGCAGGTGCCGCAAGCGGGCACTCACAAGGAGTTAGCTGAATGAAGAAGTTACTGGTTGCCTTCGCTGCCGTCGCAGCCTTTTCCGCCCACGCCGCCGAGACCCTGAGCGTCGCGGCAACGCCGGTACCGCACGCGGAAATCCTCGAGTTCGTCAAACCGGCGCTGGCCAAGGAAGGCGTGGACCTCAAGGTCAAGGTCTTCACCGACTACATCCAGCCCAACGTACAAGTCGCCGAAAAACGCCTGGACGCCAACTTCTTCCAGCACAAGCCGTACCTGGATGAATTCAACAAGGCCAAGGGCACCCACCTGGTGAGCGTGGTCGGGGTGCACCTGGAGCCTCTGGGCGCGTACTCCAGCAAGTACAAGAAACTCGACGAACTGCCGGGCGGCGCCAACGTGGTCATCCCCAACGACGCCACCAACGGCGGCCGTGCGCTGTTGCTGCTGGCCAAAGCCGGGGTGATCAAGCTCAAGGATCCGGCCAACATCCTGTCGACCATCAAAGACATCACCGAGAACACCAAGGACCTGAAATTCCGTGAACTGGAAGCCGCGACCATCCCACGCGTGCTGACCCAGGTCGACCTGGCGCTGATCAACACCAACTATGCGCTGGAAGCCAAGCTCGATCCGTCCAAGGATGCGCTGGTGATCGAAGGCAGCGACTCGCCTTACGTGAACATCCTGGTAGCGCGTGAGGATGACAAGGACAGTGAGGCGATGAAGAAGCTGGTTGCTGCGCTGCATAGCCCGGAAGTGAAGGCTTTTATTCTTGAGAAGTACAAAGGCGCGGTATTGCCGGCGTTTTGATTTGAAACGTAATGAATGAGTGAAGGCGGGGAGATGCATGGGAATGCATCTCCCCGTTTTTGTTTGGAGGATGAGCGTTGTGCGTTATGCCTGAACCAGTGCGTTAAAAAACCACTCGTAGAGTGCCTCTGGGTGGTATTCGGGAAAATACGCAACTAACACGGTTGAAGTTACAAGCACCAGCACCACCAAAAGCGCGGTAAGTAGCTTTACCAACGTCGAGAGAGGTGGATTGGGCGGGCCGTATTTATTAATCGCTTTACGCCCCGGAAGCATGACGAGCGGAAGCGTTATCAAAAAGCCGATAACAGGGAACACGCTGAGAATTCCCCATATTATCGGACTCCAGCCTATATCACGTGCCCTGCGTACCAGTAGAGACACGTCGAGCAGGATGGCAGGAACGACAACGGTGACACCAACTATCAGCAAAACCACCAGTTGATGGCGCAACCCCACCATAAAGAACGCCAGCAAAATGCACGGAAGAACCAGCACCAAGGGCACACGAATCAGCCAGAAGCGCGCCAGAGAAATACGTCCGGAAAAATCAAGAATTCTGGGTTTTGAAAACGTGACAACCTCGTCGTCAATCAGTTGAGCGTCGCCCGGTTTGTATGGGTTTTCGATTTCGCTGCTGATGCTGCCGAAAACCGGTTCTATCCTTGCCATTTAGCGCTGTTCCCTTGTGTTTTGATGGTGCTATTCACGTCACAACGTTTACGCCTCGTATCTAATCGAAGGCCGGCATCAAACTCAAGAGAAAACACTATCGTGTAAAGGGGGGCGAAAACCCGACATAACGCGTCGGGTTTTCTTTTAACGGCTTACCCGTTTCGCGGCTCGACGTTATCTAACACTCGGTTCGCCAGCAACGAACTCAACTCAATCAATTGCTGGATACCGAGAGCGATGTGACGGCGTGAGCCTTCCAGGTCGAAGGCCAGGTTACTGACCATCGCGTCGGCTGCCGCCAGGGTTTCGCTGAGGTTGGCGAGGAGGCATTCGTTGTCGGCGTTTTTTGCGACGGTGAAGAGCTGGCCCGGTTGGGACGCATCTTCTGATTTTTCCGATTTTGGTAGCAGGTAATAATCCAAGACGCGATTGGTGGCTTCGTCGTGTTTCTTGGCTTTGGGTTTGGTTCGCGAGGAAGCTTGGTCCGCCTCTGGCGGATTCGGTGTAGGTTTGAACATTTACTAAGTCCTGTAGGTGAAGCCGCAACCCTCTAGCTACTAAACAAGGGGAGGCAGCTGTACGCAGGTTAGTAGACCGGGGACTTAGCAAGCCGGCGCGCCCGAGGGCGCCCTGCGCACAACCGCCATCAAATATAGGCATGGAGACGCCTGTCTGACGGAGCTAATGCACCTACTAAATACCGCGGGCTACTAAACCCGACCACTGATGGGCAGTGGCAGGAAAACGATAGAGCCCAGGGGCAAGGTGCACAAGCGGGCGGATTCTGGCGTAGTTGTAGGCAATGACGCAAGGTTGGGTAGCCTGGCGGACGGTTAGCGGCGGGAGGATAAACAGGGCTTGGGTTTGGCCTGCAAATGGGGGCTAGGTGGGTTTGCGCTTGGGTTTGAATTGGCTTTGCGGTTTTGTCTGTAGGCGTTTTTCAGGGTGGTTGGGGCTGCTTTGCAGCCCAGCGGGAGCAAGCTCCCTCGCCACGAATGTTGACCGACTCGGGAATGCCCCGCTCGATACTTGGTAGCTACTTGTCTTTCGGCCAGAGAAGGAAGAGCCGAGGACAGAATAAAACTTACTCTTTCTTATCCGCAGGCACTCATGAATTCACTACACGAAGACAATCGAAAGCGCTTGATACGACTCATCGACCAGATCCCGGTTAACGCGAACCCCGAGGGTTGGACTCATGTCACCTCGATAGCCGTCGGCGGGCTGCTATCGGTAGGGTTCTCGCAGAAAGGTCCTTATTTGCTGGTTGTCTCAAGCTCGGGTCGGAGTGTTGTGCACTGCGACACAGGAGAAAAAATTGAGCGCGACTATGAAGAATATGCGGGCTTGAGTGAGCTCGGGTTGCATTGCCAGGGCATTGGCGTGATCGCCGATGAAGTCGTACCGCTGTGTGGCCTACAGGGCGGTGGCTTGCCCACCGGCAACATGGCCGGGGAAGGGCTGGAGTTGGTTTCTCCGGATTGGCCTGAAAACCGCCTTATTCTAAGCAAACCCTTCAAGGATGCCCTGATGGAGGGTCATCAAAAGGATTGCACGGTGATCTACAAAGAACACGTGAGGGCGTTCGGATTCTCCTGGTGTGGGAACTACATCGTCGCGGCGTGCAGCAGCGACCTCGATCTTTGGTCGAGAGCGTCAAAGCTGTAACGACAGCTAGCGCGGCGGCGAGGGCGTTGCAGTTGTACTTCATTGTTCTCCAACCCTCATGATAGATTCCCCGCCGCGACCTCTAATCAATAGAGGGCATTCAGGGAGAGAAGTGAGTGATCAAGTCTTTGTTGGTTGGGGCGTTGCTGGCAATGGCATCGGCATCTGCATTCGCGATGAGCTGCGATAACCCTAGAAACGCCTACGACAGAACCTATTGCGCGTCGCTGAAAATGGTTCAGTCGGATCAGGAGATCAATGAACAGTACAAGAAGACGATGAGTGCGCTGAACCCGGATCAGAAGAAAAAGGTGAAAGCCGCGCAAATCCAGTGGATCAAAAATCGTGACAGCGCTTGCTCCAACGATGGCCTGCTCTACCTGGACTGTGCCAATGAGAAGACCGAGGCGCGTATCGTCATACTCAAGGCTGTCGAGCGCGAGTGCCGTGCCGCTGGTTGCGACGACGCCAAGCTGTCGCAAGTCGAGTAAGCCGTAAAACAATGAGCTGCAGGGCTTGCTCTCGCTCATTCAACAGCGCGCTGCATCCCTTTTGCACCGTGACTCATTCGCGGGACAAGCGAAAAGCCGCAAAGAGAAACCCGACGTAAGCGTCGGGTTTTTCTTTGGCGGGTTCACCCGCGATCCAACACCCGACTCGCCAGCCAGGCACTCAGCTCGCCCGTGGCCGCTGACGAGGCATTCTCAGTGCTACGCGGCACCGCGCTCGACCATCGCACGCCATGCCTGGACGCTGGGGCGCTGTTGCATCCTGGCGTGCCAGGCGCGCAGCGCGGCACAGTCCTCGGGCACGGGGAGTTGCACCAGCGAGGCGAAGATCATGCCGCCCAACACGGCAATGTCGGCCATCGAAAACGCGTCGCCCGCCACGTAGGGTTGGTCTTTGAGCAGGTTGTCGAAATAACGCATGCCGCGGACAGCCTTGTCACCCATCCGGCGGCCCCACTCAGCGTTCTGGTACAGCTCGACCTGCGGGCCCAGGCCCGGCGTAGCGTGGTGGAAGTAGGCGCTGACGGCATCGAGGAATTCGATTTCGGCGCGCTTGGTCATCATATGGATGATGCCTTGCTCGAGCGGCGTCCTACCCGTCAGCGTCGGCTCACCGTCCAGGCCATCCAGGTACTGGGTAATGGCCGTGCACTCGGCGATTCGCGTCCCGTCATCCAGCTCCAGCACGGGCAATGTCCCGGAGTAGTTGATGTCCAGGAATTCAGGTGCCTTGTGCTCGCCGGTCCAGAGATTGATCGGTACGAACTCAACGTTCGACAGCAAGCCGTTTTCCGCCAGCGCGATGCGCACGCGGGCGGGGTAGGGGCCGTTGAACCAGTCGTAGATTTTCAGCGTAGTGGGCGTTGAAGATGCGTCATTGCGTTGCTGCGGAGCGGTCATGATTGTATCCCTGCCTGTCAGTTGGTAGGCAAAGACTGGGCCCTATTTTCTACCTCGTCAAGCCCCTACCTGACAATTGGCAGGTAAGCGGTGATGGGCGTAGAATCCCTGCCTCTGATCCATTTGAATCTCGAAGCGAGGTGGCAAACGTGAACGAAAATGCTCGAGAGGCCATTTTGGCGGCGGCCCGATCAGCCGCCCAACTGCACGGTTACAGCGGGATCAATTTCCGTAGCATTGCCGAAGAAGTCGGCATCAAGAATGCGAGCATCTACTACCACTTCCCGAGCAAGGCCGGTCTGGGTGCCGCGGTCGCCGAACGCTATTGGCAAGACACGCGCCAGGCTTTGGAGCAGATACGCGCCGCCAACCCCGATCCGGCTGAGTGCCTGCGGCGCTACCCTTCCATTTTTCGCAGCTCGCTGAAGAACGGCAACAGGCTGTGCCTGTCCAGCTTCATGGCGGCCGAATCCGAAGACCTGCCCGAAGAAGTGATGCGAGAGGTCAAGGCGTATGCGGACGTCAACGTGACGTGGCTGGCCCAAGTGCTGGTCGATGCCGGAGCCGGCACCCCGCAAGCCTGCGAGCGTCGAGCCTTGGCCATCTACACCGCCGTCGCGGGCGCGCAGTTGATTGCGCGAACGCGGATCGACGTCGACCTGTTCGATGACCTGATAGCCAGTTACCAGGAAGCGGGATTGATTCCAGCCTGACTGTCGGCGCCCTTTGCCCAGGTGGTTTCCCAGCCGCGCGACTTTGCGCAGGCTACGTGCGTAATTCGGTTGTTTGCGTTGCTGGCGAGGTGCCACAATCGTTCTTTTTTTGCGTCAGGCTCAGGTGAATCACATGGATTGCCTAGGATCTCGGAGTGACCAGGATTTCTTCATCGCCGAGCAGGTGCGAACCGATCGATTGCAGCAACTCTTCCGCCAATCGGTTTCAGCGGTATTGGGCAGCTACCTGGCGGCCATCATGCTCAGTTGGCTGTGCTGGGACCGCCTTGAACACAGCGTGATCCTCTGGTGGCTGGGCATCCTGACCGGTACGACGCTGCTGCGCCTGTCGATGTTCGTGGCCTATTTCCGCAGCACCCAAAGTGAGCGCACACCGCAACGCTGGGAGCGCCGGTATTGGGCCACGCTGGTGCTGTCCGCCAGCGTCTGGGGCGGCGGGGCCTTCGTGATCATGCCGGCGGACGATCTGTTGTCCCAGGCGCTGGTCATGCTCTTTTCGGTCGGCATGTCCGTCAGCGCAGTGGCCTGTTACTCGGCCTACCGCGACATGACCCTCGTTTCCATCGGCCTGGTGCTGTTGCCGTGCACCGCCTGGCTGCTGGTCCAGCCGTCCACGATGCAAATGGGCCTGGCCCTTTCGATCCTGGTGTTCGCCGCCTTCGCCGCCCGCGCCACGCGGAAAATGTCCAAGGCCCTGGAAACCGCCTTCCGCCTGACCCGGGAAATGGAGCAGGCCAACAGCATCTCGACCCGTGCCGCCCAAACCGACGAACTGACCGGCCTGAAGAGCCGGCGAGCGTTCTTCGAACACGCCCAGCGGCTCTACCACGACTGCAAGATCCATCGCCTGGAACTGTGCGTGGTGATGCTGGACATGGACCATTTCAAGCACATCAACGACACCTACGGTCATCAAGTGGGGGATCAGGTCTTGCGGCAGATGGGCGTGGTCATCAGCTCGTCATTTCGTGCCACGGATATCCACGGCCGGCTCGGCGGCGAAGAATTCGCCATTTTGCTGCCCAACACCTCCCTGGCAGTGGCCATCGACATTGCGCAGACGCTCGTATCGACGATTGCCGGGTTGAAGGTCGACCCCGTCCAACGCATCACCGCCAGCCTTGGCGTTGCCTCCACGGCGGCGGGGCATAAAGACCTTAATGGCCTGATGAACAACGCGGACAAGGCGCTGTACCAGGCGAAGGCGTTGGGGCGCAATCAGGTGGCGGTGGCGCAGCCGTCGTAAACCGGCAGTTATCCACAGGTCTGCCGCTGCACCCCGCTAGACAAGGCTGTCCACCACACCGCCATCCACGCGCAGCGCCGCCCCGGTGGTCGCCGAAGCCTGTTCCGAACTGACATAGATGATCATGTTGGCAACTTCCTCGACACGCGCCGCCCGCTGGATGATCGAGGTGCTGCGGTGCTGTTTGACGAAATCCGCCCCGACCTTTTCCAGGCTGTCCCCGGTGCGCTCGACGTCGGCCTGGAGCATCTGGGCAACGCCTTCGGAAAGCGTCGGCCCAGGCAACACCGAGTTTACCGTGACGCCCGTGCCGGCGAGGCGCTTGGCCAAGCCGCGAGCAATTGAAAGCTGGCCGGTCTTGGTGAAGCCGTAGTGGATCATGTCGGCGGGAATATTCACACCCGACTCAGACGACACAAACACAATCCGCCCCCAACCCCGCTCGACCATCCCCGGCGCATAGGCCCTGGAAACCCGCACGCCCGACATGACGTTGGTTTCGAAGAAACGCTGCCATTCGCTGTCCGGCGTTTCGAAGAAGTCTTCCAACTTGAAGATGCCCAGGTTGTTGATCACCACATCGAAGCGCGGGTACTTGGCGACCAATGCCCGGCAACCTGCCTCGTTGCTGAGGTCGCCAACAAAGCCTTCGGCTTTGGCAGCAAGGCCGCCCAGGCGTTGCAATGCGTCGTCCACGCTGCTCTGGCTGCGACCGTTGATGACTACATGAGCGCCGGCGTCGAGAAAACCTTTGGCGGTCGCAAAACCGATACCGCTGGTGGACCCAGTGACCAGGACCTGACGTCCGGTGAAATCGATGTTCATGAGGGGGAACTCCTTGATTAATGAACCAGAGGAAGTGCGATATTTCTGACTGAACGGTAGTCCGACGGATTTAGAGATGGCTTTTCCATCCCAACGTCGCCGATATCGCAGGCCCTTAATCATGGACACGATTGAGGCTTTGCGCCTCCTCGTGATCAAACAACCATCAGGAAGCCGACCGCACCGCCAGCTCATAGCTGATCATGGGAATGGCCGCTGCGCAGCCCGGCGGGAGCAAGCTCCCTCACCCCACGATTCGGTAGACCCGGCTTTCAGGCCTGCGCGCTGAATCGCTGCGCGGCACGCCGTTCAAGCATTGCGGCTTCCGTCTCTTGGGTCGCCAGTTCGCCTTTGTGCGCCAGTTGGTTGAAAAACAGCCCGTCCGAAAATTCCTGCGGCGGCACCGAACCGGCGCGCTTGAGCAGCGGTGCCAGGTCGATGGTGCTGGCGAAGTTTTCCTTGGTCAGATTGTAGCGGCCCAGATAGCTGCCAGACCAAGGCGAGTCGGCATCCACCATGTCGATGGAGGCGTCGCGCAAGGCGCTGGCATTGGCTTTCAAATCAGTGGATTCATTGAGCAGGTCGGTGAGGCGCTGGGTTTCCGAGGTGCTGAGCTGCCCGGCGGTATTGAGTACTTTCAGCTTGCCATCGGCCTCGACGGTGAATCCGTATTTCTTGCTGGCCAAATCCGGGTGGGTTGCCGACAGCGTTGACTGGAATGCCTCGAAGGAGGTTTTCAACGTGTTTTTCGCGCTCTCGGCGATCGCGGCATAGCGAGGAAAATCTGGCGATTGGGATCGACCGACCCAGGTGGTAATGGCCACCAGTGGTTGCTCCACGGTCTGGGTTTCTTCACTGGGGTGGTAGATGGCTGCTGGGCCAGCGCTTGCCAGCTCCTTTACAGAGCCTGTTGGAGGATGAGTGACCAACGTCTGATCGGAGCGGGTGAGGTGGGTGTTGGCGGGTGCAATAGAGGCGGCGCTAAGGGTGAGTTCCATTTCATCGGTCCATGATTGGCGGATACATCGGGTTATCGACAGCCGGGGACCGAGCTTTAGGAAGGGAGATGGCGTGAGGTGAAGTCAGTTAGTTATGTGGCGGCTGTTAGGGCGCTATCGCGAGCAAGCTCGCTCCCACAAAACAGCCTGGAAAAACTGTGGGAGCGAGCTTGCTCGCGATAGCGGTGAGTCTGCTTGCATCTATGTTGAGCGGACAAAGACAAAAGGGGACGGATTTATTAATCGGAAGGACTGCCCGCTTCTGGCCGGTTAGCGACCCTTCCTCTGTTCAGCCATCCTTATCCTTCGACACGTGGAGGACTAGTCATCAACATTTTCGCTACCTGCAGCCGCCAGCCTTGGAACAAAGGAAAGCTGGTCGGGTAGAAAGCTCCACTCAGACTGAGAGATATCTGGGCCATCCGGGTAAGGCTTCAAATTGCAGAACGAACCCGTGATCTTGCGTTCTTCGATCTGGCCATCGACAGCAAGCTTCGGGCCTGCGACTTAACCAAGCTTCGTGTGCGCGACGTCGCCCATGGCGAGCACGTATCACCACGCGCCATGGTGATGCAGCATAAAACGCTGCGGCCAGTGCAGTTCGAGATCACCGAACAAACACGATTTGCTATCGCGGCCTGGATACACCAAGCCCAACTCCGGAGCGAGGACTGCCTTTTTCCGAGCCAGCTGCATACCTCAGACCCTCTATCAACACGTCAATACGCACGGATCGTCAAAGGCTGGGTGGAAGCCGTTGGCCTTGATCCAGCCATGTATGGCACTCACACAATGAGGCGTACGAAGGCATCGCTGATCTATCGCAAGACGAAAAATCTGCGAGCGATTCAACTGCTGCTCGGCCACACGAAGCTGGAGAGCACCGTTCGATATCTGGGAATTGAAGTCGATGACGCCCTGGAGATGGCGGAACAGACCGAGGTTTGAATATGCATAGCGATGGTCGAGCCCTGACCGTCGCTAACCGGCCAAGAGCAGCCGGTGGCCGTGAGTAAAAAGCGAACGTTCAACGGCTGAATTAAGCAATGCCGCAAAGCGGCATCGGCTTGAACGAATTGTTAGGGCTCATGCGCGACAACAGCATATTGCTCAATGGCGTAGTGACGACCGAGATACTCGCCCCATACGAACCAGGCAAGGCTGGGATCTTTCGGTAGCTCAAATTCCTGTTGGTTCTCCCCAAGCGCTACTGAAACAAGTTCTTCTAGGTCGCGACGGCTATCCCCGAGAGCCGTTAAGCGGTCTTCGGATCTTGCCGAGGAAATCAAGCCACCTAGCCAATGGTGGAACAGGAAGCTGCCTTCCGGAAGATGCTTCGGCGAGTGAAAGCACACCTCGTCTCCACTTTCAGTGAAGCTGTACTTATGCGCTGCAGTGGTTACTAGCTCGTGAGGCGGAATGGATATGTGCTCGGAGAGTACCGGAATATTTGGCAGAGAGATTGTGCTTCCAGATGCATTAGTAATAGGGAGATATTGCCTATTGTATGGACGCGATGGCCAAGACTGAGCCCACCGAAGGATACCCGCCATGTGCGAATGCAAGAAATACGTTTGCCTGTCTAGAAACAGCGGACACACGTAGGCTGCGTCTCCGCGGTTCTGTGCCAGCAATTTCTTCCGCAGTCTATACAGGACGTTATGCTGGAAGTCCTTTTGGTGCTTAAGCTTGTCTTGCAGGGAAAAAAACAGCGTTCGGGGCGCAGTGGATAGCTTAGGCGACAACCTGTTGCGATCTTTGATGATCTGCGCGCGACTCGGGACAGTATGTGCGAAAGGACGCTTGAATTGCATATAAAAAGGAAGGAAGCGCTTCCCGCTGAGTAACTTTGCATCCGCGCCGAGCCACCGTTCACGCCCCCTCGATATCGGAACGATGGAGTAACGTAGAAACGGAAAGCTCAGCAGCGCTAACTGGCTACCGATAGCAATAGAGACAGCATCTTCGATGTAGTTCGGCTTTTCTTCCATGAGAGTCCTTTTAACTGGAGATGAGGCCTAACGTATGACATAACCGGCGGGCTTCGCCAGCCGTAAGCCGGCCAGATGATTCTGAGATTTATTCTTCCTACTCTAGATGTCCCCTTCTGGCCAGTGGGTACCTGTCACGCAGAGCAACGGCCGACCACAAGATAACAGTCGTCTATCTACGTAGCTGTGGACGAAAGCCCGTCTATTTTTGTGCCGTTACTAAGAACGCATACCCATCCATATCACAGCTTCAGTCCAAGCGGTCACCATCGGTGCCAGTGCTCTGAACCAAGGATCGTTTACATCTATCTGCGCTGCCGAATGGTCATGATGGTGTTGTTCTTCTTCCACGATCGAAGCGATGGCCGCCACCGCGTGCGGATCGATATCGCCTAGAACCTGAAGTTGATGGGCCAGGTGTTTAAGCACCACACTTTCAACCGCGACGGTGGTGGCGAGAATAGCTTTACGGCCGCAGAGGCCAGTGATCAGTCCCAACGCCAAGCCGCCCATCCCGCACAGCCAGTAACTACGGCAGCGGGGATAGTGGCGACGTTGCAGTTCTGCTAAGAAGACAGCCCGGTGACGGCGCTCGTGGGAAAGAAACTCCTTGAGCTCACCCACCATATCCGGGAAAAAAAGCCGGGCCATGATCAATTGCCCGCTGTAGATACAGATCGCGCCATGCTCACCTGCATGGTCAACTTTCATCATGCAATGGCCAAGGTCTGTTTCGTTTGCCAGGACATTTGGTGCATTCACAATTGACTTGCCTTGTTCGAGTGGCAGGGCTTGCCGGTCATTGGTTTTCGGGGATTACCCTGCGGCAACGCCAATGACTCGCCAAGTAGTCTTACCGTGAAGACTGCTACCTGAACCCCCACGTTTTGCCAAGTATTACCTTCTATTTCAGGTGCATCTCTGGCTTATTAGGGGCCTGAACGAAACTCACCGAGTGGCGATCAAGCTGAAATTGAAAGCTGGGGCGCTGTTTTACCGCGTGCCAATCGCAAGCAAGCCCATTTCCCTATGGGTTTTTGAGCACTCACAGATAATGCGTTCACCATAATCATCTGTGGGAGCGAGCTTGCTCGCGATGGCGGTATGCTTGCTTACATCAACACTGGATCAAACATCGTGCCAAACGCTGGCCTCGGTAACCCTGGCGTCAATGTACCGCTTCACCTCACCCAAGTCCGAGTAAAGCGCGCTGCGCTCGCCATTGCCAAACATGAAGTAATACTGCCCGCCGCCGCCATAGGGATCGTGCGGCTTACGCATAATGTCCAGATTCTTATAGGTCTCGATAAGTGAATCCGCGGCAAAATCAACCATGATATAGCTCCCTTACAATGAGACTATCCAGGCCGGCAAACCCGGCAGGGATGGACTGTCTGAGGTGCCAGGTCGTACACCATCGTCCACCGGCACCGCCGTGAACGTCCCCTACCAACAGCTCGATACTTGGGCGAGCGTCACGTTTTATAACTTCGTGATCTCCGTGCTTGCGCAAGTACGATTTTCCGGTCCTAGGAAAGGGGGCGACGAAGTCATTAGGGGCCGGGTAGGACGACGTGGCTACTGTAAGAACTTACAGACCCGCAGAATTCTAGATAAATGGTCGGGGATGGAGCTCTCGCTCAGGTGGGAAGTGTTCGTCAGAACGTTTGCAGTTGCATTGGGTTTCGGGCCGCTTCGCAGCCCGGCGGGAGCAGCTCCCTCGCCACGGGGTGCAGGGCAGTTGGACAGGTGTTGTTGGTCAGTTCGTCTCGCGAGCAGGCTCGCTCCCACACAGGGCCAGTGGTGTTTAGGGAACCAATGTGGGGCGAGCTTTTTTGTCACAGGGCTTTGGTTGAGCAAATCGCTGGCCGTTTCAGTACCACCGCGCCTCGCCCGGCGGGCGTTTCTTGAAGCGTTTCATGCTCCACATGTATTGGCTGGGGTAGGCGCGCACGTAGCGCTCCACCACTTGGCTCATGGCGGCGCAGGCGGTTTCGGTGTCGGTGCTGTACATGGCCTCGGGGGCGGCTTCGAGGATGACTTTGTAGCCGGAGCCGTCCGGCAGGCGCAGGGCGTGGAGGAAAACGCCGACCGCTTTGCCGCCGGCGAGCATGTTGGGGACGAACTTGCTGGTCAGGGCCTGGGTGGCGAAAAAGGGCACGAAGATCCCAGCGGATTCGGCCGGTTCCGGGTCGGCGGGGATGCCCACCTGGCCGCCCTTGCGCACTTCCTTGATGACGCTGAGGATGCCTTCCTTGGTGGACGCCGCGACTTTGTTGCCCAGCTGCACCCGCTGTTTCTGCAGCAGTTCATCCACGGCCTTGAGCTTGGGTGGGCGGTAGAAAATGATCGGTTTGCACTGGCTGCAATAGAAGTGGTTGAGCACTTCCCAATTGCCCAGGTGGCTGGTGATGCCCACCACGCCTTTGCCGGACGCCAGGGCTTCTTTCAAGACGTCCAGGCCTTCGACTTCGCGCACCAGTTCGATGGAGCGCTGGGCCGGCCAGATCCAGGCGCAGGCGCTTTCGGTCAGGGATTTGCCAATGTCCTTGAGGCTCTGGCCCACCAGGCGTTCGCGCTCGGCCGGGTCCATCTCGGGAAAGCATTTGGCGAGGTTGATCCGCACCACGTCGCGGGAACGGTTGGGCAACTTCCACATGAGCCAGCCGATGGCCGACCCCACCGCTTGCACCGCCCGCCAGGGCAGCAGCGCAAATAACCGCAGAGCGCCGACCAGCAAGGCGCCTTTCAACTTATCCACAGGTCACTCCTGAATTCATGGGCCGTGTCGCGAGCCGGCTATTCTAACCGCCGTTTGACAACTCGGCGTAGCGGTCGCAATCCTGCGTGTGGTCCATGACCATGCCCGAGGCCTGCATGAAGGCGTAGCAAATGGTCGGCCCGACGAAAGTGAAGCCGGCCTTTTTCAGGCCCTTGCTCATCTGCACTGCTTCGGGCGTGATGGCCGGCACTTCGGTGCGATCCTTGAAATGGTTGATGAGGGGTTTGTCACCGACGAACGACCAGAGGAACGCTACCGGGTCTTCCAGCGCCAGCCAGGCCTGGGCATTGCGGCGCGCGGCCTTGAGCTTGAGGCGGTTGCGGATGATGCCGGGGTCCTGCATCAAGTCCTCGATCTCGGCGTCGCTCATCTGCGCCACCCGCTGTACGTCGAAGTTGTACAGCACCTCGCGGTAGTGGGCGCGTTTACGCAACACGGTGATCCAGGACAGCCCCGCCTGGAACCCTTCGAGCAAAAGCAACTCGAACAAACCCTGCGCATCGCGCAGCGGCGTCCCCCACTCCTGATCGTGATAGGCCATGTACAACGGATCTTCGGTACACCAAAAGCAGCGTGGCATAAGGCTCCAGGGGGCGTGCGCACGAACGAATCGGGTATACTCCCGCTCTTTAAATCGCAGCCCAAGAAACAGGTGAATTTCGTGAGCCAGCCTACGCCAGCCGTGCGTACCTTCCAAGACTTGATCCTCGCCCTCCAGCAATACTGGGCCGAGCAAGGTTGCGTGGTACTTCAGCCCTACGATATGGAAGTAGGCGCCGGCACTTTCCACACCGCCACATTTCTGCGTGCCATCGGCCCGGAAACCTGGAACGCCGCCTACGTGCAGCCCAGCCGCCGCCCGACTGACGGCCGCTACGGCGAGAACCCGAACCGTCTGCAGCACTATTACCAGTTCCAGGTGGTCCTGAAGCCGAATCCGGAAAACTTCCAGGAACTGTACCTCGGCTCCCTCAAGCACGTGGGCCTCGACCCGCTGGTGCACGACATCCGTTTCGTCGAGGACAACTGGGAATCGCCGACCCTGGGCGCCTGGGGCCTGGGCTGGGAAGTCTGGCTCAACGGCATGGAAGTGACCCAGTTCACCTACTTCCAGCAGGCGGGCGGCATCGAGTGCTACCCGGTTACCGGCGAGATCACCTACGGCCTGGAACGCCTGGCCATGTACCTGCAAGGCGTGGATTCGGTCTACGACCTGGTCTGGGCCGACGGCCCGTTCGGCAAGGTGACCTACGGCGACGTGTTCCACCAGAACGAAGTGGAACAATCGACCTATAACTTCGAACACGCCAACGTCGACAAGCTGTTCGAGCTGTTCGATTTCTACGAAAGCGAAGCCAAGCGCCTGATCGAACTGGATCAGCCGCTGCCGTTGCCGAGCTATGAAATGGTGTTGAAGGCGTCCCATACCTTCAACCTGCTGGACGCACGCCGGGCGATTTCCGTGACCGCGCGCCAGCAATACATCCTGCGTGTACGCACCCTGGCGCGTTCCGTTGCGCAAGCCTACCTGCTGGCCCGTGCCAAGCTGGGCTTCCCGATGGCGACCCCGGACCTGCGTGATGAAGTGTTGGCTAAGCTGGAGGCTGCACAATGAGTGCTCAAGATTTCCTGGTTGAATTGGGCACCGAAGAACTGCCACCCAAAGCCCTGAACACCCTGGCCGATGCGTTCCTGGCCGGTATCGACAAAGGCCTGCAAGCCGCTGGCCTGAGCTACGAAGCCAAGCAGGTATTCGCCGCGCCGCGCCGCCTGGCCGTGTTGATCACCGCCCTGGCGACCCAACAACCGGACCGCAGCATCAACCTCGACGGCCCGCCACGCCAGGCCGCGTTCGATGCCGACGGTAACCCGACCCAGGCCGCCCTGGGCTTCGCCAAGAAGTGCGGCGTGGACCTGAGTGAAATCGACCAGAGCGGTCCGAAACTGCGCTACAGCCAAAGCATCAAGGGCAAGCCGACCGCCAGCCTGCTGCCGACCATCGTCGAAGATTCGCTGAACGACCTGCCGATTCCCAAGCGCATGCGCTGGGCCGCGCGCAAGGAAGAGTTCGTGCGTCCGACCCAATGGCTGGTGATGCTGTTGGGCGACCAGGTGATCGATTGCACGATCCTGGCCCAGAAGGCCGGGCGCGACTCCCGTGGCCACCGTTTCCATCATCCGCAGAGCGTGCGCATCACCTCGCCGGCCAACTACCTGGCCGACCTGCGTGCCGCGTATGTGCTGGCCGACGCCAACGAGCGTCGCGAGCTGATCAGCAAGCGCACCGAAGAGCTGGCCACCCGCCAGGAAGGCACCGCCATCGTGCCGCCAAGCCTGCTGGACGAAGTGACCGCGCTGGTGGAATGGCCAGTGCCGCTGGTGTGCTCGTTCGAGGAACGTTTCCTTGAAGTGCCGCAGGAAGCGCTGATCACCACCATGCAGGACAACCAGAAGTACTTCTGCCTGCTGGACGCCGAAGGCAAGTTGCTGCCGCGTTTCATCACCGTCGCCAACATCGAGAGCAAGGATCCGGCACAGATCATCGCCGGTAACGAGAAGGTCGTGCGCCCGCGCCTGACCGACGCCGAGTTCTTCTTCAAGCAAGACAAGAAACAACCCCTGGAAAGCTTCAACGAGCGCCTCAAGAACGTGGTGTTCCAGGAAAAACTCGGCAGCGTCTACGACAAGGCCGAGCGCGTGTCGAAACTGGCGGCGTTCATTGCCCCGCGCATCGGTGGCGACGCCCAGCGCGCGGCCCGCGCCGGCATCCTGTCCAAGTGCGACCTGTCCACCGAGATGGTCGGTGAGTTCCCGGAGATGCAAGGTATCGCCGGTTACTATTACGCCCTCAACGACGGCGAACCGCAGGACGTGGCCCTGGCCCTGAACGAGCAATACATGCCCCGTGGTGCCGGCGCTGAACTGCCGACCACCCTGACCGGCGCGGCCGTGGCGATCGCCGACAAGCTCGACACCCTGGTCGGCATCTTCGGCATCGGCATGTTGCCCACCGGCAGCAAGGACCCGTATGCCCTGCGTCGTGCGGCGCTGGGCGTGTTGCGGATCCTGATCGACAAGCAGCTGGACCTGGACCTGAACGATGCGGTGGCCTTCGCCGTCAACGCGTTCGGCAGCAAGGTCAAGGCCGCCGGCCTGGCCGATGCGGTGCTGGAGTTCATCTTCGACCGTCTGCGCGCGCGTTATGAAGACGAAGGCGTCGACGTCGCCACCTACCTGTCGGTGCGTGCCCTGAAGCCGGGCTCGGCCCTGGACTTCGACCAGCGCGTGCAAGCGGTGCAGGCGTTCCGCAAGCTGCCGGAAGCGGCGGCATTGGCGGCGGTGAACAAGCGTGTGTCGAACCTGCTGGGCAAGGCCGAAGGCAACATCGCGGCCACCGTCGAAGCCAAGTACTTCGACAACGCCAACGAGTTCTCCCTGTATTCGGCGATCCAGCAGGCTGACCAGGCGGTCCAGCCGATGGCGGCGGCGCGTCAGTACAGCGAAACCCTGGCACGCCTGGCGGCACTGCGCGAGCCGGTGGATGCGTTTTTCGAAGCGGTGATGGTCAATGCCGAAGACGCCAACGTGCGGGCCAACCGCTACGCGCTGCTGGCGCGCCTGCGTGGCCTGTTCCTCGGCGTTGCCGACATTTCGCTGCTGGGGTAAACCTTGAAACTGCTGATTCTCGATCGGGACGGGGTGATCAATCACGACTCCGACGCTTACATCAAATCGGTGCAGGAGTGGTTGCCACTCCCCGGTTCGATCGAAGCCATCGCGCAGTTGAGCAAGGCCGGCTGGACGGTGGCGGTCGCCACCAACCAGTCGGGCATTGCCCGCGGTTACTACGACCTCGCCGTGCTCGAGGCCATGCATGAGCGCTTGCGCGCATTGGTGGCCGAGCAGGGCGGGGAAGTCGGGCTGATCGTCTATTGCCCCCATGGGCCGGATGAAGGTTGCGATTGCCGCAAACCCAAGCCGGGCATGTTGAAGGCCATTGCCGAGCATTATGCGACACCGCTGGCGGGTGTGTGGTTCGTCGGCGACAGCCTCGGTGACCTGGAGGCAGCCAAGGCCGTCGATTGTCAGCCAGTTTTGGTAAAAACCGGGAAAGGCGAAAAGACCCTGGACAAGACCCTACCGGTGGGCACCTTGATTTTTGACGACCTGGCGGCAGTTGCCGCTGAACTTATCCACAATTAGAGCTCCCACGACATCCTGACAAGGAATGTTCGGGAAGCGCTTGAACAGGCGGGCATTGCCCGCAACGGTAAACGCCGCTATGTCGATATTGCAGGCCATCAGAACCTTTCTCTTTTACCTGCTGCTGGGCACCAGTTCCTTGCTGTGGTGCACCTTGAGTTTCTTTATCGCGCCTTTCCTGCCGTTCAAGGCGCGCTACCGCTTCATCAATGTCTACTGGTGCCGTTGCGCACTGTGGCTGAGCAAAGTGTTCCTGGGCATTCGCTATGAAGTGAAGGGCGCCGAGCACGTGCCTGACCGGCCCTGCGTGATCCAGTCCAACCACCAGAGCACCTGGGAAACCTTCTTCCTGTCGGCTTACTTCGAACCGCTGAGCCAGGTGCTCAAGCGTGAACTGTTGTTCGTGCCATTCTTCGGCTGGGCCATGGCCATGCTGCGACCAATCGCCATCGACCGCGACAACCCCAAGGCCGCCCTCAAGCAGGTGGCACAAAAGGGCGACGAACTGCTCAAGGACAACGTCTGGGTGTTGATCTTTCCGGAGGGCACCCGTGTTCCCTATGGAACGGTCGGCAAGTTTTCCCGCAGCGGTTCGGCCTTGGCGGTGAATGCCGACCTGCCTGTACTGCCGATTGCACACAATGCCGGCAAATTCTGGCCCAAGGCGGGCTGGGTTCGTACGCCCGGCGTCATCACCGTAGTCATCGGCGCGCCGATGTATGCCGAGGGCACCGGGCCTCGCGCCATTGCCAACCTGAACGACCGGGTCCAGGCCTGGAACGAGCAGACGCAACGGGAAATGGGTTCGCTGCCGTCCACCCCCGCAGCGCCGGCCGCCACGGACCAGATTGCTGTCTGAGATCTGTGGATAACCTGTGTACCGTTTTTTTGAAATCCGTTGCCTTTGTGTTTTAAGTCTATGTTTTTAATGCATATTTCATAAACACATAAAAGCAGCTTCAACGTGCATAAGTTTTTTATAGCGGCGAAGGATCGGCGCTTTGCGCTGCCATCCTCAGTCCTCCAGCAGTGGAAAACCCAAGCTGAACGTCGTGCCTTGGCCCACCACGCTGCGGCACTCGATTTGCCCGCCGTGGCGGTCCACCACCGCCTTGACCATCGACAGTCCCAGTCCGACGCCGTCCACACCGTGGGCCGACGAAAACCGTCGGTACTGGCTGAACAAAGCCGGTAACTCTTCGGCGCCGATCCCTTTGCCCTGGTCCGTCACATCGCATGTCAGACGCCCTTGGGCGCAATGAACACGCAGGGCTATGCGGGTGTCCGAGGCGCTGTACTTGATGGCGTTCTCCAGCAGATTGAACAGCGCCCGCGTCAGCAACGCCTGGTCGGCCCGCACCATGGCCTCTTCATCGTCCATTTCGTGAACCAGTTGGATGCGCTTTGCCTGGGCCAGTGGCAAGGCTTGGTCGATTACGTCCAACACCAGCATGGCGAACAACGTCGGTTGGAACTGGTACGCCTCGGACTCGGCCCTGGCCAGTTGCACAAAGCCATCCGTCAACTCCAGGGCACGCCGCACCTGACGCTCGATCTGGTCGAACAGCGGCGTGTTCTCGCCCAGTTGATGCCGTTGGACGTCCAACAGCGCCAGGATCGCCGAGTGTGGTGCACGCAGGTCGTGGGAGAGAAAACGCAGCATGACGCTGCGCTGCTCTTCGGCTTCGCGTTCCACGCTGAGGTCGATGAGGCTGAGCAACCAGCCAATCGGCGCATCACCGTCGACCGGCAGCAACGCAGCCCTGTCCAGGCGCAGACTGCGCTCGCGGACATCGCGAAACTCCAGCAACGGTAATGTGGATAACCGATGGCGCGCGCCCGGTTCAAGGCCTGGATAACCCAGCTCAGCAAGATGCTCGAGCACATCGCCGCCCGCCAGGCCGTGGCCGAACAGCTCGCGAGCCTTGCGGTTGCCCAGCAACAACTTGCCTTGGGGGTCGCTGATCATCGTCGCCACCGGCAGGTATTCGAGGCCATCGGCAATGAAGCGGCGCGTGTCACGGGTTCGGCTCATGGCTTGTTCCAGGGCCATGATCTGGCCCTGCAAGCGGTCACTGCCCAAATAGGGTGCCCGGCGCCGTTCCGGGAACACCTTCGGCTCCGAATCCAGGCGCGCCAGTTCCCAGCCGAAATAGGCCAGCACCACGCTCAGGCGCCGCCAGTTCCAGATCAGGTAACCGAACAGAATGCCCAGCACACTGGCCATCGGCGACCACCACCAGCCGCGAATGGCCAATACCGCGCTGATCAACAACGCCAGGCTCATGCCTCCCACCGTTGCCCACAGCGCGAGGCGCGGGCGCCATAGCAGCAAGCCCAATACACACGCCACCAAGCCAACCGAAAGCAGGGCGGCCAGGGGGCCGTTGCGCGGCGACTGGCCGCTGAAGGACAACAAGGCGGTCAAGGGTAACAACAGCAGACTTATCCACAACCATTCGCGCATCAACTGGCGAAACATGCGCTGGACCTGGGTGGGCTCGCGACTTTCACGGCGCCGCTGGTGGCTCATGGGCCACCTGTTCGAGCAGTACGGCTGGGGATATCGCGCATGGTGACAGGTCAGATCGGCAGGGGGAGTAAGAATAGGGTTTGCATATGGGGTTTGTCAGTAAGCACTGTGGAAGCGAGCTTGGGTCATCAGGTGCAACGCCGCTACCTTTCCCTCCGTGCCGAGAGTGGTTATTGTCTTGCAGCCAGCGACAGGGGCCGGCCGAATCGACTGTCGCGCCACCTGATGATGTCCGCTACCCGAGATCAAGGAATCGCATCCCATGCGTGTCGCCATACTGGATGACGAACCGGCCGAACTGCGCCGGGTGGAACAGACACTGCAACAAATCCCCGGCAGGGGTGAGCAGGCCTGGACCCTGCACAGCTTCGAGCGCGGCGAGGACCTGCTGCGGCAATTGCGCCGGGAAACCTTCGACCTGTTGATTCTGGATTGGCAAGTGCCTGATATCAGCGGGCTGTCGCTGCTGCGTTGGACCCGTGAGCACATGGACTCGCCCCCGGCCGCGATCATGCTCACCAGCCGCGACGGCGAGCACGACATCGTCCAGGCACTCAACGCCGGGGCCGACGACTATGTAAGCAAACCCTTCAGGCCCAATGAGCTCAAGGCCCGAGTCACTGCCGTGCTGCGCCGGCACAACCTGCAACGCGTGCCCACCAGCGATGTACTGGTGTTCAATGACCTGGAGTTCGACGATGCCGAACTCACCGTCACCCGCGCCGGCATCCCCATCAGTTTGACCGAGCGGGAGTTCCGTCTGGCCCGCTGCCTGTTCGCCAACCTGGGTCGGCCGCTGTCCCGGGAATATTTCTACGAGCGCTTCTGGACCCACGAGGAAATGACCTCGTCCCGCCCCCTCGACACCCACATCTATCGCCTGCGCAACAAGCTCGGCCTGACAGCAGACCGCGGCTGGCAACTGCTGACGATCTACGGGTATGGGTATCGACTGGAGAGCGTGGCGGCGGGAAGCGAAGCATCGGTGGCGAGCTAGACCACACAAAGGCCAGGGCGCACCTGGCCATCTAAAGATTCGGAGCCGTGACGAGGAAGCTTGCTCCCGCTGGGCTGCGCAGCGGCCCCTTTTATGAGCGCTTCGCACTCAAGCGGGAGCAAGCTCCCTCGCCACAGTGATGTCAGCCGTGGCTCTGTACCAGGCTGCCTGCCTTGCCAATCCGGCGACGTTGCACCAGCAGGCCGCACGCTACCACCAGCAGGCTGAGCAGGCCCGTGGCGAGAATCTCCACCCGATGGGCCTCCTGGAACAGCATGATGGTCAGGGCGCCGACGATGAATACGATCACCGCGTAGGTCAGGCCCGGGAACAGCCACATGCTGAAAGCGATTTTTTCACCGCGAGCCTTGCGCTGTTTGCGCATGCGCAGCTGCGAGAAAGCAATCACCAGGTACACCAGCAACGCAATCGCACCCGAGCTGGCCAACAGGAACTCGAAGACCGCCGCTGGCGCCACGTAGTTGGCGAACACGGCCAGGAACGCGGCGGCCGTCGACAGCACGACCGCCCAGTAAGGCGTGCCGCTCTTGTTGGTGCGCTTGGCCACGGCCGGCGCATCACCGCGCTTGCCCAGGGAGAACATCATCCGGGAAGCAGTGTACAGCGCCGAGTTCAGGCAACTGGTCACCGCCACCAGCACCACCAGGTCGACGATCAGCTTGGCGTTGGGGATGCCCATGCGCTCCAGCACCGTCTGGTAAGAGCCGACATTGGCCAGCGACGGGTCATTCCAAGGCACCAGCGCAACAACGATGAAAATGGACACCAGGTAGAACAGGCCGATCCGCCAGATCACCGAGTTGGTCGCCTTGGAGATTTGCTGGCCAGGGTTCTTCGATTCAGCGGCAGCAATGGTGACGATCTCGGTGCCCATGAACGAAAACATGGTCGTCAGGATCGCGCCCAGTACCGCACCCATGCCGTTTGGCAAGAAGCCCTGGGTGTCGAACAGGTGGGACACGCCACTCACCTGGCTGGTGGGCAGCCAGCCGAGGATCGCCAGGATACCCAGCCCGACAAAACCAATGATCGCCACGACTTTGATCAAGGCAAACCAGAACTCGAACTCCCCATAATTCTTCACGCTGAACAGGTTGGTGACCGTCAGCAGCAGGGTGATGACCAGGGTAAAGACCCAGATGGCCACATTCGGGAACCAGGCATGCAGGATGGTGGCGGCGGCGTTGGCCTCCAGTGGAATCACCAGGACCCAGAACCACCAGTACAACCAACCGATGGTGAAACCGGCCCAATGGCCAATGGCGCGATCGGCATAGGTGGAGAAGGAACCGGTGTCGGGCGAGGCGACGGCCATTTCCCCCAGCATACGCATCACCAACACCACAAGGGCACCGGCGGCGGCATAGGCCAGCAGCACCGCTGGGCCGGCTGCGGCAATCGCATGCCCGGAGCCGACGAAAAGACCGGCGCCAATCACACCAGCAATGGACAGCATCGTCACATGCCGTGGTTTGAGTCCTTGTTCCAGACTATCGGAAGTTTGCGTACCGCTCATTGAGACTACCTTTGGTATTTAGATTTGTTCGATCCACCTCAACCCATCGTTTCTGTAAAAATAAAAAAACGATGTGTAAGTTATTTAAGACGCAAGAATTGCGCCAGAATTTACTCCGCTCCCGTATTACGGGGGCCTGGGCCGCTTCGCAAGTCCTTGAGCATCAAAGCTTTTGTTCCACGTGTTACCGGGCTACCCGCTTTCTGACCAGCAGGTCGGGGTCGGAAACGTGACTGAAGACGAACAAAAAAGGCCAACGCAGGTGCGTTGGCCTTTTTCATTGGGACGGTTGGCAGTTGGATCAGAAATCCAGGTTGGACACCGCCAGGGCGTTGCTCTCGATGAAGTCACGGCGTGGCTCGACCGCATCACCCATCAGGGTGTTGAAGATCTGGTCCGCGCCAATGGCGTCTTCGATGGTCACTTTCAGCATGCGGCGCGAGCCCGGGTCCATGGTGGTTTCCCACAGCTGATCCGGGTTCATTTCGCCCAGCCCTTTGTATCGCTGGATGGTGTGGCGCTTGGTGCTTTCGGCCATCAGCCATTCAAGGGCTTCCTTGAACTCGGTCACCGCTTTCTTACGCTCACCGCGCTGGATGTATGCACCTTCATCGAGCAGCGTGCTCAGTTGTGCACCGAGGGAGACCACGGTCTTGTAGTCGTTGCTGCCGAAGAAGTCGCGGTTGAAGGTGACGTAGTTCGACAGGCCATGGGAGATCAGTTCGACCTCAGGCAGCCAGACGTTACGCTCACGGTCTTCACGCAGGCTGGCCTTGTAGACCAGGCCGGACTTCTCGACGGTGCGCAGGCGGACTTCGTACTGGGCCAGCCAATCTTGCATCGCCGCGTGATCGGACAGTTGCTCCATGCTGACGGCCGGCAGGTAGATGAAGTGTTCGGTCAGCTCCTGCGGGTACAGGCGCGACAGGCGCTTGAGGGTCTTCATCACCAGGCGGAAATCGTTGACCAGGCGCTCGAGGGCCTCACCGGAAATACCCGGGGCGTCTTCGTTCAGGTGCAGGCTCGCGTCTTCGAGGGCCGATTGCGTCATGTATTCCTCCATGGCGTCGTCGTCCTTGATGTACTGCTCCTGCTTGCCTTTCTTGACCTTATAGAGCGGCGGCTGGGCGATGTAGATGTAGCCGCGCTCGATCAGCTCCGGCAACTGACGGAAGAAGAACGTCAGCAACAGGGTACGGATGTGCGAGCCGTCGACGTCGGCGTCGGTCATGATGATGATGTTGTGATAACGCAGCTTGTCGATGTTGTACTCTTCGCGGCCGATGCCACAGCCCAGCGCGGTGATCAAGGTGCCGACTTCCTGGGAGGAAATCATCTTGTCGAAGCGCGCCTTCTCGACGTTCAGGATCTTGCCCTTGAGCGGCAGGATGGCCTGGGTGCGACGGTTGCGTCCCTGCTTGGCGGAGCCGCCAGCAGAGTCACCTTCCACGAGGTACAGTTCGGACAGGGCAGGATCCTTTTCCTGGCAGTCAGCCAGCTTGCCCGGCAGGCCGGCGATGTCCAGCGCGCCTTTGCGGCGGGTCATCTCACGGGCCTTGCGCGCCGCTTCACGAGCACGGGCGGCGTCGATCATCTTGCCGACCACCAGCTTGGCTTCGTTCGGGTTCTCCAGCAGGAAGTCGGAGAAATACTTGCCCATTTCCTGTTCGACCGCGGTCTTCACTTCGGAAGACACCAGCTTGTCCTTGGTCTGGGAACTGAACTTCGGATCCGGCACCTTCACCGAAATGATCGCCGTCAGGCCTTCGCGGGCATCGTCGCCGGTGGTGGCAACCTTGTGCTTCTTCGCCAGGCCTTCCTGTTCGATGTAGTTGTTCAGGTTACGCGTCAGCGCCGAACGGAAGCCCACCAGGTGAGTGCCGCCGTCGCGCTGGGGAATGTTGTTGGTGAAGCACAGCAGATTCTCGTTGAAGCTGTCGTTCCACTGCAGGGCGATTTCCACGCCGATGCCGTCTTCACGCTGGATGTTGAAGTGGAACACCTGATTGACCGCGGTCTTGTTGGTGTTCAGGTATTCAACGAATGCGCGCAGGCCACCTTCGTACTTGAACAGCTCTTCCTTGCCGCTGCGCTCATCCTTGAGGACGATGCCGACACCGGAGTTCAGGAAGGACAGCTCACGAATCCGCTTGGCCAGGATGTCCCAGCTGAAGTGGATGTTCTTGAACGTTTCGCTCGACGCCTTGAAATGGATCTGGGTGCCGGTGGTTTCGCTGTCACCCACGATCGCCATCGGAGCCTGTGGAACGCCGTGGACGTAGGTCTGTTCCCAGATCTTGCCACTGCGGCGCACGGTGAGGATCAGTTCTTCGGACAGCGCGTTCACCACCGATACGCCCACGCCGTGGAGGCCACCGGATACCTTGTAGGAGTTATCGTCGAACTTACCGCCGGCGTGGAGGACGGTCATGATGACCTCGGCGGCGGAAACGCCTTCCTCTTTATGCACGTCGACCGGGATGCCACGGCCGTTGTCGCGAACGGTGATGGACTCATCCGGATGAATGATGATGCTGATGTCGTCGCAATAACCGGCGAGGGCTTCGTCGATGGAGTTGTCGACCACCTCGAACACCATGTGGTGCAAGCCGCTACCATCATCGGTGTCGCCAATGTACATACCGGGACGTTTGCGTACGGCATCCAGGCCTTTCAGCACTTTAATGCTCGTTGAGTCGTACGTATTTTCTTCGCTCAATGCCTTCACTCCCGATGGTCGTGGGTCTGGGTGATACGGCCCTGTTCCACGTGGAACAGGGCGACTGGCGTTTCCGTCTGCCAGCCTTCCCTCAATAATTCGTGGTCTACACAGGTGATGAACACCTGGCAGCGTAAGTCTTCCAACAAGCGGCAAAGCGCGCGGCGGTGGGCTTCGTCCAGTTCGGACGGCAAGTCATCCACCAGATAAATACACTGACCGCGGCGGGCTTGGCTTACCAGATGTCCCTGAGCGATCCGCAAGGCACACACCACCAACTTCTGCTGGCCCCGGGACAAGATGTCCGCGGCATTGTGAGCGCCCAATCTGAGGCGCAAGTCAGCACGTTGTGGTCCAGCCTGGGTATGACCCATCTGCTGGTCGCGTTGCAGGGAGCCAGCCAGCACGGCACTCAACTCGCGGTCCTTGTCCCAGCCTCGGTAATAGCTGAGCGTCAGGCCATCGAGCTCAACCAGCTCGCTCAAGGTCTGCTCAAAGACCGGTTTCAAGGCTTTGATATAAGCGCGGCGATATTCATCTATTTCAGCGCTGGCCTGGCACAGTTCCCTGTCCCAAACCGCTTGCGAAACGGCGTCAAGTGTACCATGTCGCAGCCAAGAGTTTCGCTGGCGCAGCGCCTTCTGCAAGCGCTGCCAAGTCGCCATGAAACGCGGTTCCACGTGGAACACGCCCCAGTCGAGAAACTGTCGACGAATCTTCGGCGCGCCCTCCAACAGCCGGAAGCTGTCCGGGTTGATCAGTTGCAAGGGCAGGATCTCCGCCAGCTGCGCAGCGCTGCGAGCATTCTGCCCATCGATCCGAATCTGGAACTCACCTTGCCGGTCCCGCGAAATGCCCAAAGCACTATGGCCACCTTCGGCCAACTCCACCTGGCCAAACACGGTGCAGGCCAGTTGGTCGTACTGGATGACCGGTAACAGGCGGGTACTGCGAAACGAACGGGCGAGCCCCAGCAGGTGAACGGCTTCCAGTACGCTGGTTTTGCCGCTGCCGTTGGCACCGTAAAGAATATTGATTCGGGGGGAGGGGGAGAAGGTCACCGGGTGCAGATTGCGCACCGCGGTGACTGAGACGCGACTTAAGGACATCTAGCTTCTGCTGGGCATGATTACAGACGCATCGGCATGACAACGTAGGCCGAATCGTCGTTGTCGGACTCTTGCACCAGCGCACTGCTGTTGGAGTCGGACAGGATCAGACGGACCTGTTCGGTGGTCATCACGCCCAACACATCCAGCAGATAGCTGACGTTGAAGCCGATTTCCAGGGAGCCGCCGCTGTAGTCAACGCCCACTTCTTCTTCCGCTTCTTCCTGCTCCGGGTTGTTGGCCTGGATCTTCAGTTGACCATTGGCCAGTTGCAGGCGGATGCCGCGGTATTTCTCGTTGGACAGGATCGCCGTACGGCTGAACGCTTCACGCAGCGCCTGACGATCGCCCAACACCAGCTTGTCGCCACCCTTGGGCAACACACGCTCGTAGTCAGGGAACTTGCCGTCCACCAATTTCGAAGTGAAGGTGAATTCACCGGTGGTGGCGCGAATGTGGTGTTGGCCCAGTACGATGCTGACGTTGCCGTCCGGTTCGGTCAGCAGGCGCGCCAGCTCCAGGATGCCCTTGCGCGGCACAATCACCTGGTGACGATCCGGTTGGCCGATATCAGCCTGCATCGAGCACATCGCCAGGCGATGGCCATCGGTGGCCACGGCGCGGATAACGCCAGCGGACACTTCCAGCAGCATGCCGTTGAGGTAGTAGCGCACGTCCTGCTGGGCCATGGCGAAGCTGGTGCGCTCGATCAGGCGACGCAGCTTGCTCTGATCGAGGCTGCAGGTCAGCGAGCCAGGGCCTTCTTCCACCGTAGGGAAATCATTGGCAGGCAAGGTGGACAAGGTGAAACGGCTACGACCGGCCTTGACCACGAGCTTCTGCTCATCGACCTTGATGTCGATCAGCGCATCGTTGGGCAAGCTCTTGCAGATGTCCATCAGCTTGCGCGCAGGCACGGTGATGGAACCCGGATCGGCCGGCTCTTCAAGTTGCACCCGACCAACCAGCTCGACTTCCAGGTCGGTACCGGTCAGCGACAGCTGCTGGCCTTCGACAACCAACAGCACGTTGGAAAGTACCGGCAAGGTCTGGCGGCGTTCGACGACGCCGGCGACCAGTTGCAGGGGTTTCAACAGGGCTTCGCGTTGAATGGTGAAATGCATGGTCTAGTCCCTTGCCTTAATAAGCTGCGCTGGTCATCAAGTGGTCAGTGTACGCAGCAGGTTCTTGTAGTCCTCGCGGATGTCCGCGTCGGATTCCTTAAGTTCGTTGATCTTGCGGCAGGCGTGCAGCACGGTCGTGTGGTCGCGCCCGCCAAACACATCGCCGATTTCCGGCAGGCTGTGGTTGGTCAGCTCCTTGGACAACGCCATGGCCACCTGACGCGGGCGAGCCACCGAACGCGAACGGCGCTTGGACAGCAGATCTGAAATCTTGATCTTGTAGTATTCAGCCACTGTACGCTGAATGTTATCCACAGAGACCAGCTTGTCCTGCAGTGCCAGCAGATCCTTGAGGGATTCGCGAATCAGCTCGATGGTAATGTCGCGACCCATGAAGTGGGAATGGGCGATCACCCGCTTGAGGGCACCTTCGAGTTCACGTACGTTCGAGCGGATACGCTGGGCGATGAAGAACGCTGCGTCGTGTGGCAGCTCGACCTTGGCCTGGTCGGCTTTCTTCATCAGGATCGCCACGCGGGTTTCCAGCTCGGGTGGCTCGACAGCCACCGTCAGGCCCCAGCCGAAACGCGACTTGAGGCGTTCCTCCAGACCTTCGATTTCCTTCGGGTAGCGGTCGCTGGTGAGAATGACCTGCTGGCCCCCTTCAAGCAATGCGTTGAAGGTGTGGAAAAACTCTTCCTGGGAACGCTCCTTGCGGGCGAAGAACTGGATATCGTCGATCAGCAAGGCGTCCACCGAACGGTAGAAGCGCTTGAATTCGTTGATCGCGTTCAGCTGCAACGCCTTGACCATGTCAGCCACGAACCGCTCGGAATGCAGGTACACGACCTTGGCATTCGGGTTCTTCTTTAATAGGTGGTTGCCCACCGCATGCATCAAGTGGGTTTTACCCAAGCCCACGCCACCGTAGAGGAAGAGCGGGTTGTAGCCATGCTTGGGGTTGTCCGCCACCTGCCAGGCAGCGGCCCGGGCCAGTTGGTTGGATTTACCTTCGACGAAGTTTTCGAAGGTGAAGGTCCGGTTCAGGTAACTGGTGTGCTTGAGCGCGCCTTCGACCTGGACGTTGCGCTGCTCGGCGCGCACCGGGGCCTGCTGGGAGCTGGCGCCAGCCATGGGGTCGAAGCTGTCCCGCGAAGGTTCCTCGCTGACGTGTGTCTCTTTTTGCGCACTGCGTTTGCTCGGCGCAGGCGCGGGAGCTGGCGCGGCATGGTTGACCGGCGCTGCAGTGGCCTGGACCTGGGAAGCAGCCGCCGCGGCGAGCGGGGCATTGGGCGCCGCGCGAGGGGCCGAGCTGCGTTTGCTGCCTATTAATAAGGACAACGCAGGCGCCGTGCCATTGCCATGCTCGTCGAGCAGTTCGAGAACCCGGCCCAGGTACTTTTCGTTGACCCAGTCGAGAACGAAACGATTCGGTGCATAGACGCGCAACTCGTCGCCTTCGGCTTCGACCTGTAGTGGACGGATCCAAGTGTTGAATTGTTGGGCAGGCAGCTCATCGCGCAAAAGCTCCACGCACTGCTGCCAAAGTTCCACTGACACGGACATCCCCTAAGTTGAAAGCCGGTGAGGCAAAAACAAGCGGCCATTGTAGCGATCAGGCGCGCACTTATCCACATGCAGGTTGCTGATCGCCCATGATTTATCAATGCCTTAACAGCAGGAAAGGCGACCGGCGGTCAGTGGATAAGCTCTGTGGATAACCGGCCGTGAGGTCGTTGTACAAGTGGGGGTCA